>CAWUVN010000018.1:0-57374 GCA_963925995.1 uncultured Pseudomonadales bacterium | reverse complement strand
CAAAAAATGGTTCGCGCTGGCTTTGGCAATAACAATATCGACACCTGCGCTCGAGTCTGCCATTCACCAACAGGCTTTGGTTTAAAAACCACCTTGGGTGAATCTGCCGGTACCCAAACCTTTGCATCAGTAGCCGACGCCGACGTAGTTATAGTCATGGGTGCCAACCCAACCGAAGCCCATCCGGTGTTTGGCTCACGTCTAAAACGCCGACTGCGTGAAGGCGCAAAACTCATTGTTATCGACCCACGCAGAATTGAGTTAGTTAGCTCGCCACACATTACCGCCGACTACCATTTGCCCGTGCGTCCTGGCACTAACGTCACCATTCTTAATGCACTGGCCCATGTAGTTGTTAACGAAGGTCTAGAAGCCCGTGACTATATTAACGAGCGCTGCGACGTCCCAGAATTTGAAAAGTGGCTAGCCTTTATCGGCGACGGACGTCATTCCCCAGAAAACACCGAAAGTATCACTGGTGTCGACGCGGCTGATTTGCGGGCCGCTGCTCGCCTTTATGCTACTGGCGAAAACGGCGCGATTTTCTATGGCTTGGGTGTCACCGAACACAGCCAAGGTTCCACTGCCGTAATGGGCATAGCCAACCTCGCCATGCTCACCGGCAATATTGGTCGCGACGGCGTAGGCGTAAACCCACTGCGTGGACAAAACAATGTGCAGGGCTCTTGCGACATGGGTTCATTCCCCCATGAGCTACCCGGCTACCGTCATATCTCCGACAAAGCCACCCGCGACTTATTTGAAGGAGAGTGGGGCGTAACCCTAGATTCCGAACCCGGTTTGCGCATCCCAAATATGTTTGACGCGGCCCTAGACGGAGACTTCAAAGGCCTCTATTGCCAAGGCGAAGATATTGCCCAGTCTGACCCCAACACCCAGCACGTGGAAGCCGCATTGCGCTCCATCGAATGCCTAGTGGTGCAAGATATCTTCCTCAACGAAACCGCCAAATTTGCCCATGTGTTTTTACCCGGCGCCTCCTTCTTAGAAAAAGACGGCACCTTCACCAACGCCGAACGAAGAATATCCAGAGTGCGTAAAGCCATGCCACCATTAAGCGGCAAAGCCGATTGGGAAGGGACTATGGCTCTCGCTAACGCTCTGGGCTGCAAAATGGAGTACAGCCATCCGTCTGAAATAATGGACGAGATAGCCCGCCTAACCCCAACTTTTAATGGCGTCTCATACGACCGCTTAGACGAGTTGGGTAGCATTCAATGGCCGTGCAATGACAACACCCCAGAGGGTACGCCCATAATGCACGTAGACGAATTTGTGCGCGGCAAAGGCTTCTTCGCCATGACCGAATACGTGGCCACAACAGAGCGCGCCAACCGCAAGTTTCCGTTGCTACTCACCACCGGCCGCATACTGTCCCAATACAATGTAGGCGCTCAAACCAGGCGCACCCAAAACAGCGAATGGCACGGCGAAGACGTACTAGAAATCCATCCCCATGACGCGGAAGAACGCGGCATAAATCATGGCGACTGGGTAGGTATTAACAGCCGAGTAGGGGACACCGTATTACGTGCCGACGTTACCGACAAAGTAAAACCCGGCGTTGTATACACCACCTTTCACCACCCAGTATCCGGCGCCAATGTCATTACAACCGACAACAGCGACTGGGCCACCAACTGCCCAGAGTACAAAGTCACCGCCGTACAGATCAGCAAAGTCACCCAGCCATCAAACTGGCAGGCACGACAAAAATCCTTTGATAAGCAGCAGCAAGGCTTGTTAAAAAAAGGTCTGCTGCAAGAAGGCTCGTCGCAAAAGGCAGCGCACTAAGTTGAGTAACGGCAGCTCAAATAAAATATCACGCAGCGTCTGGAACGCCGGAGAGATCACCGCAGGCACCGACTTCGTCGCCACAGAAACCGCCGTAGCCATGGTCTACAACGGCATCTCCCATGTGGTAATGATGGCAACCCCCACAGATCTCGAAGAATTTGCCCTAGGGTTTAGCCTCAGCGAAGGCATATTAACCTCGCCCAACCAACTGCTGGATTGCGAAGAAATTAAAACCGACAAAGGCATAGAACTGGCACTCACCATCACCGCCGAACCCTTTGCCAAACTCAAAGAGCGTCGCCGCAATTTAGTAGGGCGAACCGGCTGTGGCCTCTGTGGCGCCGAATCCCTAGAGCAGGCAATCACCACACCCAACAGCATCAGCGCAGAGCTAAGCATTAGCCATAAAGCCCTGCAGCGAGCCATAGCCGCCCTTGGTGGCGAGCAACAATTACAACAACAGACCGGCGCAGTGCATGGCGCCGCCTGGTGTAATACCCAAGGCGAAATACTGCTGCTGCGAGAAGATGTAGGCCGCCACAACGCACTGGATAAAGTATTAGGTGCCATCAGCAAGCAAGAGCCCATCGAGGGATTTGTATTGGTCACCAGCAGAGCCAGCTACGAAATGGTCTCCAAAACCGCCAGCGCCAATATCCCTTTATTAGCCGCAGTATCGGCTCCCACATCTCTAGCCATAGAACTGGCCGAAACAGCGGGATTAACATTGGTGGGTTTTAGCAGAACAGGCCGGCATGTGATCTATGCCCATGGCCAAAGAATTAACTGAGAGAAACAACATGTCACAATCAAAACTCGACCGCTTGGTAAAAATGGTTAATCAGATAGCACTAAATATGAGTGCCAATGGCGCTGATAAAATGGTGGCTGATCAGGTGGCCCAGCATCTGGAAAAGTTTTGGTCACCGCCGATGAAAAATTTGATTACTGAACAGGCTGCTGGTGCTGATATTGGGCTTACGCCTATTGCCCAGTTGGCGGTTCAGGATTTGTTGGTTATACAGGAAGCTAAGCGGGCATAGCTATTCTCCACAATCCCTCCCGTCATCTTACGCCCCTCCCTCCAGTCATATTGAGCCCCCTTGTCATATTGAGTCCCTTTGTCATATTGAGCGAAGCGAAATATCTCTAGCGACTTCGTTCCGTTCAGCGCGTCCTATGAAGTACTTTTAGCAAAGCATGAAATTCAGTTATCCCTCTTTCTTTACGTCCATGATCTTTAGAAGAATTAGGCTCATTATTTCCGGCGCTTAGAGTCGAAAAATTTAGGGTCACAAAAATTTAGGGTCAGACTCGATTTTCTCCTAAATGAATTCGGCTCTGCCCCTAATCCTCGGAGATCCTTCACTACGTTCAGGATGACAGGCCTGATAGATTGGCCTTTCAGTCATTTCTGTACCAGACTTATTAGTAGTAAATTCCAGCTGCGGATGCGGTTATTTTTTATCAATAAAAGGAGATAAGGATGTCAAATGAAGGTTACCACGAGCCCATTAACGAACTCACGACGCCACCCGCGATATGCACCGCGCTATCACATCCCTGATGGAAGAGCTGGAGGCGGTTGACTGGTATAACCAGCGAGTTGATGCCTGTGTGGATGCTGAATTAAAAGCGATTCTTGAGCACAACCGCGATGAAGAGAAGGAACATGCGGCCATGGTTCTGGAATGGATTCGCCGCAGGGACCCGCGGATGGATAAAGAGCTAAAGGATTACTTGTTTACTCAAAAGCCTATTGCTCATTTGTAATGTCTGCTTTCTTCCACATCATCTGCAAGCCAGGCCTTGATCAAAGACTGGTACGGCATATCACGCTTATTGGCCTCAATTTTTATACTGTCGAGTAAACCCTCAGGCAGTCGCAGCGAGATAGTTTTAGTCGACGGCTTTAAATTGGCAAAACTAGCAGGTTTGGCCTTAGTCCAATCAAGAAACTCGCTTGAATCATTGGTTTCCCAAAAGGCCCGCTCCTCTGCGACACTGTTAAAATTAGGCGTCTTTTTTAGCTTGCTCATAAACTAGCCTCTCTTTTCTATGCCTACTCCGTGCAGAAATAATTTTGATTAGGCTTCCTGCCTGAGTAGCTTATTTAAATGGGCATCCATACAGAATGCGTTACAGCCTTAATTTTTACCCGCCACCATGAGCCAGGCACGAATTGATGCAATTTGACGTGGACCGGCGACGATAACAATGTTTTTCGGGCATTGTTTAATCGACTATTTTGGGCCGTGGCATGGTCTCGGATAAATGAAATATTTACACCATTGAGTAAATTTACTCAATGGTGTAAATATTATAGTAAATCAGAAGTAAATTAGGCTCAAACTTGAATTACAAAGAGAAAGTTGATAGAACCTGCATATCAGCATCAAACCCCTCTCTGCCATATTAAGTGCAGTGAAGTATCTCCAGATCCTTCACTCCGTTCATGATGACACTCCTCTTTGACTGGCTTTGATCTATACCCCCAATCTTCTGTAATAACCGATGAAATGCTAGTATTAACCCCATGAAAACACTAGAAACCAAAATTCCCCCACCCATCGTAGGCTTACTCTTCGCCCTGCTTATCTGGGCAATCTCAGCAGCAACACCAGCGGCAACAATACTAAGCGACCAGCAAACGCTAGTAACCGCCATTGTATTGTTAGTGCTCGGCATTAGTTTCGCCATCGCTGGCGGCATTTCGTTTCGCGCTGCAGCCACCACGGTCAACCCCTTAAAGCCCGAAACAGCTTCATCGTTGGTCACCTCCGGTATATTTAAATACACACGCAATCCAATGTACGTTGGATTGACCATTATATTGCTAGCCTGGACGACCTATCTTGCCGCAGCCTTTGGCTTGGTCGCTGTAATAGGCTTTATGGCCTACATCCAGCGCTACCAGATTACCCCCGAAGAACGAGCCTTGATTAAATTGTTTGGCAGTGAATTTGAGGCCTATCAATCAACCGTCCGCCGCTGGCTGTAAGCTAGAATTTTTTGCAACATCCAGCCCAGTTTTGTCGCCGTGCCAGTTGCTGCAGATATGGCTAAATGGCATACCGAACCTTACCTGTTAGGCCGTCTGACAGACAGTTGAATACGCCAACTAACCTACAGGCAATCGCCATAACCAATCCCTCCCAACGGATTTTCTAATACCTCTACGCTGCCCCATCAAACCCCCCTAAGTTACTCAGTTGTGTAGCCTTATCGCAACCCCCGAAAACGGGGTTTCTCCGAGGCTGGTTTCTTGTGATTTCAGTGGGCTGTGCTAAAACTTATGGTAATTGAACTCTCTGCAGGTTTTGACTTAAAAGCGCTGCGAGCATTTGTTCAAGTGGCTGAATCGGGGGGGGATGACAGCTGCAGCATCCCGACTCGGGATGACGCAGAGTAGCGTATCCCAACTTATTGCCAATCTTGAAACTGCCATAGGTAGCACCCTTTTCGATCGCGCCGTTCGGCCGATCGCGCTTACTGGCATCGGCACGATTCTGTACGATCAAAGCCGTTCTATTCTGGGGCAGGTGAGCGACACCTTCGATATGATTCGCGAGCGCGATCATCGCCAACTGCCCAGCCTCACCATCGCCATGTCAGACAGCCTCGCCAACACGGTCGGGCCGCTGCTGGTTAAGCAGAAACTGGATGCCACACGCCGCTGGCGCGCTATATGCAAGTTTTATCCAATGATCTCTGTGACCAGCTAAAGGGGCGGGCGATCAATATTCATCATTCGTTCCTGCCTGGCTTTAAAGGCGCTAAACCTTATCATCAGGCCTATGATCGCGGCGTTAAGGTGATTGGTGCTACGGCCCATTATGTGACCAGTGATCTGGATGAGGGGCCTATTATTACTCAGGAAGTGCGGCCGATTGACCATGGTGACTCGGTGGAGGAGCTGGTGCATATGGGGCATGACACTGAGGCTACGGCTCTGGCGAGGGCGGTGCGGATGCACAGTGAGATGCGCGTGTTGTTGAATGGGCATCGTATGATTATTCTCTGAGTTATTCGTTGAGGCCTACCCAGCAATAGTTCGCCGCTGACTTTATGAAATTGCAGGTTGAAAAAAGGGCACTCAGCGTGCCCTCTGTTAATCCAGTGATACCGATCGCCAGTCTTATCTAGGTCTACAAGCGCAGTAAAACTGGCAGCCCAAACGCGGCAATAAATCCAATTAACCACATCCCGCCTGAAAGCAAAATAAAGCGACGATTCCAAATGTCTGCTCTTTTGCAGGCAGCCGCTAATACTGGGTCTGTAGGGCATATTCGTCCGGGACGATGAATGGCCCAGAACGAAAGTCCTATAAGTATTGCTGAGGCTAAAAACATCCAACCTTTGTACTGACTGATGGTGATTATCCAGGGTGCCGCCGATGCCAATGTTGCAACACTGGCGCCCAGCCCTAGGGTAACTAGGATTATTGGAATAGCGCAGCAGAGTAGGGTGCCTGAGGTGGTAAAAAGGAGTAGCCAGCTCCATGAACGCGGTTTGCTTATATTTGGCGCTTGTTTATTCATTTAAAACACCATCCCAATACCAATGCTCAGATAGTTACCATCCCATTGAGTGTCGTCATCATAGGCCTCAAATTTATACTCAGCCCGGACAATAATATTACGCTTGAAATAGACCAGCACTGGGCCGGTGAGCAGATGCTGGCCGGAGTCTGAATCTTTAGCGGTAATATCCCACAGGGTAAACCAAGATGAGCCCTTGCCGTCGGAATGCACTAGGCCTGCGTTGATATCGATGCCGGTGGTGTCGCCGAGGGTGTAAAGGTCGTAGAGGGTATATACCTTTCTGGATTCAGCGCTATAACTCAGGCTTAGGCCCGCATCCCATTTACTGCCGCCACCCGTCGGCATTCGCACTGAGGGTGTAAGACCCCAGTTCGAGGTAAATGCGCCGGCATTTTTATAGCGTTTTATGGGCATGGCTAAAATAGCATCGCCGGTTTGGCCATTGCTATGCGGCACTTTTAAGGTCATACGCAGGGAGGGCTTGAAGGTGTAAACCCCCTCAAGCCATGTGGTGGTTTCAGAATTTGCATGTTCCACCCGAGTCTGCACGCCGTAGCCATTATTCCAGCGCGGGGCCATATCCATAACCGGCTGGTGGGCATAGGCATTGCCAACGAGAGCGAAAAATAAAACACCGATAATCCGTTTCATTCGGCAATCTCCGTTGGCCCTTCTTGGTTAGATATTTGGAGAATATCGATGGGGTCATAACCGCCGGATTCAATCGCCTCGAAAAGGGCTGATTGATCGAATGGGGCATCGTCGCGTACCGCAACAAATACACGCTGATTTTCAATGTCGACTTTAACGCCTTCGTCGTATTGCGAGGGGTCGATAAAGGGCAGCTTACGAATTTTTTTGCCGACGCCATAGGCGCAAAATTCACAGACAATGCCATTCACGCTGACCACATAGTTTTGTGCCAGAGCTGGAGTGGAAAGCAGCGCATAGAGCAGCGCTATCGCTATTGTTTTGTTAAGCATGGTTTCACCTTTCATTTATTAATTGGATGTAACACCGCGGTGGGTGTGAAAAACTATGAAAGGTGATTGATGGGGGGTCGGAAGGGGATTTCTAATGTGCGAGTTACAAATGAGATTAGAGTCGCATGGATCTTATCTGTGTGTGTCGCTGTAATTGGTTTTACTGCATCAACGGTGATAACGATAACCGAGCAAGCAGAGCAGCACTCTTTCTTTGCACTCTCTGTACTTTGCCCATTGCCATCAGCTTGACTGCTATCTTGCGTATGGCACGGCATATTGCTGCTCTGCATATTCATTTCAACGCTAGCGTTTTGCTCGGCAGGTGCCATGTCCATAAAGCAGGCACTGTGCGCCAGCACTGCATTCATTGTGAATACAATGACCAGTACGTTGAGTAAAATAAATCTGCTTTTTGAATAGGATGTCATGGGCTAATAAGACACCACAAATCGGTAAAGTTCAAGGCTAAATTGGGTGGCGTTTTAATTAACCTAAAGATGTGCATTTAGTCTTTGTGCAAGCGCATTAACCCTTCCTGAATGGTGCTGGCCACTAAGCGCCCATCACGGGTGAAGAATGATCCTCGACTTAGTCCGCGGGCATGACTTGAGCGCGGGCTATCCATGGCATATAGCAACCATTCATCGGCTCTAAACTCATCGTGGAACCAGATGCAGTGATCCAGCGAGGCCGGCTGTAGTTTGGGGTTCATCAGGCTTGTAGAGTGGGGTAACAGTGCTGTGCCCATCAGATTGAAGTCCGAGGCATAGGCGAGGATGGCGTGATGTAAGGGTCGGTTAGGTTGGTCATTGATATCTTCAACTGTCCCATTGGCTTTTAGCCATATCAGCTGCTCGGGGTCCCTAGCGGTTGGATTAACCAGATCAAGTGGATTTACCGAGCGTATCTCAATGGGTCTTAGCGATCGGCGGTTAGCACTTGAACGATTCTGTGATTCGGCATCCATGGACTCTCTTAGTTTAGCCCAGCGAATACCATCATCTTCCAGCTCTTCTGGGCCTACACAGTCTGGCATCTGCGCCTGATGGGATAGTCCCGACTCCCTAACTTGAAACGATAATTCAGTATTAAAGATTGCCTTACCACGCTGCGAGGCAACCACTCGACGAGTGGTAAATGATTTGCCATCGCGGATACCGTCGACCTCGAAGAGAATCGGCACTGAGGGGTCGCCGGGGCGCAAAAAATAGGCGTGCTGTGAATGGATCATGCGATCATCTGACACTGTGCCCTGCGCAGCGCGCATTGCCTGAGCAAATACCTGGCCACCAAATACTCTTTTATTGCGGGTTTCTGGCGTTTGTCCGCGATAGATGTTGGTGTCAATTTTCTCGAGATCGAGAGTGTTCAGTAATTGCGTTAATGCTTCAGTCATGTACTTGTCTCTGTTATTTGAATAGCAAAATTGTCATCCCTGCAAGGCACACAGCAACATTGTCATCCCTGCAAGGGCACATAGCAAAAATGTCATCCCTGCAAAGGCATACAGCAAAACTGTCATCCTGAGCGAAGCCGAAGGATCTCAGCAGGCCTCAAGAGATTCTTCACATACGTTCAGAATGACAAGGAGTGTAGGCACATAGCAAAAATGTCATCCCTGCAAAGGCATACAGCAAAATTGTCATCCTGAGCGAAGCCGAAGGATCTCTTGCTAGAACGTTGAGATCCTTCGGCTTCGCTCAGGATGACAATAGTGGTATCTCAGCATGACAAGGAGTATGTCATCAAACAGCCACTGGTAAAGATAGTAAAACCCTGGAGTCATAAAAGCACGCTAAAAAGCTCTATTTAGAGGCTGTCTGTCATCCAATTACTTGTAAGCTACAAAAGCCTAATGTACCGTCAAATTTTATAGCATTTACCGCTGATTCAAAGCAACGAAAGAGCAGGAGAAGACTGTGGCTGATTTACAAACTTTCAGGTGTGAGACCCGCGACTGGCTGGAGGAGAATTGTCCTCCCAGTATGCGCTTTCCGATTATCCATTCAGACGATTCCTGCTGGGGTGGGCGCAACTGGACTTTTAAAAGTGAAGAGCAAAAGCAGTGGATGGAGCGCATGGCTGCTCGAGGCTGGACTGCACCGGACTGGCCTGCCGAGTACGGCGGTGGCGGTTTAAATAAGGCTGAAATCAAGATTCTTAAAGAGGAGATGGCACGCATTAATGCTCGCTCTCCGCTAGATAGTTTTGGTATCTGGATGATTGGTCCGGCGCTGTTAAAGTTTGGCTCTGAAGAATTAAAACAGCAACATTTACCGCCAATCATTCGCGGTGAAATTCGTTGGTGTCAGGGCTATTCCGAACCAGGGGCTGGCTCTGATCTTGCCGGCCTTCAGGCTAAAGGCGAAGACCGGGGCGATCACTTTATTGCCAATGGACAGAAGGTGTGGACCTCCTATGCGGATAAGTGCGACTGGATGTTCTGTCTATTACGCACTGACTTTGAAGCGAAAAAACAGATGGGTATCAGTCTGGTGCTGTTTGATATGGCGACACCGGGCGTAACGCCCAAGCCGATTAAGCTTATCTCGGGTAATTCTCCGTTCTGTGAAACTTTCCTTGATGATGTTCGGGTTGAGAAAAACCAAGTCGTTGGTGACCTCAATAAGGGCTGGACGATTGCCAAATATCTGCTCACTCATGAGCGCGAAATGATCGGAGGCTTTGGTCTGACCGATGCGGGTTCTGAGACTCTCGGACAGATTGCCGCCAAGACAGTGGGTGTTGAGCAGGGTCGTATGAATAACCCACTTTTACGTGCGGATGTCCTCAAATGGGAAATTGATGGCGCGGCCTTTGCCCTGACCGCAGAGCGCGTCACCGACGAAGTTAAGTCCGGTCATGGTGTCGGCGCAACTTCCGCAATGCTCAAGTATTACGGTACAGAATTAAATAAACGCCGCTTTGAATTGATGATGAAAATCGACGGCAGTGACGCGATGATTTGGGATGGCGCCAACTCCAATGGTGGCTGGACACCGCGCACATGGCTGCGCACCAAGGGCAATTCAATTGAAGGTGGAACCTCTGAGGTTCAGCTCAATATTATCGCTAAAAATATTCTCGGCTTGGGCTAGGGGGGCAACATCATGGCAATGGTTATCAACGAAGAACAGCAAATGCTAAAAGAATCAGCTCAGGGTTTCCTGGCTGAGTTTGCACCGCTCGCCGAGTTGCGCAAGCAGCGCGATGCCGGCAGTGATAAAGGTTATTCCGACAATCTATGGCGGCAGATGGCCGAGATGGGTTGGGCGGCAATTCTGGTTCCAGAAGCCTACGGTGGTCTGGAGTTTGGCCATGTGGGTATGGGTCAGATAGTCGAGCAAACAGGGCGCACATTAACTGCCTCACCGCTTTTTTCCACGGCAATTCTCGGTGTAACCGCGATTAATCAGGCCGGCAGCGAAGATCAAAAAACTGAACTGTTGGCCGCTATCGCTGGGGGTGAATTGACTACGGCACTGGCTGTGGATGAGAAAATTCACCACGCACCGACACAGATCAGCATGACCGCATCGGCTAAAGGGCAGGGCTATATTTTAAATGGCAGCAAGCGTTTTGTTGCCGATGGCAGCACCGCCGACAAGTTAATTGTTGCCGCACGTACCAGTGGTGATGCTGACGATATGAACGGCATCAGTCTGTTTCTAGTCGATCGCACAGTTGCCGGTGTTGAGGTCGAGCGCACCGAGATGGTCGATTGCCGCAACTATGCCAAGATTAATTTTAATAATATTGAAGTGCCTCAATCCGCGCTTCTAGGCGAAGAGGGCAATGGCTTTCAGGCCCTGTCGGCAACTCTTGATGTGGGTAATGCTTTTCTTGCTGCGGAGATGCTGGGAATAGCGCAACAAACTTTTGATGTTACGTTGCAGTACTTAAAAGAGCGTAAGCAGTTTGGTGTGCTTATCGGGTCATTTCAGGCATTGCAGCATCGCGCCGCGCACTGGTGGAGTGAGATTGAACTGTGTAAGTCGGTTGTCCTGAAAGCATTGCAAGCTTTGGAAAAGGGTGAGGACAATAGCCCACTGCTGGTCAGTATTGCCAAAGCCAAACTTTGTGAAGTGTCTGAGTTGGCGACTAATGAAGCTATACAGATGCACGGCGGTATAGGGATGACCGATGAGTATGATATTGGTTTCTATATCAAACGCGCGCGGCCGGCTGCTATGCTGTTTGGCGATTACAGCTACCATGGTGATCGCTTTGCACTTCTCAGTGGTTACTAGATAAGCAGTATTAGAGTTTTCAGAAAAAATAAAATTAGAATAATTAAAAGGCATAAGCAGATGGATTTAGGTATTAGTGACAAGGTCAAACCCATACTGGCAGAAGTTAAACAGTTTATTGATACAGAGATTCTGCCCTTGGAAGGGGAATATCACGCCGAAATCAGCAACGGTGATCGCTGGACCTACACCGAACGCCAGACTGAAATACTCGAAGGTCTAAAGGCCAAAGCCAAAGCGCAAAATCTGTGGAATTTCTTCCTTACTCACTGGGACGGTGGCCACGGGTTGAATACCGTTGAGTATGCCTATATCGCCGAAGAGACTGGACGTTCTCATCTGGCCCCCGAAGTCTTTAACTGTTCCGCGCCGGATACCGGCAATATGGAAGTGCTGGCGCGCTTTTGTACTGATGAGCAAAAAGAGCGTTGGTTAACGCCTCTGCTCAACGGTGAAATTCGCTCTGCTTATGCCATGACAGAGCCCGATGTCGCCTCATCCGATGCGACTAACATTGCTATGTCCTGTGTTGCCGATGGCGACGAATGGGTGCTTAACGGCGAGAAAATCTGGATCTCTGGCGCCGGGGATCCGCGCTGTGAAATTATGATTGTGATGTGCAACACCAACCCAGATGCACCGCGTCACTCGCGCCATTCTCAGGTGTTGGTTCCCTTTGCTACGCCTGGGGTTCAAAATCTGCGCCCCATGGAAATCTTCAATATAGACGATGCCCCTCACGGTCATATGCATATGCGTTTTACCGATGTGCGAGTCCCTAAAGAAAATATGATTCTCGGCCAAGGTCGTGGCTTTGAAGTAGCTCAAGGGCGTTTAGGACCAGGTCGTATTCACCACTGCATGCGTTCAATTGGTCTTGCGGAAGCGGCTTTAAAGATGATGTGTGAGCGTTCTCTTGAACGTGAAGCCTTTGGTCGTCCGTTGGCTAAATTGGGTGGCAATGTGGATATTATTGCTCAGGCACGTATCGATATTGAGATGACCCGACTGCTCTGCCTAAAAGCCGCCTGGTTGATGGACAATGTTGGCACTGATGCAGCGCAGCCCTATATCTCAATGATTAAAGTTGCCGCGCCGAATATGGCCTTAAAGATTATTGATGAAGCTATGCAAATGTACGGTGGTTTGGGCCTGTCTCAGGATACGCCGCTGGCAAACTGGTATGGCGGAATGCGTGTTCTACGTTTTGCCGATGGCCCGGATGCGGTTCACCGGATGGTGATCGGTCGCCGTGAGCTCAAGCAATATATGTAAGTGTAGGTCGACTAATAAGAATAACTAATTAAGTAGGGGAGCATGATGAAAGCACTCGTCTGTAATGAATTTGCACCACCGGAGCAGCTTGATCTTGAAGAGCGACCCATGCCGGAAGTTGGCAAGGGTGAGATTCTGATTGATGTTAAAGCCTCTGGCGTTAACTTCCCCGATCTTTTGACGGTTCAAGGCAAGTATCAGTTTAAGCCACCACTGCCGTTTGTTCCCGGTGCCGAAGTGGCCGGTGTAGTCACGGCGGTAGGCGAGGGTGTCAGCACTCGTGCGGTTGGCGATAAGGTGATAGCGACGGTTCCTTTTGGTGGCTTTGCAGAGCAGTGTGTCACTTCTGAATATATGTCGTTCGGGATGGGTGAAACCATGAGCTTTGAGCAGGCGGCGGGTTTTGCGATTACCTATGGAACCTCTTATTACGCGCTGCAGCAGCAGGCTAAGATCCAGCCCGGTGAGACGCTATTGGTGATGGGTGCCGCAGGGGGTGTGGGTATTGCTACTATTCAAATCGCTAAGGCGATGGGTGCGACGGTTATTGCTGCGGCCAGCAGTGAAGAGAAGCTGGACTTTGCCTGTGAGGCGGGTGCGGATCTGCGGATTAACTATTCCACTGAAAACCTTAAAGAGCAGGTTAAGGCGCTGACTAAGGGTAAGGGTGCGGATGTAATCTATGATCCTGTTGGCGGTGATTTTTCCGAGCAGGCGTTTCGCGCTATTGCCTGGGATGGTCGCTTTTTGGTGGTTGGGTTTGCGTCGGGGCCGATTCCTAAAATTCCGCTTAATCTCTGTTTGCTGAAGGGCGCTTCTATTGTCGGTGTTTGGTGGGGAACCTGGGCGACTAAGTTTCCGCGGGAATCTCAGAAGAATTTTCAGGAGCTGATTGCGATGATTGATGACGGCAAGTTTTCGCCGCTGGTGACTGAAGTTTATCCTCTGGCTGATTATAAAGCGGCATTTGCCTCAATCTCTGAACGCCGCGCCAAGGGTAAGGTTATTTTATCTATGGTGTGAAACTTAATGTAAACGTCACCCCAGCACCTTCTCCGTCACCCCAGCACCTTTATCGTCATGCCAGCACCTTCTCCGTCATGCCAGCACCTTTAGCGTCACCCCAGCACCTTCTCCGTCATGCCAGCGGAGGCTGGCATCTATTTGTGTAGCTCCAAGCGATGAAATATTACCCCAAAAAAGAATCGTCCCCCCAACTGTCACCCCAAAAAAGAAACGTCACCCCGGCGTAGGCCGGGGTCTCCCGGCCGGTTACTCCTTGGTTTGGGAGCGTAATAGCACCTGTCTCTTCCCTTGAGATCGGTCCCATGGATTTGCAATTTCCAGCGCTCCCGCAACTCGCTTCGCTCAAACAAGCGCTCGCTCTATCTGGAAATTGCAAATCCATAAGCGGGCCCTGACTGATCTCAAGGGAAGATACAGGCGCTATTTGGACTATCGGAGTGGGCGATCACGCATCTATCCAATAACCCCCTGAAGCCAAGTTAAAAGAGTAAAACCACCCACACCCTTACTACGTATCATTCAACAAGTTTCACTACCCAGCTGCCAGTAAAAAAGGCAGAATAGACGGCCTAAAACAAGGAATCATCATGCGACTAATTATTGGCCTATCCGGCTCAAGCGGCGTTATTTACGGCATCCGAATGCTTCAGGTGCTGGCCGAACGCAGTGATATAGAAACCCACCTGGTAATGAGCCAAGCCGCACGCATGAATATCGGTATTGAAACCGATTGGAAGCCAGAAGATGTTGAGGCGCTGGCTGACGAAGTCCACAATAATAAAAATATCGGTGCCACTATTGCCAGTGGTTCGTTTAAAACCGCGGGCATGATTGTGGTTCCCTGCTCAATGAAAACCCTTTCCGGTATTGTTAACTCCTATGCCGATAATCTGCTAATACGCGCTGCCGATGTGGTGTTAAAAGAGCGTCGTAAACTAGTGATTGTTCCCCGCGAATCACCTATGCACACCGGTCACTGCGAATTAATGCTTAAAGCCAGCCAATACGGCGCCATTATCTGTCCGCCATCACCGGCGTTTTACAGCGAGCCAAAAACTGTCGACGATATAATTAATCATTCAGTGGCCCGTATCCTCGATCTGTTTGATATTGAAATGGATGGCATGAAGCGCTGGCAGGGCAATATTTAAAGTGACAGATGAGGTTAAAGATTTCACCAAACTTCATGAGTTTTTGAACGCAGAGTCGGTTTTGACTATCGCCACCTCAGATGCCTGTGGCCCATGGTCAGCGCCGGTGCTCTATGTGGCAGATACATCAACAGAACCCTTCGCGCTGTACTTTTTATCCTCAGCCAATAGCCGACATATAAAAAGTATTCCGGCCAATGGCAGCGCAGCAGTTTCGATCTATTCTGATTACACTGGTGACTGGCAATCCATCCGCGGCGCGCAAATCCACGGCAGCATAGAGCAGGTTTCTGAAGAGGATAGGGCATCAATTGCTGAAGCTTACTTTTCTCGTTTCCCAGAAATTAAAGTGCTGATCGATAATCCCCAAACCCAGCAGGAAACGCTTATTGGCGCTGCTTTTGGGCGCAGCCATTTCTACCGTGTAACCCCTTCGTTTATTCGTTTTACCAATAATGGCGACAGTTTCGCAGGCCGTACTGAATGGCAGCTGTAAAATCTTTCTCGGTTCAATATTAATAGTCGGAACAACATGTCGCAAAAAGCATTAGAGATTTTAAATAGCCTTTATGGCTATGATAGTTTTCGAGGTCATCAGGCTGAGATTATTGAGCATGTCAGCGCCGGCAATAATGCACTGGTATTGATGCCTACCGGCGGTGGTAAGTCACTCTGTTACCAAATACCCTCTCTGATCCGCGATGGAGTCGGGGTGATTATTTCACCTTTGATTGCTCTTATGCAGGACCAAGTTGATGCTATGCAACAGCTTGGGGTCAAGGCAGCGTTTCTAAATTCCAGCCTCTCTCACAGCGAACAAAACATTATTGAACAGCAGTTACTAGCAGGGCAGTTGGACTTACTCTATATAGCCCCTGAGCGGCTTATAAAAAACTACACCTTAGATCTTTTAGAGCGTTGCAAATTAGCTCTGTTCGCCATTGACGAAGCTCACTGTGTCTCACAGTGGGGGCATGACTTCCGCTCCGATTATTTGTCTTTAAGTTTGCTGCACGAGCGTTTTCCGAATATCCCGCGGATTGCCCTTACGGCCACCGCCGATATACGTACCCGCAAAGAAATTATCGAACGACTGTCTCTTACTGGCGCTAACTCCTATATCAGTGGCTTTGACAGACCCAATATTCGCTATGCTATTGCCAATAAAACCACTGCCAAAAAGCAGCTGCTGGATTTTTTAAAGCAGCGTAAAAGTGAAGCCGGTATTGTCTACTGTCTGTCGCGCAAAAAGGTTGAAGATACTGCTGCCTGGTTAACTCAGCAGGGGTTTACCGCTTTACCTTATCATGCCGGCTTGCCTGCGCAGCTCAGGCAGACACATCAGCAGCGTTTTCTGCGTGAAGATGGTGTTGTTATTGTCGCTACTATCGCCTTTGGGATGGGTATAGATAAACCGGATGTGCGCTTTGTGGCACACCTTGATTTGCCGAAAAGTATTGAAGCCTATTATCAGGAAACCGGTCGTGCTGGTCGCGATGGTCAGCCAGCTGATGCCTGGATGGTCTATGGCCTGCAAGATGTGGTTCGCCTGCAACAAATGGCTCAGGGGTCGGATGGCTCTGAGCAATTTAAACGCTCCGAGCGTCATAAACTGGATGCCATGTTAGGTCTCTGCGAGGTCACCAGCTGCCGGCGTAAAGTGCTGTTAAATTACTTTGCTGATGAAGCCCCCAACCAGTGCGGTAACTGTGATAACTGCCAGATACCACCTCAAACCTGGGATGCCACTGAGGCGGCGCAAAAACTTTTATCCTCTGTCTATCGCACCGGCCAGCGTTTTGGTGCGATGCATGTGATGGATGTATTGCAGGGCAAGGAAACTGAAAAGGTACTGCAGCACCATCATCACCAGCTGAGTACCTTTGGTATAGGTAAGGATATTCATGAGGCTCAATGGCGTTCGCTGATTCGGCAGCTAGTGGTGCGCGGTTTGCTGCGGGTTGATATCGAAGGTTATAGTGCTTTGCAACTGACAGACTCCTGTAGACCGGTACTAAAAGGCGAGCAGTCGCTGTTTTTACGCATAGAAGAAATCAAGGCTCCCTCTGCTAAAAAGGCCGGTTCAAAGTCTGCTAGAAAAGCCCAGATAGCGCCCGAAGATCAGGAATTATGGGATGAGCTACGGGAATGCAGAAAGATGCTTTCCGATGAGTTTAATGTGCCGCCCTATGTGATTTTTCACGATGCGACGCTTAAAGAGATGCTGGATACCTTGCCGACTTCGGAGACGGAGTTGCTAACCATTACCGGCGTTGGTGAAAGCAAGCTGGAAAAATATGGCGGTGATTTTCTGGATATTCTTCGCCGTTATGCTGAGGTTAGTTAGCCTTTAAATAATGTTTATTGACGAGGCCATTTAACTAGTACTATAAATTGATTTTTAGGGTTTCTTGAGGTGCTTATTATGCGTACTAAATTTTCAAAAGAGGTGTTTTCCCTCGCTGATCTTAAGGTCAATCAAGAAAAGATAGTAAACCAGGCATTTGTAAAAGCGATTGCGCAGGGGTTGATTGATATCGAAAATGACAAAACTGTTAGCCTAAGTGAAGCTAGAAAGAGATTGGGCATAAAGTAAATGAAAATGAGTTTGCGCTTGCTGATCTTGAGTATGTTAAAGCCTATAAAGCATCAGCCGGTTATCCTGAGGTAGATTCCAATCCAACTTGCCATTCCTGCAGAGTCCACCCATCGTAGGACCGTCACCCCAGCGAAGGAACGTCACCCCAGCGAAGGCTGGGGCCCACCAACAGCAAGTAGATTCCAGCCTGCGCTGGAATGACGGCTTGGTCCTTCCAAGTCATCCCAGCAAAGAAACATCACCCCAACGTGACGTTCCTTCGCGAGAATGACAAACCCGCGCTTTCTTGTCATCCCGGCAGAGCGTCCATCCTGTCATCCTGAGAGAGCGTAGCGAACCGAAGGAACTCAGATCCTTCGGCTTCGCTCAGGATGACAATTTTGCTGTGTGCCTTGTCAGGACGACAGGTTTTAGTCGGTTCAGGATGACAAGTTTTAGTCGGTTCAGGATGACAATATTTTTCAGGTTCAGAGTGGCCGCATTGATCAGGTTCAGAATAATAATCCCCCAATAACTAAACCCATTTCATCCGCAATGTACTACCCACATGAGCAATTAAACGCTCCGGAATATCCAGTTCTTTAGCCAGTTCATGCCACCCGGCAAAGGCTTCCAATACCTCAGCAAGCATCCGCTTTTCACGCCCACGAGGCAAGCCAGCATAGGCGGCAAGATGCTTAAGATCGGCCAGAGTAAAGCCATGAGTTTTACCGTTAATACTCAACTGGTGATGGCGAGTAAAGCCACTACCCTCGGCATGGCATAGATCGTAAGCAGGGGAAATGTCCCACTGTCCTCGACGATCCATGGTAAAAGCAAAATTCTTAACATGGTCATCCTGATTGCAGCTCACCAGATTAAACAGCACACGACGAAACTGCTGCTCAATAGATGCTGTTGGTATCTGCAGTTGTTTCATCACCATAAACAGCTGCTCATAGGAATAATACCCGCTGGCAAAATAATCAAAATGTGCCACTGCAGCCAGAGTCTGCATAAATATCTTGCCGCCCTCTGCATCGCGATCAAAGCGGCGGGTCATAAAGTGGTGGCGGTTGTTCTCACTAAATAAGCGCGATTCAGCCATATTGATGCCGCAGCGCATAGCTATCTGATAATAACTGTACTCCAGCAGTCCGTAACCTATAGGGTCGCTTACGCCCCAGTCACCATTAAACTTTACCCCATCAAATTTTATCAGCCAATACTCAAACCCCGCTGGCAAATTAAGCTGCCCTGAGCGCACCTGCTTGGTTTCTGGGTTAAAGGCAATAACCGCTTTCGCTCGTGCGCCGCCTGCCGATGTACCAACACTTAAGATATCCAGCAGTGCTTGTTTGCCATTGCTCGCGCTTAGCTCTGTATCTAATACAGATTTATCGGCGAATGCCATAGATGCGAGTTCAACCAATTGCTCCACTACCACCTGTTGGTCACCAGTATTATTGGCATCGCTGGCAGGCTCAAATTCCAAAGCTCCCATACCTCTTGAGCCTGTATAGCAGAGTCGATCCACAGCATTAAAATCGCTGCTTTGGCGACCGGTTTGAGCTAGCCAAACATCGATCAGGCGATTGCCGTATTTATCGGGGAGGCTGTCGGCCAGAAGCCCGGGTAAGCCATGAAAGGCATGAATAGGTAAGTCGGTAAATTGATAAATATGTCTGGCCCGCGCGGGCATCATCAGTGGCGCAAGCTCAATGCCTTTATGCACAAACTCAGGGTCGTATTCAAAGCGGGCAAAACCCTCGCCATTATTCATGGAGATATAACCAATCGGTGTTTGCCAAAGCTTTACCGTGGCAGTGGTCATGCCTGCTCATCTCCCCAGACAATAGAAGTCGAGGTATTGGTGCTTTTGTTTTTGCCTGCTCCCGAACCTACCTTATATTTGGCTTGGCGCTCGCGGAGTGTTTCAGCCATAGGGGAATTAAACTGCTCTGGTAGCATGGCCTCGAGAGCCGCATCCATATCCAGTGCTTTTAATAATTTAATCCACGAGCCGAGCTGACTGTCGGTGCCATTCTCAATGCGCCGCAATGTGGCTACTCCAATGCCGGCCTGTTCGGCTAGCGTTGTTTGCGAGAGCCTCTGTTGCTTGCGGATTTTTGCAAGGCGTTGGCCAAATTCGCTGAGTATATGGTTGTCTGGTGTTAGTTTATTGATTTTCATAATATCGTTTATGATAGTAAATGAATGTATTTTGCTTAAAAAGTATCATTTATGATAGTTTATATGATCCTGTTTTTCTAGAGTTTTTTGTTTGATAAGCATCACAAATGATCGTTTATAGCGCTAAAAAAGAAAAAAAGATCATATGTGATTACTTTACGTTTCTTGTTTCATCTTGGCAGAGTTCAGGGGGGTAAGAATCTCAGTGAGATCCTTTGGCTTTTCTCAGGATGGCAATTTTAAAGTCTGGGTGTAGATCTGTTTTGCGAGATAAAAGCTTATTCCGCTAAATTAAACAGCTGTGTATTCCCGCCTCTTGCCACCAGATTTTCTGTTCTGGTGCGTTCACTTAAAAACCACAGCAACCAGTGGTAGTTATAGGCCTCGTTATTTTTCGGCCATTCAATCAGTGGAATGATGCTGCCACTTCTCTGTGCCATTACCTGCCTTAATGCTGAGCTATCTGTGTGTAGGCTATTGGCCATTAAACCTTCGATACTATTGTTCTGGATTAGCGCTGTTAGGCTTTCTAAGGGCTCTATCTGTAGTAATTCGGCTGTCAGTCCCGCTTGCAGGTAGTCTGCTCTTGTGGTCTCTAATGAAGCTTTGTGGGCCTCATCTGCTGCGACTATCACCGGGCAACCACAGAGCAATGAGCTGGCAATTTGCTTTTCTGCTTCAGCTACCGAATCGCTTTGCGTTATAGCCAAGGCCATTACACCGCGGCCAAAAGCAGAGAGTTTATTATCTTCACCGGTTGGGCCTGGCAGTTGGATGGGGTTGGCGAGTTTTTCTCGGGCGATCGGTTCAATCACTGGCAGAAATTCAGCGTTGCACTTGGCGATAATAGACAGGCGGCTATCAATTGAGGTTGCTTGCCATTTGGTTATTACTTTAACGGCGTTATCAATGCTCTTTGGTTGTTCTGGTATGGCTTTCTCTAAACCGATTGGGTAGGCGTCTTTATGTTCTTGTGCCTGAATTATTGCTGAAAAACGTAGCAAATAATTGGGCCCGCCGGCTTTAGGCCCGGTGCCGGAAAGTCCACGACCCCCAAAGGGGTTTACACCAACCACGGCACCAACCATATTGCGGTTGATATAGGTATTGCCGGCGATGGTGTTGCGGTAGACGGTTTCAGCAAAGGCTTCAATACGGCTGTGGATGCCAAGGGTTAGGCCATAACCAGTGTTATTGATCTGTTGAATAACCGAGCCCAGCTGATCCGATGAATAGCGGATTACATGCAGTATCGGGCCAAATACTTCTTCAGTTAGCTGATCGAGGGAGCCGATTTCAAAGACATGGGGTGCAACAAAGCTGCCGTTGTCACAGCTGTCACTGAGTTCTACTTTGGCGATAAATTTGGCTTCTTTATGCATGCGCTGTATATGCGCCTGAAGCTCTGCCTGAGCGCCTCTGTCGATCACTGGGCCTAGGTCGCTGGATAGTTGTCTGGGGTCGCCTGCCTTTAAGGAATCCATGGCTCCGGATAGCATTTTCAATGTGTTATCGGCAATATCTTCTTGAATAAATAATACCCGCAGGGCTGAGCAGCGCTGGCCTGCACTTTGAAAGGCTGAGGTGATTACATCATCAACCACCTGCTCGGGTAGGGCGGTGGAGTCCACTATCATACAATTTTGCCCGCCGGTTTCGGCGATAAAGGGTATCGGGCTTCCGGGGCGTGCAGCAAGTTGTTGGTTGATGCTCTGGGCGGTATCGGTGGAGCCGGTAAAGGCGATACCGGCGATGCGGCTGTCGCCGACTAATAATTTACCGATCTGGGAGCCGCTGCCGAGTAATAGTTGCAGCGCGGCACCGGGAATACCGGCTTCGTGAAATAGTCTGATTGCGCAGGCGGCGATAGCTGGTGTTTGTGCAGCGGGTTTGGCGATGACTGTGTTGCCTGTGGCTAGTGCGGCGGCGATCTGGCCGACAAAGATAGCTAACGGGAAATTCCAGGGGCTGATGCACAGGAATACGCCCATTCCTTGTAATAACGAAGCTTGTAGCGAAGAGACTTGTAGAGACCTAGCTTGTAACGAATAGTATCTACAGAAGTCGATGGCTTCGCGAACCTCTGAAACTCCATCGCCTAAGGTTCTTCCTCCCTCTGCAGCAATAACGCCAATCAGTTCTGCCGAGTCTCTTTCCATCAGATCGGCGACTTTATCCAGAAGATCGGCGCGAGCACTATGACCCAGACTATCCCAGTCGGGTTGCGCTGCATGTGCGGATTCAAGTGCGCGCAAAATATCTGCTTCGTTGGCTTTGGAATAATGGCCAATAAGCTGCTGTTGATCTGTGGGGTTATAGGTTTCTTGCGCTTCGCCTTCCACGGGTTCGCCATCAATAATCGGGTGAGAATTCAGTGCAGATATCTGTGCCACTGTGCGCAGCAGCCCCTGAGTTTCCAGTGGCGAATCTAAATCTATACCCTGTGCATTTTTGCGATCTTCACCGGCCAGCGTAAACATCTGTTCTGGTATAGCGATCATTTTATGCTGGTACGGAAAGGCGTTGGTGACCTGGTCTCTGGTATCTTCGAGTAACTCTTCCACCGGGGTTTGATGATCCAGAAAGCGATTGACAAAAGAGCTGTTGGCACCGTTTTCTAATAGTCTGCGAACCAGATAGGGCAGCAGGTCTTTATGGTTGCCGATAGGGGCATAGACTCGAACGGCAAGTTGCTTGTTTTTATGGCTGTTTTTAAGCTGTGAATAGAGAATATGGCCCATACCATGCAGGCGCTGGAATTCAAATTCACGCTCGCCAGCCAGTTCTAAAATCATACTGGCGGTGTAGGCATTGTGGGTGGCAAACTGCGGGTAAATCTCATTTTGTGCATCGAGAAGAATACCGGCGCAGTGCTGGTAGCAGAGGTCGGTATTGGCTTTGCGGGTAAATACTGGATAGCTCTCAAGGCCAAGTTCCTGAGCATGTTTGATCTCGGCATCCCAGTAGGCGCCTTTGACCAATCGCACCATTAGGCGGCGATTGGTTTCTTTGGCTAGGCCGATCAACCATTTGGCGGTATCCGGAGCGCGTTTTTGATAGGCTTGTAATACAAAGCCCAATCCCTGCCAGCCTTCGAGGTCGGGGTCTTTTGCCAGTGCTTCAAATATATCCAGTGAGATATCCAGTCGGTAGGCTTCTTCAGCATCAATCGACAGGCCAATAGTGTATTTTTTGGCTTGCAAGCAGAGTTGTTTAATACGTGGCAATAACTCTTCCATCACCGCCTGATGTTGAGCGAAGTAATAGCGCGGGTGCAGGGCGGAGAGTTTTACTGAGATGCCGTTAGCGCTATAAACAGTCTCGTTAGCGCTATAGACGGAATCCCCAGAGGGCGCTTTACCAATTTCATCAATCGCGGTGCTATAGGCTTTTAGATATTCGGCAGCATCTGCTTCACTGCGCGCACCTTCGCCGAGCATATCAAAAGAAAATCTGGTCTCTTTGTGGTTATGTTTGGCACCGCGTTTTAGACCCTCGGCAATAGTGCGACCGAGTACATATTGGCCGCCCATTATTTTCATCGCCTGCATCACTGCGGCACGAATGACTGGCTCACCCATAGTGGCGGTAAGGCGTTTTATCCAACTGTTGGTATCCTGTGTAATCTCTCTGTCGAGGCTGACCATCTGGCCGGTCAGCATCAGCCCCCAGGTCGAGGCATTGACAAAGATGGATGCGGATTTTCCGCGATGGGTATTCCAGTTTCCGGCCTGAATTTTTTCCGCGATTAGACGGTCTGCAGTTAAGGCATCGGGAACTCGCAGCAGGGCTTCGGCTAAACACATTAGCGCCACACCTTCGGCATTGGATAAACCAAATTCGAGCAGGAAGGCATCCAGAGTTCCGCTGCTAGTTTTGTCGGCGCGACACTGGGTGACCAGTTGTCGAGAGTCGTGGAGGATTTTTTTGCGAGCCTTGCTGGAGAGCGGGTTGCTGTGCAGCAACTGAGTGACAGCCTGATGCTCATCCTGATGGGTTAGCTGGCGAATTCTGTTGCGTAGCTGTACCTGATTCATTGGTTTTTCCCTAAAAATTGATGCTGTGTAATATCTGGCATTTTCGGCTATTTATTCTGATATTTGTCTCCATAATTATTGATTTAACAGTTTATTAATCCGTTATATTTAGATTAATAGACTATTATTCTGGAGCGTGTTTTTGGTTTTTTAGTTTTTGGGGAGGGTGAAAATATGAAAACAGTGGCTGATTTGGATCGCACCGATCGCAGGATTTTAAATACATTGCAAAACAATGGCCGGATTGCCAATGTGGATTTGGCGCGCGCGGTTAACCTGACCCCCACGCCCTGTCTGGAGCGGGTCAAACGTCTGGAAAGGGAGGGCTTTATTACCCGCTATGTGGCACTCCTGGATCCGGTAAAAGCCAATGCTGCACTCTGTGCCTATATTGAAGTGCAGTTGACCAGCACTACGACGGAGGCAATCAGTCAGTTTAATCAGCAGATGATGAATTTAGATGAGGTTCTTGAGTGCCAGATGGTGGCGGGTGGTTTTGATTATCTGATCAAGATTCGCGTGGCTGATATGCAGCATTATCAGCGATTTTTGGGAGAGCAGTTATCGACTATCGAAGGCATTAGTCAGACCCATACTTATGTTGTTATTCAGGATGTTAAGTCGGTGACGGCGTTGAGTATTAATATTTAAGAGGCAATGTAATTTATATTTCCCTGTCACACGGCACCTAATTCTGTCATACGGCATTTAATTTCGTCATACGGCATTTAATTCCGTCATGCCAGCGCAGGCTGGCATCTATTTGCTTTGTGGACCCCAGCCTTCGCTGGGGTGACGTTCGTTCGCTGGGGTGAGGGCAGTTTTATAGGTAGACTCTTGGGACTCGAAGAGGCATTCGGGTTAGCAGTTCATAGCCCAGAGTTTCACAGTGTTTAGCGACGCGATTAACCGGCAGTTGATTGCCCCAAAGTTCTACAGAATCACCAATAGCCACTGTTTCAAGATCGGTTACATCCACGGTAATCATATCCATGCTGACACTGCCCACTAGTGGACATTCAATACCATTGACCAGTACAGGCGTGCCATTGGGTGCTGTGCGAGGGTAGCCATCTCCATAGCCAATGCCGATGGTGGCGATGGTTGAAGTTCTCTCGGCGCGCCATTTTCCGGAGTAGCCGACTTTTTCGCCTGCTTCTATATTGCGCACTGAAATCACTGCTGAGCTAAGGGTCATCACGGGTTTCAGTTTGTCCCCATTCTCCTGGGCATGCTCAAAAGGCGACGCGCCATAGATCATATAGCCGGGGCGGTTCCAATCTCTATGGGTATCTGGCCTACCAAGTATCGAGGCGGAGTTAGCCAGACTGGTTTTAACTGAATCAAAGCCTGAAATAGTGTCGCCAAAAGTTGCCAGCTGCACAGCGGTAAAATCATTGTCTAAATCTTCTGCGCAGGCAAAGTGCGAGGCGATCACTATCTGGTCATTAACATTGCGGCTGTCAGACAGACTTTGGTAGACCTCGGCGACTTCCTCTGGTGGAAAGCCAAGGCGGTGCATCCCTGTATCCACACCGAGCCATACATTGACTGGCTGGGCTATATCAGCATTCAGAACAGCCTCTTTCTGGATGTGGTTTTCGACCATTAACCAGAGGCCTTTAAGGGCCGCTGTATTAACCTCGTCGGCACTAAAAGTGCCTTCGAGCAGTAGGATTGGCTGGCAGATACCTGCGTCGCGCAGTTCCAGTGCCTCTTCAATACAGGCGACACCAAAGGCCGGGGCTACATCGGCAAGCGCTTGGGCGACTTCGACCATACCGTGACCATAGGCATTGGCTTTAACCATGGGCATGGTCTGGGAATCTGTTGCCAGTGACTGGGCGAGGGAAAAATTATCGCGCAGTGCCTGCAGATTGATGGTTGCCTGTGTGGGTCTAGACATGAATTAAAGCCTGTGTAATAACTTGTTATTAAAAAAAGAGTCTTTTAATAATTATATTTACTGGCAGAGTATAGCGTTTGTGCCTTCAGCCATATATCGCCAACCTGACCATTGCCGACTGGCTCGCCATCTACTTCCACGACTGCACCAATCTCTTTGGAGGAACTGGTAATCCACACTTCATCGGCATTCAGAACCTCATCCATAGTAACAATACGCTCTTCGACAGGAATACTCCCATCGCGGCGCAGTATATCCAGAAGTATGTGGCGGGTAATACCCGGCAACAGCTGGTTGTCTAATGGCGGTGTTATCACCACGCCGTCTTTGATTATATAGGCATTGCAGGAGCTAGCTTCGGTCAGCTGGTTTTCGGCATTAAATAGCAGTGTTTCATCGTTGCCCTGATCCTGACCCTGTTGAAAATGTAGGACATTGCCGAGTAGTGCGGTAGATTTAATCTGACAGCGCTCCCAACGCAAATCTCTAGCGGTGGAGGCGGTGTATTTTTTCGCCAGTGCTTTATCGGCGACTGGTGGCGGGGCGATATTAAAGGCAAAGGCAAATACTGTGGGAGTGACATTCTCGGGGAAACCATGAAAGCGCTTGCTGTCGGCACCACGACTTACCTGAATATATATACCCAGATTGCCAGCGCCGTTTTTCTCAATCAACTGTGCGCAGAGATCAGACCAGTCCCTTTCTGACCAGCCGAGGTCGATGCCAATAGCGGTGAGGCCATTGTTTATGCGCTCAATATGCGGAGCAAAGCCAACCATTTTTCCCGCGTAAGAGGGCACTACTTCATAGACGCCGTCACCAAATAAAAAGCCGCGATCCATGGGCGATATTCTGGCTTCATCCAGTGGCAGGTAGGTGCCATTGAGAAATGCGATATTCATGTTTTTACTTTCCATGATTTTCTTTTAAAAGAGATGACTGCTGTGTGGTTTTTAACTGTGCCAAAAATGGTATCAGTACGCTCTGTTACAAGCAAAGTTTTAGTAACCGCTTTGATTCAAATTGTTTTTCATTCTCGGTCAATAAAGATTGCGCCTGATCTATGCTGATAGCCTCAAAATTCACCCTGCCACCGGCTGAAAGCTGTGCCAGTTTACCTATATCCACAGAGAGTACTGAGCCAATCTTGGGGTAGCCGCCCATAGTCTGGCGGTCATTTAGCAAAACGATTGGCTGCCCATTAGGGGGGAATTGAATAGCGCCGAGGCAGATGCCCTCGGAGAGAATGCCTTCGATGGCGGGAATGATCTCTGCACCCTCGAGGCGATAACCCATTCGATCACTGTATTTCGTCACGCTGTATTGTGAGTTAAAAAACAGCTGTTGTTGAGTTTCGCTAAAGTGCTCCTGCTGATAACCGAGTACAACTCTTAAGCGTGCTGAATTCTGTCTGTAGTCCGCCCTGAGGTTTTCTGGCAGTTGCCATAAGCTGGTGGTTTCAGTTGGTTTGCAGGGCAGTAGATCGCCGCTTTTCAGTGCTGTGCCATCAGCGTGCAGTCCACCCAGACCCTCGCGGGGAACCGTGGCCACACTATTAAAAATCGGGTCGGCTTGAAAGCCTCCGCCGACAGCCAGATAGGCGCGGCTGCCACTGCGGGCAAACCCCAGTTCAATCACATCGCCGGGATTAATGCTGTGGCTCTGCCAGAGCGGGGCCGGTTGTTTGTTGATGCTTAGGGGAATATCGGCACCAGTGACAGCTAGAGTGGTTTTGGCTTTGGACTCCAATACCAGGCCGCCAACAGTTACTTCGATAGAGGCGCTATCCATGGGGTTTTCGCAGAGCAGATTGGCCCAGCGAAAGGCGCTGCGATCCAGGGGGCCGCCAGTGGTCAAGCCGATGCTGTGCTGGCCATAGCGTCCGCTATCTTGCAGCAGGCTGAATATGCCAGGCTTAATTACTTTTAAACCGCCGCTCAAATGACACCGCCGAGATTTTCGAAAGTGGCTTTATCTATGGCTTCGAAGCGCACCAGATCGCCGGCGGCTATGGGCATACTGGGTGAAGCCTTTGGGTCGAACATCAGCTGTGGGCAGAGTCCAATCAGATTCCAACCGCCGGGCGACTGTGCCGGGTAGACGGCGGTCTGGCGGTCGGCAATAGCCACAGCACCTCGTGGTACTTGCTGTCTGGGGGTGGCCAGTCTGGGGGTGGCGATACGCGGATCTACTTCGCCAAGATAGGCAAAGCCCGGTGCAAAACCTATTGCGTAGACAAGGTATTCGGTTTGTTGATGGATGGCGATAACCTCTGCGATAGAAAGTCCTGCTGTATCGGCAACGCTCTGTAGGTCCGGACCGGATTCCCTGCTGTAGTAAACCGGCAGTGTTACCAGCGTTCCGCTGTTTGTTTGTTTGGCAGTAATGATTTTATTTAAATCTTTAATAGCCCTGTGAATCGCTCTGCGCACCGACGAATGATCGGTTTTAAACGGATCGAAGATGACGAGTAATGAGGCGTAGGAGGGTACTAGATCAATTAGGGTTGCACCCAGATAGGTCTTGAGCTTTTTGACTGTCGTGGCAATCTCGGTGGAGATGGCTGCACTGGGTTTTTCGGCAAAATAGACAATCAGGGAATTTTCACCGGCAATAGAAATGGTTTTGTCTGTACTCATCGATTGATCAGCTGGCGAATTTCTTCAATGGCATTAACCGCTTCCCGATTGTCACCATGGACACAGAGTGAATCCGCTTGGAGGGGTAATTCGAGACCGCTGATGGTGGTTACCGTGCGGTGATTTTTTAGCTGCTGTACCTGAGCGAGCATTTTCTCGCGGCTATGGACGGCGCCTTCTACACTCCGCGATAGTAAACTCCCATCGTCGTTATAGCAGCGGTCGGCAAAGGCTTCAAAGATAAGCTCAAGGCCAAACATCTGCGCTTCCTGACGATGGATTTCGGCATCTGCTGTGGCCTGCAGCATAAAGGCCAGAGGTTGGTTGTTTATCTCTTGGCTATCAACGATCGCCTGCATAATCGCGCTGCGCAAATGGCCATTGATCATCATGTCGTTGTACAGGGCGCCGTGGGGTTTAACGTAGCTGACCTGTATATCAAGGATTTCTGCCACTTCGTTGAGCGAGCGAATCTGATGCTGCACCAGCTTTATTATTTCTGCGGGTGGCAGGTTCATCGAGCGGCGTCCAAAGCCAGCAGAGTCTGGATAGCTGGGGTGGGCGCCGACAGCGACATTGTGCTGTTTAGCCGAGAGTAGTGTGCTCTTCATGAGGCTGTGGTTGCCAGCATGAAAACCACAGGCGATATTGGCTTGATCGATAAATGGCATTACCAAATCGTCGAGGCCGGTTTTTTGGGCTTCGTGGCATTCGCCGAGATCGCAATTTAAGAGTAAGGCCATTTTTACCTGAGGTGCTGTTAGCTAGGGTGATGATTTTATGTTCTCTGCGACCTAATGTCATCTTGATAGCCTCTATATGTCATCCTGATAGCCTCTACATGTCATCCTGAGCGAAGCCGAAGGATCTCAGCGGGCATCATGAGATCCTTCGGTTCGCTTCGCTCTCTCAGGATGACAGAGAACTCTCAGGATGACAGAGAACTCTCAGGATGACAGAGAACTCTCAGGATGACAGAGAACTCTCAGGATGACAGAGAACTCTCAGGATGACAGAGAAACTACCGCCAGTTTTTTGCCCAGGCATCCAGTACTCGCTCGGCATACCAGTATTGACCATAGCTACCATTGTATCTGGCCAGGGCATCCGCAAGGCGACCCTTTTCTTTATCGAGATAATATCTAAGAATGGTGCAGCCGTAACGCAGGTTGGTCTGGGTATCGATCAGATTATCATTGGGACGACCAATCTCTTTTTTCCAGAATGGCATTATCTGCATCATACCCATGGCGCCGGCACTAGAAATCGCATAACTATCAAAGCGACTCTCCACTTCAATAAGTGCTAGAACAATTTCCGGTTGCAGTCGGGCCAGAGAGGCTTCGGCATGAATTAGTTTAAGCAGGTTAAGACGCTGTTGCGGATCTTTGACTATCTTTGCCAGTGGTCGATCTTTGGCTACCAGCCAGACTTCTGCGTCGTAGGCATTGTCGAAACTGTGAGCGGCGGAGGCGGCGGTTTTTAGGGCTTGAACCAATGACGGTTCAGCAACTATAACTGGCTCAGCTACTAATACTGGCGCAACCAGTATTAGCAGTAAAAGAGCGCTGATCAGAGAGTTACTTGGAGATATTCTCGCTAATAAAATCATCCAGCTTGTCCATAGCTATATGTTGGTTTTCCGGTTCACGACGATTGCGATATTCGACAGTGCCGCCTTCAAGGCCGCGATCGCCGATAACAATGCGATGAGGGATGCCGATAAGCTCAACATCTGCCAGCATACCGCCAAGTCTCGCTTTCGCTTCATCCATAAATAGCACTTCATAGCCGGCGCTGCTGAGTTTTTCATAAAGCACTTCGCAGGTCTCTTTGACCAGCTCTGATTTGTGCATATTGATCGGTACTATGGCGACCTGAAAAGGGGCGATAGCCTCTGGCCAGATAATGCCGTTGTCATCGTGATTCTGTTCGATAGCGGCGGCGACAATACGACTGACACCTATACCATAGCAGCCCATAGACATATTACGCTCTTTGCCGTTTTCATCGAGTACCGTGGCTTTCATCGCTTCACTGTACTTGGTGCCGAGCTGGAAGATATGGCCCACTTCGATACCGCGTTTAATTTCCAACACACCTTTGCCATCGGGGCTGGCATCGCCGGCCACCACATTGCGGATATCGGCAACCGTATATTTGCCGCAGTCGCGCTGCCAGTTAACACCGGTCAGGTGGTAGCCGTCGCGGTTGGCACCACAGGTAAAGTCGCTGAGTTGCGCGGCGCTGTGATCAATGACCATAGGCAGGTTTAAATTAACTGGGCCCAGTGAGCCAGGGGAGCAATTAAGGGTAGCTTTGATCTGCTCTTCAGTGGCAAAGGTTACTTCAGTGGCCAGTCCCAGTGCATGCTGGGCTTTAACTTCATTGAGTTCGTGATCGCCGCGTACCATTAGGCCGTAAAGTCTCTCTTCACCTTCTTCATTTATGGCACTGACAATTAATGTTTTCAGGCACTGCTCGGGGCTGCTGCTCACGAAGGTGCAGAGGTCATTGATAGTTCGCACGCCGGGGGTGGCAAGTTCGGCCATCTCAGCGCTGCCTTCCACTACCACAGCAGCTGACACAGAAGCTTCAGCTTTTTCTATATTGGCGGCATAGTCACTCTCGGTGGAGAAGACAATCGCATCTTCTCCGGAGTCTGCCAGAACATGAAACTCATGGGAGACACTTCCGCCGATGCTACCAGTATCAGCGAGTACGGCGCGGTATATCAGGCCGGTACGATCAAAGATTGTCGAGTAGGTCTGATACATAACATCATAGGTTTCTTGCAGCGATGCACTGTCGACATGAAAAGAGTAGGCATCTTTCATACAGAATTCACGGGTGCGCATCACACCAAAACGAGGTCGGCGTTCATCGCGGAACTTCGTCTGGATCTGATAGAAGTTGGCTGGCAACTGTTTGTAGCTGCGAATTTCATTGCGAATAATATCGGTAATCACCTCTTCGTGAGTTGGCCCGAGACAGAACTCGCGATCGTGACGATCTTTAATACGTAATAGCTCAGGGCCAAACTGCCCCCAGCGGCCAGACTCTTCCCAGAGGTCGGCGGGCTGTACCACGGGCATCATAAGTTCCAGAGCGCCAGATTTATCCATCTCTTGACGAACAATGGCTTCTACCTTACGGAATACACGCAGGCCTATCGGCAGCCAAGAGTAAAGTCCCGAGGCGACCTTGCGAATCATTCCGGCTCGCAGCATGAGTTTATGGCTGATAACTTCAGCGTCGGCGGGTGATTCTTTTTTTGTTGAAATCAAGTATTGGCTGGCGCGCATGGTTTCTCTTACACTGGTGGTCAATGAGTTAAGTCGGCTATTTTACGGTGCGTAGCTGTCGCGGTACAACCATAACCAGATATGAGGACAAAATGTTTCAATTACATCCACAACTTGAGGCCGATACGGTGCTGGTCGGGCATTTTCCGCTGAGTCTTTTACTGCTGAGTAAAGATGCTAATTACCCCTGGTGTATTTTAGTGCCGCAACGGCAGGGGATGGAAGAGATATATCAGTTGGGTAGTGCCGATCAGTCACAGCTTTTGCACGAGTCCTGCCTGTTGGCAGAAACATTGGCCGGGATTTTTGCTGCGGATAAAATCAATGTGGCGACAATTGGCAATATGGTGCCGCAGTTGCATATGCACCATGTGGCTAGGTTTAAAACTGATGCAGCTTGGCCGAAGCCAGTGTGGGGAGCGGTGGAGGCGGTTGACTACCCGCAAGATATGCTGGCCCACAGGGTTGAGCGAATAGCGTCTGCACTCGAACCCCATGGGCTGGGGTGACGTCCTTTCGCCGAGATGACGAAAGAAACCACCGTCATCCCAGCGAAGGCTGGGACCTCCATCAGATCTCTCACATACGTTCGAGACGACAGAAAGAAAGCTACTGCGCCATATCCTTAAGACCCTTAAGCGCATGAACCTTAACGGCTACAGAGGCTGGCCGTGCTTTAAATGTGGTCTGTTTGCCGGTAAAAGGGTTGATGCCTTTGTAAGATTTCTTAGCAGGACGCTTAACCGTGTGAATCTTAATCAGGCCGGCAAGCACAAATTCACCGACTGAGCGTTTCTTAACATGGCGCTCAACAAGAACTGCCAGTTCATCAAGCACCGAATTAACCTGTTTGCGAGTCAACTCAGTGTTGGTTGCCAGTTCGCTGATAATCTCGGTTTTGCTAAAGCGATTGCTGACGGCGGTAACCTTGCGGGCTGGTGCAGTGGCTTTTTTTGCCGCTGCTTTCTTAGCGACAGGCTTTTTAGTAACAAGCTTCTTAGCTAAAGCTTTTTTCGCTGTGGTTTTCTTCGTTGAACTTTTTTTTACTGGAGCCTTTTTGCTAGTGCCTTTGACCACTGATGCTTTTTTCGGAGTCGCACTTCGCGCTGCAGTTATTTTTGCGGGGTTTTTTCTTTTGGCGGGCGCTTTTGCCTTCACTTTTACTTTTGATTTTGCAGATCCTTTTTTAACAGCCATTGTCTCTTCCTTTATGAATGTAAAAATTACACTATCCCTGTCGCGTCGGGGGGGCAACTGCATAACAGGGCCTCGACATTATTTATAGCTGCTGTTTACCCGTTGTGCCACGAATAGCAGCATTTTTAGGCTTTTATTTACTTTTCGGCGGTCTATGCTTCGGTGAGGCCATTCTCCAAGCGCAGGTGCTAGGGTATAATGCTTCGCTTTTTTACTAGCTGCTCAATGGGTAGCTATTGGATAATGATTCAGGAAGTAACATATGCCTATATATGAGTATCGCTGTCAGGCTTGTAATCATGAGCATGAAGCGTTGCAAAAGATGAGTGATGATAGTCTGGTAGACTGCCCAGCTTGTGCAAAACCCGAGTTGAAGAAACTGCTGTCAGCCGCAGGATTCCGCCTGAGCGGCAGTGGCTGGTACGAGACAGATTTTAAAACAGGCAGTAAAAAGAATCTCAGCGACAACAGTGCCGCTGCAACAGGAAAAGAAAGTTGATGTGATTTTGGTCTTAGAGCCAGCACATCTTAAATAGTAATTTAAATAAATTAGAGTAGGGATAGACAGCAGATGTATCGATCTAACTATTGTGGATTAGTCACAAGCAAAAATATTGATGAAGAAGTTACGCTCTGTGGCTGGGTTGATCGTCGTCGCGATCACGGCGGTGTTATTTTTGTTGATCTGCGCGATCGCGAAGGTATTGTTCAGGTGGTTTTCGATCCCGATGCCGGTGAGTTTTTCGCCCAGGCAGACAGGGTTCGCTCTGAATATGTACTTAAGGTAACCGGTAAAGTTCGCGCCCGTAGCGAAGCCACCGTCAACTCAAATATGGCTACCGGTGAGATTGAAGTCTACGGCACAGCGCTGGAAATTCTCAATAGTGCAGAGACACCCCCATTCCAACTCGACGATCATGTGACCGTGGGTGAAGATGTTCGCCTCAAGTATCGCTATATGGATTTGCGTCGCACCGAGATGCAAAACAGCCTGCGTTTCCGCTCAAAGATTACCTCTTCAATTCGCAATTACCTTGTCGACAATGGCTTTCTGGATATTGAAACGCCGATTATGACCCGCGCGACGCCAGAGGGTGCCCGTGACTATTTGATCCCGTCGCGAACTCATCCCGGCCAGTTCTTTGCTATGCCGCAGTCGCCGCAGCTGTTTAAGCAGCTTTTGATGGTTGCCGGCTTTGATCGCTACTACCAGATTGCCAAGTGTTTCCGCGATGAAGATCTGCGTGCTGACCGTCAGCCAGAATTCACCCAGATTGATATAGAAGCCTCTTTTGTAGATGAAGAGGACATTATGTCGACTACCGAAACCATGATCCGCGGTATCTTTGCCGAGCATATGGGTGTTGAATTTGGTGAGTTCCCGCGTATGACCTATGCCGATGCCATGCATAAATATGGTTCCGATAAGCCCGATTTGCGTATTCCCCTAGAATTGGTTGAGATTAAAGATCTGCTTAAGGATATCGAATTTAAAGTCTTCGCTGGCCCGGCCAACGACCCTGCGTGTCGAGTGACCGCAATGAAGGTAACTGGCGGCGCAGAGATCTCGCGCAAGAAGATTGATGAATACACCAAGTTTGTCTCAATCTATGGTGCCAAAGGTTTAGCCTGGATTAAGGTCAATGCCATTGAGACTGGTATAGAAGGGCTGCAGTCGCCGATTATTAAATTCCTCGGTGATGAAGTTACTATGAATATTATGCAGCGTCTGGATGCCAAGAATGGCGATATCGTCTTCTTCGGTGCTGACAAGTCTCAGATTGTCTCCGAGGCTTTGGGTGCATTGCGCTGCAAGGTCGGTGAAGATTTAAACCTTTACACCAAAGAGTGGGCGCCGATGTGGGTTGTCGACTTCCCGATGTTTGAAACCACCGATAACGGTGGTCTGACACCATTGCACCATCCGTTTACTGCACCCTCCTGTTCGAAAGAAGAACTACAGGCCAATCCCGCTGAAGCTCTGTCCCGCGCCTACGATATGGTACTGAATGGCTGTGAGTTGGGTGGCGGTTCTATCCGTATTCACGATCAGGATATGCAGCAGACGGTATTTGAAGTGCTGGGTATCAATGAAGAAGAGCAGCGCGAGAAGTTTGGCTTCCTGTTGGATGCCCTTAAGCACGGTGCACCACCACATGGTGGATTGGCATTTGGCCTGGATAGACTGATTATGTTGATGGTCGGTGCGGACTCAATTCGCGATGTTATCGCCTTCCCTAAAACCCAGTCAGCGGCCTGTCTGTTAACCGATGCCCCGGGTACGGTCGACAGTGCACAGTTGCGTGATCTGAGCATAAGAGTGCGCAGCAAAGATCCAGAAGCTTAAATAGAGGCATATTTTCACGGCGGCTGTTTTTCAGTTAGGATACAGCAGCCGTGGATTTTCTAGAAAGTAAGATAGATATAATTAAAAGCAAGTTAAGAGGCGGTATTAGGAAAAACTATAAACTCAGACGAGTAATCATAAAAAGAGGTGTTACCGATGAAAGTTATAAAAAAGACTAAGGAATACACTATTTACCAGAAAGGCTCAGGTCGTTATGCAGTTAAAGATGCTGACAAGAGCTGGGTGAATGCAGATCAGAAAGTCACGGTTTTATTGGCTGAAGGCTTGATTAAAACAGCACAGTCAGCGGCTCCTGTTTTAGAGGAAGCTCCGGCGGTAGAACAAGCTCCCGCTCCTGTTGTAGAGGAAGCTCCTGCTCCTGTTGTAGAGGAAGCTCCGGCGGCAGAAGAAGTGGCGCCAGTAGTAGAAGATGTGGTTGAGGAAGCTCCTGCTCCTATTATTGAAGATGTAGTTGAGGAAGCTCCTGCTGCAGAAGAAACTTCAGCTGAAAAGCCAAAAGCCAAGGCGGCACCTAAAGCTAAAGCCGCACCAAAGGCTAAGGCAGCGCCCAAAGCTAAAGCCGCACCAAAGGCTAAGGCAGCGCCCAAAGCTAAAGCTGCACCAAAGGCTAAGGCAGCGCCTAAAGCTAAAGCCGCACCCAAGGCAAAGCCCAAAGCTGACGAGTAAATTTTTCAACTCAGAAAAGACCTTTTGGATTAACCCCAAAAGGTCTTTTTTTTGTCTGTCACTTTTCCCTCGGCTTGCTCCCCAACTTGTTCTAAGTCATCAAGCCATTGACCTGGCTCGCTAGCCACAACGGCTAACTAGAAATCTCCATTGCTATTAACTACATTGAACTAGCTATCTGTTTTTAGCGATGTGTTTTTAGCCATGCATTAAAGGAACTGCCATGAAGAAGAGATCGCTTGTCGTTTTAGTTGCTGTTGTATTGCTAGTCGGCGTTATTTTTCTGCTATCCAGACCAGATTTGCCAGCGGTGAAGTTGGTTGAAGTCTCTTCAGGCGTTGTAGAAAAAACCGTTTCCAATACCCGAGCTGGCACAGTTGATGCTTGCCTACGCTCTAAATTATCTCTGCCCATTGGTGGTCAAATTGCTCAGTTGCATGTTCGCGAAGGCGATCTAGTTGAAGCGGGCCAGCTGTTGATGTCACTGTGGAACGATGACCGAAAAGCGCAGGTTGAGCAGGCTAAGGCTCAGGTTCAATCCACTAGCAAGGACCATCAGGCGGTCTGCATCGCAAGTTCATCTGATGCCCGTGAGGCTAAGCGTCTCTCGCGACTGTTGAAGCAAAAGCTGGTCTCAGCAGAGCGTGCGGATATGGCCGTAGCCAAGTCACTGGCTAGCGAAGCGGCCTGTGCGGCGGCAGATGCGCGTAAAACGCAATCATTGGCCAGCGTTAAACTCGCCGAAGCTATTTTGGCCCAAACTTATTTGCACGCGCCGTTTGCCGGTCGAGTTGCAGAAGTGACCGGCGAGGTGGGTGAGTTTTCTACGCCTTCACCACCGGGGGTGCCAACCCCTCCTGCGATCGACCTATTGACCGATGACTGTCACTATATCAGCGCGCCGATTGATGAGGTGGATGCCTCAGATATTGCCGTGGGTATGCCGGTGCGGGTGACCATGGATTCCTTCCGAGAGCGTGATTTTCCCGCCACTATTCGCAGGATTTCTACCTATGTTTTAGATTTTGAAAAGCAGGCGCGCACGGTTGAAGTAGAAGCAGACCTGCTGGCTGACCCTGAGATGCCAAGGTTACTGGCCGGTTATAGTGCCGATATGGAGATTGTTTTAGAGGCCAAAGAGAATGCCCTGCGGGTGCCGACTGAATTGATTGTCGATGAGAAGTTTGTCTTAGTGGTGGATCAGGACAGTCTTATACAGCAGCGTGAAATTAAACTGGGTCTCGCCAACTGGCATTACAGTGAAGTACTCGGTGGCCTTGAGAAGGGCGATTTAATTATCAGTAATATTGGTGCCAAAGGCATTGTTCTCGGTGCCGAGGTGGTTGTGCAGCCGTGATTAAACTTGAGGCGGTTAATAAGACCTATCAGGTTGGTGAGTCGCCATTGCGTGCATTGCGCGATGTTAGCCTGTCAATTGAAGCTGGCGAATATCTGTCGATTATGGGCCCCTCTGGGTCGGGGAAATCGACACTGCTGAATATGATCGGATTACTTGATCGGCCGGATTCAGGACGTTATTGGTTTGATAATATCGCCACTGAAGTACTTGCCGAAGAAAAGCGCGCGCGACTGCGCGGAAAAAATATTGGCTTTATTTTTCAATCATTTCATCTGGTTAATCGACTGACGGCCTTTGAAAATATTGAATTACCCCTGATGCTCGCTGAACAACCAGTCAAGAAGCGCCGCCAAGCTGTTGCAGAGGTATTGGAGATGGTCGGTCTGACATCCCGCGCCAAGCACAAACCCAACCAGCTGTCTGGTGGCCAATTACAGCGTGTGGCGATTGCTCGCGCAATTGTCATGCGACCGCGATTACTGCTTGCCGATGAGCCCACCGGTAATTTGGATTCGCGCTCCGGTGGCGAGGTGATTGAGGTGTTGGAAAATTTAAATCGTGAGGGTATTACCTTGATTATGGTAACCCATGATCAGAATATTGGTGATCGTGCGACCCGCCATATTCGCATGGTCGACGGGCAGATTGATCGGGATAGCTGTAACCCCAATGCAAATAGCGAGGTGGACAATGAAACTGCGTGATCAGTTTTTTTTCAATACGCAGATATTTCAGCGCCATGGCGTGCGCACCTTCCTTTTATTGCTCGCCGTGGGCATCGGCGTTGCATCAGTGATTTTATTAACCAGTCTTGGCGAGGGCGCGCGGCGCTATGTGGATCGAGAATTCTCAGCACTGGGCAATCGAGTATTAATTGTTCTGCCCGGTCGCAAAGAGACCACAGGCAGTGGGCCACCTATCTATGGTGCCGTACCCAGAGATTTAACCCTTGAGGATGCTGTCGCGCTAGAGCGCATTCCCGGCGTATTGGCGATGGCACCGATTATTGCTGGCATGACCACGGTGGCTCGTGATAGTCGCTCCAGAGAGGTGATTACACTGGGCAGTACAGATGCTTTTTTTGCCGTTCGTAAACTCGATGTCGGGGCCGGAAAGATACTCTCAAAGCGCACTCGCAGCGAGGCGCTGGCAATCTGTGTACTAGGCGTAAAGCTCAAACGCGAACTGTTTGGCAATAGCCGTGCGCTGGGTCAGTGGGTGCGTGTTGGCGATCGTCGTATGCGGGTTGTTGGCGTGCTCGAGGAGCGCGGCGAATCTCTGGGTTTGGACCTGCGCGATATGCTGGTGATCCCGGTGCGCACCGCCGAGCAGCTATTCGATTCACCTGGGCTTTTTCGAATTATATTGGATATAGCCGCCAGTGCCGACAGCGATAAAATTCAGCAGCAAATGTTATCGATTATTCGCCAGCGCCACGACGGTGAAGAGGATGTTACCGTGATCAGCCAGGATTCGATGCTCGCCGCTTTCGACAATATTCTTGCGGTACTGACCATGGCCATTGCGGCGATATCGTCGATCAGTTTATTGGTCGCGGGTATTTTAATAATGAACATCAGTCTTATTTCCGTCAGTCAACGGCGACGGGAAATAGGCTTATTAAAAGCCATTGGTGCCAGCAGTCGGCAGATTAAACAGCTATTTGTCGGCGAGTCGCTGTTGCTTATTTCTATGGGTTCCATCGCCGGTATTCTGTTTGCTTTTGCGGTGATATTTGTCTTTGCCAATCTGTGGCCCGACTTTCCGCTTATGCCGCCAATCTGGGCGGTGCCCGCAGCCGTGAGTATTGCCTTTTTGACCGGCCTGACATTCTCAATTATGCCCGCCAAACGCGCCGCGGCTCTAGACCCAGTGTTGGCTCTGCGGGGTCTTCAAGCATGAGACTTCGCGACAGCAGCAGCTGGGTATTTAAAGCACTGTGGATGCAACGCACACGAACGCTTTTAACCATTGTGGGCTTTTCGATTGGCATCGCCGCGATGGTCCTACTAAGTGCCTTGGGTGAGGGCTTGCGACTGTTTGTGATGAATGAATTCACCCAGTTTGGTAGCCATATTGTTGCGGTTAATCCGGGTAAAACCGAAACCTTTGGTATCGGTGGGTTATTAAATACTACCAGACCGCTGTCCCTTCAAGACGCCTCTGCAATTGCCAAACTGCCAAATGTCGAAGAGGTTGTCCCGGTAGTGATGGGTAATGCCAAAATTAAAGCCGGGCAGCGAGGGCGTTATATCGATATCGCCGGGGTTGGTGGCGCAGCGGATAAGGCTTGGAAGCTCGAGTTGGAACTGGGCAGTTTTTTGCCAGCGGATGATTTGCAGCGAGCGCGGTCTTTTGTGGTCTTGGGTAGTAAGGTCCGCGAGGAACTGTTTGGTACGGTTAATCCGGTTGGGGATTTTGTTCATATCGGTGGAGCGCGTTTTCGGGTGATTGGTGTTACCGCGCCCAAAGGTGAATTCCTCGGTACCGATTTGGATGATCTGGTCTATATCCCTGCAGGCAAGGGTATGCAGCTATTTAATCGCCAGAGTTTGATGGAAATTGATATTTTCTATAATCCAAGATCCTCAGGCGAGGCCATGGCCGCAAAAATAAGTAAGCTGTTGATCGATCGTCATGGGTTTGAAGACTTCACCATAGTCACCCAGGATCAGGTGCTTTCAACCATGGATAATATTTTATCCATTTTAACCTTTGCCGGAGCAGGACTTGGCGCTATCTCGCTTTTGGTCGGCGGCGTGGGTATCACCACCATTCTAATGATCACCGTCAATGAACGAATCACCGAAGTGGGCCTGTTGCGCGCGCTGGGTGGCACTGTGGGGCAGGTGCGCACGCTGTTTTTAGGTGAAGCCCTAGTGCTGGGTTTAATTGGTGGGGTTTGCGGGATTCTGCTGGTGGCCTTTCTATTAATGATTATTTTTCTGTTTGTGCCCGGATTGCCGGTCGCCCTGAGCCCGAAGATCGTTCTCGGTGCTTTGGGCATCTCTATGCTGATAGGCCTAATTGCCGGCGGCCAGCCCGCCTCGCGCGCAGCCAAGCTGACGCCGATTGATGCGCTTAGGTCTGAATAGCGAACTGAATAGAGAGTCGAGTAATTGTAGTTGACTCAATGGCGCAGGGTTGCAACACTCGCAGGCAAATTAGAAAGCAAACAATTCCATGACTCGAATAATTGGCATAGACCCAGGATCGCGGCGCACCGGCTATGGCATTGTCGATGTTGAGGCGGGTAAAGCGCGCTATGTCACCAGCGGTATTATTCGCCTGCCGGAAAAGTCCCTCCCCGAGCGATTAAAGATTATTTTTGATGGCATCACTCAGCTAGTCGGGCAATATCACCCCGCAGAGATGGGTATTGAAGAGGTATTTTTATCCCATAATGCCAGCTCCGCGCTGAAATTGGGGCAGGCCCGTGGCGCCGCCATTGTCGCCGGGGTCAATGCCGGTCTCAGCGTTGGTGAGTACTCTGCCCGCAGCGTTAAGCTGGCGGTGGTAGGCACAGGAGCTGCGGATAAATCTCAGGTACAGATGATGATTGTACAGCTGCTAAAGTTATCCGAAGCGCCGGCTGAAGATGCCGCCGATGCCTTGGCTGTTGCGCTCTGTCATGCACAGACATCAAGATCTCTGGCCGCTATGGCCGGTGCCAGCGGTTACGCCCGCGGGCGACACAAATAAAATCACAGTCAATAGACGAGAACAGCAAAAATTATGATTGGACGACTTCAGGGCAAGGTAGTAGAAAAGCAGGCACCGGATTTACTGGTTGACGTGCAGGGTGTTGGCTATGAGGTGTTGGTATCACTCAATACCTTTTTTGATGTTCCGGAAGTCGGTGCAGTGGTCACCCTACATACTCACTTTGTGGTGCGTGAAGATATACAGCAGCTCTACGGTTTTACCAAAGTCTCCGAGCGCAGCCTGTTTCGTAACCTGATTAAGGTTAATGGCGTCGGCCCAAAAATGGCACTGGCGATTCTCTCAGGCATGTCCGCCAATGACTTCGCTATCTGTGTGCATAATAACGATACAGCCACATTGGTTAAGCTGCCCGGTGTTGGTAAGAAGACTGCCGAGCGCCTGTTGATTGAAATGCGCGACAAGATTGGCGATATAGATACCAGTACTGGTGGTGCTGGAACCAAGGGTAGTCACAGTGCCCAGTCTGATATTGCCCAAGAGGCCGAGAGCGCCTTGATCGCATTGGGTTATAAACCTGCAGATGCAGCGAAGATTGTTAATCGCGTCGCCGATGAGACTGTCACCGATGCCGGCCAGTTGATTCGTCTGGCGCTAAAAAGCATGAACGCTTAAGGGCGGTTTAATCTCTATAAAGGCTTGTCCGGCTAGTGAAAAATACACAGCACCAAGGTATGCTACCCAGCAAAACCAAGATGGTGTTAGATGATAGAGCCGGATCGCATAATCTCCCCAGATATCTCTGTTGCTGAAGAGCGTTTTGATCGCGCTTTAAGACCTGTAGCGCTCGCTGACTATGTGGGTCAGCCAGTGGTCGTTGAGCAGTTGGATATCTTTATTCAGGCGGCACGCAAGCGCGATGAACCGCTGGATCACACTCTCGTATTTGGCCCGCCGGGCCTGGGTAAAACTACTCTGGCGCATATTATCGCCAACGAGATGCAGGTGGATCTTAAAACCACCTCTGGGCCGGTTCTTGAAAAGGCTGGTGATCTCGCCGCACTGTTAACCAATCTTGAGCCTGGAGACGTTCTGTTTATCGATGAGATTCATCGTCTCAGTCCAGTGGTTGAAGAAATTCTCTACCCCGCGATGGAAGACTACCAACTCGATATCGTGATTGGTGAAGGCCCAGCGGCACGTTCAATTAAACTCGATCTGCCGCCTTTTACCTTGGTCGGTGCAACCACCAGAGCCGGTTTGCTAACCTCTCCGCTGCGCGATCGTTTTGGTATTGTCCAGCGCCTTGAATTCTACTCTGAAGCAGATTTAACCAGTATTGTCCGCCGTGCCGGCAGCATATTAAATGTTGATGTGGATGCCGCTGGCGCGCGAGAAATTGCCTGCCGCTCAAGAGGCACACCGCGAATTGCCAACCGACTGCTGCGGAGGGTGCGCGACTATGCGGAAGTTAAAGGTGATGGCAGCATTAGTGCAGAGATTGCCGATGCGGCACTGAATATGCTCAATATTGATCAGCGCGGTTTTGATCATCAGGATCGACGCTTGCTGCTAACTCTGATGGAAAAGTTTGAAGGCGGTCCTGTAGGTGTGGATAGCTTGGCTGCAGCACTAAGTGAAGAGCGTGGCACCATTGAAGATGTGCTCGAGCCCTATCTGATTCAGCAGGGTTACCTGATGCGCACCTCGCGAGGACGTATGGCAACCCGAATGGCCTATGAATACTTTGGCCTAAAAAGCCCCAAGCCGGTGAATCAACAGTTGGATGCACTTGATGGTTAATGAAAGCGTTGAGTTTTCTCTGCCAATCAGAGTTTATGTCGAGGATACAGATGCCGGCGGCATTGTCTTCTATGCCAACTACTTAAAATTTATGGAAAGAGCGCGCACTGAATTAATGCGCAGTTTAGGCTTTGACAAACCGGCCCTGTTTGATGGAATGCAGTTTGTGGTTCACGAAGTTGGGCTTAAATACCACAGCCCCGCGATCCTCGATGACGAGATTTTTGTCACTGCAGTTCTGACTAAAGCGACCAGAGCGACCTTTGAAATGACCCAGCAGGTTTATCGGGGCAGTTCAGTCGACGATCGGCAATTATTAGTTGAAGGCATTGTAAAAGTTGCCTGTATCGATGCCTGTAGCAAGCGCCCCAAAGGCATGCCAAAAATCATGTTTGAAACCTTAAAAAGCCAGCTCGGCTAAACCTGGAGTTAACCGGTGATTGAAGAAAACTTATCCATATGGTCGTTAATTGTCCATGCCAGTTTGCTGGTGAAATTTGTTATGGCTGTTCTGTTTATTGCCTCAGTGATGTCCTGGGTGATGATTATTCAGCGCGGCCTGTATCTGCGCAGTGCCCAGCGCGGCTTCCGTGAGTTTGAAGATGCCTTCTGGTCGGGTGTCGACCTCAATAGTCTCTACAATGATATTACCCAGAGGGCCAAGCAACAGGGTGGCACAGACGGCATAGAGAATGTATTTAGAGCAGGTTTTAGAGAATTTAACCGTCTTACTCAGGGCGATAAAGCCGATCCCGAAGCGATAATGGCCGGTGCTGATCGCGCCATGCGCGTGGCCCTGTCTAGAGAAGACGAAAAGCTTAATATGAGTCTGCCATTTTTAGCCAGTGTGGCATCGGTTAGCCCTTATATCGGCCTGTTTGGTACGGTGTGGGGAATTATGAATTCATTCCGCGGCCTAGCCATGGTGCAGCAGGCAACTCTGGCGACTGTCGCGCCGGGTATCTCTGAGGCACTGATTGCCACGGCTATGGGCCTATTTGCCGCGATTCCTGCAGTGATTGCCTACAACCGCTATGCGGCACTAGTGGAAATGACTAATAGTAATTACGAGACTTTTGCGGAAGAATTCTCCAGTATTCTGCACCGTCAAGTACATGCCCACTGAGGCTTGATAAGTGAAGAGTAAAAGAACCAAGCGCAAACTGGTAGCCGAGATCAATGTGGTTCCCTACATCGATGTGACTTTAGTATTGTTGGTGGTGTTTATGATCACCGCGCCTCTATTAATGCAGGGTGTTAAGGTTGATTTGCCAGAAGCCGACTCGGCACCTATGGATAACAAAGATCAGGAACCGTTTATTGTCTCGATTAAGGCAGATGGTAGTTATTGGATTGATGTAAAGGGCGAAAACCAGACTCAGAGTTTGGCCGTTATTAAAGATCGCGTGGCCAAAATTTTGCGCCAGACACCCCAGACACCAGTCTTGGTTTGGGGCGATACTAAGGTCGATTACGGTATTGTGGTCAATCTGATGAGCGAGCTGCAGGCGGCTGGTGCACCCTCTGTAGGGCTGGTGACGGAGCCGCCGCAGAATTAATATGAGCAATTCTCTGAGTTATTCTGTCGCAATTCTGCTCAGCCTTTTGTTACATATTGGGTTGGTTGGGGCGATGTTTGTCGACTGGCAGCCAGAGAGCAAGCGGGTGATAATGCAGCCGCAATATATTGAGGCTAAGCTTGTTAAATTGGCGCCAAAGAAAAAAACGCCGCCACCTAAAGCTAAGCCGAAAAAGCCCAAAGTAGATTTGGCAAAGAAAAAACGCGAAGAGAAAAAGCGTTTGGCAAAGATATCCGCGCAGAAAAAAACCGCTGAAAAGGAGCGTCTTAGGAAAGAACAGCTAGCCAAGGCCGAGCAAGAGCGTAAAGAGCAGCAGCGCCTAGAGGAACTGCGTCATCAGCAACAAGAAGCTGAACGACTGCGCACAGAAACAGAATTTGCCGAGGCAATGGCAGCAGAGCAGGAGATTATAAATGCTCAACAAGATGAGCAGGCGGCGAACAGCTATCGTCAGTTGATACAGCAGCGCCTGTCAGAGAACTGGAGTCGACCGCCGAGCGCGCGACTGGGAATGGAGACACTGATTCGTATTCGTCTGGTACCTACTGGGCGGGTTGTTGGGGTCACGGTCTTAGAATCCAGTGGTGATACTGCCTTTGATCGATCAGTGGAACAGGCGGCTTTAAAAGCGGAACAGTTTGTGGAGCTACAAGGAATGGATCCGAGACTTTTTGAAAAGAGATTTCGTCAAGTGGATGTGGCGTTTAGCCCTGAAGATCTGCGCTTGTAAAATAGGCGTTTGTAAAAAAACGTTAAAGATTTGTATCAATAAATGGAGATGTCTGTGGGTCACAAAATATTAGCGCTGCTGTTATTGATGATGGTTTCCTCCGCCAGTTACAGCGAACTAGTTATTCGTGTTACTAAGGGCAATGATAAGCCGACTAAAATAGCTATAGCGCCAATTGACAAGGCCGGTATCCAGATTCCTGAAGATATCAGTCGTATTGTTGAGGCAGACCTTAAGCGCAGCGGCTTGTTTGAAACCATTGATCGCCGCAATATGCTCGCCTTTCCCGGCAGAGCTCAGGATGTTTACTATCGTGACTGGCGATTGCTCGGCACCGAGTATCTGATTGCTGGACAGCTTCGTTTGGTGGGTGCAGGTCGTTATCAGCTGGAATTTAGCCTGTTAAATGTCACTGCACAAAAGACCGTGTTAACTCATAAAGTCAGTGGATCTATTTCTCAGATGCGCGACTTGGCACATCTGGTTAGCGACAAAGTCTACGAGGAAATTACCGGTATTCGCGGCGCATTTTCCACCAGACTTGCCTACGTGACGGCGATCCGTAATAACGGAAAATACACCTATAGATTAAATGTTGCCGACGCTGATGGCGCCAGAGAAAAATTGGTGTTGGAGTCCGGTGAGCCGGTTATGTCGCCATCCTGGTCTGGCAATGGCAAAGAGCTGGCCTATGTTTCCTTTGAAACCGGCCGCCCGGCGATTTTCCGCCAGAATCTGGTTACCGCAGAGCGCCAGCAGCTGACTAATTTCACCGGTCTTAACGGTGCGCCCTCCTGGTCCCCTGATGGTAAGCAGATGGCTCTGGTTTTATCCAAAGACGGCAATCCGGAAATTTACCTACTGGATTTACAGAGCAATAAATTCTCGCGTCTAACCCGTCATTTCGCGATCGATACAGAGCCAACCTGGATGCCGGATGGTAAAAGCCTGCTATTTACCTCAGATCGAGGCGGAACACCGCAAATATATAAATTAAATATTGCAACCAAGGCCACGGAACGCCTAACATTCACCGGTAATTACAATGCTCGCCCAAGCCTTGCACCAGATGGGCGAACACTGGCCATGGTTCACCGGCTAAAAGACACTTTTCATATTGCCTCGTTTGACCTTAAAACCGGCAGAATGATTGAATTAACTGAAACACGACTGGATGAATCCCCAACGGTTGCGCCTAACGGGGCTATGCTTATGTATGCCACCAAACAGGGCGACAGAGGGGTTCTAGCGGCTGTATCACTGGATGCTGGAGTGCGTTATGTACTGCCTTCGAGCATTGGTGATGTTAGAGAGCCTGCGTGGTCACCATTTTTACGCTAAAATTTATCTAAACAGTTTTTTATAAACTTATGCTCAATAGGAGTTAAACATGAAAGTATCATTTATCAAATCTGGTCTCAGCGCACTTTTCTTAACCGTGCTTCTTGCAGGTTGTAGCAGTAACCCGGTTGTTGAAGAGCAGTCAACTTCAACGGATATCGAAGACACATCAGTGCAAACCGGTCAGGTTGATACCTCAGCGATTGAAGATGTGGCCGTTGAGACTGTAAGCGCAGACACTATCTTCTATTTTGACTTCGACAAGGCGCTGCTTAAGCCTGAGTCACGTGCAGCGTTGCTGGAGCATTCAGCTATGTTGCAGAGCAAGCCGCGCAATGTGCGTCTTGAAGGTCATGCGGATGAGCGCGGCACTCGTGAGTACAATATGGCACTGGGTGAGCGTCGTGCACAGGCCGTCAAAGAATTTTTGGTTCTTCAGGGTGTATCACCAAGCTTGATTGAAGTGATCAGCTATGGCGAAGAGCGAGCAGCAGCTTACGGCAGCAATGATGATGCCTGGGGCCTTAACCGTCGCGTTGAGCTAAAGTAAATTCTTCTCTGGCTTGTTAGCAAGCCAGATTGGAAACCCTACGGCCAGAGTTATTTTTTAGCTCTGGTCGTTGGTTTATATGGAATAAACAGTAATACTCTCGAATATCTTCTGGAACAGTTATGAAATCTTCTATCGCCTGTACCTCTGTTGTCACTCTTTCAATCGGTCTATCGTTGGTATCAGCCCTCGCTGTTGCGCAGAATCCCACCCCGGTGGTTGATTTAAGTAGTGCCAACTCAACGGCAGCAAAGGTGGTTACACAGCCGAATGCCGGTGTAGGTGATAGCTATTATCAGTCGCAGGTGTTGCGTGATGAGGTGCGAGAACTGCGCGGTATGGTTGAACAGCTCAGCTATGAGCTGCAGCGTGTTAAACAGCGTCAGATGGATGACTACCTAGATATTGATCGTAGACTTAGCGCGGTGATGTCCGGTGTTGCACCGACGGATATGGGTGAAGAAGTCGAGGGTCAGGCCGGCACAGCGATTATAGCTGGGCAGTCACTGCAGTCTTCTCCGTCGATCCCGATTGGTGCTGCGCAGGTTACTCCTCTAAAACCTGCTTCAAAACCGCTGCCAACAACTGTTCAAACAATTCCTCAGAGTGCCCCTCAAATATTTCAGGCACCTGCAGTTAATAGTGAAGAGATCGAAGCGAATTATACTCAGGCATCAAATTTACTCCTAAAACAGCGTGATATTAAGGGGGCTGTACTAGCGTTTAAACAGCACGTTGTCGACTATCCCGCTAGCCCCTATATTGCCAATGCCCATTACTGGTTAGGTGAGATCTATCTTTTACAGGGTCAGGACGAGTTGGCGCGACAGGCCTTTGCGCTAGTTGTGGAGCAGCACCCAAGTCATGGCAAAGCGCTGGATGCTACCTTTAAGCTGGGTAAAATCTACCATCAACTGGGCGAGCTAGAACGTGCTCGTGGTTTGCTGGAAACCGTAGCTAAAGGAACTGGTGGTGCGGCCAATAAAGCGCAGAGTTATTTGAAAAATAACTTTTGATGCTTTTATACTTTCGATAAAGTTTAAACTACTGTCCAATAACTACTAAAAAATAATAATTTAATGTCTGACACTGAACTGCGTATTACCGAAATTTTCCACTCGCTACAGGGTGAAACCAGCACCACGGGCTTACCAACTGTCTTTATCCGCCTGACCGGATGCCCGCTTCGCTGTGGCTACTGCGATACTGCCTACGCCTTTGAAGGCGGCAGCAAGATGGAACTGACCGAGATTATGGCCACAGTGGCCGAGCACGGCGCCAAATACGTTACCGTTACCGGCGGTGAGCCGCTGGCACAGCCTCAGTGTATCGAGCTTCTAGAACGTCTCTGTGATCAGGGATATAGGGTTTCACTGGAGACCAGCGGTGCTATGCCAATTGCTGATGTCGATAAGCGAGTGTTTAAAATTGTCGATCTAAAAACCCCGGGTTCAGGAGAAGTCTCAAAAAATCTCTACAACAATATCGAGTATCTGCTCCCTCATGATGAGGTCAAGTTTGTTATCTGCGACCGCCAGGATTACGACTGGACCTGTATGAAAGTCGATGAGCTAGCATTGCAGAGCAGGGTAGCTGAGATATTGTTTTCACCCAGCCAAGGCCAGTTGCCTCCAAGACAACTTGCAGAGTGGATTCTAGACGATAAACTAAACGTCCGAATGCAGCTGCAAACCCATAAATATATCTGGGGCGATCAGCCCGGTCACTAGGCTTCAGTCTCAGTTGCGGGACTTAAACTAAGCCCTAAAAAATCTTTGAATATAAGGCATCAGTCAATATGTCAAAAAAAGCCGTCATACTAGTCTCCGGCGGACTGGACTCAACAACCGTAGTGGCAATGGCTAAAAGTCAGGGCTACGACTGCTACACCCTGAGCTTCGACTATGGTCAACGCCATCGCTCAGAGCTTCAAGCCGCTCAGCGTGTATCCAAGTTGATGGAAGTTATAGAGCATAAAGTGGTGAAACTGGATCTGGGCACCATTGGCGGATCGGCACTCACAGACACTAGTATTGATATACCAGAAGAAGAGACTTCAGGCATACCCGTCACCTATGTTCCGGCACGCAACACCGTATTTCTTTCTATCGCTCTAGGTTGGGCCGAAGTGCTCGGAGCCAATGATATTTTTCTAGGTGTAAATGCCGTCGACTATTCCGGCTACCCAGATTGCCGACCAGAATATATCAGCGCCTTTGAAACTGTAGCTAACCTAGCAACCAAGTCCGGTGTAGAGGGCCAAAAACTTAGTATTCACGCCCCATTAATCGATATGACTAAAGCCCAAATCGTGCACACAGGATTGGCTTTAGGCGTAGATTACAGCCAGACAGTTTCCTGTTATCAGGCGAGTTTGGAAGGGCAAGCCTGCGGCAGATGCGAGAGTTGCAGACTGCGCAGACAGGGGTTTGAACAGGCCGCTGTAAAAGACCCTACCAGATATCAAAATAACGCTTGAATTTTAGTTTCCGGTCAGTATGATACGCACCTCTTCTGAGGGCTGTTAGCTCAGCGGTAGAGCAGTTGGCTTTTAACCAATTGGTCGATGGTTCGAATCCATCACGGCCCACCAAACAAATAAAAAAGCCACCCCTAGGGTGGCTTTTTTATTTGTCTGATGGGTTCGTCTGGAAAGAACCACCGTTCGACAAACTCGGCTACAGCCGAGTTTGGACAGCCTTCAGGCTGCCCCGCAGGGGTAGATAGCAGCCTAAAGCTGCTATCTATCAATCCATCCCAAACTTCCAGCCAGCACAATCCACCTTCCATAGGCTATTCAGGTAAAGGTGTCCATAAAGGCATAAAGGTATCGGCATAAAGGAGGCATAAAGGTGTCGGCAAACATAAAGGCACATGTAAAGGTGTCATGTAAAGGTGTCATGTAAAGGTGTCAGGTCTTGTAAAGGTGTCATAAAGGCATCCTCTAAAGGTGTCTAAAGGTGTCAGGTCTTGCCTTTTGCTTTTGGGTGTCTAAAGGTGTCAGGTCTTGCCTTTTGCTTTTGCAGCTCAGTATTAAATGTGGTGTAGTAGATAAGTATTTTGGATTAAAGATGACAAGGAGTGTTATCAATGGCTAGGCCACTTCGTATTGAATTTGAAGGCGCGTTGTATCATGTAACATCGAGGGGTAACAAGAAAGAAGCTATTTATTTGGACGATATGGATAGATTGATTTTTTTGGAGGTGCTATCAGATGTATGTCAAAGATATAACTGGGTTTGCCATGCTTATTGTTTGATGACTAACCACTACCACTTATTGATTGAAACCCCTGACGCCAATTTGTCTGTAGGCATGCGTCACCTAAATGGCGTTTACACTCAAAAGTTTAATTTTCATCATGGCCGGGTAGGGCATGTTTACCAAGGGCGGTACAAAGGCATACTGGTTGAAAAAGAGGCGCATTTATTAGAACTTGCACGATATGTTGTATTAAATCCGGTTAGAGCAAGAATGGTGAGTGAAGCCGAAGATTGGCGGTGGAGTAGTTATCGTGCCACCAGTGGTATGGTTAAGTCGCCAGGGTTTTTATCGGTTGACTGGTTATTGTCAGTGTTTGGTGATAAACAAAGCAAGGCCGTTAAAGCTTATCAGCGATTTGTGAATCAAGGTAAGGATTGTTCATCACCTTGGAAAGCATTACGACATCAAATGTATTTAGGGTCGAATCATTTTGTTGAAGAGATGTTAGGAATGATAGGTGAAGAAAGATCTCTGTCAGAAATACCATCCGCGCAACGCAGGCCAGTCCCAAAATCATTGGTTTATTATGAGGGCAAGTCTTTGGATCGCGATTCAGCTATCGTTCTGGCCTATAAAAGTGGTGGATACAGCATGAAAGATATAGGGGATTATTTTGGCCTTCATTATTCGAGAGTCAGTCGTATTATTAAGGCAAAAAGCAAGACCTGACCCCTTCTGTGACCCCTTCTGCTTTGCTGCTGAGGCAAAAAGCACGACCTGACCCCTTCTGCTGACCCCTTCTGCTTGACCGACCCCTTCTGCTTGACCCCTTCTGCTGTGCTGTGACCCCTTCTGCTGCTTGACCCCTTCTGCTGCTTCTGCTGTGTATGTATGACCCCTTCTATGCTTCTATGATATTTTGTGTCACTTTCAATTTAGCTTGTTTTGATAACATCATAGTTCAATGACATCATCAAGCCGGCCCTCAAAGAAGATGGCAGGTTCATCGTGGCCCCCCCTTTTTTTATGATCTAGCGTCGCAGTGCAAAAAGCTCACTACAAAGCCTATTTACCAGATGTTTGAATTAAATTGCTCTAAACAAAACAACATTTGACTATTCACAGCCGGATAAGCAAAATTGGTAAATAGTCTTGCTATAAAGATGCATGGGGATGGGGATGAAATTTAAACTTTTTAAAAAGAAAGCTTCACTTAGTGAAGGGCAAGACATTATTGCTCTGATAGCCGAAACAGCCGACGAGCACTGTATTAAGATCACCCAGACTTTAATCAGTCTTTCATATTTAAGAGCCGTCGAACACCTTCCTGAAGAGAGGCGGGAGCATCCATATAGGCTTTGAGTAGTTGCTGTTGAGCGGGGGACATATTACTGATCGTTTCGTTTTCGTCATAACATATAAGATAGGTTGCCGAACATTCAAGTGGTATTGCCAGCGCATTGGCTACTTCCAATGGCAGCATCCGAATACCCTGTTCGTAGTTACCAATCCTTGAAGGAGAGTAAAGAGCTCCCGATGCGTCAGACAATTCCGTGAGAGACATGCCTAAACTTGCACGGCGCTTCTTTAGTCTATCACCTATTTTTTCTTTTAAATTCATAGACGGTATTATCCATGAGGCCTAAATTTTTTACAGACACGTATTGTGTGATTTGATTGAATGCACGGTGTTTTTGTTTTGGCCTTTTTAATCGTTTATTTTATGCAACGTATGTTTTTATATTAGACAATTAATAGCCAAATAAAGTTTAGTCAAGATTATGGGTTTTTTGATCTATTTAGATTGTAGTTAATGATATTCGATTGGCTTTTCCTGAGCCGAATAGTTATTGTCCTACAGTTAACTATAGTCGCAGTTCAGCAGAGGCCAGCATGAAAATCCACCAAGTCTACACCGCCAGCGAGCTGCGCAACTTTACCTACCTCATCGAACTGGAAAATCGCAGCGCCATTGCGATCGACCCCTGGGACGAAACGGTGGTTAGTAAGCTGCTCAGCGAAAACCAGCTCAGCCTCAAAGCGATTATCAATACCCACGAACACTGGGATCATATTCAGGGAAATTCAGCCTTAGTCGCTCAGCATGGCTGCGAAGTATGGGCGCATGAAAATGGTCGGGGAAAGATCCCCGGCCTCAGCCGGACACTGGTTGCCGGTGAGCGAATTGATCTGGATACTGGCATGGAATTACAGGTGTTGGACACCCCAGGTCATACCTTCGCTCACCTGTGCTTTTTGCTGTTAGAGCAGTCTCAGATAAAAGCGGTATTTACCGGTGATACATTATTTAACGCTGGGGTTGGCCACTGCCGCAGTGGCGATGTTCAAACGCTTTATCAAACCATTTCTGAGCAGTTTCACCATTTGCCGGATGATGTGCTGGTGTATCCCGGTCATGATTATCTGGAAAATAATTTACGCTTTACGCTAAGCCTAGAGCCGGACAATGTAAATGCACAAACTTGGCTTAAACGCGCTGTTGAATCAGACCCTACCGTTGAGCCTATTATTACCTGTATTGGCGATGAGAGGCTGTTTAACAGCTTTTTCCGGCTTGATAGTGCAGATATCCGAGAGCACCTCGGTTGTCTGTCAGCGACCGAACAGCAGGTGTTTATAGCCCTACGATCACTGCGTGACAATTGGTAGCTAAAATAGGCTGTTTACTTAAAAGGCTATTTGCTCAAAAGGCTATTTGAGCAGGTCCACTGCAATCATCACAGCAAAGCTAAAACTTACCAGCAAACCACAAGCGGGAACCCAAAGAGGCAGATTTATCCGGGTAACTTTTTCCTGATTATCCTCATTGAGCTTTATGCGCAAGAGTGACGCATTGACCAGCGTGGCAATAATCAAAATCATTAGCGACGTCGTTTCCGCCAAGCTTTCAATGGCAAAGCTCAACGCCAAAACACAAACCAAAACGATCACAGAGGCCGTGGCTTTTATCGGTGTCTGGGTGCGCGGATTGATATCACCCATAAACCGTAGTGCTTGTGGTGCTAGGGACTGGCGACTCATGCCGTACAAAACCCGTGACGCCATAATTATCTGAATTAAGCCGCCGTTGAGAATAGCGAAGATACTGATCAGGCTAATCAGCGCCGGGTCAGCACCAGACTTTATCTCGTAGATATAACTGAGAGGAGCTTTCTGTTGGCCCAATTCCGCCGGAGGGATACTCAGCACCGCCATCAGTGTGACCAAAAAATAGATCAGGGTAGTCAGTACCAGCGTGATAATAATCGCCTGCGGTAAGGTATTTTCAACATCCTTTATCTCTTCGGCAACATTGACCATATCTTCAAAGCCAATAAAGGCATAGAACGCCAAGAAAGACCCACTTAAGATTCCCAACCAGACTACCCCATCAAATCCCGGCATAAGTTCGTGGCTGCGCAAAGGGATGGTAGAAAACTCATCCCGTGCAACCCAGACAATCACCATCAGACCGCCCACTTCGATAAGCGTAATGATAGCAGCAGCCATCACCGACTGGCCTATACCCCAAGCGGCAAGAAGTCCTAAGGCGATACTAATCAACACAATCGCGACCCAATCAGGAATGGGTATAAAGGTTTGAAGATAGCCGACAAAACCATTGGCTAAGGCGGCGGCGGAAACACAGCCATTTAGAATAACCAAAATACCAATAAACACCGCTAGCTGTTTGTAATTGAAAGCCTGCTGGACATAGACCGCTTCGCCGGCACTCTTTGGGTAGCGACTGGATAGCTCAGCAAAGGTCAGAGCCGTAAATGCCGAGAGCAGTGCCGCGACCATAAATGACAGCGGCGCCATCATACCTGCGCGCTCAGCCACCTTTCCAACCAGTACATAGATACCGCCGCCAATGGTTGTGCCTAGTCCATAGAGCGTGACCAGCGGCAGATTTAATACCCGTTTAAGTTGTGGGCTCTGATTGCCAGAGGGTGTTGGCGGTTGTGGTGATTGCATAGATTTATAGTAGACCAGAATGAACACTCAGCGGTTGATTCGCAGATCTGAAATTATAGTCAAAATCAGAAAATATATTGTTCCTTAGGTAGGGTTAAACAGCTCTTTGGAGTCTTATAAGTATACCGCCCCGCTTTATTGAAAACCCACAGCGGCTCGGTTGACCGGAACAGGGATTCTCAGGGCAACAACTAGCGACAGGATGAGCGTTAGGCACTGGATGTGCAGGAGACAAGGTGAGTCATAAACCGCAAGACCAAACTGAAAACCCAGAACGTTTAAATTCAAGACGTTTAAATTCAGGACGTGAAAATCTAGAGTTGGAGAGGCTTATTTTGGAAATGACCGCGGCTGGCGCAGGCGTAACAAATGCTGAGATTACACAGCTCTATCAGGACACCTCTGATGAATTACGCCGTCTGTTAGTGCGCAAACTGGGTGATGAAGAGGGCGCAGAGGCATTGGCTCACGATGCCTACCTGAAACTTATTCGCATCAAACACAATCAAGATGTTGGAAACCTGCGTCGCTACCTGTTCAGTATGGCAGTCAGGCTGGCTCTCAATGTATTGCGTAAACGTAAAATGGACAGTCAATACTATGGCTGCTCTGAAGGCCCGCAAACATTTTCTGGGCAGGACGGTTCAGCTTATAAAGTCTTGTTGAATGAGCTGAAGCAGGAGTCATTAAAAGAAAGTCTCTCGCAGTTGCCTGAAAAAACCCGCTATATTTTTCTCTTACACCACTTTAAGGGTATGTCTAAAATTAATATCGCCCACCTCCTTGAGGTCTCCGAGTCGGTTGTGGAAACTCATATTGATTGCGCGCAGGAGCAAACTGCCAAAGCGTTAACCGAATTTGCCCTAATGGATGTCTGATAGCCGCGATGAAGATAAAACTCGGGCTGCGCTGGATGAGCTTGAGCCTTGGGCCTGCGAGGAGATAAAACGCCTTGAGCAGCAGTTTGAAGCGCGCAGTAAACCTTCTTCTTCAATAGGTAAAAAGCGCAGTCGCGCGGGATTTTATTGGGGACTTTTCTGCGGTCTGATTATCACAGCAATGGCGTTTTTCTTATTTGCGCCACTGATTTGCAATCATAGCTGAGATAAAAAATGGAGGGGTTGTAACCCCTCCATTCAAAAAGCTATCCATTCACATGTTCATGAACATGAACAGCTAGCGCTTGTTGACTAAAGTGCGATATTTCTAGCTTTCGTATTCAGTGTTGACCACCGCCACATCCACATCTAAAGCAGATATAACGCGTTCAGCGGTATTACCTCGACGGGTTTTAACTAAGCCAGTTTGACCGAGAGTACCCATAATAACCAGATCAGCATTGAGCTTCTTGGCCGTTTCTGCAACCGCCTCATCGGTATAACCTTTAACCACATGGATATTTTTAGAAGGCAGGCCAGCTTCTTTTGCCAGATTACCCCGATCAGGGTAGTGCATAGAGTCGATATAGGCATTCACTACATGGAAATCAGCGCCGTAATTTTCAGATAGCCATTTTCCGTGGGCGAGGATATTGGCATTAAGCAGCTGTTGATGCTTGCCAAGCGCCTGAAAGTTAACCGCAGCGAGAATCGTCTTGCGCTGTTCTGCAGCACCAGGACGCACCAAAATAACAGGGCAGGTGGCTTTCTTCAGGACTTTCCATTTCGATTCACTAAACGTAAAGCGCAGCGCATTTTTCTTCTTTTTTAGAATCGGTAGCAAAATAATATCGGCACCAAAGCTATTCGCCGACTTTAGAATCGAGCGCTGCCACTCGCTAGACCAAGAAATCTCAATTTTATAATCCAGACCTTCTTTTTTCAGCGGGGCGTGTATCTCGTCTTCAAACCACTGACTGTTTTTAAACAGCGCATCATTTGAGGCGCGAGTATCAACACTCTCACTATCGACACCAATAAAGATATAGAAAATAGGCGATGGTTTACGGAATCTTGCCGTAATAATGGCGCGCTGCAGGGCTATATGTTCACTGGCAGTGGGATCAACAACAACAAATACTTTTTCTTGCTCAGACATCTTGTATTATTCCTTTAGAAAATGGCTTCAACGGTTTCGTAGGCTTTGCGTTTAGTGTGGTGGGCGAAGGTGACATTGGTGTGAAGTCTCAACCCTGCTCAAGAGTATAAAATACTGTTCAGCTATAGCCAATAATAAACAGGGTTTAATCAACTTCTACGCTGTGATAGATATTTTGAACGTCGTCTAGATCTTCCATCATAGTCATAAAACGCTCAAACATTGCTTTGTCATCATCAGTGGTAAGCGGTGCAGTATTTTGCGCGATAAACTGAACCTCATCGACCTCGTAATCAATGTCGCCGAATGTCTCGCTAAGCGCATTTTTAGCCTTGAACGACTCAGTGTGCGGTGCAAAAACTGTCAGCATGCCATCTTCGTTCTCAATATCGATTACATCGACATCAGCCATCAGTAGCGCGTCTAAAACAGCTTCTTCATCCTGTCCGGCGAATCTTAGGATAGTCAGGTGGTCGAACATATGGCTGACCGAACCCTGAGTGCCAATCTTAGTTTTGGTTTTGGTAAAACATAGGCGCACATCGCCAAAGGTTCGGTTTGGGTTATCGGTTAAGCATTCGATAATTACCATGCAGTTGCCGGGGCCATAACCCTCATAGCGAGCCAGTTCGAAGTTCTCACCAGCGCCGCCCTTGGCTTTTTCAATAGCCTTATCAATAACATGGGTTGGCACCTGGTCTTTCTTGGCGCGATCAATAAGGCTGCGAAGCGCGAGATTGCCGGTGGGGTCGAGTCCGCCAGATTTGGCGACAACATAAATTTCACGCCCATATTTACTGTACACCCGTGCTTTGGCATCGGATGTTTTGGCCATGGAATCTTTACGGTTTTGGTAGGCTCTGCCCATTGTGACGTCCAATTCAGATGTTAAAGGGGGATTCTACAACAGCCTGTGCGATGGGGCATCCCCAAATAAGCGGATAATCACAAGAAGATTAATTGCCAGCGCTTAGCTAGACCAAGTGCTGGTAATTAGTAGCTAAAATTATGCCGGATTAAACTGGTTTTTTAGGTAGGCAATAATATCGTTGGATTCGTAAAGCCACTCGACGGAATTGTCGGGCTTTTCGATTCTTAGGCAGGGCACTTTGTGGCGTCCGCCTTCTCGAACCAACTCAGCTTTGATTTCTGCATCATCCTTGGCATCGCGCAGCTCAATATTCAGTGA
>CAWUVN010000017.1:0-43965 GCA_963925995.1 uncultured Pseudomonadales bacterium | reverse complement strand
CACGGTGATTCTCTCTGCACTGATGATATCGACTACCAACGTTTCCGCCGCAAGGCGCGCAATCCCGTCTATAAATGGTGTCTTTCCCACCTCCCTCTTAAGCGACGTCAAAAGTTAGCGTCTGACTGGCGGGCAAAAAGTATGGCGGCTAATAGCAATAAGGCCTCGGCCATTATGGATGTCAATGCACAGGCTGTAGCTACAGTGATGGACAAACATAACGTTGAAATCCTTATTCATGGCCATACTCACCGTCCCAACCGTCATCAGCTAGCTGCAGGCGAGCGGATTGTTCTTGGTGATTGGCATGATCTGGGTTGGGTACTGTGTCTTGATGACCGTGGCTACGACCTTGAAAGCTTTGTGATTAGTTCTCAGAAGTAGTTTTTTCTTACCTTTTTTTGGTTGGGTGCTCTTTTTTGGATAGGGGCGGCTAAAGTTGGGAATGGCTCGAGTGAGTCCCGGAAGCTCTTCCTTAGTTCCGGGCGCTACGCTCTAATACATAGCACCTAACTAAAAAAACCGTCTCAACCCCCCATAATCCATACAAATAACCAAAAAAAACAAACCCAATAAAAGTGGAAATACTCCAGTGACAGGGTATGATTGGGTCATTAGTAATTTTATTGAGGACTACAGCATGGAAACTGAAAAATACAACGCACAACGTATGCCATCCGGCATTCAAAGCACCGCTCTTGATCCCGCGGTGGTTAAAGTACTGCGCAACACCTATATGCTGCTTGGCGCGACACTGGCATTCAGTGCAGCCATGGCCGGTGTAGCAATGGCCCTTAATGCCCCCTACTTTGGACTCTGGACATTACTGCCCTACTTTATTTGTCTGTGGATGACTGAGAAAAACAAAAACAACTCAAGCGGCTTGTTGTGGGTTTTTGCCCTGACTGGCTGGTTAGGTTTTACACTGGGGCCAATTCTCAGCATGTATCTCGCGGTACAGGGCTCTGAGCCAATTGTGATGGCACTGGGTTCAACCGCACTGGTATTCTTTGCCGCATCAGCTTATGTACTGACTACCCGCAAAAACCTTAACTTTATGACCGGCTTCTTAATGACCGGCATGTTGGTTGCATTTGCTGCAGCTATTGCTAATGTGTTCTTGCAGATCCCGGCACTGGCACTGACTATCAGTGCAGTATTTGCCCTGCTCTCAACAGCGATTATTATGTGGCAGACAAGCGCAATTATTCACGGTGGCGAGCGTAACTATATCTCTGCAACTGTGACCTTATTTGTAATGATCTATAACCTGTTCCTAACTCTGCTGAGCTTCTTCGGCATGAGCAGCGACGACTAAGGTTTTCAGTTAATATAAAGGGCCCCTAATCGGGGCCTTTTTTATTGCTTTTTATAAGTGCTGTTAAAAATTGTTGTAGAAAACTGCTATGACTGAGAAAAACTATTTAGCCAAACTGCCCGAATGGTCAGCGGATACAGCTAATCAGCTTGCCGCTGAGGATCAGGTGCAACTCGAGTCAGAGCATTTGGAAGTATTGCGTGTAGCCAGACAATTCTTCGATCAATACGGCTTTTCACCCTCAATGCGCCCGCTGTGTAAAACCGTGGCTGCCGAGCTATCGATTGAAAAAGGCCGCAGCATTTATCTGCTCCAGCTATTCCCGGGAAGCCCAGCTAAACTTGTCGCCAAATTCGCCGGTTTACCAAAGCCGAAAAACTGTCTTTAGTCAGGATGTTAAAAAACGTTGAAAGCCATTGACCCACAGCTTTACCCAGCTCAACTTGAAGCCAAAAAGGTAAATTTCACTGAAACCTTAAAAGGTTTGGATTTTCCTCAGCCTGAGGTCTTTGATTCTGAGCCCAGTCAATTCCGCATGCGCGCCGAGTTTCGCATCTGGCACGAAGATGGCCGCGCCCATTACGCCATGAACCGCGCCGGTGAAAAACGCCCCTATATTATCGACAGCTTTCCGATTGGCGGACCGTTGATCAATAAGCTGATGACACCATTAATCGACGCGATCAATGCTGAGCCGATCCTAAGCCGTAAGTTGTTTTGCGCTGAGTTTCTTACCAGTCTCAGTGGTGAAGTACTGGTAACTTTAATCTATCACCGCCCTGTCGATGAGGAATGGCAGCAAACCGCGCGGCAGTTACAGTCTCAACTCGACATTATGGTAATCGGCCGCAGTCGTAAGCAGAAAGTCGTTTTAGAACGCGACTATGTCGTCGAAAAGCTCAGTATTGATGGCCGTGAATACATCTACCAACAAGTGGAATCCGGGTTTACCCAACCCAATGCTAAGGTTAATCAAAAAATGCTTAGCTGGGCGAGCAGTTGCTGTATCAGTGAGGGTAACAGCGCTGAGAATAATGATTTGCTTGAACTCTACTGTGGTAATGGAAATTTTACTGCGGTACTAGCACAACATTTTAAGCAGGTACTGGCCACCGAGATATCGAAGATTTCTGTGCGTTCAGCGGAAACCAATTTCGCGCACAATAATGTCGAAAATGTCAGCGTAGTGCGGATGTCTAGCGAAGAGTTTACTCAGGCATTAAACGGCGAACGACCTTTTCGTCGACTGAAAGATATAGACCTTAAGAGCTATAACTTCTCAACCATCTTTGTCGACCCACCCAGAGCCGGATTAGATGACGGCACTCTGGAACTGGCGCGACGTTTTGATACGATCCTTTACGTTTCCTGTAACCCAGAGACTCTGCGAGCTAATTTGGACAGCTTGACGGAAACCCATGAAATAGTTAAAACAGCCATCTTTGACCAGTTTCCATGGACAGATCATTTGGAGAGCGGCGTGTTACTTAAACGCCGTTAACTGAAGGTTTTTGATTACTTCACTACTTATTTAACTAGTGTCTGCTGAATACCGGTTAAATCTTCCGCGCTGGCGTAAATAAACTCGCGGTAGTTGGACTCAATAGATTCCCGCTCGGCACCCAAGCGACGCTTCTCACTTTTACTCAGAGCAGCCCAGTCATCGAGAATAGGAATATGCGCCGTGGCTCCAGCAAGTTGGCTGAAGACACTGACATGCTGAGCTTCATCGATACTCAGGTTAATCTGCTGGCTCAACCAAGCGATACGCATCGCCGCTTCAGTCTCAGATAAATCTTTTTGCACCAGTGCTCGGGCAATAATCTGTACCGACTGCCGTGCTTCAATTTCTTTTTTACTCAATTCTTTCGCTAGCTCTATCTGAGCCTGCTCTGTTTCAACTCGTTGCTGACGAAGTCTGTAGGCCAGAAAAGCGGCGTAACTGCCGAGACCGACCAGTACCAATATTGCTGTAACCAGCGTTAAACTACTCAGATTCATTATGGATATTTCTCGTCTTTCTATTTATTTTAATCTTGGTTATCGGAAGAGTCCGAATCATTTTCCAGCTCTGCTGGCTTATCAAATGCTTCAGTATCCAAAGCAACACTGGGAGGCAAACTTTTCTTCGCCTTGGCACCGAGCTTTTTAAGCTCTTCAGTGCGCCGAATCAGGTTACCTTTACCTGTCGAAAGGCGTTTATGGGCTGTATCCCACGCCTCCTGACTTTTAGAAATATGCTTGCCAACTTCTTCCAGAGACTCTATATAACGTACGAACTGGTCATATAGACCACCGGCCTTGTCGGCAATTACCTGTGCATTGCGACTTTGGTCGGCATAGCGCCAAAGATTTTTAATCGTTCTCAGGGTCACCATCAAGGTACTGGGGCTAACCAAAATGATGCCGCGATCATAGGCATCCCGCATCATCTCGGGGTCCTGATCCAGTGCCAACATAAAGGCCGCCTCAACAGGGACAAAGATCAGCACAAAATCGAGACTGTTAACCCCTTCGAGGTTTTCATAGTCTTTATGACTTAAACCTTTGATATGGGCGCGCAGAGAACTGAGATGCTGACGCAGGCACTGTTTTTTGGTCTCATCGTCTTCCGCGTGAAAATAGCGCTCGTAATCAACCAAACTGACCTTGGCATCGATAACGATATCACGGCCTTCGGGAAGATGAATAATCACATCCGGGTTGCGCCTTTTACCTGATTCATCCTTTAGCGCCACCTGAGTATCGTATTCTCGTCCTTTCGACAGGCCGGAGTCCTCAAGGAGTTTCTCAAGAATAAACTCACCCCAGTTACCCTGGGCTTTATTATCTCCGCGCAGTGCATTGGCCAGAGACACCGCATCTGCCGAAACCTGCATGGTCTGCTTTTGCAGCTCACTGAGCTGTCCGACCAGCTTATTGCGATCGGCATTTTCTTTATCGTAGGCAGACTCAACCTGCTTGCGGAAATCACCAATATCCCGACGCAGTGGGCTGAGGGTGACCTCTAAAGCCTCTTTATTCTGCACAGAGAACTTCGCCTGCTTATCTTCAAAGATACGGTTGGCGAGATTTTCAAACTCCGTACTAAGGGTTTTCTTGGCATCTTGAAGTAGCTTTAACTGGGCTTCGTACTGACTCTGCTGGCCGACAAGGCGCTGCTCGAGAACACCGTTGGCTGTCGTAAGTTCAAGACGAATACTGCTGAGTTCGGCGAGATCAGTATCGGTTTTGGTGCGCTGACCACGGGCCAATAATTGACTGATGGTGACACCCAGGCTGAGTCCGATAAGAAGCCCGCCCAGTGCCCAGAAAATAAAATCGAGTTCATTAGATATTTGCATAGCTTTATTGTATCAGCCTACTGTCAATTGCACCGCAGTTTTGCGATTATACTGGTCTATTTAAATCATAATAAAAGTTGCTGATTCAGGGATGCTGCCACCACTTATAGATATAAGCCTTTTTCGCGACGCTATAGAGCGCGACGTTTTAATATTGACGCCCAATCATCGTCTGGCCGCCAAGATTAATGACGCCTGGGCACTGGCGATAGGCAAATCTGTGTGGCGCCAACCACGGGTCTATTCTATTGATCACTGGCTAAAATACTGCTGGGATGAACTTCAGGATCAAAACCATTCGCTGGTCTCGGGACTTGCAGTCGTTGGCTCCCAGCAAAGCCGCTACTACTGGGAGCGGGCTATTGCCAAAGATGATTCAGCTCATAGCAGCAGTTATGCAAAGATTGCCGCGGATACATTAAAGACATTACAGAATTGGAACCTCAGTGCAGATCAGGTACCGGGCGAGACACCTGCGGTGGAATACTTTAAGCGCTGGACCAATAGCTTTGAAGAGCTGCTGCAGAAGAATAAACTAATCAGCCAGCAATCCAGCTGGCAGCTGATCCAGCGTGGATTTGAAGACGCCGCCCTGCCCGCTCAAGCAGAGATCATGCTCTATGGTTTTCAATCTATCCCGCCACTTCAGGCGCATGTTATCGAAACTGCCAGCAGCTCAATCGTTAAAGTAAATACAGATAGCACGGCTTCTAAAAACAATAATCAAGCCTATCGGCTGGAATGTCAGGATCCCCAAGCGGAACTGCGTTTGGCGGCTAACTGGGCCGCTCAGCAGTTAAAAGCCAAGCCAGAACAACGGCTGGGAATTATTGTGCCGGATCTGAATAACAGCCTGCCGCAGGTGGCTCGGGTGGTTAGCGAGGCTCTTAAGTCTGAAGAGACTGAGATGCTGGTGAATATCTCGGCGGGTACAGCTCTGGCGGATACAGCGGTTATCAGTGCAGCCCTTGAGCTTATCGAAATCTTGCAATACGAACGACCATTGAATAACTGGCTGCAACTTCTCTACTCACCGTTTTCAGCCTTTGATCAACTACCACTGCAATATCGCGTTGACTGCGAGCTGGCTCTGCGCAAAACCCGGCGCTTTGAATTTACTCTCGAAAAGTTTTTATCGACAATTATGCCTGATGAAGAATCGCAGCAGATTGATCAACAGCATCGTCAATCAATAGTCGATACTCTCCAGCCTTTAACTGATCTAAAAAGATTTTCCAAGGTAAAAACCGGCACCCAGAAAAACTTCACTGGCTGGGCTCAGTTTTTCAATCAATTTCTCGGCGATATGGGCTGGCCTGGCAGCCGCAGCTTAAATAGTATTGAGTACCAGCAGCGCCAGCAGTGGGATGGCACTATTGAACAGTTCTGTACCCTCGACAACCTGGGGATTGAAGTGGGTCTGGGTACCGCTTTAAAACATCTTCAATTACTGGCTCAGGACTCGGTATTTCATCCTAAAACTGCCGATGCGCCATTGCAGATACTGGGATTACTGGAAGGCTCGGGACTACACTTTGACCAGCTGTGGATTGTCGGTATGCACAGCCAGAACTTCCCTGCGTCAGTGGCAATTAACCCGCTTTTGCCCGCAGACTTTCAGCGCCAGTATGAAATGCCCCACAGTCTTCCAGAGCGTGAATTGAAGATCGCTCAGGAGTTGCTGTCAGCCTATAAAAATAACAGCCAGCGATTGATTCTTAGCTACCCGCTTCTGCGTGGTGAAGAGCAGCTTGAGCCCAGCCCCTTAATTCGAGATATCGCTGTATCCAGTGGTGCAGAATTGTTTGTTGTGCCAGAGGCTTATCCACCCTGGTTAGAACAGCCTGAGCAGTGTGAACTGGTTAAAGATCGCGCGCCCGCCTACAACCCGGCGAATGAAAATATACGCGGCGGCAGCAAGCTTTTAGAGAACCAGGCGATCTGCCCGTTTAATGCCTTTGCCACTCATCGCCTTAAAGCCGAGCCGTTGGAGGAACCTATTCAGGGACTGTCGGCAATGGATCGTGGTTCGCTGATTCATGAAATACTTTTCCGCCTGTGGACGGAGTGGAAGAACTCGAGTTTCTTAAACTCACTCTCTGAACAACAGCTCTCTGAGCAGTTATCGACGACTATTGCTGATACTTTAATTGAATGGGCTCCTCGCCATAGCGTTCTGCGCGGTGAGCGCTTCCGAGCTCTAGAACAGCAGCGTCTGGAAAAATTACTTCGCGAATGGATCGACGAGGAAAAACAACGTGAGCCTTTTGAGGTTGCCAATTTGGAGAGCAGTGCCAGCATACGATTTGGCGATCTCAATATTTCACTGCGTCTGGATCGAGTCGATCAAATAGGCGATAAATTACTGATTATTGATTACAAAACCGGTCGTGTACAACCCAGAAAATGGGAAGGAAGCAGGCCTGTTGAACCTCAGTTACCGCTGTATCTTTTGGCCAGTAAACCTCAGGCCAATGGCTGCGCTTTTGCCCAGTTGCGGGCTGCTGATATTAAATTTATTGGCAGCAGTGACAGCCAATTAATCAGCTTTGAAAAACCTGCGGAACACTGGTCAGAGAAAATTGATGAATGGCAGTCTGCACTGTCCAATTTAGCCGACGAGTTCTGTCAGGGGTATAGCAGTGTGGAAGTTCACCATAAGACCAGCTTTGGATATCAGGATCATCTACTGCCCTTAAATCGTTGGCCTGAAGAATCGGACATTAACGCTGTTCTTCCAAACAATTCCAATGCTGTGACTGAAGAGGATAATCTATGAATCAGTCAGTAGTAGATAGCCCGCAACGGCAGATGGCACTGGACCCAACCCAGAGCTTTATTGTCTCTGCCCCAGCTGGCTCAGGTAAAACCGGACTGATCACCCAGCGAGTTTTACGCTTGCTATGCAGTGTAGAAAATCCCGAAGAGATTCTCAGCATCACCTTTACCCGCAAAGCTGCGGGTGAAATGAGCAGTCGTATTCACAGTGCCCTGCAAGCTGCAGCCTATGAGCCAAGACCAGATAATGAGTACGAGGCCCAGACCTGGGATATTGCTGCCCAGGCTGTAGAACGCAATAACCAGCTGGGATGGAATCTGCTCGAGATGCCCGGCCGCCTGCGCATTCAAACTATCGATGGTTTCTGTCGCTATATTGCCAGCCAGTTTGCTCTGGAAACTAAACTCGGTGCTCTGCCCGAGCCCAGCGAACAACCCTCGGTTCACTATGAACTGGCGGCGCGTAATCTATTGCAAAGAATTGAAGAAGATGGCGAGGTCGGCGAACAGCTTGCTGTACTGCTGGCCCATACCGGCAATGACACCGCGCGCTGCGAACGACTGCTGGCAGATATTCTCGGCAAGCGTGAGCAGTGGTTGCCACTGATTTTTGATGCCAAGGGAAATCAGCAGTATTTCCAGCAGGTGATCGACCAGATTATCGGTGAGACACTTTTAACGCTTCAGGATGCTTTACTGCCAATCGCTGGCGAGCTAATTTATCTAGCAGATTTTGCCGCCAACCATATACCCACAGATAAACCGTCTCCCATGACGGAGCTGGCCGGTATTATCGACTTGCCGGATATCGGCCTTGAAGGTATTCGGCAGTGGAAGATATTACTCGGCATGCTGGTTACCAAAGGTTATGAGCCGCGCAAGCAGGTGACTAAAAATGATGGTTTCCCTGCGAATGAAACAGAAGCCAAGCAGCGCATGCTCATGCTGCTCGAATGGTGCCGCAACCACCCTGAAATCCATGAGTTAATTCTCAACGCTCTCTATCTACCCGAATCAGAAATAAACCAATCCCAGCAATTGATACTTAATGCGTTGGGTTTTCTGCTTCCGCGATTAGCCAGCCAACTTGAAATTGTGTTTAAACAACATGATCAGTGTGACTATCCGGCCGTTACTCTGGCCTCGCTTGAAGCCTTGGAGCCCTCTCCTGAAGATGAATCCATATCTGATATCACGCTTCGCCTAGATTACCAGCTGCGGCATATTCTGGTGGATGAGTTTCAGGATACCTCTGGGGCACAGATTAAATTGCTCGAACACTTGATTGCCGGTTGGCAGCCAGATGATGGCCGAACTCTTTTTCTGGTGGGCGATGCCATGCAGTCGCTGTACGGTTTTCGCAATGCCAATGTCGGACTGTTTATCAATGCCCAGCGCCATCCAATTGGCCCAGTGCAGTGCACACCGCTGGCATTAAGCTGCAACTTTCGCTCACAAAAAGGTGTTATCGACTGGGTAAACGATACCTTTAGCCAGGCATTCCCCGCGGTTGCCGATATTAGTCGCGGTGCCGTGCCCTACTCTGCATCTGAGGCCTTTAAAGCCTCGGGCGCTGATCCTGCAGTCAGCTTTCAGGGTTTTTGTGGCGATGATTATCAACAGGCCGAGGCTGAGTATATTGCCAAGACCTGTAGAGCGATATGCGATAACCAGCCGGGTGAATCTATTGCGATATTGGTGCGCGGCCGCAGCCACCTTAAAAGTATTGTTCCGGCACTGCGTGAAGCCAAGCTTAAATGGCAGGCTATCGATATCACCCCACTGGCTAGCCGAATGCCGGTGATTGATATGCTTTCAATTACCCGCGCCCTGCTTTCACCGGCGGATAAAATTCCCTGGCTGGCACTGTTGCGAGCACCGTTTTGTGGTCTGGATGCAGCGGATCTATTAGCTATTAGCAATAGTACTTTTGATAGTGCTAATAATAGTGCAGGCACAAAGCACGGCGATGCCGTTCTCGCGCAACTGGAAAGGCTATCTAATTCAGGTGACTGTAATCAAGCGTACAAGCAGTTATCAGAACATGGCCAGAGTACGGTGCAACGGGTTGTCCCCCTACTGTTAAATGCCTGGAAAAATCGTTCCCGCAATAGCCTGCGTGAAACTGTAGAACAGCTATGGGTTGAACTGGGTGGGCCAGCAACGCTAAATGGCCGGGCTGATCTCAGCGATGTGCGCAGCTATTTAGATCTGTTGGAAAGCTGGCAGTGCGCAGGAAGCCTGCCCGATTGGACAGGTTTTCAGCAGGCGGTTGAGAAGCTCTATGCCACGCCCTCGGGTGACAGTTCTTCTGAAGGCAAGAATGAAAAGAAGAGTGAAAACAGCGGCCAAACCGTGATTCAACTGATGACCATTCACAAGTCCAAGGGACTGGAGTTTGATCATGTGATCCTGCCGGGGCTGTCGCGATCATCTGGGTCTGATAGCAAACCCCTGCTGCGTTGGTGCCAGCATGTAGATGAATACAATCAGATATCATTAATGATGGCGCCGCTGGGTGCTCACGATGAAGAAGATGATAGCGTCTACAGCTACCTTAAGCATGAAGCTGCGTTTAAGACTCGTCTGGAAAATACCCGTGTGCTGTATGTGGCAGCAACCCGGGCAATTCGAAAGCTGTATTTATCTGGCTCGTTAAAAGCTGCGCAAAATCAGGGCTGGTTAGCACCGGGTAAAGGCACTTTACTGGCACCGATCTGGAAGACGATTGAAGCAGGAATAAACGATGAGACATACCCTGTCTATTTGGGCCCGGAAGAGGATAAGTCAGATGCGGCGACGACCCGACTGCAACATATCCGTCGACTGCCCGCGCAATTTGAAACCCAGGCAGCATCTATGGGTTCTATGTTGACAGGCAGCGAAGAGACAGCGATCGCAGTAGAAAACCAGGTCGAAGAAAACCTCACTACCCGCGCAAGATTACTGGGAACTGTTCTTCACCGAACTCTTAAACAGATCGCCAATGAAGGCGTTGCCAAATGGACAGCCCAGCGTATTACACAGCTACCCACCGCATGGGCAGCGCAGCTAAAAGAACAGGGAATACTTGCCAGTAGCACTGAACTCGACAGTCTTAGTGATGCTATTCAGCTTATGCTCGCAGACCCAAAGGGACAGTGGATACTGCACAGCCACAACCAGGCGCAGTGTGAACAAGCCTTGGGCTATTACCAGCAAGAGCAAAATCGCGCCGGCACTTCGGTGATTGATCGAACCTTTGTCGATCAGGGTCTGCGCTGGATTATTGACTATAAATTCTCCAAGCCCGCAGCTGATGAAAGCGAAGCGCAATTTATCGCCAAACAGACCAATGCCTATCAAGGGCAGCTCAGACACTATGCCAACCTGTATAGAAGCCTGCAGGACAATCCCGTACGCTGCGCACTTTATTTTCCGCAAATCCCACTGTTTATTGAGGTTGAAGCTGAATAATCTTCAATATTGATAATATTTAAGTACAATGGCTCTCTTGATTAAAGTTAATTGTTAGGAATTCCAATATGGATCCCCACGCAGTAGAAAATATTAATATTGAACCGCCAGAGATCCTGATTACTCCGGCAGAACTGAAGCGTGAAATACCGCTGTCAGAAAAAGCTCGTGAGGTAATTTCACAGGGCCGAACAGAGATTGAAAATATCCTTGAGCGCAAAGATCACCGGGTTATTGTGGTTGTTGGCCCCTGCTCAATTCACGATATTAAAGCCGCTCAGGAATATGCTGTACGTCTTAAAGCCCTTGCCGAAAAAGTCAGCGATACGCTGTTGATCGTTATGCGCGTCTATTTTGAAAAGCCACGCACAACCACCGGCTGGAAAGGTTTGATTAACGATCCGTTTATGAACGACTCGTTCAAGATTACCGATGGCCTCCATATTGGCCGTCAGTTACTTCACGATATTCTTGAGATCGGCCTGCCCACAGCAACCGAAGCCCTAGATCCTATATCGCCACAGTATATGCAGGATCTGATCGCCTGGTCTGCCATTGGTGCACGCACCACTGAATCACAGACTCACCGCGAAATGGCCTCTGGCCTCTCCTCATCGATTGGTTTTAAAAACGGTACTGACGGCAGTCTGACTGTGGCGATTAATGCCCTGCAGTCTGTCGCTAGCCCGCACCGCTTTTTGGGTATCAATTCCGACGGCAATGTTTCAGTTGTTACCACTAAGGGCAATCCCTATGCACACGTAGTATTGCGTGGTGGAAATGGCAAACCGAACTATGACTCAGTCAGCGTTTCAATCTGCGAACAGGAATTGAAAGCGGCTGGAATAGCACCAAATATTATGGTCGACTGCAGTCATGCCAACTCCAATAAAGACCACAATCTACAGCCGCTGGTTTTGGATAATGTCACCAACCAGATCCTCGAAGGCAATAAGTCGATTATCGGCGTTATGATTGAGAGTCATCTAAATGGTGGCAACCAGAAGCTGTCGAGCAATGCCGATGAGATGGCGTATGGGGTTTCAGTTACCGATGCCTGTATCGATTGGGAAACTACTGAGACTTCATTGGTCTCTATGGCAGATAAGCTGCGCGATGCTCTTAAAACTCGCTAAATATTGGTGAACCTGATCAGTGTATTGATAGTTTGAGCTAAAGCCCCTACCCTTTATTGGATTGGGGCTTTTTTTATAGCTTTTATTTTTATAGCTTCTATTTTTAAATTTAAAGCCCGTTTAAAACGACTGACCGTAACCCAGATAGAGAAACTTCTGCTATGCCGAGAATACTTTTACTGATCGCAATCATCTTTTCTGTCTGGTACTGGTGGAAAATACTCAAAAGTCTACCCGCAGATAAACGTCGATCATTTCTCTGGCGCACTGCATTCTGGTCGGTACTGGGTTTCTCAGTAATACTCGTGGCCAGCGGAAGAATGCACTGGCTCGGTGCCGGTCTAGCAGTATTAGTGCCGTTGGCAAAAACCATTTTTGGGCTGGGGTTGCGAGCCCTGCCATTTCTGCAAATCCTTAGCCGCTTTAAAACCAGCCCCTCGCAATTTCGCACCAAATCACTGCTAGTTACAGTAAATTTTTCGACTAAAGAGATGGATGGAGAAGTTTTAAAGGGCGAATTTTCCGGCAGGCACCTCTCGCAATTAAGCACTGTAGAACTTCAGAACCTACTAGAAGAGTTTAAACAATCAGATCGCGAGTCCTACGTATTATTGCAGACCTATCTACTGCGCAACACTCAAGACGGATCAAACCAAGGTAGCTCGGATAAAAGCTATCAGGCCAGTAATATGTCCGATCTCTCGGAAAAAGAAGCCTATGAAATTCTCGGTCTGGAGCCCAATGCCGCTAAAGAAGATATTATCAAAGCCCATAAGCGACTGATTCAGCGACTGCATCCCGATCGCGGCGGCAGTGACTATCTGGCGGCGAAAATAAATGCAGCGAAAGATAAGCTGGTTTAAAAACCACCGTTCTTTTATTCCCCCTCGATAGGTCACTCGACCTTTAACTCAATATAAAGTGATAACTGGTTCGCATTATCAACCTGCACTGGTTGCGCGTCTTCTGTGAAATCATAAAATCCCCACATTGTTTATATCTATTGATGTTGGCAGGCTGCTGACAAGGAGACAGGAAAGGATGAACATCACTAAAACAACTTTTGGTACGCTTGTTTACGGCACAGCCACAGCTCTATTAATCAACTGCTCAGTGCTTGCTGAAACCGTTGAAATCACCTACGAAGGTCTGGGTACCGCTACCACATTAGAAGTTAAAGATGGCCCAGATATCACAACTGGCGCCATTGAATTAACCATTGATGGCGATAACCGTTTAGCGGTGACCAACGACAATTCCAGACGTTTCAGCACATGGAATGCCACCGTAAACACCTACAACGATATTCAAAATGGTGCAGGTAAATACAACAATCGTCGAAACGACAAAACAAAATATAGTCAAGCTGGCTATCTATTTACCCTGCTGGATTTTTCTGAATCTCTCAGCGCAACAGCGGCTAAATACAATGCTCTGGTTAACTATGTGATCTGGGATATTATGGGATCAGTGCCAAAGCTTGATGATCGTTCAGATCGTCGAACTGCAAAGCAGCTAAAAGAACAGGCAAGCGGGAAGAAAAACTTTGATTGGTCGAGCACCATGTTGGTTTATACCTCTAATGAACGCCTTGCCAGTAGAGAGCTATTCGCCTCGGTTCAGCCACCTATAGCAACACCCATTCCCAGCGCGCTGTTTCTATTTGGTTCTATGGCTCTAGGATTATTTGGAATAGCCGCAAGAAAGCGGATTAACGCATAAAATCAAAAACATTCTGTCCAATAATAAAAAGGCTCCTTCGGGAGCCTTTTTATTATCTGCCGTTTGTGTGTTTTTTTTCTGCTGTATTTAAAGCTGTTTTTAAACGGTAAAGGCAATATAACCACCAAGCGCATATAGCCTGCAAAGCATTTGCCCTCTACAATAGAGACATTCAATAAAGGTCAATTCAATGTCTCAGCCATCAGCAACAATCGCACTTACTCAAGATTTAATTCGCCGCCGTTCAGTTACCCCTGAGGACTGTGGTTGTCAGCAGGTGATGATCGATCGATTAGCCGCTATTGGGTTTCGTGTTGAACAGCTACGCTTTGAGGATGTGGATAATTTCTGGGCCGTTCGCGGTACTCAGGGGCCGACTCTGTGTTTCGCCGGCCATACCGATGTAGTGCCTACCGGACCCGAAGAAAACTGGCAGTTACCCCCCTTCGAAGCCAATATCAAAGATGGCTACCTGTACGGCCGTGGCGCCGCAGATATGAAAGGTTCGCTGGCAGCTATGGTGGTTGCCGTTGAACGCTTTGTTGCAGATAACCCGAATCATCAGGGACAGATTGCATTTTTAATTACCAGTGATGAAGAAGGCATAGCCACCAACGGAACGGTCAAGGTTGTCGAGTGGTTGCGAGCACAGGATATGCTCCCAGAATGGTGTCTGGTTGGCGAGCCCTCGAGCACTGCCAAGTGTGGTGATGTTATTAAAAACGGACGCCGTGGCTCACTTGGCTGCACGCTGTCAGTAAAAGGTTTACAGGGTCACGTGGCCTACCCTCATCTGGCAGATAATCCGGTTCACCGTGCTGCACCAGCACTGGCGGAATTAGCCGCTGAAGAGTGGGACCAGGGTAATCAGTTCTTTCCCGCCACTAGCTTCCAGATATCCAATATCAATGGCGGCACCGGTGCTACCAATGTTATCCCCGGTGAACTTGAGGTGATCTTTAACTTTCGATTCTCTACCGAACTGACTGAACAGCAGTTAATTGAGCGCACCGAAAATATCCTCGACAAACATGGCCTTGAGTATTCAGCCAACTGGAATCTCAGCGGTCTGCCCTTTTTAACCGCCGAAGGCGATTTGGTTGCCGCCACGGTTGCCAGCATTAAAGAAGTTACCGGACTAGACCCTGAATTATCAACCGCCGGAGGCACCTCTGACGGCCGCTTTATTGCCCCTCATGGGGTTCAGGTTATCGAATTGGGGCCGGTCAATGCGACCATCCATAAGATCGATGAAAATATCAGCGTCGATGACCTCAATACACTAACGGATATTTACCAATCGTTACTGGCTAAGCTGTTTTTATAGAGAGCAGTTTGTATAGAAACCTATTTGAGGGCGACAAAAGCCGCTCAAGAACGCCAACTAGGAGCCGGCTATTAACCCTTTGACGAGTTTTTTGTATCTATCAACAATCTTGATCTGGGGTTCAACCTGGTTGGCTATTACCTATCAGCTCGGTGAAGTCGATCCATTAGTCTCAATTATCTATCGAATGACTCTGGGTTCAGCACTGCTGTTTATCTGGTGTTTGGCGAGAAAAATCCCGCTAAAAATAAACCCTGTCACCCATGGCTTTCTACTCGCCCAGGGCGGTTTCTTATTTGGCTTAAATTTCTGGGCTATTTATCTCGCTGAAATCTATCTCACTAGTGGAATTGTCGCGGTTATATTTTCGCTGTTAGTTTTTTTCAATATTATCAATGGACGGATTTTTCTAAAACAGCCGATTTCATGGGCAACCCTGACTGGGGGAATTATCGGTATGCTTGGGGTGGGCATGCTGTTTCAGCCGGAAATTATTAAATACTCTTCTTCTGAAAATGCACTGATTGGCTTTTCGATGGCCGTGTTAAGCGTGATCATAGCTTCTTTCGGCAATATTGCCGCCACTCGCAATGGACGCACGGGTCTTTCCGTGTGGTCTATTAATGCTTGGTCGATGCTCTACGGTTCACTTATCTTACTAGTAATCGCATTACTGAGCGGTGTTGAATTCACCTATGAGGCTACTTTTGAGTACACCGCCTCATTGGTGTATCTCTCGGTATTCGGCACGGTATTGGTGTTTGGTGCCTACTTAAAGCTACTGGTTAGCATTGGCCCGGATCGCGCCAGCTTTACCGCGCTGGTTATCCCTTTTGTAGCCATCATGCTGTCGACAATATTTGAAGACTATCAATGGACCCCACTGGCAATTGCAGGATTTGTGGTTGTCGTTTTTGGCAATTTTCTGGTGATTGCAAGGCGTTATAAATCGTAACTGGACAGCTTATACAGAGAGTTTAGGTGGAGAGCTTAGGTGGAGAGTTTAGCTAGGAAGCTTTTTTAGGGTATAGATATCATAGCGAGTCGATTTGCCCTCAAGGGAATAACTCGGTTTTCTATCAGCTAAATGGTTAGCGCCCGCCGGACGTTTCACCACCACTCGGTAAGTGGCGACATCAAGTGCCAGCGCTAACAACCCATCTGCATCTGAATCAGTGCCGACAATCCCATGAAAAGCCTGCATCTGTTTTTTAACTTTGGCGGACTTCTTGCGCTCAGGAAACATAGGGTCGAGATAAACTACATCTACACAAGCTAGGCCACTATCATCTCCCTGAAGAAAATCAGCTGAGTTGGCTTCAACTAAGTTGATTCTGTTTATAATTTCTCTTAACTCAGAATCATGATCTGCGCTGATTACAGCCCTTTCCAGCCCGTCGGCGAGCAGACAGTGCACAATCGGGTTGCGCTCAATCAAGGTCACAGAACAGCCTAGTGTGGCGAGAACAAAGCCGTCACCACCCATACCAGCGGTAAGATCTAGAACTCGCGGAGAAAACTTTCCGGAAACCCCTATGGCTTTAGCAATTGACTGACCGTTGCCACCACCAAAACGCCGTCGGTGACTGTGGGTACCAGCTGCGAAATCGCACTGAATAGACCCATAGCCCTTATCGGCTGATGGAACTAGAGATAAACCCGACTCTGATAGCTCAAGAAGGTAATCATAGGTTGCAGAAGCATCGCTGCGCAGATCCAATTGCAGTTTTTCCGACAGCTGCTGAGCGCGGTTCTTGAGAGTGCTAGAGGTGAAGGATATTTCGATAATCAACATAAGTCTATTTTGCCATTTAACGATCTGGATATGCAGATTTTTATAGGCTTTTTTAAAGCGGTTTATACAACCGCTCATCACGAACAGACGAAATAAGGCGGAATATTATAATTATCCACCGACAGCTCATTATTCAGCGTGAAAACCGCGATAAATTTTTTGTTGGCCAATTAAAAAGATACCCACAAAAGCTGTGGATAACTTTGTGGATTAAATGGGGTTTGATTGGTTAAACCCCCAAAAAACCAACAGTTTTGTTAAATTGATCAATTTTTAACCACATCATTAAGTCGTTATAAATCAATGGGTTACGGAATTGGAAGGCAAAAATCAATAACTTACGCGTGTTTTGTGAAAATAATTCGAGTTAAAAAATGTATCTGTGGAAAAAAGTCATAAAAAAGTTGAAAAACTGGCCTACAAACGATAAAAAGTGTTTGCAGTAATTAAAAAAAAATGTTTCTAACTTAAACCAAGTGGACAAAAAAACTAGTTATAAGTACTGATGCTCAGCTGAAAGGTGATTAATAATTAATTGAGCTCTAACCAATCAAAGCCTTGCTGCTGACAAGCATAATAAAGGTTACCGTTATTTGAAATAACCGGCTCCACAGCAGCCCTGACTTTATCAATAGTATTATTTTTATCGCTGATATGACCGATAACCAACTGCTGAATACGCTGTTGATCAATCGCTGAAAGCAGTGTTGCAGTCTGCTGGTTATTTAAGTGTCCCCAGGGGCCTGAGACACGGTCTTTAAGGAATTCCGGGTAAGGCCCATCCATAAGCATATCGAAGTCGTGATTAGCCTCAACCAACAGCCCATCGCAATTGGCATAGGCAGACTCTATATGCGGAGTTAGTGACCCTACATCTGTCAAGATCCCCAACTGATGGTTATCGCTGTTAAAAAGGTACTGGACAGGCTCTCTGGCATCGTGGGGAACTGGGACTGGCGTTACCGACAGATCACCGACCTGAAATTGAGTATGACTATCGATAATATAAAATGGAAAGGCGCGTTCTTCAGCCTTGCGACTGCGCATACAGCCAGCAGTTACATAGACATCTATATTGAATTTGGCCGATAGAGGTATAACACCCTTCCAGTGATCACTGTGTTCGTGAGTGACTAGAATGGCGTCTATATCATTAGGGGTTTTACCAAGCTTTTCCAGACGCTTGGTGGTATCTCTAATAGAGAAACCGCAGTCGATCATGACACAGGTGTCACGCCATTCGACTAGCGTGGCATTACCCCTGCTGCCACTGCCGAGAGATGCAAAGCGCATTGTGAATGCGCCTTAAGACATATTATTGCGTAAAATCTTCAACAGCCGAAGCGTTTCGGCTTTGCCAAGACCATCAGAATCGGGACCTACAACCCTGACTTCTACATTGGCACCGACCATCTGTACCAACACTTGATAGTTGACCTCAAGGATTTGGTCACCGCTATCCTCGCCAAACCAGCGGGCAAAGAAACCCGGTTCATCAGTAGCTTTATCGGTGTAGTTTACATACAGAGTTCCCTCTGATCGGTTCTTGTCGACAAGAGTAAAGCCACCGCGATCAGCGGAGTACAGAATCGATGCCCAGGAACGATCGAAACTCAGTTTGATCTGAATAAATGGGTCGGCAACCTCTGGGGTAATCACCACAACTTTTGCCTCGCCACCAATATTTTGCGCGAGCAACGATACCGACGCGTAATTGGTCGCTCCGGCCAGCTCGTTGGCGAGCATAGTCAGCATATCTTTTTCCCGTTGATCACTGTCTGAAGCCTGCGGCCAAACCGCCTGGTCTTCCTCAGAACGGACAGCTTGATTGTGCAACAGCGATATTTCCGAACTATTTACCTGAACGCCAGGGGAAATCTGAAAACGAAAACGGTGAGAATTATCTTCATCGGAATTAAACTTTACCCAGACTGTTTCAATAACCCCTGAAGAGCCTTCGGCTAGCGCAGCGGGAACACCATTGCGGTTTAAAACACTGCGCACACGCGGCCAGAGTTCACTGGGGGGAATATTGATCAAGACCCAGCGACGACCTTCCAGACTCTGGATTTTAACCAGCTGCTCGAAGGTATTAACCGATGCTGGCTGTGGACGTGGCGCTTCAAAATCAACCAACTCGATGGATTCGCTGGCGATCTGCGGAATCGGGTAGAGTTGGCCGATAACCGATCGATCAAGACCTGCGGGTATAGCAGTGACCTCAGTCTCTTCAGCGAGCAGATAGTCATTACTTCGATCGCGTAAGCCGAGCCAACCACAGCCGGTTAAACTCAGGATGACACAGATATTCAGCGCACTTATCAATGATTTCATTTTAATCGGTAGCCCCGTAATTTTTTATTAAAAGTGGTTAAACCAGCTCTGCACTGCGCATAGCTGCTCGAACTACCTCATGGTATGTTTCAGAAAGCGGGGTCATTGGCAGACGCAGAACGTTGGCCAACAATCCAAGTTCAGCCACTGCCCATTTAACCGGTATAGGATTGGCTTCAACAAACAGGCTGTCGTGTAGTGGTGCCAGTTTCGAATCTAACTGCAAAGCCTTCGTCGCATCACCGCTGAGCGCCGCAGCGCACATCTCTGACATCAGTTTTGGCGCAACGTTTGCAGTCACCGAAATATCGCCATGACCGCCAAGCAACATCAACTCTCTGGCCGTTGCATCATCACCGGAGTAAACCGCGAAATCTTCAGGACATAGAGCTATAACTTCTCTAGCCCGATCAAGGTCACCGGTGGCTTCCTTGATACCGACAATATTGTCAATATGGCTGAGCCGCTGCACGGTTTCGGGCAACATATCGCAGGCGGTACGGCCCGGCACATTGTAAAGAATCTGATCTATATCCACCGCCTCGGCAATGGCTCTGTAATGAAGATACAGGCCCTCTTGAGTCGGCTTGTTGTAATAGGGAGTGACTAATAGGCAGGCGGCGGCACCAGCATCAGCGGCGGCCTGAGTTAGCTCAATAGCTTCGCGAGTGGAGTTGGCACCAGTGCCAGCGATAATTGGAATACGACCAGCAGCCTGTTCAACCACAACACTGATAACTTGGGCGTGTTCAGCAACACTGAGAGTCGCTGACTCTCCGGTAGTGCCAACCGCAACTATGCTATCGGTGCCCTGCTCTATATGCCATTCGACAAGCTTCTTCAGCGCGTCCCAATCCACCTCTAGAGAGTCAGGGTGCATCGGAGTTAACAACGCGACAATACTTCCGCTAATCATGACCTACTTCCTTTTAAAGCTATTTTGTGAAAAACACGTAATGGTACTGTTGGCACTCAGGCTACACAAGCTAAACCTACACTCATATTGCCGCACGGCGACTTTTCTTTTTCGTCGGCAAGTTATATAAATCAGGCTCGCCCTCGGGGCGGTTTTTAAACCGTCGGTGTACCCATAGGTACTGGTCTGGCTGGAGCATAATAAACTCTTCGACAATCTTATTGATTCGCGTGGTATCGACTAGATCGTCACCAACCGGAAAGTTCTCCAACGCAGGATGGATAGTAATTTTGTAACCCTGAGAACCGGGTAGCCTGATATGGCTAAACGGCACAACCGCCGCGCCGGTTTTTTCGGCAAAGCGCGCTGTGGCATATACTGTAGCTGCCTGAATATTAAAAAACGGAACAAACAAACCCTGTTGCAGACCATAGTCCTGATCCGGGCCATACCATAGAGCACGACCTTTCTTTAGAGCCTTCATGGTACCGCGTACATCGCGGCGTTCGTAGACCACGCCGTTGTGTATGCCCTTGGCCAGTCGGCCGCGGGCCTGCAAGAAATCGTAGACCGGATTGCCATGAGCGCGGTACATACCATCCATTTCAACCAGTGTCGAAATAGCGGCTGCGCCAATCTCTAGCGTGGTGAAATGGATACCCAGAAGCATAATGCCGCGATCTTTGACCGCTTCCAGATGCTCTTGCCCTTCAAATTGAAGCAGTTTGTTAAAGCGTTTTTTCGACCACCACCAGGCGATACCCACTTCCATAACCGCAATACCAGTACTGATAAAATTAGCTCTCAGCATGGTCTGTTGCTCAGCGGCACTAAGATCCGGAAAACAGATTTCGATATTGCGCCGGGCAATGGTTTTTCGGCGACTTGGCAAGGCATAAAAGATTAGGCCAATCGCCCTGCCCAAAACCAGTAACAACGGAAATGGTAACAGGGTGATTAAACGCCATAACCCAAAAGCAAACCAAGTTAACCAGTAGCGCGGATGCAGCAGTGCCGGTTTAAATTGAGTGGCTTTTGAACTCATATCTAAGGCTTACACAAGATTGCTGATCTGAACATTGGGGTCGACATCGGCATCGTAATCCACACCGTCGATCTCAAAGCCAAACAGATTGAGGAATTCCTGTTTATAGCCGACAAAATCAGTTAGCTCAGCAAGATTCTCAGTGCTGATTTTAGCCCAGGCTTCAGCTACTACATCCTGGACTTCAGGCAGCAGCTCCAGCTCATCGACACGCAGGCGACCCTCTTCGTCGGTGCGCGGTGAATCGCTGTAGAGACATTCGCTGTAGAGTCTGTAGAGCTGTTCAATACAGCCCTCATGAGTGCCTCGGCGCTTCATCTCTTTAAACAGCATCGCCAGGTACAGTGGCATAATCGGAATTGCCGAACTGGCCTGAGTCACAACCGCTTTAAGCACAGAAACCCGTGCATCGCCGCCTTTGGCCGCTAGCTTTTCACGAATTGAAATCACCCGCTTATCGAGATCTTTCTTGGCTTGGCCGATAGTGCCATCCCAGTAAAGATCCCAGGTCATCTTCTCACCGATATAGGTAAAGGCAGTGGTCTTTGCGCCTTCCGCCAGAACACCGGCTTCGTCCAGAGCATCGATCCACATCTGCCAGTCTTCACCACCCATAACAGCAACCGTGTCAGAAATCTCCTGATCGTTGGCGGCTTCAAGACTAAATTCTTGAATGGTTTCTTTGTCGGTATTCACGCCACGCATGGTGACATTTTTACCCACAGGCTTAAGAGTTGAATTAAATACCTCACCGGTTTTGGGATGCTGACGACGGGGAGCCGCCAGACTATAAATAACCAAATCCACCTGACCCATGTCTTGCTTAATAGTCTCAATGGTCTTGGCTTTAATTTCGTCGGAGAAGGCATCGCCATTAATGCTTTTCGCATACAGGCCATCCTGCTCGGCAAACTTGTGAAAAGCGGCAGAGTTATACCAGCCGGCAGTGCCGGTCTTAGTCTCTGTGCTCGGCTTCTCAAAGAAAATACCCAGCGTCGATGCACCGCCACCAAAAGCTGCGCCAATCCGCGCTGCCAGGCCGTAACCGGTCGAAGAACCAATCACCAGTACGCGCTTTGGCGACTCTATAGGTGACTGAGATTTAATAAAATCGATCTGATTTTTAACATTGGTTTCGCAACCCACTGGATGAGTTGTAATACACATAAAGCCGCGAACGCGGGGCTTGATTATCATTGAACAGTCTCCGTACCTAGCCGATTAGTGTTGAAGCTGCGCATGATACCCTAATGGCAATCTTTACCCAAAAATTAAGCGTAAAAATCTCTTTAAACCAACAGATAAGTGCAGGTTTTTGATCATATTGCAGCCATAGACCGTACAATGAACAATAAAAGTCGACCTGAGTTTATCCATTGAATCCTGACCCAAAAACCCCATCTCTGAGCCAGCCACTGCCCTACCCCTTCTTGCGTGAAGAATTTTTGCAGGCATTGGAAGATAGCCAGAGCGCCTGTGAGGCCAGCGGTTGGAACCCTATCCATTTATTATTAGAGTCCGATGCGAATCAAGAGGATTCAAATAGCGCCTTTATGCCGCTGTATCTGAAAGATCATTCGATGGGCGAGTATGTTTTCGACTGGGCCTGGGCCAATGCCTTTCATGACAATGGCCTCGACTATTATCCAAAGTTGGTTACCTCAATTCCGTTTACACCCTCTGTTGGCCCAAGGGTTAGAAGCAGTCAGCCGCTAACGAAGGACGACTGCAGTCAATTAATTGATGAGGTACTAGCAGTCGCTGAGGATACTGGTGCTTCGAGTTGGCATTTTTTATTTCCCGGTGAGGAGCACCTGAGATTATTTGAAGACTCGAGATTACTCCAGCGCACGGGCGTTCAATACCAGTGGCAAAATCGCGGCTACAGTAACTTCGATGACTTTACCGCCACCATGATGTCGCGCAAGCGCAAGATGATCCGCAAGGAACGCAAAGCAATTGTCGATCAAGGGATCCGCATTACCACTGAAGTCGGCGAGGCTATTAGCCCTGAAATCTGGCGGCTGTTCTATCAGCTCTATGAGCGTACTTATATAAAGCGCAATGGCACCAGAGGTTATTTAACCGAAGAATTTTTTAGGCAGATAGCGGCCACTATGCCCGAACAGATCGCTATGGCTGTGGCATGGCAGGACGATATTCCTATCGCCTGCGCGCTGTACTTTTTTGATGATGAAACACTCTATGGACGTTACTGGGGCAGTGTCGACGAGTTTTCCTACCTGCATTTTGAGCTCTGTTATTACAGCGGCATTGAGTTTGCGATTAGCCGTGGTATTAAACGCTACGATGCTGGCGCTCAGGGTGAACACAAGATTGTACGCGGCTTTGAACCGGTTAAAACCTATTCATTGCACTGGATTAAGCATCCGCAGTTTCGTGATGCCATTGCGCGATTTTTACAGCGTGAGGGCGAAGGAATAGACCAACATATACTGCAGGCGCAAGAGATGCTGCCCTACCGCAAAGACTAACCTTCTTTTACCATTTGCCAGTATTGGGCATCGATAGCCAGGGCTCGCAAGGCTCTAGAGAACCGTTCTCCTGAAGAATTTCAATAGAGATATTATCCGGTGAGCGAACAAATGCCATATGGCCATCCCGAGGCGGCCGGTTAATAACTACCCCAGCATCCGCGAGGCGCTGGCAGGTTTGATAGATATTCTCGACTCTATAAGCCAGATGTCCAAAATTGCGGCCCTGAGTATATTGTTCCGGCTCACTGCCATCCTCAGTTTCCCAGTTATAGGTCAGCTCTAACAACGGTGCCTTGGTCTCCTTCGCCATTTCCGCATCATCAGGAGCACCAAGAAAGACCAGTGTAAAACGTCCTTTAGGATATTCGTCGCGATACAGTTCAACCAACCCCAAACCCTCACAGTAAAAATCCAGTGATTCCTGTAAGTCGGTTACCCGCACCATAGTATGTAAATATCTCATCAAACCTCCCTACAACTAATAACTATAAAGAATAAAAAAGAATAAAAAAAAGGACCTTTGATTTCTCAAAGGCCCTTTTATCATACAGCGTATACCGCTAACTCAGAGTGCCAAATGGCGAATATCGCTAAGCAACTTAACCAGATGAGTCATAAAGCGACCGGCATCACCGCCATTGATTACTCGGTGATCGTAGGACAGAGCCAAAGGCAACATTAGGCGCGGCACAAACTCAGAGCCGTTCCAAACCGGTTTAATCTGCGACTTGGAAACACCGAGGATGCCCACTTCTGGCGCGTTAACAATCGGCGTAAAGCCATTGCCACCAATAGCACCCAGGCTAGAAAGTGTGAAACAACCACCCTGCATTTCAGCTGGTTTTAACTTGCCATCGCGAGCCTTGACGGCGAGATCCATAATATCCGCAGAAATTTCCCAGATACCCTTTTGATCAACATCTTTAATCACTGGTACAACCAGACCACGAGGTGTATCCACAGCCATACCAATATTAATGTAGTGCTTCTGGACCACATGATGACCATCAGCGCCCATTGAGCGAGCAAAGATAGGATTGGCCTGCAGTGTTGCGGCCAGAGCCTTGATCAGGAAAGCGACGGGCGTTACACGTACACCGCGCTTCTCGCCTTCAGCTTTAAGGCCTTTGCGGAAATCTTCCTGCTCAGTGATATCAGCATCGTCAAACTGAGTCACATGAGGAATATTCAACCAGTTGCGCTGCATATTGGCGGCAGTCAGCTTCTGGATCTTGCTTAGCTTAACCTCTTCGATCTCACCAAACTGGCTGAAATCAACTGCAGGAATTGGCGGGATACCAGCACCACCAGCTGTGGAAACTGCTGCGCTGTCTTTATTTTGCATAACCTTCTTAACGAAGTTGCTGACATCATCTTTCAGGATACGACCTTTGGGGCCAGTACCTGAAACCTGAGTCAGGTCTACACCCAGTTCACGAGCTAGCAGACGAACTGCAGGACCGGCGTAAACATCGGCACCAGCGGTCTTTTCTTTAGCGCTGTCAGTAGCAGTTGACCCCTGCTGAGGTGTGGCTACTGCAACAGGAGCAGCAGCTACAGGAGCCGGTGCAGCAGCCTGAGGCACAGGTTCCGCAGCTGCTGCAGGAGCAGCAGGAGCAGCCTCAGATGTCACTTCAAACAGAGCGACATCATCACCAGTGCCAAGCTTATCGCCCTCGGCAACAACAATCTTTAGAACTTTACCTGAATGCGTGGATGGAATATCCATAGTCGCTTTATCGGATTCGAGAATCACCAGAGTATCGCCTTCACTGACCTCGTCACCGACAGCAACACAGATCTCGATCACATCAACTTTGTCATCATTACCAATATCAGGCACCTGAACCATTAACTCAGAGGCTGAGGCTGGAGAGCTTGCAGCGACTTCAGCAACAGCTGCTTCAACAGGCTGTTCATCAGCAGTTGCTTCTTCGACAGCAGCCGGCTGTGGCTCTTCAGGAGCAGCTTCATCGGCAATTTCAATCTCGGCAATAGGATCACCAACACTGACTGTGGCACCCTCTTCAACCAGGTATTTAGTAAATACGCCAGTTGCCGGGCTCGGTATATCCATAGTGGCTTTATCAGATTCCAAAACCAGCAGAGAATCTTCAACTTCAACACTATCACCAGGGGCCAGGCCCAGCTCGATAACTTCAACTGTCTCGGCACCGCCAAGATCTGGAACTACTACTGTTTGAATTGTCACATTAAATCCTTTATTAGCATTTTTCTCGGCAGGCTGGCTTGCAGCAAAACAGCCACAGGCTCAGCCTATCTGTACTCTATAAACGCAATTAAACGTGTAATGGATTGGCCTTTTCAGGATCAATACCAAATTTCTTAATCGCCTTAGCCACTACCGATGTTTTGATCTTACCCTCATCAGCCAGCGCTTTCAGCGCTGTAACAGTAATAAAGTGTCTGTCCACTTCGAAGAAGTGACGCAGCGCCGCACGGCTATCACTGCGGCCGTAGCCATCGGTTCCCAATACATACAGCGGGTTGTCGATATAGGCACGCAACTGCTCAGAGTAGTTTTTCATATAGTCGGTGGCGATAACCACTGGCTCGGAACTACCTTCCAACTGCTCGGCGACATAAGACTTCTTGGCTTTCTTGTCTGGGTGCAACAGATTCCAGCGATCAACCGACTGACCTTCACGGGTCAATTCATTTACGCTAGTCAGACTCCAGATATCCGCTTCAACCGAGAACTCTTTCTTCAGAATTTTAGCCGCTTCGCGCACTTCATTAAGAATTGTACCTGCACCCATCAGCTGAACTTTCAGATCGCCTTTAGCGCCCTGTTCGAACCTGTACATACCTTTGATAATGCCCTCTTCGGAACCTTCAGGCATGGCTGGCTGAACATAGTTCTCGTTCATAGTCGTCAGGTAGTAGAAGCAGTTCTCTTTATCTTCGAACATACGCTTCACACCGTCCTGAACCACGACTGCTAGCTCATAACTGTATGCAGCGTCATAGCTCTTACAGTTTGGCACTGTGTTGGCAAGAATAAGACTGTGTCCATCCTGGTGCTGAAGACCTTCACCGTTAAGTGTGGTTCTACCTGCAGTTGCACCGATCAGGAATCCTCGTGCCTGGCTATCACCAGCGGCCCAGGCGAGATCGCCAATACGCTGGAAACCAAACATTGAGTAGAAGATATAGAAAGGAATCATCGGGCAGTCGCTGGTGCTGTAGGCAGTTGCCAGAGCTAACCAGGCAGACATAGCGCCGGCTTCGTTAATTCCCTCTTCGAGAATAACGCCCTTCTTGTCTTCCTTGTAGTACATGACCTGTTGGTGATCGTGAGGCACATATTTCTGACCTTCAGAGGTATAGATACCCAGCTGACGGAACATGCCTTCCATACCAAAGGTACGGGCTTCATCGGGAACAATCGGCACTACTGAGTTGCCAATCGTCTTATCTTTAACCAGCGTAGAAAGAATACGCACAAACGCCATAGTGGTAGAGATTACTCTCGTGCCACTACTCTCAAGCTGCTTTTTAAAGGTCTCTAGACCAGGTGCTTTCATGGCCGTAAAGTCAGCCTGTCGCGCTGGCAGTGAACCGCCGAGGGACTTGCGACGACGGCGCATATACTCAAGTTCAGGGCTGTCTTCAGCAGGACGGTAGTAAGGTACTGATTCCAGATTGTCATCAGACACTGGAATACCAAAGCGATCACGGAAACCTTTCAGACTGTCAATATCAAGCTTCTTAATCGAGTGAGTGTCATTGGCCGCTTCGCCTGCACCACCCAGTCCGTAACCTTTAACTGTCTGAGCCAGAATAACTGTTGGCTGACCTTTGTGAGCCGCGGCTTCAGCATAGGCTGCATAGACTTTATAGGGGTCGTGACCACCGCGGTTCAAATACATAATCTGTTCGTCGGTCATATCTTTAACCAACTCGAGCAGCTCTGGGTACTTACCAAAGAAGTGCTCACGGGTGTAGGCACCGCCGTTAAACTTGTAGTTCTGCAACTCGCCGTCGCAGACTTCGTTCATACGCTTAATCAGCAGACCTGAAGTATCTTTCTCCAACAGGCGATCCCAGTGACGGCCCCAAACGACCTTGATCACATTCCAGCCAGCACCGCGGAAAACACCTTCAAGTTCCTGCATGATTTTACCGTTACCACGCACAGGGCCATCGAGACGCTGCAGGTTACAGTTAACCACGAAGGTCAGGTTTTCCAGCTGCTCGCGACCGGCCAGCGAGATTGCGCCGAGGCTTTCCGGCTCATCACACTCACCGTCTCCGAGGAATGCCCAAACCTTGCGGTCACCGCGAGGTACTAGGCCACGGGCTGACAGGTAACGCATAACGTGGGCCTGATAAATCGCCTGAATTGGGCCAAGACCCATAGATACAGTTGGGAACTGCCAGTAATCCGGCATCAACCAGGGGTGTGGGTAAGAAGACAGGCCGCCGCCATCGACTTCGCGACGAAAGTTATCCAACTGATCTTCAGTCAGCCGTCCTTCAAGGAAAGAGCGTGCATACATTCCTGGAGCACTGTGTCCCTGGAAGAAGATCAAATCACCGAGATGATCGCCCTCGGGGCCACGGAAGAAATAGTTAAAACCAACATCATATAATGTTGCTGCAGAGGCGAAACTGGCGATATGACCGCCGATACCTTCACTCTTCTTATTAGCACGCATAACCATCGCCAGAGCATTCCAGCGAATAATCGAACGAATACGACGTTCCATAAACAGATCGCCGGGCATACGCTTTTCGCGGTTGGCCGGGATTGTATTATGGTAAGGAGTGGTGACCGATGAAGGCAGCTGTAGGCCTTGTTTGTTAGCGTGGTCTTGCAGCTGATTGAGAAGAAATGTGGCTCTTTCATCGCCATGCGTCTTACAAACAGAATCGAAGGCTTCTAGCCATTCTTGAGTTTCAAACGGATCTAAATCCTGAGTCATTCGTCACCAACCATTTTTATATTAGTCATTTTTTCGTAGCCCCTTGCATACAAGTGTTACTGTATAACATGCCACAAAAAATCAGGCGCCAATTTTAATGTAGCTCAGCTACAAAATCAACGGGATGCCCGGATTTAAAATAAGGTTAAGGCTTAATCAGCTACAAAATGAAAATTGTAAGCACCTGTTTTATATGACTATTTTCTAAATCAATCCAAGTTAGTAGAATTACAAAAAGAATGACCCTCAATATTTAGAAGTCATATTGGTAAACCGCGCCCTGATCGCGTAGGTCTACAGCGGTATTTTCCTGCTCCGGCGCAGCGGTCTCAACAGACAATCCGCGGATATCATCGACCACCACAGCACTGTAAGCACGGTTTAAGCTGCTTAAAGTCACCGCAGCAATCTGCTCAGCCAACTGCTGGCGAAAATCAAAATTGTTATAACCAAGACCCACCGACTCCATAAATCGACCATTGAGCTCGGCTAAATTTTTCGGTGTTTCCTGCAAGCTACTCAAGACGGATGTTTTATAGCGGTTTAGATCGGCTTGGTTAAGTGCTGCAACCTCCTCCGCATAGCTGCTCAGAAATTGATCAAACTCTGACCGCAACAACTGTTCACCCGCTGTAGGTGATTGCACCAACAGTGCAATCCCAGGAACCCGCAGATGATTGCTGGCAAAAGCGGCAACCACATAGCCCAACTGTTTCTCTGTGCGAAGACTGGTATAAAATGGAGAAGAGAGCATTTCGCCAATCAATAACATATGGGCGCGCTCTTCCAAAGTATCGCTGCGACCCTGCATATAGAGCATTAACGCTGCATCACTATGATCGACGGGTATCTGTGCGCGATATTCGCCGAGGTCTAATTTAGCAACTGCCTGCTGTGGCTGAACCGCTTTAAGCTGAGTCCAACTCGATAGGCTGGCGATAATTTTCTCGGCAGACTGGCGATCATGATTGCCACTGATCAGAACCTTGAGTTTAAGATTCTGGGTAAAATCTTTAACCAGGGCAGCAAGTTCAGCCATTGATAGCTGATTGACCGCATTGGCTTTTTGAATTGGCGTCCACTGACCTTTTATCATCGAATAGAGACTGGCAACAACCTGGCGAAACGGGTACTCGCGGCGGAAATTGTTAAGGTCTCGAACCATTGATTGCTGAATTCGATCAAAGCGCTCCTGCTGCCACACTGGATTTTTGAGTGCCGCAAGAATATCGTTTAACAGTGCTGACTGACGGTCTGAATAACCACCGACAACAACACTAAATCCTTTATTGGTTGGCTGAAGCGAGAACGTTAACCCCGCCTCGGTGGCCGGATAAACCTTTGCCCCCAGCTGATCATCAATATAGGCGAGGTAGAGCTGTATAGCAGCGGCCTTGGCCGGGGAATCAATACCCGCGGATTCCAGTGCGGCAATAACATGCGCCTTGGGAACGCCAAAACGGGTATCCTGAAAATGCCATGCAGTCACAGTATCACTCTGCACTAACAGTTCGGGAACTGGATTTACAGCAGTCGCCAGTAACTCGAGATCCTCTGCTATATAAGGGTTGTTCAACGGCAATTTTAGCTCTGCAAAGTTTTGCGGCCGATTCCATTTTTCAAGCTGTTTAGCGGAAATCTCAGTGACTGAATAGGGAGTCTGATACATATGACTTATCTGATCACCCTGTACCTCTGGGGCAGTCAACTGCAGTAGCATATTCGCCGGCGTCAAATACCCACTAACCTCTACTAACAGATCTGCATCAAAAGCATTCATCACGAAGTTTGCCTGCAACACATCGGCCACCGGATACAACTGCATCATCGATGCAAGAGATGCAACATAGCCAACCGGGTTTTGCTTTTCCTGAAATCTAAAGGCGACCGCACTTAACTGAGCACGCTCATCAAAACGCCAGCGCTCAATGCCCTGCTCACCAATCAACTTAACCCAGGCAAAGAACATCTCAACAATTTGTTCCTGATGTTCCAGCCCCTGAGGTGTCAAGGAAATATCCACAGAGAATAGTGCACCACCACGATCCTCCAGTGCCATCCCTGCCCCCAGACCATCTGCCCAACCACGCTTCTTTAACTGATCGAGAAGACTGCCATCGCCCTCATGGCCGATAAGTGCACCCAGATAACCGGCAGGTTTTTTCTGCCAGTGAGGCAGCATCTTTGGAATCTGAAACGAAAGACTTAGACTGCGAGAATTTTGCAGCGGCATAACCGAGATTTGCACAGGTAGACGCTGGGGTTCAAAAAATGGCGCGCGGTGAATATCAACTTGCACATCATTGTTAGCCACTAGCGAAAAGCGCGGCTCGACCATCGCCTGCAATTGATCGAGATTTTCACTGCCGAGAACCACCAGCTTCATAATATTGGCTGAGTAGTATTTCTGATAGATTGCCAGCAATTCATCGCGTACCAGACGGCCATCCAGATCGGCCAGAGTCTCAAGGTTGCCAACAGTGAATTTCGACAGCGGATGCTGCGGATTAACCTGCTCTTGAAGCACGTCCTGTGAGCGCCTGCCGTCATCCTTAATCTTTAAACGATACTCAGACTCCACCGCATTGCGCTCGCGATCAACATACTTGGCATCAAAGTTCGGCGAGGTAAAAAATTGGGCAAAACGATCCAGTGCAGGCTCCAGATAAACCGCATCTATATCAAAAAAGTAGTTGGTATTCTCAAGGCCGGTGCCGGCATTATGGGTACCGCCATGCTCACTAATAAAACGCTGATACTCGCCGGGGTCCGGATACTTTTCAGTACCAAGAAATAACATATGCTCAAGAAAATGAACTAACCCTGCACGATCAGCGGGGTTTTGATAGCTGCCAATATGGACATCGAGAGATGCAGCCGCTTTATCAGCGGTTGGATCAGAGATCAGCAGTACATTAAGCTTATTATCCAGACGGATATGACGATACTGGCGATTATCATTAGGACTGGTGACTATTTCCGAGCTTTGATAATAGCTGTGGTTGTGATCAGATAAACCAGAACAGCCCTGCTGAAGGGCTAATATAAAGATCGCAGAAAACAAAAATCCACAGAGACCAATCAAACGACGCATATAAAGTTCCTTTGCTTTTCAGTGATAACTAATGACAACGATGCTGATTTAAATTTAAGCTAAATTTTATTACTCACCCTTGGGGTTATCGAGACTATGGGCAGGTAAATCCAGCGGCGGCTGAAACTCCATCTCGCGCTGTGCTTTGCGCGGCCAGGCGTTAAAGACGGCCTTAACTAGCGTCGCTAGTGGTATAGCGAAAAACACACCCCAGAAACCCCATATTCCGCCAAAGAGTAGAACGGAGATAATAATAAATACCGGGTGCAAATTAACCACCTCGGAAAACAGCACCGGAATTAGCACATTGCCATCGAGAAACTGAATAACCCCATAGACACCAAACAGCCAGAAGAACTCATTGCTAAAGCCCCACTGCATATAACCAACCAGCAGAACCGGCACAGTGACAACCGTAGCGCCAATATAGGGAATCAGCACCGAAAGACCTACGAGTAACGCCAGAAGAGCGGCGTAATTAACGCCCAGCAATAAAAATGCAACGTAGGAAACTGAGCCGACGATCAGGATTTCAATCGCTTTACCGCGCACATAGTTGGTAAATTGCATATCCATCTCATTCCAGATGGTGCGCATAACCGAGCGTTCCTCGGGTAATAAGCTGCCCATAAATAGCAACAGTTGATCCTTATCCTTCAGCATAAACAGCACCAATAACGGCACCAGAACCACATAGATCATCAGGCCGATAATACTCGGGAAACTACTGATAGAAAAGGATAGCGCCTGCTCCGCCAAACGGCCGACCTCTTCGGTAAGACGCGCCATAATCGACTGGAACTGCTCCGGGCTAACATACTCGGCATAACGCTCTGGCAGATCTACCGCCAGCTCCCGAAAACGACCAATCATACTGGGCAGCTCACCCACAAGAAGAGACGTCTGGCGACCCACCATAGGAATCAAACCGATAATCACCGATAGAAATGCAACCATAAACAGCAGGTAGGTACTCATAATGGCAACACTATTGGGAACCCCATAGCGGCGCAGTGTATTAACCATACCCTGAAGTAAAAATGACAGGATTACCGCGGCAAATACAGGCCCTAAAACCGCGCCCAAGGTGGCAAAAATCACCAGCGACACAATCAGGATAATAGTCAGCAGCAAGGCTTCTTCAGTGCCAAAATACCGCTCAATCCACTTGTGTAATATCTTCTTCATCCCTTCTATCCCTTTTGTTTGTACTGGTTTTTATAATGACTAATCGCTCAATAAATACTCTAACGCTAAAATGAAAACGCTTGTTTGGCCGTATCTGACCTGAAACTTGTGGATATTTCAACTGTCGAACTGTGCATAATTTTCCGCTACAGTGATGCTATCACGGCAGTGCTAATCATATGTAACCCGATATAGGCCTATTTTGAAAAAACCGTTTCTAACACAGCCTTTTTTGCACATCCTCTGTAAGCAGAGAGATATTCTTAAATCCCTGCTTCTGATATGCAGCCTGATAATGCCACTAGGCAATGGCCATGCCGCAAATGAAATCAAACTCCCGGTACTCGGCGATGCAGCATCGGGCATTATCTCCAAACAGCAGGAATACGAGCTTGGGCGAATCTGGTTAAAGGTATTCCGCAGTCGCGTTAAAGCCTACGACGACCCGCTGATGCAAATCTATCTCGAGCAGCTACTGTACAACTTAGCCACCTACAGTGATATCGAAGATCCACGACTGGAATTGGTTATCGTTAAAAACCCATCGATGAATGCCTTTGCCGTACCCGGTGGTGTAGTCGGTTTTCATACCGGTGTATTTGCCTATGCCGAAAATGAAGATCAAATGGCATCGGTTCTCGCCCACGAACTGGCCCACCTTAGTCAGAGACATTTCTCACGCGGTGCAGAGGCACAGAAAAAAACCTCGGTATTGAGCATGGCTGGTCTGCTGGCCAGTGTGGTTCTTGCAGCCACTGCCGGCGGCGATGCAGCCACCGCTGCCATGATTAGCTCTCAAGCATTGGCCATGGATAGCCAACTACGTTTTAGCCGTGCCAACGAGCAGGAAGCCGATCGCGTAGGATTGGCTACCATGGCGCGCGCCAACCGCGATCCCGGTGCCGTCGCGGATATGTTTGCCACACTGCTTAAGGCGAGCCGCTATACCGGCAGCCGTCCCCCAGAATTCTTATTGACCCACCCAATCACCGAGAAACGCATTGGTGATGCCCGCAACCGCTCTATGGGCACCTCTATGCGCCAGTATGCGCAAAACCCGCAGTTCTATCTGATGCGTGCCCGAGCACTGGTGGCAATGGAGCACAATACCAATAACAGTATTAATCGCTTTAGTGCAGAACTTAAAGCCAACACCCTAAAAGCCGATGCCGCCAATTACGGTCTGGCGTTGGCTTACTTAAAAGATAAGCGGCTCGAAAAAGCCAGGCAGATAATTGCCGTTCTACTAGCCAGCAACCCCAATAATCTGACCTTTCATTATACGGATATTGAAATCGATATAGCTCAGAAAGAGTATCGATTTGCCGTCACTAAATTAAACAAGCTGCTAACACTGAATCCGAATAACTATCCTTTGATGGTGCTTAAATCTGAAGCACTTTGGCAGGAACATAGCTACGATAGCGCCGATGCCGTGCTGACCGCTCTTTCGCGAATGCGCCCCCAAGACCCAATGATCTGGTACCGACTGGCCGAGGTACGTGGCTTGGCGGGTAATATTTCAGGCCTGCATCAGGCTCGCGCGGAATACTTTATCCTTATTGGCGTGTTTGATATGGCGCGGGAACAGCTCGGACTGGCGGCCAAACTGGCTAAAAGTGACTTTAAGCAATCGGCGATTATTCGTCAGCGGCTAAGAGATCTTGTGGAGATGGAGGATCGAGCGGAAAAGCTTTGATTATGCGCTTATTGTAACGGACTTTTTATTAGGCGCTTTTTATTACGAGCTTTGCTGTTCGCGGAAATCAATCATACGACCCAGAGATTTCATCGCCAGCTCACCAATCTCAGGATCGACAAATACTTCATTGCTTCCCTCTTGCAGAGAAGCCAGTAGGTTTTCCAAACTATTCATACCCATCCATGGACAGCTGGCACAGCTGCGGCAGGTTGCGCTGCTGCCACCAGTCGGTGCGACTAATAGCTCTTTATCGGGCACCGCCTGCTGCATTTTGAAAAAGATCCCCTGATCAGTAGCTACAATCATCTTTTGCTGAGGAAGACTTGCCGCAGCGGCAATCAGCTGCGAGGTAGAACCCACTGCATCGGCAATATCGATAACAGACTGCGGTGATTCCGGGTGAACTAAGACTGCCGCATCCGGATGAACCGCTTTAAGCTCAAGCAGGCGCTTGGCTTTAAACTCTTCATGAACAATACAGCTGCCATCCCAGAGCAACATATCAGCACCGGTTTTACCCTGCACATAGCTGCCGAGATACTTATCCGGTGCCCAGAGAATTTTTTCACCGAGACTATCCAGATGATCGACCACATCCAGCGCAATACTAGAAGTCACCACCCAGTCAGCTCGAGCCTTAACCGCTGCCGAGGTATTGGCGTAAACCACCACGGTGCGATCCGGGTGCTGGTCACAAAACTCGGCAAATTTATCGGCTGGGCAGCCAATATCCAGAGAACAGGTTGCCTCTAGCGTTGGCATTAGCACGCGCTTTTCAGGGGTGAGAATTTTTGCTGTCTCACCCATAAACTTAACGCCGGCAATCACCAGTGTCTGAGCACTGTGAGTACTACCGAAACGCGCCATCTCAAGAGAGTCTGAAACCACCCCGCCAGTCTCTTCAGCCAAGGCTTGAATCAACGGGTCGGTGTAGTAATGGGCGATAAGAACAGCATCTTTTTCGATCAACTGCTTTTTGATCTGTTCTTGCAACTGGGCAATTTTCTGCGCATTAATCTCGGGCTCAAACTGAACCCGGTTAAGGTAATCCTCAACCATAGATCGTTGACTTACATTCTCAGCCAGCTGCAGTCTATCGCTCATATTTCGCTATTCTCAATAAAGTTTGAATATAGAATCAGAAACCTGGACTACTACCCCAGGGTAGAAAGCCAGTAAACAACGGTAACAATAATTATAGACAGCACAGCAACTGCGGCAATCGCATCGACTTTGCTATCACCAGCACTGTAATCATGGTCTTGATTGTTGTCGTTAGACATAGGGGATACCTTAAACTTAAAAATTATAGACTGAATAAACGTTTCTGCGAAGGTCGTAAAAACCCCGCCCCTCTTAAAAAGAGCGCGCATTCTAGCAATTCGTGTTGCCTGTGTCGCGGGAAATTACGCAATGCAGATCAATCTGCTGCCCGAGCAAATTAGAGCACTAAATAGACCGCGGATAAGGTGACAAACCACAGCGGTTTATCGCTCCAGGCCTCTAAAAGAAATCCATATAAACTATCAATAGAGTAAAATAAACTTGCATAGCAAGCATGCATTGATTCATGCTTTTAGCTGAGTACAAATAACTAACAATAAAATCTAATAATAAAACTAACAAAAAGGCCCACTTAAAATGAAAAATCATCTTATAACGGGATTAATGCTGGTCGCTCTAGCAGGCTGCGCATCACAGGAGACACCAAGAGATGTATCCGATGTCTCATCAGATAAAATCAAAACCTTAACCAAGCCCAAGGTTACCAAGTCCGACGACAAAGGACTAAGTATCAGATACGCACAGCTTTCTATGGGCTTCGATAAAGCCTGCAACCCTTTTAGAACATTTAGCGACAAGCTCAATGACTGCAGCGAACTACCAGAGAGTGTAAAAACCCTAGCGGTAGATCACTGTGAGAAACACGATAAGAAAGCTGTATTTATGGGTAATCGAACCACCATGCTGCAAATGACCCTATCTGAGTTTACCTGCCAGAATAAAGATCAGTAACCTTTTGAGCTTCAAGCTTTTTTATTCAGCATCTGTACTTTGAATATTAAAAAATCCTCCGCTAAAAATCGCGGGGGATTTTTTTTTGCACGGAACATTGGTAGTCATTTCAGGATCTAAGGTCAAGCTGAGATCGATAGACCACCACTTCTTAGTTGTCACCTACCCTCTGATTATTCCAAAAATAGTAGGTCATATATTCAAATAGTAATTCAAATGCGCCGCCTGTGACGCTATTATTGCGCCCCTTAATCATGGGTGGGGTTTTTGCTGTGGATTTTTCGCTCAAATTTCACATGTAGAGGCCGGACAGGCAAAAGGATAAAGGGGTAAGCAGTATCCATGTATATCTATGATCAGTACGATCAAAAGCTCGTTGATGAACGAGTCGAACAGTATCGAGACCAAACTAAGCGCTATTTAGAGGGCCAGATTAGTGAGGAAGAGTTTCTTCCCCTGCGCCTGCAAAATGGTCTCTACGTTCAGCGCCTGGCACCAATGCTGCGCATCGCCGTGCCCTATGGACTGATGTCCAGCCGTCAGGTGCGCAAGATCGCCGCTATTAGCAGAACCTTTGATAAGGGCTATGTGCACTTTACCACCCGTCAAAATATTCAGCTTAACTGGCCAGTTCTGGAAGAAGTTCCCGATATTCTCGCTGAGCTCGCCTCGGTTGAGATGCATGCCATACAAACCAGTGGTAACTGTATACGCAACACCACTACCGACCAGTTCGCCGGTGTTGCAGACGATGAAATTGAAGATCCGCGTCCCTGGTGTGAAATTATTCGCCAATGGTCGACACTGCATCCAGAATTTGCCTTCCTGCCGCGCAAATTTAAAATCGCTGTCTGCGGTTCAGAAGAAGATCGCGCCGCATTCCTGCTTCACGATATTGGCCTCCAGCTGGTTAAAAATGAAAGTGGTGAGACTGGATTCCATGTTTTTGCCGGTGGCGGACTGGGCAGAACTCCAGTTATCGCATCATCAATTCGTGAATTCCTGCCCAAAGAACATCTACTGACTTACTTAGATGCAATCCTTAGAGTCTACAATCGCTTTGGCAATCGCGATAACAAATACAAAGCGCGCATCAAAATTTTGGTTAGAGCTTGGACGCCTGCAGTCTTTGCCGAGCGTGTAGAAGCAGAATGGGAGCATTTAAAAAATGGCCCAGCGACACTCAATGGCAATGAAATTGAGCGAGTTAAAAGTTTCTTCACCCTCCCCGACTATCAAACAGTCGACAGTGCAGCCGTTGACGCCGACGTGCAGTCACTGGCCACAGAGCACAAAGCTTTCTCACGCTGGTTAGATCGTAACGTCAGAGCCCAGAAGCAAGCCGGTTACGCCTCGGTCACATTGTCATTAAAACCAGCAGGGGTTGCTCCCGGCGATGTCACTGACCGTCAACTTGAGCAGATCGCTGATCTGGCTGATCGTTACTCGTTTGGCGAGATTCGCACCACACACAACCAGAATATAGTTCTCGCTGACATCCTTAAGTCAGAGCTTTTTAAACTCTGGCAGCAAGCCAAAAGCGCTGGCCTAGCAACTCCGAATATCGGTACTATCAACGATATGATTTGCTGTCCCGGCGGTGATTATTGCTCATTGGCCAACGCCAAATCAATTCCTGTTGCAGAAGCCATCCAACGCAAGTTTGATGATCTAGACTATGTCTATGATCTCGGTGATCTGGAACTGAATATCTCCGGCTGTATGAACGCCTGTGGTCATCACCATATTGGCCATATAGGTATTCTCGGTGTCGATAAGAAGGGCGAAGAGTGGTACCAGATTCAGCTCGGTGGCAGCGCCAATAAAAATGCCGCACTCGGCAAGGTGCTCGGACGCTCACTATCGCGCGACGCGGTGGTCGACAGCATTGAAAAACTATTAGATGTTTATGTTGAAAACCGTCTCGATCAAGAGAGCTTTTTAAGCACTTACCAGCGTATCGGAATAGAAAAATTCAAGGAGAGAGTTTATGCACCAGCAGCTTAAAGCTTATTTAAAAGACGGCAAGGTTATAGACAACAGCTACCAGCTAGTGAGCGCTGACAGTGAAACACTGCCCGCCGGCGATATTCTAGTTCCCGCTGACTACTGGAAAGCCAACCAGCAACAGATCAGCGAGCACAGCGGCAATGTCGGTGTGTGGATTGACAGCCACGAAGAGATCGAAGACTTTGCCGGCAGCATTGCAGCCGTTCCAGTTATCGCGATTAACTTCCCAAAGTTTGTCGATGGACGCGGCTTCTCCACCGCCCGCCTTCTGTGCGAACGCTATGGCTACATCGGCGAAATACGTGCGATTGGCAACTTTATCCGCGATCAACTATTTATGATGCAGCGCTGTGGCTTTAATGCCTTTCAGTTTGAATCAGAAATAGATCTGGCCGCCGCCAGTAAATCTTTTAACGACTTTAGCGACAGCTATCAGGTCGCAGTGGATCAACCCGAGCCACTTTTTAAGCGCCACCGATAAAATAAAACAATAAAAAGGATTTTTTTCAATTAAAACAGATTGACCCATTGCACCTTGGGTCAGTCTGTATTGAAATAACAAAATGGATCATCATCTTATACAACTGTTCTTTCTAATCTTTAGTGGCGCCGCAGTGGTTGCCTCTATAGCCCTATTTGGTCGCCAGCCGCTTTTGGTCGCCTATATTCTGCTCGGCGCAGTGATGGGCCCCCATGGACTTGGCTGGGTGACAGATGTCGACCTTATCGCCGAGATTGCCAGCATTGGCATTATATTTCTACTCTTCTTGCTCGGTCTGGATATGCAGCCTCAGGCCCTGGCCCGGGTTCTGAAGCAGGTTACCCACCTCACCCTAATCAGCTCTCTGCTATTTGCCGGCGTCGGCTATGGGGTTGGCTATGCCTTTGGCTTCAGCCAGACTGAAAACCTGATCATCGGCGCATCGATGATGTTTTCCAGTACCATTATTGGTATCAAGCTCTTGCCCACCACCGTCTTACACCACAAACATTCCGGTGAATTAATGGTCGGTATGCTGTTGATGCAGGATTTTCTCGCCATCTTTGTACTACTTATGCTGATCTCAGCAACCTCTGGCGATGTCAGTATCAGTCGATTTGCTATTAGCCTGATCTCTCTGCCGCTGCTGATTGGTGGTGCAGTATTAATGGTGCGCTATATACTTCAGCCGCTATTTGCCCGCTTCGATCGAATTGGTGAATATGTATTTCTGCTCGCTATCGGTTGGTGTCTAGGGCTAGCTGAGCTCTTTGAATACGCCGGACTGTCACGGGAAATCGGTGCCTTTATCGCCGGCATCTCGATTGCCACTAGCCCTATTGCCGCCTATATCGCGCTCAACCTCAAACCTTTGCGAGATTTCTTTCTTATCCTTTTCTTCTTCTCGCTGGGCGGCGGCTTTGATCTAACATTGATTCCGCATATTGCGGTTCCAGCCATTGTGCTTGGTACATTGATGCTGATCCTTAAACCGGTGGTCTACCATGCACTGCTGCGCAAGCAGAGCGAAAGTCGCACACTGGCCTGGGATATTGGCTTTCGACTCGGTCAAAACAGCGAGTTCTCACTGTTAATTGCCTACGTGGCATTTAATAGCACCCTGATTGGCAATAATGCATCACATTTAATTCAAGCCGCCGCCATTATCACTTTTCTGATCTCTAGCTATATAGTAGTCTTCAACTTTTCCAATCCAATTGCAGTTAACGATAAGCTGCGCAGAGACTAGACTTAAGCAAGTAGCGAACATAATAATAACTAGCAGCTAAGTTAAAGAAGTTTCAACAGTACAGGGGAGTCAGAAAAACGTTAAGGAGTGACGGGTTTGGGGCAGCTGAAGACAAAAAAGATCTATGTACACCAGCTTGAAACCGGCATGTATGTGTCAGGTCTGGATCGTCCATGGCTGGAAACCCCCTTCTATCTGCAAGGCTTTATGATCCGTAATGCCAGTGATGTGCAAAAACTCTCGCTGTACTGTGACTATGTATATGTGGACTACGAGAAAAGCGTGGCCAATCTTGATATAGAAGTCTCCCATAAACTCTCCCATAATCGTAAACTCGGCGTAGCCGCTACCCCGTTTAATAAAGAACTCTCAACTCGGCGGATCGTTAAATACGACGATAAGAACGCCGTTACCAGTGAAATCACCCAAGCCAATATGGCCTATCAGCAAATCAAAGATGAATTTGACAGCATGGCGACCCGAATTGGCAGCGGCAAGGCCCTGAATATCGCCAATCTCAGTGAGGTGGTCAATCCTTTAGTCGACAGTGTTATCCGCAACCCCGGTGCTAGCATCTGGTTGGCACGTTTAAAATCTCAGGACTCCTATACTTACCGACACTGCATTGCTGTGGCCATCTGGTGCTCGGTTATCGGTCGTCAAATCGGCCTGCCGAAAAAGGAGCTGGCGCTGCTATCCATGGGTGGCATGCTGTTGGATATAGGGAAACTGAAAATCCCCGGCGCGGTATTAAACAAGAAAAAACAGCTCTCTGAACGGGAGTTTTCGCTAGTCAAAAAACATGTCGACCTAAGCTTAAAAATGGCCTCCGACTCGTCACGCCGAATACCTCAGGCAGTCATGGATATGATTGCCTCTCATCACGAGCGCTTTAATGGCAGTGGCTATCCGCAGTCCCTGCAGGGAACCCAGATACCCCTCTATGCCAGAATCGCCGCAATCGCCGACTGCTATGACGCAATTACCAGTCAACGGGTCTATGCCAAACCCATCCCCCATGCGCTGGCAATCAAGAAAATGTATGAATGGCGCGGCTACGACTTTCAACCGGAACTGATAGAAGCCTTTATCCAATCCGTGGGTATTTACCCCACCGGCACGCTGGTTGAACTCTCGTCTGGGGAAGTGGGTATTGTGGTTAAAGAAAATCCCGGTAAGCGCCTGCGTCCTCAGGTGTTGGTGATACTCGATAAAGACAAACAGCAGCTGCCAGACTTCCGTGAAATTGATCTTGCAGACTTTGTTGGTGAAGATCGCAAAGTCGTTGAAATACTCAAAACTCTCGAGCCCGGCGCCTACGGCTTAGACCCTGAAGCACTGTATATATAGATTATTTAAAAAAGAGATTATTTAAAAAGAGCCCATCAATGGAACAAATAGATACAGCGCAATTCAGCATAGATCGCCAGGGACTTCTGGAAGCCTTAAATGAGTCTTTGAATGCTCACAGTGCAGTTTCAAAACTGACTGTTTTAGCCCTGATCGATCTGAAAAACTTCTCTCAAGTCAATCAGCGGCACGGCTACGCCAACGGCGATAAAATACTCGCTGGACTACAAACCAGACTGGCGGCAATCCCGAAAAATCCAATCTATTGCAGACGTGTCGACGGTGATAAATTTGCCCTAATCTTCTCGCCACTACTTAATATTCAACTGATACCACTGGTGGCAAAGAAGATAATCGATCAGCTTAGCCTTCTGTTTGTGATTGATGATCAGCCAATTCTATTAGAAGGGTCGATTGGATTTTCCACCTCCAGCTTTGGTGTTAATGCTGAGGAGATACTCCAAGAGGCCGAAGCGGCAGCCAAACAGGCCCATTCAAACCAACAGCAATACCATATCAGCGAAGCCTCAGCGGTGGAGAATGCTCAGCATCAGATTGCCCTTAAACAGCAGGTGATACAGGGACTAAACGAAAACAGCTTTCAACTCTACTACCAGCCGCAGATAAGCCTGAGAGACAACCAGCCACGGGGCGCTGAGGCGCTTATTCGCTGGCTGGATAACAACCAATACAAAATCAAACCCGAACAGCTGATCAGCATTGTTGAGCAGTCCGGTCATATGCAAGAACTGTTTACCTGGACGATTAACACCGCGCTGAGAGAATCTGCTGACTGGTACAGTGGCGCAGTGCCGATTACTACCGCCGTCAACCTCTCCGCCTCATGCCTGCGCTGGCCTAGCCTTTTCGACAATATTGAATCAAGCCTTAATCTATGGGGCGGCGACCCCGCTAATCTCTGTATCGAAGTGACTGAGTCAACCATTCAACAGGATCTTAACCAGGGCTTTAAAACCCTTAGCAGGATTAAAGAGCTGGGGGTAAAAATATCCATTGACGACTTTGGCACCGGTTATTCCTCACTCGAGTATTTTAAATATATTCCCGCCAATGAGCTAAAGATCGATAAGTCATTTATTTTTAATATGCAAGACAGTCAGATCGATATGGATATAGTCAAATTAATCCTCGATTGGGGACTGCGCTTCAACATGGAAATTGTTGCCGAAGGTGTTGAGAATCAAAACTGCCTTGAACGATTAACAGAACTCGGCTGCACCTATGCTCAGGGCTTCCATATAGGCAAAGCTATGCCCGCGGAGAAATTTCAGCAATGGTTGAACAGCTACAGTGTAGGTCAGCAAACAGAAGATGAGTATAAGCAGCTTTATTAGAACTGAGCAGTGATAAGCAGATTTTCTGCTATGCTTTTTTGATAGAGAGTTTTTACTAAAGAGCTTTTATTTAAAGGCTTTTATTTAATTAAAGGCTTTCAGTAAAAAAGCTACTAAGGCATTTATTTAAGGAAGCACCGATTGAGCGGCCACTGATATTAATCACAGCTATCAGAGAACGCACAATCCAACCGGGACGTTGCAGAGAAATGATTGAAAAAATACAGCAGCCAGCACTGGCAGATAAACAGAAAATAACCAGCCTACCTCTTCATCAAGAGCTCGCGCAAAGAGATGGAGCCAACTACCAGATAAGCACCGATATCGCCTCGGAACTGCGTGTCGCCACCCTCGCTTATCTGAGTATTCAGCAGGAGTTTAACCGTATCGGTAAAGCGGTTAAGGCCAGCACCAAGCCAGACATCAAGCGCCTTGACGCGTTTGTACAGGCAATGGTCGAAAGCATTATTCGCAATCCCGCCGCCGCGGTATGGTTGGCGAGACTCAAAAGTAAAAGTAGCTATGCTCACCGTCACTGTATTTCCTGCGCGATTCTCTCATGCGTGATGGGTCGTCAGCTGGGCTTAAATAAAGACGAGCTTTTTCAGCTGGCACTGTCTGGCTTATTAATTGATATAGGTAAATTAAATTTGCCCGATGCCCTGCTACGCAAAACCACCGATCTGACCAATGCCGAGCGGGTAGAAACCCGCAGTCATATTCAGCAAGGCTTATCGATACTGGAGGGTCTGCCGCTACCAGTGGAAGTACTTTCCGCAGTGCGCTATCACCATGAGCGTTTTAATGGCTGCGGCTACCCGCATCAGTTGGCGGGAACCGATATTCCACTCTATGCGCGCATAGCCGGTATTGTTGACTGCTATGACGCGATGACCAGCCCG
>CAWUVN010000016.1:0-49633 GCA_963925995.1 uncultured Pseudomonadales bacterium | reverse complement strand
GTAGGATACGCCATCAGCTAGACCGCCGTTATCGTTTTCCGCATCTTCGCCGGGAATCATAGCAACAGTAGAAGAGAAACCGTTGATTTCTGGTGAGCTGTAGGCAACGATATTGGAAACGCGGTTCTCGCCTTCAAAGGTATTCTTGATATCGCCTTCAAGGTCATTGAACAGATCGATCTTGCTCTGTGCGAGCTTGGTCGGGGTGTCGTGCTTGCCCACCCAAACTGTACCGAAAGAGCCTTTGATGCCGGCCATAATATTGCGCTGAGAGAAGGTGTTTTTATTAGAGTCTGTTACGCAAACTTCGTTACCAGTTATAGCTCCATCTTGATCTAATACATCGGTACATCGAGTTTTACTGCTATCTTTGTTCCCATCATCTACAAATATCTCAAATTCAGCCTTGTATACAAGTGTAAGGCCTTCTGCAATTTCACTCTTGCCTTTCACGCCAAGACGAGAAGCATTGCTGTTAAGATTCCACTCATCACTACTACCATCGTCGGCATTAACCAGTGAGACGTTTACTTTTCCGTAAAGGGTTCCATCTATAGGGCCGGCAGCAAAGCCAGAGGAAGCAATACCCATAGTTGAAGCGATAGCGGCGCTAAGTAATAATTTTTTCATACAAATTCCCCAAAATTGAAAGTCGTTTGACATATTTTCAGTTAAAATTACATGGCTGCAATATGACAACCAGGTGACAACTGTATGTATTAAATATGACATTCATATGACAGTCATAAAAAGTACATAAATCTTCTATAAAAATTTCATATAATTTTATTTCAGCACCTTTTGTCATATTTATGTCACATAACTTCAATATCCTAATTTCGTCATCAAATTTAGTTTTAATCAACAGCACATTATCGTGCTTGAATGTGGAGGTTTATATGACCCAACGTACAATAATTACAGCCATGTTATTCACTATGGCTACAATAACAGCTACATCTTCTGCAATGGCTCGCGAGGGTATTGAGGTTGTAGGTTCTTCAACTGTGTACCCTTTTTCAACTGTAGTTGCTGAGCGTTACGGCCGTGCCAGTGGCAAGCCTACGCCAAAAATCGAATCTACGGGTTCTGGCGGCGGAATGAAATTATTTTGCTCCGGCGTTGGCACTAACTACCCAGATATTACCAACTCCTCGCGACGCATGAAGGCTTCGGAATTTAAGCTGTGTCAAAGCAACGGTGTTAAAGAAATTATTGAAGTACAGATTGGTTATGACGGTATCGTTATTGCAAACTCTGTAGAAGTAGCCCCAATGAAGTTAAGCCGTAAAGATATCTTCCTTGCTCTGGCTGCTCAGGTTCCTGGCGCAAAAGAAGGTGAGTTAATTGATAACCCTTACAGCACGTGGAAGCAGGTTAATGCTTCACTGCCGGCTACTGCGATTGAAGTGCTTGGCCCACCGCCAACTTCTGGTACTCGCGACGCATTTGCTGAATTGGCAATGGAAGGCGGCTGTAAGAAAATTGCCTGGATTGCTGCCCTTAAAAAGAAAGACAAGAGCGCATACAAGGCTATCTGCCACACAGTACGTGAAGACGGTCGCTACATCGAAGCGGGTGAAAACGATAACCTGATCGTTCAGAAGCTTGAAGCAAACCCGGCTGCCCTTGGTGTATTTGGCTTTAGCTTCCTCGACCAGAATGCCGACAAGGTTCAGGGTTCACAGATTGAATCAGTTGAGCCAACCTTTGAGTCAATTGCTGACAAGTCTTACCCGGTATCACGTCCGCTGTTCTTCTATGTTAAGAAAGCCCACGTAGGTGTTGTGCCTGGTATCCAGGGTTTCCTTAATGAGTTCGCTAGCGAGAAGGCTTGGGGCGAAGAGGGATATCTTGCTGAGAAAGGTATGATCCCGCTGCCAGATGATGAGCGCAAGGTGATGGCTGCAAACACTAGAAATTTAGTGCCTATGACAGGCAAAGAAGCATTGAAATAATGCTCAGAAGTTGTCACAGTACGGCCCGGCTGAATAAGCCGGGCTGTTTTTTTATCTGACGAGATTCTGCCAGCAATATGCAAGCGACAAATATTCTTTTTTTAATACTCGGATTGGGCTGTTTTGCCTTCTATCTCGGGCGTGGGCGCTCATTGGCAATTGCCAAACCGCTGGGTGGTATTCGCCATCTGCACTCCCTGCCTTCTTACTACGGATTCCATGCTGCAATTTGGTGTGCGCTGCCGTCACTGATCCTGTTGAGTCTATGGTTGGTCTTTGATGATCTGCTGATTAACAGCATGGTGATGGACGCTTTACCTGACATAGATGCTCCAACAGATGCGGCTAGTTACAACCTGCTACTGAATAAAATTGCCAACATCGCTGATGGCATTTTGCCGCGCAATACTGAGAACTCAGCGCTGATTGCTGCCGCAGATCAAATGATTAATCTCAGAGTGATCTCACGTTGGTCGTTGACCGCGCTGATACTCACCCTTTCATTGGTGGGGTTGACCTGGGCTTGGTCGCGCACAGCGCAGCTATTTCGAGCTCGCCCAGTCGTTGAACGTGTTGCTGAAAACCTCTTGCTCGCCTGCGCCTGTCTAGCGATTTTTACCACTATTGGTATTGTTTTCTCGGTGATGTTTGAATCGATACAGTTTTTCCGTTCCGTCCCATTTTTCGATTTTGTATTTGGTTTGGACTGGAGCCCGCAGACGGCAATCCGTGAAGATCAGGTAGGATCCTCCGGCAGCTTTGGCGCGGTGCCTCTGTTTGTGGGAACCCTGCTGATATCTGCTGTCGCGATGATAGTTGCTGTGCCGGTTGGTTTGATGTCCGCTATTTTCCTCGCTGAATACGCAAATAAAACCGTACGCAGTTACGTTAAGCCAGCGCTTGAAGTGTTGGCAGGTATTCCGACTGTAGTTTATGGATTTTTCGCCGCTTTGACGGTAGCGCCTTTTCTTCGTGATCTAGGTGCCAGTTTTGGTTTGTCAGTATCCTCAGAGAGTGCCCTAGCAGCCGGTGGTGTTATGGGGGTGATGATTATTCCCTTTATCTCATCGCTTGCTGACGATGTGATTACCGCCGTACCGCAGTCTATGCGCGATGGCTCTTTAGCCATGGGTGCTACCAAGTCTGAAACCGTACGTCGTGTCATTATCCCCGCAGCACTGCCGGGCATTGTCGGTGGCATTATGTTGGCTGTTTCAAGAGCCATTGGCGAAACCATGATTGTCGTTATGGCTGCAGGTATGGCGGCGAGGTTGACGGCCAATCCGTTGGAGTCGGTGACAACAGTAACTGTACAAATTGTTACGCTGTTAACCGGTGACCAAGAATTTGATAGTCCAAAAACCCTTGCTGCGTTTGCCCTTGGGTTGATGTTATTTACCGTGACCCTGTTACTAAATATTTTCGCCCTGCATATAGTTAAGAAATATCGAGAGCAGTATGAGTAAGCCAGTTAATAATTTAGAGAAAATCAGGAAATCCCTGAGCCGCCGTAACCGTGCAGAAAAGCGTTTCCGCTGGTACGGCCGCGTCGCTGTGTTAATCGGTTTAGCTGCTGTTGCAGTTTTATTTACCGATATTGTCAGCAAAGGTCATGGCGCTTTTCGAATAACCTATATGCAGCTTGAGGTTAATTACGATCAGGATTTGATCGGTATTAATAATCTAACGGATCCAGAGCAATTAACGCTCGGGGATTGGCAAGCCATTCCCAAAGTTGCCTTACGCAACCAGTTTCCAGATGTTTCTGGTCGCAAGGATAAGCGTAACTTATATAAGTTGGTGAGCAATGGCGCTGGCTTTGACCTTAAAGACAGATTGCTGGCTAACCCACTTTTACTCGGTACCTCAGAGACTATATGGGTGTTAACAGATGATGATATCGACACCTACTATAAATCATGGTTGGATGGTGAGCCCTACGCGGCGAGGCTGTCCGGCAGGCAAGTGACCTGGATTCATGAGCTTCATGATCAGGGCAAGATTCGATTGCAGTTCAACAGCAACCTGTTTACTCGTGGTGATTCCAGAGAGCCTGAGCAGGCGGGTATACGCGGTGCAGTTATGGGTTCATTGCTGACCTTGATTCTTACCTTGCTGTTATCGTTTCCCATCGGTGTATCCGCAGCAATATATCTTGAAGAGTTTGCGCCAAAAAATGGCTGGACCGATTTTATTGAAGTAAACATTAATAATCTGGCTGCTGTGCCGTCGATCATTTTCGGGCTGCTCGGTTTGGCGATTTTTATTAATTTTTTCCATATTCCAAGGTCTGTGCCCATCGTCGGTGGTTTGGTGCTAACCCTGATGACATTGCCAACTATTATTATTACCAGCCGTGCGGCGATTAAGTCAGTGCCGCCATCAATACGTGAAGCTGCGCTGGGCATGGGTGCGTCGAAGTACCAGATGGTTCTACATCATGTGTTGCCCTTGGCCTTGCCCGGTATGTTGACCGGTGCGATTATTGGTATGGCTCAGGCATTGGGTGAATCCGCACCGCTATTAATGATCGGCATGGTGGCCTTTATCGTCGATATCCCTGGTGGCTTTAGTGATCCGGCGACTGTATTACCGGTGCAAATTTTCCTCTGGGCAGATAGTCCGGAGCGAGCATTTATCGAAAAAACCTCAGCCGCGATTATGGTGTTGTTGAGCTTTTTAATTATTATGAATACATCAGCTGTGTGGTTGCGAAAGCGCCTCGAACGTCGCTGGTAGAAAGGATAAGACTATGAATCCAAGCACCTCGAATCCAAGCACCTCAACTGACGCAGCCAGCCCTGTGAAGGGAGCAAAGCCTGAAGCTATGCAGACTCTCGAAGTTTCGGATAATGAAGCTACCGTGGGCCAATGTTTTACCGACAAGCCAAAAATGAGTATGCGCAATGTCAATATTTTCTATGAAGACAAGCAGGCTATTTTTGATGTTAATGTCGATATTGCTAAGAACGAAGTGATTGCGATGATTGGCCCGTCAGGTTGTGGCAAGTCAACATTCCTGCGCGCGTTAAACCGTATGAACGATACGGTTGAAGGTTGTCGCGTAGAGGGAAAAATCTGTATGGATGATGAAGATCTCTATGCACCCAAGCTCGATGTGGTTGAGTTGCGCGCAAGAGTTGGCATGGTGTTCCAGAAGCCAAACCCATTCCCTAAATCGATCTATGACAATGTCGCCTATGGCCCAAAGTTACACGGACTGGCCGATAGCCGGGTCGATCTGGATGAAATCGTTGAAAAAAGCCTGCGTAAAGCCAGCCTCTGGGATGAGGTTAAAGAGCGGTTACATCAGGCGGGTACCGGTCTCTCTGGTGGTCAGCAACAGCGACTCTGTATTGCTAGAGCCATTGCGGTTAGCCCCGAAGTGATTCTGATGGATGAGCCCTGTTCGGCACTGGATCCAATTGCGACAGCAAAAATTGAAGAGCTTATCGAAGAATTGAGTCAAAACTTTACTATTGCGATAGTGACGCACTCAATGCAACAGGCTGCGCGAGTATCACATCGAACAGCCTATTTTCATCTCGGCCGGTTAATTGAAGTGAATCCAACCGAGCAGGTATTTACCATGCCTGAACATCAGTTAACAGAAGCCTATATTACTGGCCGTTTCGGCTAGTGTATCGGCGTTGTATATAATTGTCATAATCCAAAAGAGCTAAGGGGCGATCGATATGGACAAAATGAAGTTCGAAAATCATTACATGAAGCAGTTCGACGACGAGCTTGAAGAGATTCGTACCCGTCTTATGGAGATGGGTGGCAAGGTCGAGCAGCAGCTACAAAATGCGATTCGCGCCGTCAGTGATGCAGACAGCAAATTGGCCGAAGAGGTGATTAGGGAAGAGCAGTTAGTTGATGAGATGGAAGTCGATATCGATGAAGCCTGTATTCTTATTATTGCCCGCCGCCAGCCCGCGGCCAGCGATCTGCGTCTGGTGATGATGGTGACCAAAGCGGTTAATGATTTGGAGCGTATTGGCGACGAAGCGAAAAAGATTGCCAATCACGCAATTATCCTCGCCGGTGAAAGCAAGCCGTCCGAAGGTTACACTGAGGTTCGCCATCTGGGTCAGTCAGTTGTCAGCATGTTAGCTAATGCACTGGATGCCTTTGCGCGTTTTGATGTAGATGCTGCAATGCGCACTATAGAAGAAGATAAGCAGATCGATCTCGACTACAAAACAGCCCTGCGCGAGTTAGTTACCTACATGATGGAAGACCCTCGCAGCATCAGCCGTGCGATTAATATTCTTTGGGTTGTTCGATCGCTCGAACGTATTGGCGATCATGCGAAAAACCTTTGTGAGCAAATTGTCTTTGTTGTTAAAGGTAAAGATATCAGGCATCAGTAGATAGTCTAAAAATTAGCTAACCATAGAAGCCCTTTTCTGTGGTTAGCTGATGCTTCTTGCGCAAGGTAAGAAGCAATTAAATCTGTCATATTTAAGTCATTTTTCTGTCATTAAACATTCACGCCATCGTCATTTTTGACTGTTAATTTGCATCCTTATTGATGCAAGGCGCATTTGTGTGCGCCTCAAATAATTGAATTTAGCAGTCATAACGCGAGGTTGGGTGGAAGATGGCCAGAAAATGGTTTTTTGTATTGAGTTTGGTGGCTTCATTTGTAGCTCCTAGAGTGTTGGCTGAGGACCTTTTTGTCCTTGTGTTTCTTGAAGATGCGCCGCTTCGACATGTCAAAGTCGCTGTCGACGGCAAGATTGTTGGCGTCACTGATGGCAAGGGTCTGATTCAGGCTTCATTGAAGCCTGGTGCCCACAAGCTCTACCTGATCGATGACGATCTGGCGATTCCGGTTCGATTTAATATCCCCAGAAACGGCGAAGTTGAAGTATCAGCTGTATTCAGCCGAGAGCCGGGTGTTGAGCCGGTGGTAAAAAGCCAGGCCTTTACTGCTGACAGCGATGCCTCTGGTTATATTGCCGGTGTGGTTACCTCACCCTCCGGACTGCCAATTGCCGGTGCAAGCGTTGAAGTTGTCGATATTCAATTATCCACAGAGACCAACGCTGAAGGTATTTATACTCTTGAACTTCCCCGCGGTGTGCACAGTGTTGAAATTACCAGAGATGGATACAGATCTTCCAGTGTCGATGCTATTCGAGTATTTGCCGATCTGGGTGTTAATGCGCGCTTTAAGTTATTGAAAAAGCCGCCAGCGGATTCCGCTATTGCATTGCCGACCCCACGTCTGGAAGAGGTGGTTACTCTGGGCGTATTTAACCCAACTGAAGGCGCTGGTGATATTCAGCGATACGCTTCGTCAATTGTCAGCGCGATGGATGCCGATCAGATTGCCCGCTTTGGTGACAGTGATGTGGCACTGGCGATTGGGCGAATTGTTGGCCTCAGTGTCAGTGAAGGCAAGTACGCCAATGTTCGTGGTCTCGATGGCCGTTATATCGCCACCAACTTTAATGGCATTCTGATGCCGAGTACCGATCCACTGCGTCGCGATATCCAGCTCGACCTTTTCCCGTCTAATATTGTTGAATCGATTGCCGTTCAAAAATCATTTTCAGCGGATCAGCTGGCATCGACAACTGGTGGCTCGATCGCTGTAAAAACCAAAGGCCTGCCCGATGAACGCGTTGGCAGCCTGTCAGTGTCCACCGGGTTTAACAGCAGGTTTACCGGTGACGACGTGCAGGGCTATCGCGACTCAGTTACTGAGTGGGCTGGCTTTGACAGCGGCTTAAGAGACATTCACAGCGGTGTATTAGAAGCCACAAACGGTGGTACTTCACTGACTATCTGTGATCCTGAGATAGCCGATATCTGTACTCGCCCTGAAGTAGCACTTGCCTACGCGCTTACCTTTAAGCCCGACTATGATCTGGAGCCGGTTACTGCCAATCCAAATATTGGCTTTGATGCGGACTTCGGTGATCGCTTTGATTTTGCTGAAGGCGAGCTCGGTTACTTTGTTGCCGCCTCCTATGGACGCACCACTGGCTACCGCGGCGACGCGAGCCTGAGCAACCCAATTAACCTGACCGGTATGTATAACCGCACACAGGACACGGTTTCTGTGAATGGCTACGGCGTGGTTGGCTATGAGTTTGACCGCGGTGAAATTCTCTCCAAGACAACCCTGTTGCGCTCTACAGATGACACCTCGAGGAACACCGTTGCTGTGGATATTGAAGGCGTTAATCGCGACAAGACAATTTTAGAATATGTGCAGCGCCAGCTATTCTCCCAGAGCGTTAGTGGTATCTATGATTTATACCTGGGTGATCTGGAGAGCAAGATCGATTGGCGTGTTGGTTACTCGGAAACTGATCGTATCGAACCCGATCGTCGCCAGTACTTCTTACAGAACGGCAGTCTGGCAACATCGTCACTTGAGCGTCGCTGGTCAGATCTGAATGAAGTCAGTAATGATATTGGTTTTGACTACACCGGCTCTTTTGAGTGGGGCGCTGAAAATTTCACCTCTCTGGTAGTGGGTGCTCTGGCTTCGGATAAGCAGCGAACGGTTGATCTCTACCGTTTTGGTATACGACTGGGTGATGATCCAATTTCCCTGAATGTAACAGGTGGCATTGAATCTCTATTGTCGGTTGAAAATTTTGCCGCTGATGCATTTAGACTGCGACCAGCAACTGGATCGACCGACGCCTACGCGTCCGCAGAAAAAATAGAGGGCTATTACCTAAAAGCGATCAATGAATTTGGCAGCGCCTGGACAGCCGAATTGGGTGCGCGCTTTGAAAGCTTTAGTCAGGATATTAGCTACCCTAATTCCTTATCAGCTGCGGCTGGCACTCTGGAACACGAAGCCTGGTACCCGGCATTTAACCTGTCTTGGCGTGCCACTGAAGAACTTCAGTTGCGCTTGGGTTACAGTCAGACAGTTTCATACCCCGGTCTTATCGAGCGCTCTGCATCACAGTCCTATGACCCATCATCGGATGATCCTATTTTTGGTACGCCGGAGCTGATGGTTTCCGAGATCGATAATCTCGATTTACGGATGGAGTACTACTTTGGTGAGAGCAACAGTGTTTCGCTGGCACTCTTCAATAAGGAAATTATCAATCCTGTAGAGCGTGCAATTCCAGACGCTTCTGGTTCCGCTGCCGATGGTATTACCTTTAGAAATCAGGAAGCCGCAGAGCTCGATGGCATCGAATTTGATTTCAACAGCGTGGTATTTGATCGCGATGATCACTCGGTTTTCGTCAACGGCAATATTACATTTATCGATTCTGCCGTAACTCTGGGCGCCAAGTCGCTGCAGCTTGAAGGTGCCGGTTCCAATGGCCGTCAGCTACAGGGCCAGTCTGAATACCTGGCAAACCTGCAGATTGGTTACGACCATTATCCATCCGAGCAGAAGGTCACTTTGCTGGTTAACTATTTTGACGATCGAATCTTCCGAACTGCGCGAGGCGCTGCACTGGGGCCGGTTGTTGAAGTTGGGCGAACCCTTGTTGATATGAATTACGAGAAGTCCTTCTCAGAGCAGTGGACGGTAAAACTCAAGCTTAAAAACCTAACGGATGAGCCAGTCAGCTATACGCAAAACAATAACTTAATCGAGGTTTATGAAGTCGGAACATCGATCAGTTTATCTCTGGATTACAGACTTTAATTTTACAAATCGGTAGTAGGTAAAGCGGAATTTACCGTTTGGGATATTTCGCTAAAAAATTTAAAACACATTAAATAGGAAAGCTAAACATGAGAACTAATCTATATGTAGGGTGCCTGCTAGCCTCTATGGCACTCGCAGGCTGTGATGGCAACAGCGAGAGCGCAGGTGACATTACGGTAAACGTTGAAGGCGATGTTGTTGATAACAGTGTTACAACAACAGAGACGCCAGATGTTGTAACGCCAGTTGTCACTGGTCTCTGTGCTCAGGTTGAAGAAGCAGCGTTCGTTGCTTTCAACGATGATTGCTCACAGGGCACGGTAACAGGCACTATCGACACTGATTACACATTTTTGCAAGAAGTTGACTACATCCTCAGCGGTGTTGTTCAGGTTGGTAACGGCAATGTAGCCATCGCTTCTCAGGTTGAGTACGACGCAGTGGTTGCTCAGGGTGTTGAGCTGACAGTAGAAGCGGGTTCAGATGTTAAAGCTGCCGCTGATGGCGTTTTACTGGTAACTCGTGGTTCTCAATTGATTGCTGATGGTTCAGCAGCCAACCCAATTACATTTAGCAGCCTCGACGCTGACTATGATGGCATGGGCGAATGGGGTGGCGTAGTTGTTCAGGGCTTCGCACCACAGTATGGCCAGGGCGACACTGGAGCTTGTTTCGCCGACGGTGAAGTCTGGTGTAACGTTCAGGGTGAAGGCGGTGACTTCGTTAAAGAATACGGCGGCAATATTGCCGACGATAACAGCGGTATTATCCGTTATGTACGTATTGCTGAAGGCGGTCTGATCGCTGGTCCAAACAACGAGATCAATGGTCTAACTCTGCAAGGTGTTGGTCACGGTACTGTGATTGACTACATTCAGGTTCACGGTAATCAGGATGATGGTATCGAGTGGTTCGGTGGTACAGCTAACGTAACTCACGCTGTTCTGACTGGTAATGACGATGATGATATCGACTTTGACGAAGGTTACATGGGTAACATTCAGTACGCGCTGATTATCAAAAATCAGACCCCTGGTGCTGTTCCTGTTGGTTCAAATGATCCCCGCGGTATCGAGCTAAACTCTTCTGATGCCAGCTACACACCTCAGACTGCTGGTGTTATTGCCAACGTGACTATAATCGGTGGTGATGCAGCTAACTCTAAAGGTGAGTTCGGTATGCGTCTGCGCGGTTCAGTCACGGCTGCAATCCACAACTCAGCGGTCACTGGCTACGATGTAACCTGTGCCCGTATCGATGATTCAGATAACGACGGTGATTCAAACACGCCTAAGATTGATACACCTATCACTCTGAACAACTTCCTCTGTGACACTGTGGGTGTTGCCTTTAATAAGGAAGATCCGGTTGCTGGTTCAACGGTTATTGAAGAAGGTATCAACTTTGACGATAACCTCGCCATTATCAATTCATCGGCAATGCTCGGTGCTCCAACTGATATTGCCGCCTTTGATAACGGTTCAGGTTTTGTATTCGACTCAACTAACTTTGTGGGTGCTGTAGACCCTTCTGCTTCAATGCCTTGGTGGGCTGACTGGACAATTCCCGGTTCTGTTGGATTCCAAGAAGAAGTACAGGAAGAGAGCTTTGCAGTATGTAACGCCTCCAAGACTGTCTGCACTATGAGCGGCACTATCGACAAAGACTACACAATGGTTGCTGGTGTTGAATACCGTTTAGAAGGTGTTGTTAAAGTGGGTAACGGCAATATTGAGATCACGTCTGTTGAAGATTACGACGCAGTGGTTGCTCAGGGTGTAACCCTGACTATCCGCGCTGGTGTCGACGTCAACGCATTTGCTGACGGCGTTCTGCTGGTAACTCGTGGTTCCAAGCTGATTGCTAACGGTTCTGCTACAAGCCCAATTACTTTCAGCAGCCTTGATACTGGCTATGATGGTACTGGCGAGTGGGGCGGTGTAATCGTTCAGGGTTTCGCACCACAGTATGGCCAGGGCGACACTGGTGTTTGTTATGCCGACGGCGAAGCCTGGTGTAACGTACAGGGTGAAGGCGGAGACTTTGTTAAAGAGTACGGCGGCGCTACTGCCGACGACAACAGCGGTATTATCCGTTATGTGCGTATCGCTGAAGGCGGCTTGATCGCTGGTCCAAATAACGAGATTAACGGTCTGACTCTGCAAGGTGTTGGTCACGGTACATTGATCGACTATGTTCAGGTTCACGGTAACCAGGATGATGGTATCGAGTGGTTCGGTGGTACTGTAAATGTGACTCACGCTGTTCTTACCGACAATGACGATGATGATATCGACTTTGACGAAGGCTATATGGGCAATATCCAGTACGCGTTGATTATTAAGAATCAAACCCCTGGTGCTGTTCCCGTTGGTTCAAACGATCCCCGCGGTATCGAGCTAAACTCTTCTGATGCCAGCTACACACCTCAGACTGCTGGTGTTATCGCCAACGTGACTATTATTGGTGGCGATGCAGCTAACTCAGCTGGTGAGTTTGGTATGCGTCTGCGCGGTTCAGTCACGGCTGCAATCCACAACTCAGCGGTCACTGGCTATGATGTAACCTGTGCTCGTATCGATGATTCAGATAACGACGGTGACGCAAACACGCCTAAGATTGATACACCTATCACTCTGAACAACTTCCTTTGTGACACTGTGGGTGTTGCCTTTAATAAGGAAGACCCAGTTGCAGGTTCAACGGTGACTGAAGAAGTGATTGTTCTCGATGCTAACTATGCCATCACTAACGACAGTGCCTCTGTACCAGCTACAGATATTACTGCCCTGGACAATGGTTCTGGCTTCGTCTTTGACTCGACTGACTTTGTGGGCGCAGTTAAAGAAGGCGCTACACCTTGGTTCAGTGAGTGGGTAATTCAAGGTTCCCTCTAGGATAAAAATGTTTTTATACGTTTTAAAGGCCCCAGAAATGGGGCCTTTTTTTTGCCTGTAATTTCCCACGAGAATTGCGATAGAGTGAGTTTTTCCTGCGGCAAAAAAATAAAATTTATATCTCCAGAGCTGAGGATATTGGGTTAGTCAAGCACCGTTGGGCGCAGTATTAAGGGTTATGTCGACTATTTTTCTGCGAAAGCCCCATTGGTCGCATATTTTTGGCCTGTTGACGCGTAGTGGGTTGGTTTTGCGTTGAATAGGTGTACTCTTGAGAAAAATATAACAAAGTTTCCTCGGGTTTTTTTTACTGGGGAAAAGCTAAAAAAACGGGTAGCCACCCGAATCAATTGAGGGGAAAAATTTTGAAGATTAAGAGCTTAGCACCTTTATACATATTGGCTTTATCGCTGACGTTACAGGCCTGTGGTGGAAGTGGCGCTGGTATTATTCCAGAGCCTTCTGACCCTGGCACGGGCACTACCGACGGTGGAACTACTGATGGTACTGCAGACGGCGGTACTACTGATGGTACTACTGATGGTACTACTGATGGTACTACTGATGGTACTGCAGACGGCGGTACTACTGATGGCGGTACTACAGACGGCTCAACTGACGGTGGTACTGGTGAGTCTGCTGCGATTGAAATGATTGAAGGCTTTGGTGGCGCAGTGGTTGATGGCGAAACCTTTACCTTCCCCGCAGGATCAGAAGTATGGGCTGGCTTTGCTAACCTAAATGCTGATGTTTATCCGTTTACTTTTGATAATGGCGGCACCATCACCTTTACCGCGGCGGTTGCAGCAGGCGGAGCGGATACCAATATTTACTTCCGATTCGAGCGTTTACCGCATCCGGATGTTGATCCTTCGTTTAACCTGGATGCTGTCACCATCGTTGGTGAAACAGAGCTGGAATATTCAATCACCATTCCTGCTCAGGATGCTGGTAATACCTACTCATCTTTCCTGATGTATGTGGTTGATCAAGATTCCCCGGTTATCGTTAAAGATATCGTCGTAACTGATGATAGCGGTAGCACAGGTGGCGACCGTGGAACTGGTTCTTCGGACGGTTCAACTGACGGTTCTTCAGACGGTTCAACTGATGGCGGCACCAGCGCAGGTGGTGATATTGAAATGATTGAAGGCTTCGGTGGCGCAATCGTTGATGGCGAAACCTTTACCTTCCCCGCAGGCTCAGAAGTATGGGCTGGCTTTGCTAACCTAAACGTTGATGTTTATCCGTTTACTTTTGACAATGGCGGTACCATCACCTTTACGGCGGCGGTTCCAGCAGGCGGAGCGGATACCAATATTTACTTCCGATTTGAGCGTTTACCGCACCCGGATGTTGATCCCTCATTTAATCTTGATGCTGTCACCATCGTTGGTGAAACTGAGTTGGAATATACATTAACCATTCCTGCTCAGGATGCTGGTAATACCTACGAGTCTTTCCTGATGTATGTAGTTGATCAAGATTCTCCGGTTATCGTTAAAAATATCGTTGTAACAGACGATGGTGGTGCTACAGGCGGAACTACTGATGGTGGTTCTTCTGATGGCGGCACTACAGACGGTGGAGCTACAGATGGTGGTACTACAGATGGTGGTACTACAGATGGTGGAAGCACTGACGGTGGTGCTCAAGAAGCACCATTTGTTGAGATGATTGAAGGTTTTGGTGGCGCCGTGGTTGATGGCACTACCTTTACCTTCCCATCAGGTTCAGAAGTATGGGCTGGTTTTGCTAACCTAAACGTTGATGTTTATCCGTTTACTTTTGACAGTGGCGGTACCATCACCTTTACGGCGGCGGTTCCAGCAGGCGGAGCGGATACCAATATTTACTTCCGATTTGAACGCTTACCGCACCCAGATGTTGATCCTTCGTTTAATCTCGACGCAGTAACGATTGTTGGTGAAACTGAGCTGGAATATACGATAACCATTCCTGCTCAGGACGCTGGCAATACCTACGAATCGTTCCTGATGTATGTGGTTGATCAAGATTCCCCAGTTATCGTCAAAAATATTGTTGTCTCCGATGATAATGGTACTACCGGTGGTGGAACTGGCGGCGGAACTACTGATGGTTCTTCAGACGGTTCAACTGACGGTTCAACCGATGATGGTTCTACTGACGGTGGTTCAACCGACGGCGGAAGCACTGATGGTAGCGCTAGCACTGCTGGCCCTGTTGAAATGATTGAAGGTTTTGGTGGCGCGCTGGTTGATGGCACGACCTTTACCTTTCCTACAGGTGCCGAAGTATGGGCTGGTTTTGCTAACCTGAACTTTGATATTTATCCGTTCACCTTTGATAATGGCGGTTCGATTACCTTTACTGCAGCGGTTCCTAACGGTGGTAGTGATACCAGTGTTTATTTCCGATTTGAGCGTCTGCCGCATCCCGACGTTGATCCCTCGTTTAATTTGGATCCTGTAGTGATCGTCGGTGAAGCTGAGCTGGAATATACGGTAACAATTCCTGCCCAGGATGCTGGCAATACTTATTCATCGTTCCTGCTGTATGTTGTTGATCAAGATTCTCCAGTGATGGTGAAAGATATCGTTGTCACTGATGACAGTGGTAGTACTGGCGGAGTTCGTGAAGACAATGGCGGTTCTACTGATGGCGGTTCAACTGACGGTGGCTCTGTAGCCACTGGCGCTGAAGGTGAATTAACCACCAATGGCGACTTTGAACAAGGTGATCTTACTGGTTGGGCATTATTTCCTGAAGGCGGCGGTACTCTTTCAGCTTCAAATACCGAAGCAAATGGTGGATCCTGGTCTGGTAATATTTCGGCACCCAGCGTAGCAAAAGAAGCTATTTTCAAGCAGGCAAATATGGCTCAGGGAGAAATTATTCCTGGTCAGCAATTGCAGATTTCGTTTGATTTAAAAGGTAGCTTGAGTGGTGCTGGCGGTGTTGTATTTGCCGAGTTCTTTTCAGAAATTGATGGCGGCGGTGTTTCAAATGAAGGCAGCTCTATCCTCGGCGGCGCTCCAATTTTCCCTACGGAAAACTGGGTAACCTATAATTACAATGTTACTGCTGGCTCTGATGTGAGTGCTGGTGTGACATTGATGTTAAAGGCTGGATGTGGCGCTGATGCCTGTTCAGTAGATGCTTATTTCGATAACGTATCTGTAGTTGTTTCTGTACCCTAAGACTCTGCCTTCTTCGGAAGGCAGAATGATTGATTAAAATTAAAAGGCCCCTTTTAGGGGCCTTTTTTTTGGAAAAAAGGCCATTTATCGCAAGGGATAGTCTAGTGGTCGTATAAAACTACCCTTTTCCAGTGGTTGCGGTATTTTATTTGATTCGATTGGCTATTTATCCTTGGCCGCATATTTAAAAAAATAATATCTGAATAATCAGAGAAGTTTGAGGGAAATAATTTTGAATATTAAAAGCTTGGCACCATTGTATCTATTGGTTTTATCTCTGACTTTACAGGCCTGTGGCGGCGGTGGTGAAAGCATCTATCCTGGCCTCAGCCCACTTCCGAGTAACACCGATGGTGGTACTGCTGATGGCGGTTCGACTGATGGAACTACTGACGGTTCTACCGATGGTTCTACTGATGGTTCTACTGATGGTTCTACTGATGGTTCAACGGACGGTTCTACTGATGGTTCTACTGATGGTTCTACTGATGGTTCAACGGACGGTTCTACCGATGGTTCTACTGATGGTTCTACCGATGGTTCTACCGATGGTTCTACTGATGGTTCAACGGACGGTTCAACGGACGGTTCAACGGACGGTTCTACCGATGGTTCAACAGACGGTGGTGCTACCGGTGGTGTCTCTACCCCACTAGGTGCGGTAGAAATGATCGAAGGCTTTGGTGGCGCAATTGTTGATGGTAATAACTTTACCTATCCAGCAGGTTCAGAAGTATGGGCTGGTTTTGCTAACCTAAATACTGATATCTATCCGTTTGCCTTTGCCAGTGGCGGTTCGATTACCTTTACAGCAGCAGTCGCCGCGGGCGGCAGTGATACCAGTGTCTACTTTAGATTTGAGCGTTTGCCACATCCAGATGTCGACCCCTCTTTTAATCTGGATTCTGTGGTTATCAGCGGTGAAGCTGAGCAGCAATACACAGTCGTTATTCCTGCACAGGCTACAGGCAATACATACGCATCATTCCTGATGTATGTGGTTGATCAAGATCAGACGATAATGGTCAAAAATATTGTCGTGACTACACACAGTAATAATTCGGGTGGAACTGACGGCGGTTCAACAGACGGTTCAACAGACGGTTCAACTGATGGTTCAACTGATGGTTCAACTGATGGTGGGTCTACTGATGGCGGTTCAACTGACGGTAGCTCAACCGCAGTTGGTGCGGTTGAAATGATTGAAGGCTTTGGTGGTGCAGTGTATCTGGAAGCAGACTCATCCTACGGCTTTCCATCCGGCGCAGACGTATGGGCTGGCTTTGCTAACCTAAATACTGATATCTATCCCTTCACCTTTGCCAATGCAGGTTCGATTACCTTTACGGCAGCGGTTGCACCGGGCAGCAGTGATACCAATGTCTATTTCAGATTTGAACGTATGCCTCATCCGGATGTTCAGCCTGCCTTTGACTTGCCACCAATTTTGATCAGCGGTGAAGCTGAGCAGGAATATACTGTGAATGTTCCATCACAGGGTGCGTCAAATACTTACTCATCATTCCTGCTGTATGTGGTTGAGCGAAATTCGACGGTTATCGTTAAAGATATCGTAGTCACGGATGATGTTGGTCAAGCAGAACCCAATCCAGGTACGCCATTACCGCCCAGTACGACTGACTATACGGCTCTCCCTTATGGCGCCGGTAGTGTTTCCGATACCATCAATGTTGCCAGTTACCGCTGCGCAGTTGATTACGGCAACTGGATTTACAATGCTGGTGTTACAGAGCCGGCTATTGCCGCCTGTGATGCAGAGTCAAGAATTCCTACAGGCACACCCACAAAGCTGTCTCCACAGCTGACCGGTGAAGCGCTAAATAAACCGGTGCCTACGCACAAATGGTGGGGATCAGTTGGTTTTGTGGGTGAAATGACAGTAGATGATGTCAGTAAGGCTGCCTATATTACCCCTGATCCTATCAGAGCCCGTATCAGCAATAAGGGTGCCCGTATCAATGGTATTCCCGGTGGCTTTAAAAATATGGGTAACTTCCCTAGATACGATGGTCCGGAGCCTTTTTCTGAGGTGTATGAAGGTGTGGCGATTGCCAACTCTTCTTCTGCTAATTTAAATGCTTTCGTCAAAGATCACAGTGATGGCTCAGTAACCGTCCAGTGGAAATCGGGTAATACGGCGGTTATGGATGCGACCTTTATTCATGGCTCACCCAACGTCTTTTTCAAGGTTTATCAGGGTGAAGCTCTACTCCGTACTCAAACGGCAGATGGCGGAGAGAAAGGTACCTTCTACAACCAGGGAAATAACCTCGGTGTATGGACAAACATTTCCGGTATCTACAATAGCTACCTGATCAGTGGCGAAGGAATAACCACCTATTCAAATATCGCCAGTAATGAGATCACTATCAGCAATGCCGCAAAAGAGTTTACGCTGACTTATTTGCCGGTTCTAAGCGGTGTTCCCAACGACAGTATGAACAACTTCTTTGCCGCCCAGGCGCGTAACGTAGTTGCAGCTGTAGATATTGACTACAGTGTCGATCGCAGCACCAATACGGTTACCGTTAATCACGCCTATCTGGATGCTCAGGGTGATGCCGTTGACACTATTGTCGGCTTGCACCCACTGCATTGGAAGAATTCTTCACAGGCAACCTCTGCCTACAAGATTCGTAGTGCTCGCGGCATGATCAAGTTTGCTGAGACTGACGGCTTTAGCTATGACCTGCCGTTTACCGGTGTACTGCCAACCATGCCATCAATTGCTGGATCCTATGATCAGGCGACCCTTGAAGCGCTGGTTACCACCTTTGTCAATGCGGGTGAGGATGAGTGGTATAACAGCACTGATACCTACTGGTCAGGTAAAGGCTATGGCAAGGTTGCTGAAACCGCTGCTCTGGCGCAGTCTATTGGCATGGAAGACGAAGCTGGCGAATTGATCGCTTGGCTGAAAGTAGAGCTTGCCGACTGGTTTACCGCAGAGACTGATGGTGGGCTGGATATCAATAAATACTTCGTCTATGACGCAGAGTGGGATGCTTTGTTTGGTATCGAAGAAGCTTACGGCTCGCACCAGCGTATGGCTGATCACCATTTCCACTACGGCTACTTTGTCCGTGCCGCAGCTGAGATCTGTCGTGTTGATGTTGCCTGGTGTGGCGACGATCAATACGGTCCGATGATTGAGCTGCTGATTCGCGACTATGCCGGTGACGACAGCGAAGAGATGTTCCCCAAATTGCGTAACTTTGACCCCGCCAATGGATTCTCCTGGGCTGACGGTAAAGGCGATGCAATGCAGGGCAACAACAACGAATCGACCTCAGAGGCAGCCAATGCCTATGGCGCCATGGTGCTCTACGGTCTGGCGGTTGGTAATGACGCTATTGTAGACAAGGGCATGTATATGCACGCCTCTACATCTGCTGCTTTCTGGCAGTACTGGAACAATATCGATGGCTACAATAACCTAGGTTCGGATTACGATAACTTCGCACCAGGTTACGACAAGATCACTACCTCAATTATCTGGGGCAGTGGTGCTGACTTCTCTACCTGGTTTAGCCCGGCTTATGCGCATATCCTCGGTATTCAGGGACTGCCATCAAACCCGTTGATTCTCTATGTCGGTCAGTATCCAGAGTATATGGAAGACTATGTCACTCTAGGTATGACCGAATCAACCAATGGTAAGCCCTCAGGCCTCAAGGCTAATGAGTGGACTGACCTCTGGTGGAACCTTCAGGCAATGACTGATGCTGACGCTGCTCTGGCAGACTACAACAGTGTTGGAACCAACTATGGTGCTGAAGCCGGTGAGTCAAAAGCGCACACCTATCACTGGTTGCATACCTTTAAAGCACTGGGTCATCTGAAGACTGGTACTGGTGAGCTGACCGCCAACGATGCTTCGGCATTGGCCTTTGATAAAAATGGCGTTAGAAGTTATGTGGTTTATAACTTTACCGGTCAGACCAAGACGGTAACCTACAGCGATGGCAAAACCGTTAATGCTGCACCTTACGACTTTACTATCGATCAAGAAATATTGAGATAGTAGCGAGCTTTCGAATAGTACTGAAAAAGCTCTACTAAAAAAGCCCTAGCCGTTATCCGGTTAGGGCTTTTTTTATTGGCAGAGCTTTTTATTGGCAGAGCTTTTTATTGCGGTTTATAGGTCGCCAGACACCTTGGAGCTATCGGTTGTTAATACTGGGGCGGGCGCTCATGTCATCAAACCAGCGTTTTAAATGCGTGCACTCTTTAGGAATACGCATCTTCACCCACTTGGCAAAGTCGATAGTGATATAGGCGGTAATATCCACCACAGAAAAGTAGTCGCCAAGAACAAATTGATTATCGGCAAAGTGAGCATCCATATCGGTAAAAAAATCACTGATACGCGCTAGACCACGTTCTCCCAGCTCAGGGATTTGGGTATAGGCATTGGGGCCGGAGACTGCGCGATTGACAAAGTTAGGTGACGAATTTCGGTAGGCTTCGGTAACGGCCAAAATACCGTTGTTCTGTATATGATGGTTCCAAGATTCCACCTGAGCGCGCTCTTTTGGTGTGCGACCATAGAGCGGCGGCTGTGGGTAGAGCTCGTCAAGATAGCGACAGATCGCATTGACCTGATTGATACAGCTGCCGTCGTCGAGTTCCAGCGCAGGAACATCCTGCATAGGATTTAGCGCGGTAAATTCAGGCGTTTTATGTTCACCCGCGCGCAGATCAATCTGCACCGTCTCGATCTCAATACCTTTTTCGGCAATAAATATCGTTACTCTGCGTGGGTTCGGTGCGATAGCATAATCATAGAGTTTCATAGGGTGAATATCCTCTTGGAAAAACGGAATTTAATAACGCTATTGTTAAATAGAGCTCTGTTTGGCAGCTGCTAGGTTAAGCAAATCTAGGCGCTTATTGATCGATGCCAAAATGCCCGCGCTATCCAAGCCTAGAGAGGCTAGCTGCTGGTTGTGGGTGGCGTGATCGACAAAGGTATCCGGCAGTCCAAGATGCAAGACCGGCATAACAATACCCTGCTCAGACAGAAACTCGCTAACCGCAGAACCGGCACCGCCGGCAATACTGTTTTCCTCAAGGGTTACTAATAGTTGGTGGCGGCTGGCGAGATCAATAATCATCGCCTTATCAATAGGTTTTACAAAACGCATATCTGCAACGCTGGCATTGAGCTGCTCGGCAACCTCGAGTCCAGACCCGAGCAGAGTACCAAAGTTTAAAATCGCCACGCCAGAGCCTTCGCGCTTAATAACACCCACACCCACAGGCAGTTCCGTCATTTGCTGTTCAATCACAGCGCCGGGGCCAGTGCCGCGGGGATAGCGAACAGCCGCTGGACCCTGATGTTTGTAACCGGTGTATAAAAGCTGGCGAGTCTCGTTCTCATCCGAAGGGGTGATCACCAACATGTTGGGAATACAGCGCAGATAGCTAATATCATAGGCACCGGCATGAGTGGCACCATCTTCGCCAACCAATCCCGCGCGATCCAGCGCAAATAACACATCCAGATTTTGCAGCGCGACATCGTGAATTAATTGATCATAGGCACGCTGTAAAAAGGTCGAGTAAATCGCCACAACCGGTTTAGAGCCCTCGCAGGCCATGCCGGCTGCCAGAGTCACCGCGTGCTGTTCGGCAATCGCCACATCTTCAAAACGCTCCGGGAAGCGCTCGGCAAATTCATTCATGCCCGAGCCGTCGCACATGGCCGGGGTAATGCCCACTAAGCGGTTATCCTGCTCGGCCATATCGCAGAGCCAGTCACCAAAGACTTTTTGGTATTTTGGTAGTGCGGGTTTGACCGAGGTAGGGTTGGCCGCAGCTACAGTTGGCTTGGGCTCAATTTTGTTTAACGCGTGATAACCCACCGGATCATTTTCTGCCGGCGCAAAGCCTTTGCCCTTATGGGTAATAATATGAAGTAGCACCGGGCCGTTAATCTCATTGATATTAGCCAATGTCTCCACGAGCAAAGGCAGATCATGGCCATCAATCGGGCCAACATAGTAAAAGCCTAGCTCTTCAAAGATGGTCGCCGGAGAGACCATGCTTTTCATATATTCTTCAGTGCGACGAACAAAAGCACTGGCATGGGGGAGAGGTCGCAAGGCCTTTTTGCCGCGCTCGCGTATCTGGTTGTAAAACTTACTCGCCCAGAGTTTGGAGAAATAAGTCGACAGGCCACCGACATTTCGCGAGATCGACATCTGATTGTCGTTGAGCACAACCAACAGGTTCTTATCCACATGAGCCGCATGGTTAATCGCTTCAAAAGCCATGCCCGCTGTCATTGCACCATCGCCCATAATCGCCACGGTTTTGCGCTCAGAGCCCAGCTGTGCCGAACCCATCGCCATACCCAGTGCGGCACTTATAGAGGTGCTTGAATGGCCCACACCAAAGGTATCGTATTCGCTCTCAGAGCGTTTTGGAAAGCCGGATAAACCATCTTTTTGGCGCATACTGAGCATCTGCTCGCGTCGGCCGGTAAGAATTTTATGGGGGTAAGTCTGATGGCCCACATCCCAGATCAGGCGATCATCTGGCGTATTAAACACATAGTGCAGGGCAATGGTTAATTCGGTAACACCGAGACCGGCACCAAAATGGCCGCCAGTTCTGCCCACGCAATAGAGTATAAAGTGGCGCAGCTCATCCGCCAGCACCAGCAACTGCTGCGGATTAAAGTCACGCAGATCAGCAGGCTGATTAACGCTATCTAATAGCGGAGTATCAGGACGCGCGAGAGGGATGTCATTGAATGTTTTTGGCATGCTTTTTTTCATTGCTGCTTATTGATGCTGTTTACAGATTTTACACCAAATAAGAGCTCGGCTCGCTTATTTTTAAGTCAGTGATTACGTTTGACAATAAAGTCAGCAATCCCACGCAGACTATCAGCTTTGTCGGCGAAAATATCCAGTGCCTGCATACTCTGCTGGTAGAGTGCCGTGGTTTCACTGCGGGCTTCTACCAGACCCAGAATAGAGGTGTAGGTGGACTTTTGATTGGTGATATCAGAACCCTGCTGCTTGCCGAGCATCTCAGTGGAACTCTCCACATCGAGAATATCGTCCTGAATTTGAAATGCCAGACCTATAGCGGTAGCAAACTGTTTTAGCGCAGCCAGTTGCTGAGGATTAACCTGTGCCGTAGCCAGAGCCCCCATCAGTACACTGGCCTCAATTAAAGCGCCGGTTTTATGGGCGTGCATAGTCTTTAACTGCTGCAGATCTAGAGCTGTTCCAGTTGCCGCCAGATCAATTGCTTGACCGGTGACCATGCCGTTACAGCCGCCAAGCCCGGATAATAAACCAATCAGCTCAACCACTGTCTGCGCTGGAATATCTCTGAGCTGAGTAAGCTGTTGAAAGGCCAGGGATTGCAGGCCATCACCGGCTAAAATTGCCGTCGCTTCACCAAACTGAATATGGCAGGTCGGCTTGCCGCGACGTAAATCATCATCGTCCATCGCCGGTAGATCGTCGTGAATCAATGAATAGGCGTGAATCATCTCCACTGCAGCAGCTACCTTAGCAGTATTGCTATCACTGCTTACCACCGCCTCAGCTGCAGCAAAACACAGCGCTGGACGTACCCGCTTGCCACCGTTGAAGACCGAGTAGCGCATCGCCGCAAACAGCTGTTCAGCCGGGCCAGAGGCCGCGGGTAGAATTGCTTCCAGTTGGGCATCTACCTGAGCAGTGTAATCGCTGATAATGGAATTAAAATCTGTCATAAAAAGCCGGGTATGGAATTTTAGCTATCTGAGGCATCAAAAGGCTGACTGATCAATTCGTCACCCTGACGCATTAACAGCTCAACTTTCTGCTCGGCAGTCTTAAGCGCCTGCTGGCATTCGCGAGCCACTTTAATACCGGTCTCAAAGGACTTTAATGAATCTTCCAGGCTTAGATCGCCACTTTCAAGAGACTCTACCAGAGCCTCAAGGTTCTCCAACTGCTGTTCAAAATCCACAGATTTTTTGTCTTTAGTCACGTATGGGTACCTTTATTGAAGGGCGTTTAAAAGAATATAAAAGGTTTGTCATTCAAGCCGTTCACCCTAACCAACAAGGCCAGCGCGGTCAATTGGAAAAAGCCAGATAAATTGAGACTCGGCGGGTTTCCGTCGTCTAATATGTAGTTGTGAACAGTAAATAAGTTGTAACTACAGGTTGGCTGTGAAATGAAAATACTCAGACTCAATTTAGCGGGACAACCGATTAGCTGGCTTGGCTGGGAAGAGGCGGTCTGTATGTACGCCCGAGATCTAGTTGTCTGGAGCATGGGCGATGTGGTTCGTCAGGTGCAGGGCGGTATCTCGCGACTATCGGGAATGCGCTCAGTGGTCGAACTGCCGAGTATGATCGCCTGTGGCGGTGAACAACTAGCCAGACCGAGAACCAATCCAGCCTTAAAAAACCCTACTCTTTTTACTCGCGATGCACATCTATGTATGTATTGCGCGGGAAAGTTTAGCGCATTACAGCTCACCCGCGACCATATTAAACCCACCTCAAGAGGCGGCGCCGACCGCTGGGAAAATGTTGTCGCTGCCTGCCGCCGCTGCAATCAGCACAAAGCCGACCGCACCCCCGAACAAGCCAATATGCAATTGATTGCGTTACCCTATAGACCGAATAATGCCGAGTATTTAGCGCTGACTAATAGCCGCCGGATACTGGGTGACCAGATGGAGTTTTTGCGCGGACAGTTTTCAAAGAATAGTCGGTTTTTGTAGTACTTTACCTGTCATCCCTGCAGGTCATTTATATGTCATCCTGAGAGAGTGAAACGAACCGAAGGATCTATGTATAACCTCGCGAGATCTTTCCACTCACTCCGTTCGGTCAAGATGACAAATAAACCACCACCGTCATCCCAGCGAAGGCTGGGATCTACAGAATTACGCTGAAAAATAGACAGATACTGGCCTACGCCAGTATGACGAACTTTGCGTTAAAGCCCCTGCGCAAACGTCAACAAAATCAACGCCGGACAGAAAAACTTCACATAAACCGGCCAAATCTTCCAAAACAGCCCCTGCTCAACATCCGGACAACCCTGCTTAAGCTCTTGCAAAATACTATTCCGGTAAAAAACCCACCCAGCAAAAATACACAGCACCATACTCAGCAACGGTTGAGCCCGCTCAGTCGTCAAAGTAATCACAAAGCCAAAAAGACTGTCGAAGTTAAGAGAAATAGTCGCACTGATCGTAAATATAATCAGACCCACTAACCAGGTCGCTTTGACCCGATCGACCTTATGCTGCTCCACCGCATAGGACACCGGCACCTCCAACATCGAAATTGATGAAGTTACCGCCGCGATAGACATCAGCACAAAGAATGCAAAACCTACTAAAAGGCCAGCCGAACCCATGCCCTCAAACAACGCAGGTAAAACCTGAAAAATAAGGTCGGGGCCGGCAATCAAAGTGCCGGCCTCAGTATAAATAGTCACCCCAAGATTCTGCGCGACAAAAATAGCTGGCAGTACCAGCAGCCCGGCTAAAAAGGCCACCGAGGTATCGGTTAATGTCACCAGCGCGCCGACCACAGGTAGGTTCTCGTCTTTTCGAATATAAGAGCCATAGATCAGCATAGTGCCAACCCCCAGCGACATAGAAAAGAACGCCTGACCCATAGCGCTAACAATAAGTTTGGGATTAGTCATCTGGGAAAAGTCAGGCACTAGATAGTGTCTAAGCCCCTCAATGGCACCATCCTGAGTCAGTACATAGAGAATCAAACCAAGCAGCAGCACAAACAATGAAGGCATCAAGCGGCTCGACCACTTCTCGATACCCTGTTCAACACCAGCGCTAATTATCAGTACAGTTAAAAGAATAAACAGACCTGAAAAGCCAATGTTGCGTGTCAGGCTAAAGTCCGTCAGCCAGCTGCCCAGTTCGGTTAAACCGAACAGAGATGTTGCCGGTTCAAACATAAAAGCAATCATCCACCCAGCGACAATCGCATAAAAGCACAGAATCAAACTGGCGGTCACCATGCCGGCAAAGCCCACCGCAGTGCCGGTGATTTTAGCCACCTGTCCAGAGGAAATTGACTGTAGGGCATTGACCACATTTGAGCGTGTATGGCGGCCAATAATTAGCTCTGCCATCATTGCCGGATAAGCCAGTAAGAAAGCCAGAATAAGGTACATTAATACAAATGCAGCACCGCCATTTTCCGCAGCATTGGTGGGAAAACCCCAGATATTGCCAAGCCCCACAGCGGAGCCGGAAGCGGCGAAGATAAAGGCCAGACGGGAAGAGAAAACACCTCGTTGCATCACTGTATCCTTATGATTATTTTTTTATGGATTGATTCTAGGCGATCGGCGTCATTAATTCGAACAATACTTTTTAACACTAAGCTGTTCAAAGGTTGATGGTTACACAGCATCGCTATGCTAGAATAAAGGTATTGGGGGCGTTCTGGATTCGACGCCGATTACAAAACCCCCGGTGCATGCCGAGATGGTGACCAATCTCGTTAATCCAAAGTCGCAATTTTATAGTTGCCAACGACGACAACTACGCACTAGCTGCTTAAACCCCAGTGTAGTGCCATCTGACTGGAGCCGTGCTTATGCGTCCAGAGTACTTAATCCTTCGGGAAGCGGAACGCTCAGGTGTCATATTTCATAAGATCGTGGAGAAGCTCGTTCGGGGCGGATTCACTAAAACCTTTACCGAAATCGCCCAATGCGTTCCCTGACAGCCGGGTTGCAACGGGTTAAAACTAATAGGCTGATCTAAGCATGTAGAGCCGTGGGCAGCGGATTAGCGGACGCGGGTTCAATTCCCGCCGCCTCCACCAATAACAAACCTCAACCCGGAAGGGTTGGGGTTTTTTATTGGCCGAAATTGGAATGAATCCAGAAAGGCGGGTTCAGCCGAGCCACGCAGTGGCGAGACAACGCGGGAGCGCAGCGACGGCGGTCCCGAAGGGGTGAGGACGAAGGACGAATAATTCCCGCCGCCTCCACCAATAACAAACCTCAACCCGGAAGGGTTGGGGTTTTTATTTGTTGTTGTTTTTTCATTGAACATAAAGAGCGGATTCAGTCTAACCGCGAATTGGTCACTCAAGGCGGAGCAGGGCGACGGAGGCTGCCATTAAAAAATGGCTCCATGCGGACCTACTTGTCAGAACGCAAAAAGGTAAGTTGCATAAAATTCATAACGGATAGAGTCTTTATTTATAGCGTAATTAACAATTCCATTAAATATGTAAAATTCATTTTGGGTGCTGTATTCTAATCATATATAAACATTTAAAGATAAAGCCAGTACAAACTAGCATAAGTACTGCTACAGGCATAAATGGTAAATCTGAATATTTTAGATATAAACATGTTTAATAGGTTTTTGGAGGTCGTTTCAAATGGGCAAAATAATTGATAATTATTTTTGTAATGTTGCATTCGTAAGGACTCTATTTTTTGGTCGAGTGTATAAACAAATTTGTCTTTTAGGTTTGTTGTTTTTTACGACGAGCAGTTTTGCCGACAATGAGGGTATAGGTAGTAATGTCGATACTGATAACGATGGGATTCCGGATCTCCAGCAGGTACAGTTATTAGAAAATGGCGTGATATCAGACTTATGGAGCCATTGGTATGGCTATGAGGAGTATGAGTTGGGCGATAGCGCCTACTGTGATTATTCGTCTGATTCCAGCGAGGATATTTCTGGAAAATGCGCAAAGTTAAGTTGGTCTGTTACAGATGATTCCACCTATAGCGGTAATGATCAGGTATCGTCTGTCGTTGAATTAAACCAGCTTCCATATGCCGGGTTGGGAGGATCTACCCTCAACCTCACTCGTGATTGGGATTTGGGTTCTGTAGACCTAAGTCATATGAAAGATGGCTATATTCAATTTGATCTAAAGGTCGTCGAGTCTCCTGAAAATCAAAAGCTCTGGGTTGGGCTCTATGGTGATACAGGCGTTGGATGGCTGGAGTTTGATGCACCCGAAGCCGGCATATGGACAACCATAACAGTTGCTATCAAAGACCTGAATGCTCCGGGTGGAGAAGGCCCATACGAAGGGGACTTATCCGCAATTTGGTGGCCCTTTATGATAGATCAGTGGGATGGTCTTGAAAGCCCTTTAGTCTATCGGCTGGGTAATATCTCTTTGATCTCGCATCACAATGGGTTTAACTCAAACTCTGAACCAGTTGACAAATTCCCGACAGATCCATCCGCCTCCCTTGACTCTGATGGTGATGGGTTGCCTGATGAATGGAATGAAGGGCAAGGAGAGAGTGACTCAATAGCTGGACTGACTCTTGATGCTGATGATGACAACGATGGCGTATCGGATGAGCTGGATCTGTTTCCGCTGGATCCTTCAGAAAATATGGATACCGATGGCGATGGTATCGGCAACAATACTGACAGCGATGATGATAATGATGGTGTTGATGATGCCAGCGACGCATTCCCTCTAAATGCGCTCGAAGGCCTAGATACTGACGGAGATGGCATCCCGGACAGCTTGGATAGGTTCTTATTAGTCCCCTATGATCTGGATCAGAAATTACTTGATATCGATGGTAATGGTCAGGTCGATGCATTGACCGATACATTGCTTATCACACGTTTTGTCTTTGGCTTTACCGGCGATGCTCTTATCAATGGCGCGCTAGGGGAAGGTGCAACAAGAACCAGCTCAGAAGAGATTGAGGCCTATCTTGAGTCGGTGATACCGGCGCTTTAAAATCGCAATTGGTTTTATTGGAAAAGGGGGTGCAGAGATGCACCCCCTTTTTTTGTGAAAATCGCTAAGTTCGCTCTATCGCATAAGCTAAAGGACAAAGCTCAAGCTGCTATCAACAGGGCAATCTACTGAGTAAGCAAAGGGTCATGATTAAGCATTACAGTGACTATGCCTATGGAGAGCCTGAGAAAAAGGTTATACAGCTAAGAAGCCAAGCGGTAATTGAAAGCAGAGGGTTTTACTTGTCCAGCCACACCTAATTATCACGAAAATGGGGTAGCGAGGCCCTCACCCTTCAATTAATGGGCACAAGGATTGTCGACCAAAACTTTCACTACTTACCAAAATATTAGGTAATCCATCATCAAATTAGATTACAAAAGAAAATATCGCCAAATATACAAATACTCTCTAAGTTGCCCTCAAGCAGGAGTAAGAAACCCAAAATCAAGTAATATCACTTTGTAGTTATTTGTGGCAAAGTAGAAATCTTGCATATATGAGTAATTATTAAAAATGAGTGTTTCTGTGATGGGTATCTTTAGATTCTTTGTTTGTCTCTGTTTATTACTTTTAAGTTCTCTTTCTTTGGCTAGTGATGTTGATAACGACGGGCTTCCTGATGATTGGGAGGATGCCAATGGGCTTAGCAAATATAATTTTATGGATGCAGAGTCAGATTTTGATGGGGATGGTTTAACAGCCCTGGAAGAATTTACTTTAGGTACCTCTCCAGAATACGCTGACACAGACAGAGATACGCTACCTGATGGTTGGGAAATTCAATATTCAAGAGATCCCCTGATGGCAGACTATCATGTTGCGGTTGGTGGTTATCCTTGCGCTATAGATGATACTGGTTTGGTTTGTTGGCGGAGCGCGAATGGCTATATGTGGGATATTCCGGGATTAATTAATCCATCGAAAATATTTTTTGGGCAAAATAATTCTTGCGCCATTGATGATACTGGGGTTGTATGCTGGGGAGCTACTGGTTGGGGTGTGACCGATGTTCCCGCTTTATCCAATCCAGTAGATGTTTCTATTGGCTTTTCGCATATTTGTGCTATCGACGACACTGGCGTGGTTTGTTGGGGTAATGAATCCGAATTTGCTGGTATGCCAAACTTCCTAAATCCTTCTAAAATTTTCTCTAACGAAGCTGGTAACTGCGTAATTCACGACCAAGATACAGTTTGCTGGGGGTCACGTCTTAATATCAATACTCAAATGCTGGCGAATGCTACTGATATGAGTTTTGGTTCCCGGCATGGCTGTGCTCTGATTGATGGGGAAATTACCTGCTGGATGTTTTTTGGGTCACCGGATGAAAGAATTGAGGTTCCTAGCTTGGTTAAGCCAAGAATGGTTGCGGTCTCTCCAAGTAGTCAGGCCTCCTGTGCGATTGATGACTCAGGTGTCGTCTGTTGGGCGGCAGGTTGGGTCGATTTAAATAATCCACCGGAACTAATTAATCCTGTAAGTGTGTCTGTAGGTGACGAGGAGATTTGTGCTCTCGATGATACGGGTGTTGTCTGCTGGGCAGTCAGTATTAATCAGAATTCATCTATTACCCCCGCTCTTTTTATTGACCCCGACTCAGATGGTTATTCAACTCAAAATGGTTTGGATGTATTTCCGCTAGATTCGTTTGAATGGGATGATATTGATAACGATGGTATTGGCGATAACGCAGATACAGACTGGGACAATGATGGCATTAACAATAATAATGATAATTGCATCTTGATTAGTAATTCGGATCAGAAAGATAGCGATGGTGATTTGGCTGGTGATCTGTGTGACGAGGATGCAGATAATGATGGAATGCCAAATGACTTTGAAAACCAGAATAATTTAAATCCAATTGATGCCACTGATGCACTGCTTGATAGTGATACGGATGGTCTGACCTCTTTTGAGGAATACCAGTTAGGCACCTTGATCAATAATTCAGATACTGATGGGGATACGCTTCCAGATGGCTGGGAGTTCGATCAGGGTAAAAATCCACTTGTGAGTGATTATCAAATTTCACTTGGTTATCATCATGGTTGTATTCTTGATGATTCAGGGGTCTCTTGTTGGGGGTGGAATGAAAGTGGTCAAACCAATGTCCCACCGTTATCCAGCCCATCGCAAATTACAGCTGGTGGTTTGCATTCTTGCGCCATAGATGGCTTGGAAGTGGTCTGTTGGGGTAGCAATAGTCATGGTCAAATTAATGTGCCTGAAATGAGTAATCCAATGCAGATTTCTGCTGGTGGTCAACATACCTGCGCTTTAAATGATTCAGAGCTTATTTGTTGGGGTGCCAATAATGCTGGTCAGCTCAGTGCCCCCCTGTTGAGTAACCCAACAGAAATTTCATTGGGTTCGGCTCATTCTTGTGCTCGAGATGATTCGGGAGTGGTTTGTTGGGGTGTAAATGGTTTTGGTCAAACTGATGTACCAACATTATCTAATCCAATTGAAATTCATGCAGGTGCGTATCATTCTTGTGCTCGAGATGATTCGGGAGTGGTTTGTTGGGGGTGGAATGAACATGGTCAGCTCAATGTACCTGAATTAAATAATCCCAAGAAAATAAGTGCTGGTGGCTTTCATAGCTGTGCGATAGATGGCTTGAATGTTAAATGCTGGGGAAACTCGTCTGATGAGCGAACTGATGCGCCTGAATTAGAAAATCCGATGAAAGTGGCTTTAGGCTATACCTCTTCTTGCGCTTTGGACAATACAGGTGTTGTTTGTTGGGGGGCAAGCGATAATGGTCAGAAAGATTATATTCCAAGTTTTGTGATTGATTCAGATGGCGATGGCTACTCAAACCAAAATAATGAAGATAGCTTTCCGCTAGATCCATTTGAATGGGAAGATACTGATAATGATGGTATTGGCGATAACGCAGATACAGACTGGGACAATGATGGCATTACCAATAATAATGATAATTGCATCTTAATTAGTAATTCTGATCAGAAAGATACCGATGGTGATTTGGCTGGTGATCTGTGTGACGAGGATGCAGATAATGATGGAATGCCAAATGACTTTGAAAACCAGAATAATTTAAATCCAATTGATGCCACTGATGCACTGCTTGATAGTGATATGGATGGTCTGACCTCTTTTGAGGAATATCAGTTAGGCACCTTGATCAATAATTCAGATACTGATGGGGATACGCTTCCAGATGGCTGGGAGGTCGATCAGGGTAAAAATCCACTTGTGAGTGATTATCAGTATGCGCTAGGTGCTAGTTCAACCTGCGTTCTTGATGATTATGGCGTAAAGTGCTTTGGATTCCTGCAAGCACCAGCATTAAATAATCCAACAAAGTTATGGGCAGAAAAAAACTCAGCCTGCGTAATAGATAATGAGGAACTAGTTTGTTGGGGTGGAAGATATTTTGACATGCCCGAAATAACACAACCAAAAGAAATATCATTTGGCAGTGAGCATGGATGTGCAATTACAAATACGGGTTTAATATGTTGGGGGAAAATAGGTAGTCCCCCAGTATTGAACAATCCTTCTCAACTTTCATCAGGCTATGAGTATTCATGTGCTTTGAGTAATGGAGAAGTAGTCTGTTGGGGTAATTATCGTACTGTTCCACAATTGTTGAATCCGGTAAAAGTTTCAGTAGGTTATCATGATACCTGCGCCATAGATGATACAGGGGTAGTTTGCTGGGGTGATAGCTCTCTGATAAATGATAATGTGCCGCCATTATTAAACCCTACGGAAATTGCGGTTAGTTCTTCGCATGCCTGCGCCCTTGATGATACGGGTGTAGTTTGCTGGGGTGCAAACTATTTTGGTCAACTTGATGCTCCTCTGCTTTCTAACGCAACTCAAATTGAGGTAAGTGATTTACATTCTTGCGCTCTTGCTGATAACAATCTTATTTGTTGGGGGCATGATAATGTGGGGCAATTAGGCGCCACTCTTACTATCGATCCGGATAATGATGGATACCCAACACAAAATGGTTTGGATGTCTTTCCGCTTGATGCTACTGAGTGGTTGGATTCAGATAATGATGGAGTTGGCAATAATTCAGACAGTGATGATGATAATGATGGGGTAGCCGATGATGTTGATCTATTTCCACTAAATAGTCTTTATGCAGCCGACTCTGATAACGATGGTATTCCCGATGCTTGGGAGCTTTTATATGGGCTTGATCCTAACAATAGGAATGATGCCGTAAGTGACCAGGACGATGATGGTGCAGTTGCGTTGCAGGAGTTTATAGAGGGTACTATTCCAGTTCCTGACTCAGATACAGATAATGATGGGCTATCGGATAACTATGAAATTTCTATAGGAACAAATCCAAATCAGGCTGACTCAGATAATGATGGAGTGGATGATCCTCTAGATGCTTTCCCTTTAGATTCATTAGAAACTGTTGATACAGATGACGATGGGGTTGGTGATAATGCTGATACAGATGATGATGGTGATGGCGTTGCAGACTCGGTTGATGCATTCCCTTTAGATAATAGAAATGGTTTGACGGTTGGTCTTGTTAACGAAGATTATATAGTTACCGGCTGCTCTTCAATTTGCCCAAGTGACCTTGTTATACCGGATGCTATTGCAGGGAGAACGGTTATCGGAATTGGAGAGGGAGCTTTTCGTTATAGTGGCTTAACCAGTGTGAGTATTCCTGACACTGTTCTTACCATTGCCGACGGCGCTTTCCATGGTAATGCTTTAACCAGGATCACGCTTCCCAGTAGCTTAAGCAGTATAGGAAATCCTGATTTCGTTAACAATCAGTTAGTCAGTTTAGAAGGCCTGGGCGAGGGTGCTTTTTCTGAAAATCAGTTAACCAGTATTACCATTCCCGGTACCGTGACCAGCATTGGCATTGGCGCATTCAAGAATAATCAGTTAACCAGCTTGGTGATTTCCGAGAGTGTGGCGGTTATTGGTGATGGTGCTTTCTATGCTAACTCACTAACCAGCGTGACGATTCCTGATGGAGTAATTAGCATGGGGAATGCCGCTTTTATGGGAAATGAGTTAAGCAGTCTGATTATTCCAGATACGATGACAATTATTGGTGCGGGCGCTTTTGCGAATAATCAGTTAACCAGTTTGAGTCTTTCTAGTAGCGTGATTGGTATTGGCTATAGAGCTTTCTCCAAGAACAGCTTAACCAGTGTCATTCTCCCTGATAGTATCGTAGACCTAGGCGATCAAGCTTTTTCTTTTAACAATTCAATTGAAATAATTTTTCTGGGTGACAGGCCGATACTAAGTGAAGAGAATAGCTTTGCGGGAACTAATGTCCTGAGTATTAACTACTGTGACGATCTTACTAGTTGGCCAGGAGTTGATCTAAATACCGCAGCTGGTCCTGTCACGCCAGCTCCGCTCGTGTGTGGTGATTTTGATAATGACGGCGTAGAGAATGCTTATGATGCTTTTCCATTTGATCCAAGTGAGACCTTGGACAGCGATGGTGACGGTGTCGGCGACAATGCAGATGTCTTTGATAATGACCCTGCGGAGACTACTGATACAGATGGCGATGGTGTTGGCGATAATGTCGATGCCTTTATTGATGATCCTGCGGAAAGTGCGGATGCTGACGGTGATGGCGTAGGTGATAATGCAGATGCCTTTGTTAATGACCCTTTGGAAACCACTGATTTTGACGGCGATAGTATTGGCGACAATGCGGATACCGATGATGATAATGATGGTGTTGATGATGCCAGTGACGCATTTCCTCTAAATGCTCTTGAAGGCATAGACACTGACGGTGATGGTATTGGTAACAATGCTGATGCAGATGATGATGGTGATGGCGTGCCAGATAGTTTCGACGCCTATCCATTAGATGCAGAGAATAGTCCAATAAAACAATTTGATATTGATGGTGATGGTCAGATCGATGCATTGACCGATACATTGCTTATCACACGTTTTGTCTTTGGTTTTACCGGCGAAGCCCTTATCAGCGGTGCTTTGGGGGAAGGTGCAACAAGAACCAGCTCAGAAGAGATTGAGGCCTATCTAGAGGCTCTCATTCCAGAGCTTTAAAGAAACTGTAATTCATTAGGGGTGCATACACCGGCCCCTTTTAAAGTAACAAAATATTATTGTGATAACTGCAGTTAAATTCAAACCTCTAAATTCAAACTATACCCCCCTATCCTATCTTCAGTACTAAAAGTAGCCGCATTTATCGGCCTGCCATAGGGAGCTAAGGCTGTAAAAATAGAGTTCATCCGGTTACAAGGCTTGAATTCAAGCCTCAAAAGGTTCGGATTTACGTATTTTCACTTACACGAACAACTTATATTTTAATTTCATTAGTATTGTTATGCAGATAAATACGCGTGCGCTCGTTGAGTTTGGCTGTAGTGCTACTCAGGGTCCGATTGCAATATTTTGTCAGGCCACTGCTAACTTACAAATAAGAATAAAAATTATGATTTTGGTTAAAAGTAACTTTTTCACAAATAATCACACCAGCAAAATTATCTACACGATACTTCTGGCTCTGGCCGCGCTTCCCCTTAGCGGGTTAGCTGCAGGCAGCCAGAGTACCTCTGCGTTTCTTCAGTCCGAACTGGATCCAGTTGTGGAAGATCGTATTGATAAAATTATCGGTTCTATGACCCTTCAGCAAAAGATTGGTCAGATGTCACTCAGGGATTGGGGCGACTTTAGACACAAAGATATGGATTACGTCGCTGCAGAGATCAAGGCCGGCAGAATCGGTGGATTTTTAAATATTCCGCGAAATAGTGACGATCCAAAGGCTTTCAACAGGATCCAAAAAATTGCCGTTGATGAAAGCCAAAATGGTATCCCGCTGATTTTCGGTCACGATGTTATCCACGGCTACAAGACAATCTTCCCAATTCCGCTGGGTCAGGCCGCGTCATGGAATCCCGCTACGGTAGAGCAGGGTGCGCGCATAGCGGCGAAAGAAGCCACCAGCGCAGGCATTCGCTGGACCTTTGCGCCAATGGTCGATATAGGCAGAGATCCCAGATGGGGTCGAGTTGCCGAGACACTCGGTGAAGATGTATTTCTGACATCAACCCTGGGGGCGGCCATGGTTAAGGGATTTCGCGGCGATGATTTAAGCAGTCTTGACTCCCTCGCATCCTGTGCCAAGCACTTTGCTGGTTATGGTGCTGTGGAAGGTGGCCGCGATTACGGTGCCGCGAATATTCCAATGGGTCAGCTTTACGACCACCACCTGCCACCCTTTAAAGCTGCAATCGATGCTGGTGCGGTTTCTGTTATGACTTCCTACAGTGAACTCAACGGCGTTCCCGGAACGGCTGACCATCACCTGATGACAGATGTATTAAGAGATCAGTGGGGCTTTAGCGGTTTTGTGGTGAGTGACTGGAATTCAGTGATGGAAATGGTCGATCATGGCTTTGTGGCAGGGGATCGGGATGCCGCTGAACGCGCGACCAACGCCGGCCTTGATTTTGAAATGCACTCTACAGCGCTGGGCGATAATCTGCAGGAACTTATCGCTGAAGGCGATGTTAGCCTGGCTCGAGTTGACTCAGCAGTAAGGCGATTGCTGAGAGTAAAATTCGCCATGGGCTTATTTGAAACGCCCTATTCAGAGGGCAATGAAGAATTTCTAAAGGAGGAATATCTACAGGCAGCAAAGCAAGCTGCCATAGAATCTTTCGTGCTGCTAAAGAATGAGAAGAATGTTTTACCTTTAAACAAAAAACAAAAAGTGGCTGTGATCGGCCCACTCGCTGAGGTTCCCTACCAGCAGTTGGGTACCTGGATATACGAGGGCGAGTCGAAGGATTCTCGAACACTGTTGCCGGCACTTGAAAGCTACCTTGGCGCAAAGAGCCGCAATATCAACTATGCTCCCGGTCTACCCTACAGCCGAAGTAAAGACACAGCAGGCTTCCAAAAGGCAATCCGGGCGGCAAAAAAATCTGATGTCATTGTGTTTTTTGGCGGGGAAGAAGCCATTCTGACTGGTGAAGGGCACAGTCGAGGCGATATGAGTCTACCCGGTGCACAGCAAGAGCTGATTGACGAGCTGTCAAAGCTCAATAAGCCCATTGTACTGGCGGTTCTCTCCGGAAGGCCCAATACTCTTGAAGGTGTTCTAGATAAGGTCGACGGCCTGATAATGGCTTGGCATCCGGGCACAATGGCGGGGCCTGCACTAGTGGATGTTATTTATGGTGAGGAGAGCCCATCGGGCAAGCTGCCAATTACCTGGCCCAAGTCCAGCGGACAGCTACCGATCTTCTATAACCATAAGGCTACTGGCCGTCCACCAACGGATGAAAATTACACCAGAATTCAGGACATTGACCCCGCGACCACATGGCAGCATGAGCCAGGTAATTCCTCCAATCATCTGGACTACGGGCATAGACCAGAGTTTCCTTTTGGCTTTGGACTCTCATACTCGAGTTTCAAGTACAGCGGTCTTAAGCTGCAGCAGCAAAAGTTAACTGTTGGTGAGACTTTAAAAGCCTCGGTGCAAATCGAAAACACTGGCCAGAAGCTGGCCACCGAGGTGGTGCAGCTGTATGTTCGCGATCTGCTAGGCAATGTTACGCGCCCGGTGAAGGAATTAAAGGCCTTCCAGCGAGTGATGCTATCTCCTGGGGAGACAAAGACTGTAGAGTTTGAGTTGGATACCAATAGCCTGAACTTCCGCAACCAGAAGCTTGAAAATACTGTTGAATCAGGGCGATTCAATCTCTGGGTTTCTCGCCACTCTCAGGACGAGGAAAACCAAAGCTGGTTTGAGATTATCGACTAGAAAGTGGAATAGAAAGTGGAATAGAACGTTGAGTAGTAAGTTAAATGGCCTCGAATTAGGTACGGCTATACTGGCTAAAAACCTCAATCCGAAAGGGTTGGGGTTTTTTAATGCCCGAAGCGAAGGGGGTTCTGGGTAATTCACAAACTGACTGCCTTGGTAGCCGGTTTTTTTTGAGGCAGTTTTAAAGAAGCTTTTCTATGAGGCTTCTTTGGGCCTTCTTCTATGGGCCTTCTTCTAGGGAGTTCGAGACTCTGATGCCTGATCTGAATTCTTGCGATACTGGGTGGGAGTTATACCTTCAATCTTCTTAAAGAAGGTATAGAAAACCGACTTGCTGTTAAAGCCGACTTGCAGATAGATATCGGTTATCGTGGTAGTTTTATTCTCAGCAGATGTAAGCATACGCTTCGCCTCTTCGATACGATAGCGGTTAATAAATTCATAGTAGTTAATGCCAAAGTGACGGTTGATCAACATCGACAGGTCACGGGGCATAATATTCAACGACTCTGCCAGACTGTCGAGAGTAATGTCCGGCTCCATATAGATCTTGTCTCTGCGGATTCCCTCGTCTACCTGTGCCGCCAGCTCCGGCTGTATGAATTCTTCCGCACTGATTTTCTGGCTGACAACCGGTTCACTAACCTGCTCGAAGGCACCGAAGTAGCGAACGGCGGTGAACACCAGCAAATTTACCAGTGCAAAGGTAATGTAGTAACCGGTGAGTCCGATATTGCTCAGCTGTGCCTGTGCAAAACTAAAGCCGGTAAACACATTGGTGATCTTGGCGCCGATAAGAAGCATCTCTGAAACCATCACCATTAAAAAGCCGATAACCAGTGCGCGCAGCCAGGAGATATGGACTTTCTCCATATTCGAGTTGGTGTTTTGCAGCAGGCTACTATAGCGACTGATCAATACGTAACAGCCAATGCCGTAGAAAACTCTCACCCACTTGCTAAAGAATTCCATATAGACATAGTTGGCGCTGTAGACAAAGGTCTCGGAATTAATCATCGCCAGCCGCTGTTCCTGGGGCTGGCTGTAGAATGCCGTCCAGATAAAGATCGCGTAGACCAATAGTGGAATCAGGTGCAGCAGATCAAATTTGGAGAGAGAAAAATCCCTAAATACCAATGATTTAAAGCATAAAAACAGCAGGGCACCATCGACGTAATAGGCGATAGCGGGAACGAAATACAGGCTTGGGACTTTCTCGCGGGCGATAAACTTAAAGTCTGCCCCCCACATCATCAGCTCATTGATTGGGATCAGGGCATGGGCAAATAGAAATAGGGCGAAGAAAAGTATGCTGATGTTGTTGCGAAAAGCGGTTGCAGACAGCAACAAAAAGCAAAACAGGCACTGCATCGCCGTCATCAGCAAGATTACGTCGTGGAAATTAAATAGTACCGTTTGGAATTCGAGAGTTCCCATCAACTGCCTCTATAAGCGGGTAATGCATCCATATATTTTATTCTTGCAGTTTATTCTAACTGCAATCGAATAACTTGAGTCTGTGTGGAATGCTTTACACAATCGTCCGGATAAACTCTGTGAGTACTAAAATACCTAAACGAACCCTTTTTACGCTGCATATTATGGCTTAGATCGTTTATTTTTGTGTGAAAAGTTATTCACTATTAAAAGTTACTTCTACCCTCTAGCGGCGTATATTTGCAGCTATCAGAACAGCTATTTCCACAAAAAAAACGTTTTTTTACAACATTTGGTGTCCGAGTACGTTACTCGGACGCTTACTACAGCTGTGATTTGTAGATTAGCATGACAAATTTAGTTTTCGCTGCGGCAAGGCTGAATAACATAGAATCACCAGGCGCTAGATTTCAATCCATGTAATTGATATCAGCGACAGGAAATAAGCGGCGATTGACCGCTTACATAATAAGAGAGATGGGGGAGTACCATGATTGACCATAAATTCCATACCGCGCTGTATTTTTCACTGGCTGCGAGCTTGACGGCCTGCGGTGGGGGCGGCAGTGGTGGAGATGCCGATCAAAATGTTGTGCGCACTCTTTTTGCCGTTGGCGAAATTGTTGAGACGGTAGAAGATGGTGGTTCGGTAGAGGGCGATGTCAGTACCAATGATGAAGGCGGCAGCGATCTTACCTATGCCCTTGCCTCCGGTGCCAGCATGGCTAATGGCGTACTGGAATTTAATCAGGATGGTTCTTTCATCTACAACCCCAACGAAGATTTCTTTGGCGCGGATACTGTTACCTATGTGGTCACCGACTCAGCATCAGGTGAGACGGATACGGCTACTCTGACAATTAATGTCGAGAATGATTTCGAGCAGATCGAAGAGTATGGCTGGCAACTGGTGTGGAGCGATGACTTCAATTCCGGGGAGTTTGATGCTGCTCTGTGGACTGGTGTTAATGCCAGCGTTTCCGGCGGTAATCTGGTTATCGCTGCCCAAGAGGGGCAGGTATCCTCAGTAATTGGCGTCAACAGCCTTAAGTATGGCCGCGTCGAAGCGCTTGTCAGGGCTCCGGCAGCAATGGATGTTCTGGCTACCTTTAAGCTTACGCCGGTGATTGATTTATACGATGGTCAAAACACCCTGGTCGGGGTTGAGGCTGACAGTGGTGCAGTTATTGCCGGCACTCATTACGGCTTGGGTCTGACTAGCGGCATAACCTTGAACGACGATGTGATTGAGACTCTCGCGACTGACTATCACAGCTATGCCATTGAGTGGGGCACAAACGAGATTCGTTGGTATATCGACGGGGTGCATGTTCACACTGTGGACATGCTGCATACCTGGGCTTACAACATGTCCGGCGATCAGGTTGTCGGCGACAATGCCGGGCCTTTTAATCAGGATATGCAGGTTGTTTTTGAGCTGACGGCCGGTGGTGATAATTTGCCGGTGTCGATACTGGTCGATCAGGTCAAGGTTTGGACCTGCGATCCTTCAGTCGAGCTATCGGTTGAAGACTGTGCCTCCAAAGAGAAGACCAAAGTCAGCAAAATCGCTTCCGATCGCATTGAAACGGTTGGTCCGGTTATAACTGAAATCTATACAGATGGTTACTACGACGTAGTCACTGGCGCGAAAATCTCGGATTTACCGCCTTTGGAATGGCACTACACCGATGAAACCAAAGAGCTGACTATTTCCAATGTAACCGCCGCTGATGTGGATTCCCTGTCCACTGAGGGTGAGCAGGGCAATGTTCTGGAGATCACTAATGACTCTGGACTGGCCAGTATAAGCATAGCAACAGAGGCTGTTGAGTTGATCGGTTTGGGTGTTGCGCTGGACTTTGATATGTATGTCGATAGCGCCAGCACGACTGCTGAAACGATTGAAATCAGCATGCAGTCAGGGGCTGCTGGCAAAGGTGTCTCATCCTGGTATCTGGCTGATCTGACTCTCGACGCATGGGCTAGCTACAGTATTCCTGTTGTTGATCTGGTCAACAATCCCGCGGTAGTGGAGGGGGTGGAAATGCCTCTGGATATTAAAGCGGTCACCTCACTTATGAGTCTCGATTTCGCAGGTAGCGCGACTATCCACTTGGATAATATTCATCTCAGCTGTATTAACTCTGAAGGCTGTGTGCAGGGCCCGCTGGGACTGCAGTCTAAAGCAGCACCAAAAGCCGAGCCGGTTCGTTATGAGGCGGAAGACTATTTGAGCGCCGTCGGCATAGGTGTCGAGGATACGCTCGATGAGGGCGGCGGCCAGAATGTAGCCTTTGTCGGCGCCGGTGACTCCCTGGGTTACACCATCGACGCGCCGGGCATTGGTCCCTATAGCATCGACTATCGTGTTGCCAGTAACGGCGGCAGTGCCGGATTTACAGTGTCTATTGACGGTGTTTTGGTCGATCAGCAGGTGATTCCAGATACCGGTGATTGGCAGAACTGGACAACCATAACCTCAGCACCATTTGATCTGGTGGTGGGGCTCTATTCTCTGCGCATCGATTTCCTCGGTGAGGGGCAAAATTTAAACTGGTTCGAACTGTTGCCGCCGATTACCGAAATCTTTGTCCAGGCGGAAGATTTTGATGATGAGAGTGGTATCGCTCTCGAAGATACCACCGACGACGATGGTGGTCAGAATATCGGGTATATCGATGAGGGCGACTTCGTTGAGTACAGCTTTAATGTTCCCTCTGCTGGCACCTATCTGATTGAGTACCGAATGGCCAGTGATATGGACTCCATGGGTTTTGATACCACCATTGGTGGTGTCGTGGTAGATACTCAGACACTGCTGAGAACCGGCGGTTGGCAAGAGTGGATAACCCAGAGCGCGGAAGTGGAACTGGTTGCAGGTGATCAAATTATGCGCCTCGACTTCCTCGGTGGGCCGGTCAATATCAACTGGATTCGATTGACACGAAAATAATCGAATCCATAAAAGCAGAACTCTAAAAAAGAGCTCTAAAAAAGAGCTCTAAAACAGATCTGTAAAAACAGAATATAACGATAAAAAAGTAGTATTAGTGGGGAAAAATTATGATGCATAAAGCGCAATTCAAGCGAAAACTGCTGGCCGGGAGTATTGCCTTGGCAGTAGCCGCGAGTGTCAGTGCTCAAGAAGCTGATATAGATAACCAGAACGATTCTGATCAATTGGTAGAAGAGGTTGTGGTCACCGGTATCAGAGCGAGCTTGCAGCGTTCAATGGATATTAAGCGTGATGCCAAAGGTATTGTCGATGGTATCTCTGCGGAAGATATTGGTAAATTCCCCGACACCAACCTGGCTGAATCCCTGCAGCGGATTACCGGTGTAGCCATCGAGCGCGATCGCGGCGAAGGCTCCAAGATCACCGTTCGAGGGTTTGGTCCGGACTTTAATATCGTTACCTTTAACAGTCGTCAGATGCCGACTACCGGCGGACGCTCCTTTGATTTCGGCAATATTGCCTCTGAGGGTATCTCTGCGGTTGAGGTGTATAAGTCTGGCCGCGCTAATGTGGCGACCGGCGGTATCGGTGCGGTGGTCAATGTTAAGACCAGCAAGCCTCTGCAAATGCCAGGCCTGCGTGCGGTGGTCAGTGCCAAGGGTGTTCATGATCCCGGCACGCGCAAAGGCAACAGTGTCAGTCCGGAATTTGCCGGCCTGTTTAGCCAGACCTTCGCCGAAGACACGGTGGGTATATCCCTGTCATTGAGCAGTCAGCAGCGCGATGGTGGTACTCAGTCGGCTACCACTGGCAGCTTTATGAGTAGAAATTTTGTTACCCTGGATGATATAGACAACGAGGCGAAAGATGCTGAATGGGGCTCGATCCCAGTCGGTGATCCATCGGCGATTAACTTCCCGGATCAGGTCTCCGATGGCATCTATGCAATCCCGACCAATATTCAGTACAACCTCGATGATTTCCATCGTGAACGTGTCAACGGCCAGTTGACCTTCCAGTGGCGACCCATAGAAACACTGACCGGAACTCTGGATTACACCTATGCTGAGAACCAGATTAATACCCAGCATCAGGATTTGTCGGCCTGGTTTGATCCCGGCTGTGCCACCCGAGAGAGCGAGTGGATTCAAGAGGGCAATATCTGGTCGCCTACCAGCTATACGCAGGTTGGCTGTGCGGCAGATAACCTGCAGGGCGTGGGTATCTTTGCCTCAATTGATGAAAATAAATCTGCCGGTTTTAACCTCGAGTGGCAGGCTAGCGATAACCTCACCCTGAATCTCGACTACCATAAGTCGAGCGGTGAATCTCGCCCAAACAGCAAGCATGGTTCCGGCGGTTCTATGGCCGTTGCTTCCCTGAACCGTATTACTACGTCGGGTTATTTTAGTGCCACGGGTATGCCGGTTCTGGAAGTCCAGCTGGGTGAGCGAAACTCCTATAACCAGATCTCGCGAATTGATCAGGTAAATGCCAATGATATGCAGCTTTCGGGCAGTTCATTTGGTAGCTTTAACAACCGTATGGACGTTGAACAGCTCCAATTTGACGGTGAATATATCTTCGATCAGGGACACAGTATTAACTTTGGTATTGCCAGCGTTGAAGTAACTAACCGCGGCCAGTCCACAGGCGTTTCTCGTGATTCCTGGAGTGGTGTTGGTACCCCGGGAGATATCGCCAGTCTGTTGAGCGTTGATACTATCGACGGCGTCTTTGATGGTATCGAGGGAAGTGATGATCCGCGTCAGGTAAACGAGTTTTTCACTTGGGATTTCCAGGCACTGATCGATAGCGCCGAGCAGTTATTGCGCGATGGCGCCCACGGCGACGTCGTCGGTGACGGTGGACCCTGTCTCACTGGATTCTGTCCTACCTACGACTTTGATCTCGATGAGATCACCGTCGAGACCTCCAACTCAATGTATCTCCAGGCCCACTGGGTCGGCGATGTTATGGATCGACCGGTGAATGTTTTCTACGGTCTGCGCTACGAAGAGACCGAGGTTCATTCTGAAGCACTGGTGCCGCTCTATGATCGCATCGAGTGGAGCATTGTCGACAACCGCTTTAACCTCTATAAGCAGAAGGATGAGCTGGGCAATACGATTCAGGGCTTCTCAGAAATCGATGGTGCCTACAGCATGATCTTGCCGAGCTTTGATTTTGATATCGAGCTTATCGATGACTTGATTTTACGTGGTTCCTACAGCTTATCTGTCACCCGACCGGTCTATAACGATCTTAAAGGCGCGTTGATTATTGACTATCTCGGCGCAGATGGTGGCGGTGGCCGCAGAGGTAATCCGCAATTATTGCCGATGGAATCTTCCAATATCGATGTCTCTCTGGAGTGGTACTACGATGAAGGCAGTTACATCTCGGCGGGTTTTTGGGCCAAGGATGTAGATAACTTTATTGTCAGCAACACCTTTGAAAACCAGCCTCTGTTCAGCGACCTTTTCACCCCGATTGAAAGTGATATTTTCAATCAAGCGGTTCAGGAGCTGACCGGAGGAGATCCGCGCTTTGATTTTGATCTCGGCGATCTTAACGAGTACTACGCGGAAAATTATTCCTCTCAACCGGGCGTTGTAGTGACCGGTGAAGGCGAGGACCTCGAAGTTAAAGTCACTGGTTTGGAGGGTGATCCGGTAGCTATCTTCGATATCACCATTCCGATAAATCAGCGCGAGACCAAGGTGCAGGGTCTGGAATTAATGGCTCAGCATACTTTTGGTGAAAGTGGTTTTGGTTTTCAGGCCAACTACACCATTGTTGATGGTGACCTTGAATACGATATCAATCTCAATGAAGAACAGTGGGTTGTTCCCGGTATGAGTAACACCGCTAACCTAGTTGCGTTCTACGATAAAAACGGTCTACAGGCGCGGATGGCCCTGAACTGGCGTGAGCAGTTCCTCTCCTCAGCAGGCCGCGACCCAATGTTTGTTGAAGAGTATTACCAGCTGGATATGAATATTAGCTATGAAGTCACCGAGCAGTTTTCGGTGTTTGTCGAAGGTATTAATTTAACCTCAGAAGATCAGCGTGTACACGGCCGCTCTCCCTATCAGTTACGAGAATATGCTGTCGGTCATGCACGCTATAACTTTGGTTTGCGCTACTCATTTTAGAGCGCGCGTACGAGATTAAAAAAATTACAGTCCTAGGACTGAGATGGCCAAAAAAAGGCCACAAATACATTTTGGGGGAATATTAATGCTAGACAATTACACTAAACCTGGCGCATTTGGGCTCGGTATCATCCTCAGGAATTCCCTGTTAGCCGTTGGCATACTGACTTTGGCTGGCTGTGACAGTGGCGTTAAAAACAACAATGAATTTTTGGAGATGCCTGAAAATATCGTTGATACCAGCGCTGAGCCTAACGATGGCCCTCTAGGTGAAATTGTTGACCTGACATTGGATGATGTCACTGTCCGCGGTCGCCCGCATATCGACAAGTCGCTGGGTTACAACGTCATCCGCACCGACCTGAATACCGCCATGCGCGGCGTTAGTCTATCCTTTGATGGCGGTGATCCCTACGGCAGTATTGCGGCCAAAATGCCGACAGCTGCGCAGATGGAATCACTGGTTGTAGACTACGGCTTTAATACAGTTCACGTCTATCTTGAGGGTGATGCCGGCCAGAACCCAGATCCTGTGGGTATCAATGAGGCGCTTGCCGACGAGCTGGTGCAATTGACCCGCGATGCCAAGCTGTATCTGATTATCACCATGGGTAATAACGGTGAGAACGGCGCTATTCACAGCATGGAAAAGACCCTCGGGTTCTGGGAATTCTACGGCGCAAAATATGCTGACGAGACTCATGTAATCTTTGAGGCTCACAATGAGCCGGTCCTGGGTGTTAACGGCAACTATAATTCTGAGGACTGGCAAAGACAGGCGGATATGTACCGAACTATTCGCACTGTGGCACCGGATACCATGGTCCTGCTGGGATCCTTTATGTCGTTCTTTGGCGGCTCACAGGCGATCAATGGCGCCGACGGCCTAGCTGAGGAATTTCCCGGTATTTGGGAAAACGCTGGCTTTGCTTTCCACGCCTATTGGAACCTGCCTGAGGTTGAGAGCACTATCGCAGCCTTTGAAACCAGCACAAAATACCCAGCACTGATGTGTACCGAGTTCCATCCGGGCGACACCAAAAATGGTTATAACGAAGTTTTTGAAAGCCATCATATTGGCTGGACACAGTTTGAATGGCTCGGTGCCAACGATCTCGAACTGGAGCGTTTCAAAGGCTATCTGGATAGCTATGGCACCACCTGGCGTCCGGAAAACCCCGCCACTACCTGGCCGGCCAATGGCTCGCCGACGATCGCTTTTGATCAGACAATTGGTCTTTACAGTCGCGCCGATGAGGCATTCCTGAGACTGGATGAATTCCTTCAGGTGATTGCTGATGACCGTAACTACGATGGTCTTGGCGGTGATGAATTTGTGGTTATCGATGCCGGTGATGATGGCTCTGTGGCACTGCGCGCTTCAAATGGCAAGTACCTCACTGTCAGCGGCAACGGTGAGCCGCTTAAGGCGACAGCCTTTAAAATTGGCAAAAATCAAAAATTCCAATGGCTTGAGTTGCCCTCCGGGGATATCGCACTGCGCCCCTGGGGTGGTTCAGCGCACCTTGTCGGAACCCTGCCTTCAGGGGATGGTGAAAACTTTGGTATGACTGGTGTTATAGGTGAAGGTGTAGAGCGCAATGGCGCCAATACCTACCGAGTAGCCAGCAGCTATACCAGCTCAATCGCGCCGCTGGAAGATCTTGCGGAAATTCCGCCGGGACCCTTCCATGGCAGCCCAATGCCAGTGCCGACCAATGGTGAAGGCGAGCATGCACTGGACAGCCTGGCACCCAATGGCCGTCTCTGGGCTTCGGACTATGACTATGGTGGTGAGGGCGTTGCCTATCACGACAACGGTGCCAGAAACCTCGGTGAAGCTTACCGTGCAGACGAGGCAGTTGATGTTCAGTCGACCAGCGAAGGCTACACAGCGGTAGGCTTCTTTGAAACTGATGAGTGGCTCGAGTACAGCATTGATGTCGCTACCGCCGGTAACTATCAGATCACCCTGCGCACGGCCTCGGGCAGTGGTGTTGGTGGCTTTATCTCAGTCGAATCTGACTGTGTAAAACTCACCGGCGATCTCGCAACACCAAATACCAATGGCTGGGATACCTGGCAAGATATGACAGTTGATGTCAGCCTAAAAGCCGGCGTGCAGAAATTGCGTGTGGTCAGTGGCGGCGATATGAACCTGATGAATATGGATATTCAGCCGGGTGGTATAGGTGCAAGTGATTACGGTCCGGGTTGTGAGTGGATCCCACCGGAACCCGATGATATTTATGTTGAAGCGGAAGAGTGGACCGATGTGATTGGATCGCCAGATGGCACGGTCAGTATTGGTGCCACTACAGACAGCGATCTCAGTGACTTTGTCGGCAACTTCGATGAGGACGACTTTATTGAGTACGCCATCAATGTTCCAGCTGATGCCTGTTACATCGCAGAATACCGCGTTGCCAGCGAGAGCGGCAGCCCGGGTTTTGAACTGAGTTTTGACGGCGAAGTAAAAGACCGCTTTACTGTGCCGCGGACCGGAGGCTGGACAAGCTGGGTTACCTTCCAGCGTGGTATTGAGCTCAACGAAGGTGCTCAGACCATGCGTCTTGAAGCGCTGGGTGATTCCTTCAATATCAACTGGTTTAAGTTTAACCAGGCAGATTCCGAGAAATGCCTCAATGACGGCGCACTTACCATTGAAGCCGAGGGATATAACAATTCAATTCAATTGCCCGAAGGGGAAATTGGTACTCAGGGTGCAGAGGATGAAGGCGGCGGTCTAAATGTCGGCTGGATCGATGCCGGTGACTGGATGGAATATGCTTTCACTGTAGCGCAGGACGGCAATTACCAACTTTCCTTCAGAGCAGCTAGTCAATCTGGCAGTAACCCGGGGATCAATTTCTATCTTGATGGCAGCTTGCTCGCCACTGCAGCGGTGCCGAGTACTGGCGGTTGGCAGACGTGGCAAACCATTCCTGGCGCGGTTGTTAGTTTAGTTGCCGGTGAGTATGTTCTGCGTCTTGAAACGCCATCTGGCGGCTTTAACCTCAACTGGTTTAAGTTCACGCCTACAGATGAGCCCGCCGGACCAGCGCCAGTAACGCCAGAACCTCCTACGCCGCCCGAGCCAGACGGAACATTCTCAATATACTCAATAGACAATGACGGCATGCTCGAAGCCAGAGCCACTGATATTGACAGTACCCCAGGGCTAGCCGATGGCGTTGCCAATCCGGCTACTGGCAGCTCGCTCGCATTCCATGGAGACAACCTCTCAGGTAATGAATCTTGGAAGCTAAATATCGGTGAGTGGTATGGCGGCGCCAGCGGAAATTACGGTATGACCCTAGGCATGATGGTCTTCCAGATTCCCAACTTTGGTGATGTGAGCAATCCATTCCTCAGTGCCGAATTTGAGGTGCTTTTAGACCAGAAGGGCGATGCACTCGACTTTACCGCTGATCTCTGGGCAGTGCGTTCATCTGCCAGTCCTGACTTACTGCTGAGTGATTGGTATGTCGGCCCTGATACGGGTAATGCCGCAGCGGGAAGCCTGATTCAGAGTAGCTATCTCAGCCCTGAAACAGAGTTGGGAATGGTCACCACATCTGCGGGTGCCAACCAGCCGCTGATCGACTATCTAAATGCTCGCTACGACGGCGGCAACGGTGTAGGCGAATATGTCTTCTTCCGTATTAACAAAGGTGATGAGAATGCCTTTGTTAGTGGCTGGAATGCCTATGTCTTAAAGTCCTCTCAAACTGAGGCAGGCGTGGATGAAGCACCGGAAATAAGGTACACCTCGACGGTTGATCCTATAGTGGAGCCCGGAACTGATCCTACGCCAGTTGAGCCCACGCCAGAACCCGCTGTTACTTATACGGTAACTGCAGCAGGCGCTACTTCAGTGTCAATGCACTCAAGTGGATTTGATTGGAACTTGGCCAATGCCTTAGCTGCCGTTGATAACGCTGATGGCACCTGGACCGCAACCATTGATCCAGGCCTTGCACAGGGCATGGAGTACAAGTGGATAGTTGACGGTACTGAAGAAGATCTTGCGACACCTTACCGTGCTGGTGAGTGTTCATCAGACAACGTTGCTGGTTACAGTGACACCTGGTTTAACCGAACCTGGGCTTATGGCGCAGGCAATGTGACTGGTGATATTGCAGGTACCTGTAGTGGAACTGGTACCGGTGATATAGGTACTGGCAGCGATGCAGTGCTAAATATTGACGAGACAATCAGTTTCAATGATCAGCTCGTAGACTATGCTCTGGTTGATTCTGGTGACAACACAAGCCAGATAACCGCCGATCCTCAAGAGGCGGGCAACTCAGTTGTCTTATCGTCAAAAGTGAGTGATCTCAATGCGGGCACAACTCTGGCTAGCGGCACAATTACTTACCCTCTGACGGATACATTAACGCGTCTTTCGATGCGAGTTTACTCGCCATTAGTTGGCGTTCCTGTGCGCATCAAGCTCGAAGAGTATGGCAATCCTTCTAACAGCGTTGAAGCACAGATGCTCTCCACTGTTGCTAATCAATGGGAAGTGATTATCTTCGACTTTAGTAATCAGGTCGCCGGAACCACAGCCTTGGATGCCAGCTACAGCTATAACAGCTTATCGGTTTACTTTGACTATGGATCGGCTGGCAATGGTGAAACCTATTACTGGGATGATGTGACTTTCCTTGACGAGCCGGTATTTACGCCGCCAAATCCAGAGGGGACATTCTCAATATACTCAATAGACAATGACGGCATGCTCGAAGCCAGAGCCACTGATATTGACAGTACCCCAGGGCTAGCCGATGGCGTTGCCAATCCGGCTACTGGCAGCTCGCTCGCATTC
>CAWUVN010000015.1:0-5477 GCA_963925995.1 uncultured Pseudomonadales bacterium | reverse complement strand
GCAAACGCCCTCGCCAAGACGGGCGTGGGGCATGGCAACTACCGCTGCCTCGCTGATCATTTCATGGCCGTGCAATACATCTTCTATTTCCCGGGCGGAAATATTTTCGCCGCCACGAATAATGATGTCCTTCTTGCGGTCGGTAATAACGATGGCACCCTCTGGCGTGATATGACCTATATCACCGGTAGCAAAGTAACCCTGATCATTGATCGCCGCGCTAGTTTGCTGCTCTTCGCCATAGCCAAGCATTAATGCAGGCCCTTTGACTAGTATCTCGCCATCATTACCCTGAGCCAGAGACTGACCTTCGTCATCAACAATCAGTACATCCCAATTATTAATGCGGCCATCGGTGGTTGCCGCCAGTGACTCTTCCTCCGGCTTTAGAAACCCCACTGTAATTAGCGGTGCCTCTGTGCAGCCATAGACTCTAAAAGCCCGGCAGTTGGCAAATACTCTGTGTGCATCGGTTATTAATGTCGGCGGCACCGAGGCACCACCGCAGGCAAAAAATCGTAATGTGGGTAAATCTAAAGAATCGCGCTGAGCTTTCTCGACCAGCTCTTGAAGAAATGGCGTCGCACTCACACAGCCAGTTGCTCCGACCCTCTCTATATAGGTAGCAGCCTGATCAACATCCCAGCGCTCCATAAAGGCGGTTTTGCAGTCGCTTATAAATGCTTGCTAATACCATTAGCAAATCCGGTGATATGAGTAACGGGAGACGGCATTAACATGACGTCTTGTGCACCCAGTTCCCAGGCTTCAACACCGTTGTCTATGGCTCGAGCCAGAGACTGGTGGGAGTGCCTGACCGCTTTGGCTCGACCGGTAGTGCCCGAGGTATACATTATTAATTTGAGTGCAGCCATATCGGTAGGCTGCTTTGCAGGGGTGGGCCCGCCCTGTTCTTGAATCAGGTCTTCGTATCGCAACAACCCATTCCCTGCGTCCTCGTGACGCACAGAAATAACGTGCTGCAGATTTGGGAGCTGATCGGACAGACGTTCAATCATCTCGGGAAAATCATGGCCCCGATAAACCCCAGGAATAAACAGGCAGCGACTGCGACTATCAGCAAGGATAAACGCTAGCTCAAGGTCTCGATAAATGGGAATCACCGGATTGACCACCAATCCCAACCACACAGCGGCTATATCGAGAGCCACAGCTTCACGCCAGTTTGGCAGCTGAAAACTAATCACATCGCCCGCTTTCAAGCCTAAACCTGATAATGAAGCCGCCAGAGACATGGCCTCAGTAAATATGCTGCCAAACTGGATGTGATTACCATCCTCAAGATAGATTGCCACGGCCTCCGGAGAAGTTAGTGCTTTATCTTGGGCATAGTCAGCCAGGTTTTTAGTACGTAATCGCATTGTCAGCCTTTATTGAGCAGGTCGAGTAGTTTGGTTGTCGGCAATAGTGAAGGAATTAAGGGTAACTAGACTCAAGTCTGGCACGCAGCGTCTATTCAATTGCCACCCCATGAGCGCTAGTTACTAACCATTAACATCAAGTTAACTTAAATTATAAAAACATACAACATTGTTTTTTAATGACCGAAATACAAGATATGACCCTCTTTATTAAGCAGGATCTTTTTTACATTCCCCGCCCAGCTCATCACTGCAATCAGGTTGTTTTTCCACGACTTAGTATCCTAACTATCAGGTATACATTGGGCCTGCGAGCAATAGGCCTATATAGATAGCACGGCTGGTAATTTCCTCATGGGCACCAATGCGGTGCGTCAGGGTTAGTAAAGCGCACTATTTGGGTGCCTTTAACAGCATTTAACCCATTTTCTTATGCTTAAAATAGGTTGTACTTTTTTAAGGCTAGCGTTATATTTGAGCACCAAGCAGATAAAAAGCAATCTCGATTGTTTTTGTTGAGGGGTCGGAGATAGAGTTTCTAACTACTTTAATCACCACATAATTAAAAATATTCCAGGGGAAGACGTAATGAATTATCAAAAAATCTTTAAAAAGTCACTGTTACCATCATTGGTTTCTGCACTTGTTCTGCCGCTTTGCGCTCAAGGCGCCTATGGCGCTATAACATTAGAAGAAATCGTAGTTACTGCGCGTAAGCGTCAAGAATCTATTCAGGATGTTCCTGTAGCGGTTACTGCTATAACACCGGGTCAGCTAGAAAGAGGCTCTATTAAGAATATTGTGGATGTGGCTAAATTAGTTCCCAATGTTGAATTACACCAGACGTCTCAGGGTTCACACTCTCTAAGCCCCTCTATCCGTGGCTTAAGCTACGACGATATCGAAAAGTCTATTGAATCAACTATTGGTGTTGCGATTGATGGCGTCTTTATGGCGAGTGACTCTGGCGCAATCTTTGACTTTTTTGATGTTGAGTCAGTTGAAGTACTTCGCGGCCCGCAGGGCACGCTATTTGGACGAAACACCATTGGTGGCGTAATTAACGTACAGCGCACTGAACCTACCGGTGAATGGGGCGGAAAAGTTGAAACAACTTTCGGTGACGACAGCCTGGCCGATCTAAAGGGTATCTTGAACATGCCTCTGGGCGATAAAGGTGGCATTAAGATTGCTGTTAAAGATGTTCAGTCTAAATCGTTCCTTTACAACGTCACAAACAACACTAGACCTGACAATCGCGACAGCCAGACTGCCTCGATTTCTGTTAAGTACAACTTTACAGACAGTACATCAGCTCTATTGACCTATGATGATTACGATCACAATACAACTGCGGTAGACATCATCAACACAACCACACCAGCCGGTGCGCTGTGTGCGGGCACTCCTGCACAGAATTGCGCTACGGTATCCTCAGATATCTCAAAAGCCAGTGGTTACACAACTAGCGTGCAAAAGAATCCTCTTTTAGCAACGTTAGAAGGTGAGAACGTAACGCTTAAAATTACCCATCAAGGTGATGGCTTCGAACTGAAATACATCATGGGTACCATGGAGTATGACGAGCTTGCAGCGCTAGGTTCTTGGGGCACAAACGGCGTTATGTTCCCCGTTCAGAGAGACCAAACATTTGAGCAAGAGTCTCACGAACTACAGTACATCTCAGATCTAGACGGACCCATGAACTTTGTTGTTGGTGCCTACAGCATGACAGCTGACTCTTATATTACGTCAGGTCCTATTCAGAACTTTACCGCAGACCACAGCTTAGAGGCTTCTGCGTTTTTCGGTGAGATGACCTATGACCTAAACGATATCTGGTCTATTACTGCAGGCGCTCGCTACACCGAAGAAGATAAAGATCTTTATTCTCGCTCATGGGCGATCTTAGATTCTGCAAACCGAGTGGCCGATAATGTCGCTGCAGCGACAAATACCGGAAAACCTAAGTTCTCAGACGACAACACAAGCTATCGTGTTGTGCTGCAACGAGAGTTTGACAAAGGCATGATGTATGCCTCTCTTGCAACAGGATTCCGCAGCGGCGGCTTCTTCAACCGTGGATCAAACGCAGCTGAACTTTTGCCATACCAGTCAGAAGAAGTTGAAAGTTTTGAAATCGGTATGCGCAGCAATCCAACTGATAACTCGCAGCTGAACATCACTTACTTCAGCACCGATTACACTGACAAGCAGGTTCAAGTTATTGTACCTGGCGATGACCCAGTCTGTGGCAAAGGTACTGCAGAAAATGGTGTGACATGTTCATTTACTCGAAATGCTGGCCAAGTAAGCATGGATGGCATTGAGATTGAAGCGGCGTTGATGCCTACCGAAGCACTGACTTTACGCGCAGCAATTGGCACATTTGATGGCGGATATGACGAGTACGACTACGATGGTGTGGATATCTCAGACAAAGCTTTCTTGATGTATGCACCTGAGTTAACGGCTAGTTTGGTTGCCGAGCACACGTCTGAAGTTGCTGGTGGTTCATTGACGGTAACAGGTAGCTTCAGCTACAAAGATGAAGTTTACACTCAGGCTGCATGGGCGACTTATAACGCTGCAACTGGCCCAGAGGTTGTCATTGATAGCTATGAGACTTTTGACCTTTCAGCTACTTACCTGAAGGATATGGGCAATGGAACATTGAAAGTAATGGTCTATGGCACAGACATCTTTGAAGAAGACGGCCGTATCAACCGTCGTTATGATGCAGGTAGTTTCTCTTGGGCAGAACTTGCTCCAGGGCGTCAGTTTGGTCTCACTTTAGGATATGAATTCTAAGTATCTGACCTAACTAGAAGTACCTAAAAGGCGGTTGAACTAAGTTCAACCGCCTTTTTTTATCTTTACGATCTAAGCCTCTAAGCAGGCCAGACAAAACAGGTAACCAATATGCAGCAAACTGAAACAGCCATACTCAAATACCACATTCAGGATGGCGTTCTGTGGCTATGCAAAGACAACCCGCAAGACAATTTCGGTATGTCTCTAGCCATGCTTAGCGCCATGGGTGAAGCCCTCGACAGCGTTAAAGACAGCCCTGCCATCCGTGCCGTCGTGATCGATGCAGGCGGTCGTGGCTTTCATGCCGGTGCAGTCGCAGTAACCGAGTTGCAACCGCGAATGGAAGATCTAGGGCGGGATGATTTTCAACGCCTGGTGAAAATGGGTCATAAGCTGGGCACGCAGATTGCTTCAATGCCCATTACAGTAATTGGCATAGCCCGCGGCGGCGCCTTGGGTGGCGGCCTTGAACTGCTCTTACGCAGCGATTTCCTCTACTGTCTTGATGAGTCACGCTTTAGCTTTCCCGAGGTCACACTGGGCTTTGTTGCAGCCTGGGGCGGCACTCAGTTAGCCGCGAGACTTATGCCCTTTCGACGGGCTCAGGAAATGCTCTTGTTAGGTGAGTCAATCAAAGGCTTGCAGGCTGCCGAGTTTGGACTAGTGACAGGCTCATTCGCTACCACTGAGCAGTTAGATAAGCATCTAGACAGCGTACTCGCCCGTTTGCGACTGTGCTCACCCGCCTCAATGCGCTGGACCAAAGAGTGCCTGACAGCTGCCTGGGAAGGCTCTCTCGATCAGGGGCTAAGTAAGGAGCTAGAAGCTGAAACTGAGGCCATGGCGAGCGGCGACTTCCATAAAGGCTTGTCAGCGCTTGGCAGCGGCATGGTTTACGACTATGCGGCACAAAAAGCGATCGCAAAAAAAAGCCGCTGAAGATAGCGGCTTTTTCCTTTCCTAAATAACCTACTCTTTGTCGCAAGCCTGAATTAAAACCCCATCTCTGTTGCTGTGGGAATACGGCGCAGAGTTTGTCCACCAGAAATATCCAGCAGCCTACCAGTCATAAAGCATTCATCGGATAACAGCCACAGTGCGGCGTTGGCCATATCATCGGTACTCGGTAACTTCCCTAGTGGAATCTCATTGAGAAACGCCTGTTCGATCGCTGGCATAGCCAAAAAACCTTCGGTCATAGCACTGGGCGTAAAACCGGGAGATAGGGAATTAACACGTATATTCTGTGCGCCGTACTCAACGGCCGCTATACGCACAATG
>CAWUVN010000014.1:0-41328 GCA_963925995.1 uncultured Pseudomonadales bacterium | reverse complement strand
TAGCGAATGCCCGGCACGGTCAACGAGGTTTCAGCAACGTTGGTACTCAGCACTACTCTTCTGCCGCGGTGGGCGGAGAATATTTTACTCTGCTCGGCAAGACTTAAACGCGCATAGAGCGGAACAATTTCGGTATGGGCCAGCTGCGCGCGTTTAAGCGCTAGGTTAACTTCACGGATCTCGCGCTCGCCACTGAGAAAGACTAAAACATCGCCCTGCTTTTGATTGACTTGAATATCTTGCAGGCAGTCAACAATCATCTGATCGCGATCAGTCTCTGTTTCGTCTGGGTGGTTGTAGATAATGTCGACTGGAAAACTGCGCCCGGAGACTTCAACTATCGGGGCATTATTAAAATGCTTGGAAAATTTTTCGACATCAATGGTTGCCGAGGTAATAATTATTTTTAGATCCGGTCGCTGGGGCAGAAGATTTTTCAGGTAGCCCATTAGAAAATCAATATTTAGGCTGCGCTCGTGAGCCTCATCAATAATCAATGTGTCGTATTTACTGAGAAATCGATCGTTTTGAATTTCTGCCAACAGAATGCCGTCGGTCATTAATTTGATATAGCTGTTCGGTGAACTCTGATCGGAAAAGCGCACCTGATAGCCGACCGCCTGACCCAGTGAGACTTTGAGTTCTTCGGCAATTCGATTGGCGACCGTTCGCGCAGCAATTCGCCGCGGCTGGGTGTGGCCAATCATGCCTTTTACCCCGCAACCGGCCTGCAGGCAGATTTTTGGCAACTGGGTGGTTTTACCGGAACCGGTTTCACCGGCGACAACAATCACCTGATGTTTGCTTATTAACTCGGCAATCTCTTCGGCTCTGGCGCTAACCGGTAGATTCGGGTATTCGAGAATGGGCAGATTGCGGCGGCGCTTTTCGATCTGCAGTTGGTCTTTAAGCAGTGCAGCGTGCCACTTTTCCCAGCGCTCAGTGATAGCATTACCCTGCTGAGACAGCTTGCTAAGCTCGGCCAGTTGGCGGCTTAAGCGGAAGCGATCGCGGGTGCTTGTCGATTGCTCAACAAGAAGCTTTAGTCGCTGAAAATCCTGCGGGCTCTTAGGAAGTGTATTTAAATCTTGCGCGGTTGGCATGGGTACTTATCAGTCGCTGCTGCCCATCCAGACACAGGCCCCGCTGCTCTTATTGATGGCATCGAGTTTTTGTTGGTGGAGGCTCAGCTCGGCTTCACTGGGTTTAATAATTCGCAGTGGCGTGCGATCGGCAGAGAGTCGACGGATACTGCTGTTACCATTGACTTCACCATTCGCTGAGTTGGATTGATCATTTATATTCAGGTTGACCTGTCCACCGGTCATTAGCAGGTAGACATCGGCGAGAATCTCGGCATCAAGAAGTGCACCATGCAAATCACGGGCTGAATTATCTACGCCGTAGCGCTTACACAGCGCATCGAGATTATTTTTCTGTCCGGGGTGCTTTTGCCGTGCCAATGCCAGGGTGTCTATAATCCGGCAGCTGGTTTCGATCACCTGGTACTTGCCTGACAGCTTGGCAATTTCATGGTTGATAAAACCGACATCGAAAGGCGCGTTATGAATCACCAGATCGGCACCATCAACAAACTCTAAAAATTCTTTGGCAACCTGATCAAACAGCGGCTTATCTTCCAGAAACTGATCACTGATACCATGCACTTCCATGGCACCTTCATCGACTTTGCGCTGCGGGTTGATGTACTGATGGTAATGCCTGCCCGTCAGCTTCCGCCCTACCAGCTCGACACAGCCAATCTCGATAATACGGTGGTCCTGGGAAGTCTCTAGTCCGGTAGTTTCTGTATCAAGTACGATTTGTCTCATGCTGCCTGCTTTTTATATGCTTTTTTAGATGCGAATTTACAGCTCATCAATGCCACGATTGGCCAACTGATCGGCAATTTCATTTTCACGGTGACCGCTGTGGCCTTTTACCCACTGCCAGTCTATCTCATGGGTACCAATAAGGGCATCAAGCTTTTGCCACAGATCAACATTTTTTACCGGCTTTTTACTGGCGGTTTTCCAGTTGCGTTTCTTCCAATTCGGCATCCATTCCTGAATGCCTTTTAAAACGTAGGTTGAGTCTGAGGTAAGGGTGATTTTGCAGGGCACGTTAAGGGCCATCAATCCCTGAATAACGGCCATCATCTCCATACGATTATTGGTGGTTTCAGTTTCACCGCCAAACAGTGATTTCTCACTGTCGCCGTAACGCATCAATACACCCCAGCCACCGGGACCTGGATTACCTCGACAGGCGCCGTCTGTAAATATTTCTACCGATTTCATTAACTTCCTTTTATCCACAGCTATGACTGCAGTTTGTTGTGATTATTTATTATTTTTTACGGTTGTGCTCTTGAGGCCCTGAGTCGCTCGGTAACTTTTAGTAGCCGCCGCACGCCATGGATGCCCAGAACTTCTAATCCCTCGAGAGACACGTTTAACCGCGTGAATCATATAGAAATTACCCATAGGTAAGCGAATCTTTTTACAGGCCTTTTCCCATTGGCCATTGTTTGCAAGAGACTGGTTTTTGGTGCCATATCGAAACGGTAAATTATAAGCACCATGTTCAATGCGTTCTACGTGAAAATTTAACAGCGACAACCAGTCAGTTAAACGCCCCAAACGGAGATTGTGAAACCGAAACTGGGGCTGCTCTGAGCACAGTTGCATGGGGAATTTAGCGATACCCATAGGGCCATAGGGATTAAACAGGCAGAGCAGCAAATGACCACCCGGCATAACAACTCGACTGGCCTCGGCAAGCACCGCTTTCGGTGACAGGGAAAACTCCAGCGCATGGTGCAGCAGCAGCACATCTATAGTTTCTGACATCAGCGGCAATTCAATATAGCTTGCCAGTGCCGCGTGCGCGCCACGAAGCTCTGAGGGGTGCAGGCTAAAGCGGTGGATATGCTTAAAACAGTCCAGAGTCTGTGGATCTTCACTGAGCCCAAGACGCATAAATCGGTATCCGGGCAGTTCTGCAAAGTGATCTTGAAAAACCTGCCGCTCCCGTGCCTGTAGGTAGCGGCCAAAATCACTATCCAACCAGCGCCGCAGGTTTGCAGAGGTACTGGCGATATCCGCAACCTTAAGACGGTCCGCAAGATTCTGTGCGATATTGCTAATAGGCGTTAGGGGCATAGTGGCCAATAGAGGGTTAATAAGGGGTTATTATGTTCGCTGAATTGAATAAAAACCAGCGCCTGAAGCCTAGCGCTTGGATCAGGTATTGGCTTATTGAGCGCTAATTGGCTCTTAGCTAACGGCCTGTTCACAAAACAATTGAGAATCTGGTCATTGTTTCGACCTCGACTGACCGATACAATCTCGCCCCAATTCAGTATAAGGGTCAAAACTTGCAGTCTGTGCCTCGTCATTTTCAAGCGCTTCTTTTCAGTACCGCTCTGTGTACCGTTCCAATGCTGTCCGGCTGCGCGCTTTTGCCTGAGAGTAGCCATACAGACACCAAGAGTGGCTCACAAAGCTCTTTAAAGGGGCGTTTAGATCAACAACCTTTAGAGGAAACCACAGAGAAGCTCACAGAAAGCCCTTTCGAGAACTTTGAGACTGTAGAAGGCGGCCTTACCACCGAACAGATAAAACCCTCTGAGAATTCCATCTCTATGGTTTTCGAGGAGATACCTGAGCCTGAGGAGGCTATAGATCTCTGGCAGAGAATTCGCGAGGGCTTTAAATTAACCCCTGAATCCATGCCTGCCAGCGTGACCAAACAGCGCGACTGGTATCTGCGCAATCCGAGTTATTTAAAAACCGTTTTTAATCGCGCCCAGCCCTATATCTACTATGTGACCGATGAACTGGACAAGGCTGGCCTGCCTCTTGAGCTGGCACTGCTGCCAATTGTAGAGAGCACTTACGACCCTCTCGCCTACTCTCACAGCCATGCTGTTGGACTCTGGCAATTTATTCCGTCTACAGCAAAGTCCCTCGGCTTGCGACGGGATCGTTGGTTCGACGGCAGACGCGATGTTATCTATTCGACTCAGGCTGCAATCACCTATTTAAACAAACTCAATAAGCGTTTTGATAATGACTGGCTTCTGGCACTGGCTGCTTATAATTCCGGACAGGGCAATGTTGGCAAGTCGATTCGCCGCAATCGAAAGCTCGGCAAGGGAACTGACTTCTGGTCAATTTCACTGCCGCAAGAAACTCGCAACTATGTGCCTCAACTTCTGGCGCTGGCAACCCTGATACGCGATCCAGAACAATACGACCTGAAGCTGCCCGCGATGCCAAATCAACCGTTCTTTGAGGTGGTTGAGATTGAATCACAGATTGATTTAAACAATGTGGTCAAGGTGACCGGTGTTGATGTGGCTGACTTTACTCGGCTTAACCCAGCCTATCGCAGAGCGATTACACCACCTGAGGGCAAACATAATCTGCTGCTGCCGGTGGGTACTGCGCAACCATTAAGGGATATGCTGGCAACCACGGATCCAAAAACCTGGGTGCCGCACACTGAGTATGCGGTGGCTAATGGCGATACCCTTTCGCAGATTGCTGCGCGCTTTGATATACCGACCAGCTGGCTGAGAAGCCGCAATAATTTGCGCAACGATAGGCTGCAAATTGGTCAGGTGCTACTAATACCCCATTCCAGAGACAATATCGATTATCTCTCCAGCACCCTAAACACCGAGGTGCAGCCTGATTACCATTTGGTGCGTCAGGGTGACTCTCTGTGGACGATTGCCCGAAAATACAACACCAGTATCAAGCGCCTGCGTGAGACCAATAAGCTCAGTAGTAATACGCTTCGTGTCGGCGATCGTCTTGTAGTGGGCAGCCGCGCTAAAGAAGTCACGGCAAAAAATCTTCGCAAACTCTCCTACCGAGTTCGCCGTGGAGATTCACTCTCCCTGATTGCCAGTAAGTTTGATATTGCGATTAGGGATATTACCCGCTGGAACAAGATTAGACGCAGTGATCTACTGCAGCCGGGGCAGAGGCTAACGCTGTTTATTGATGGCTTAAAAATATAGGGCTGGTCTGAACGCTTTTAACTAGCAAGTATCCATACCCTGGAAACAAAACTGCCAGCTAGAACGATCGCTCTGCTGGCAGTTTGTAGTCTTACTTTTTGAGCTCTTTTACTAGAGCAGCTAGTTTACTCAGCAGCTGAAACAACCGCATTTTCAACTATCTTGGCATCAGCCAATAATCGATCCTGTAACGCCTTCAGCTCTCGAGTGCTGTTAGCTGCAGATCCAGCATAGATCAAATTGGTCTTCTGCTCGGCGCTTAGCTTGCTGCTATCGCCCGAAGTAACTTCAGTCAACACAACCACCACAAAGTCACCAGTGCGCGTATAGAAGCTTTCAGTCACATCGGACTCTAGTGCAGCTGGAAGCTGGAACACAAAGCGGTTTACATCGGCATTAATATTACCGGTGCTGCGCTTGGCATCCAAAACTACCTGCCAGTCCAGATCCTGACTTTTCGCCACAGTTTCAACGCTTTCTCCGGCTTCTACACGGGCCAGAAGTGCACTGCCCTGCTCTGCCAGTTGCGCTCGTGCCAGATCTGCACTAATGGATGCAACAACTGTGTCCTTAACCTCAACCAATTCTTTTTGACGAGCTGGAATGCTTTTATTCAGCTTGAGAACCACATAGCGGTCGTCGCCCAGATCAATCACTTCACTGGCGTACTTCTCATTGACAACTTCATCGCTAAAGGCGGCTTTAACTACTGTCGGGAAGCCGGCAATTCCAGCTGCGCCAGAGCGAGTAAAGGCATCAGATACCTGAGCGGTTAGACCCAGATCTGCGGCAACTTCGCCAAGGCTTTCGGCGTTAAAGCTAAACTCTTTTAAGTTAGCCAGCTTCTCAACCAACCACTGATCTCTTAACTCTGAAACCAGCTCTTGTTCGATACGAGCGCGCTCGGTGGATAATTCGATAAGCGTTTCCTGCTTGTCGACAAGCTTAATAAGGTGAGTGCCACTTTCAGTTTCTACTGGTGCAGATACCTGACCTACTGCCAACGCTGCCAGAGCAGTTTCGAAACTATCCGGAAAGGTGTCACCAGTGGTAAAGCCTAGATCACCACCAAAATCAGCTGAACCGACATCTTCAGAGTACTGTTTAGCCAGAGCGGCAAAGTCTTCACCGGCATCCAGCTTCGACTGAATTTCACTGATTAGCGCGGCATCCGGCTCTGCTAACAGTATATGTGCCGCTTGCAGAGAAACGCCTGACTCCAGTGATTGAGCCTGCTCTTCAAAGCGAGCCTTCACCTGATCTTCGCTAACGACGTCAGTATCATCAAACTGGGCTGGGCTAAGTTCAATATAGTCGACCACAACCTGCTCTTCAGCCTGATAGCCGCTCTTGTTTTCTTCGTAGTAGGCGGCAATCTGCTGATCAGACACTTTGACTGAATCAATGACTGGCTGAAGTGGCACTGTCAGGTAGTAGTAATCACGCTGCTGCTCAACAACACTGGCAAGCAGTTCGAGCTCATTGCTGGTGGTAAAACCAGAGGCTACAAAGCCGCGCACAAATTGTTCTATAAGGAGGTTTTCCTCAACCATCTCCAAGAAGCTGGCACTGGTGTAACCCAGATTGCGCACTCTGTAGAGATATAATTCTTGGTCAAAGCGACCGTCGGTCTGGAAGGTGGCTGTGTCGAGAAGCAACTTGCTGGTGGTTCGCGATGAGATCGCCATACCGCCAGAGTTGGCTTCCTGCGCTAGCAACTTACGTCCAATGATCTGCTCAACAACCTGTGGTCGGATTAAATCATCTTCAAGCAGTGCTGCATCAAGACCTTCATTTTCATTGAGTATTCTTTGCTTCTCTGAATTAAGCGACTGCTGAACCTGCAACTCCGAAACTCGTTCACCATTAACTTTTACTGCGGTTTCCGATGCGCTTCCGGAGACTGATAGCGAGCCAATTCCAGAAAAGGCGAAGACAATAGCGATCAATACAACAATCGCGAAAGCTATACCTTTCATATTAGTTCTAAAACTATCCAACATGTTTCTATCCCCATTTCAGATTGTAATCATCTGTTTTTTATAATATTAAAAAAGGCGCATCACCGATGCGCCTTCACTTAAAGCAAAAAGACTAGCTGTAAATTAATTTACAGAATCTTTAAGTGCTTTACCAGCTTTGAAGCTAGGCACGTTAGCAGCTTTGATCTGGATCTCTTGACCAGTCTGTGGGTTACGGCCTGCACGCGCTGCACGGTGCTTAACAGAAAAAGTACCAAAACCAACCAGAGATACCTGGTCGCCATTCTTTAGTGATCCTGTTACTGCTTCTAGTGCTGAATCAAGTGCACGTCCAGCAGATGCTTTAGAGATGTCTGCGCCAGCAGCGATTGCGTCGATAAGTTCAGATTTATTCACGGTATTCCCCTTTTCTTAGAGTTAGTATTTCCTAGTCAGAAAGAAAGTGTATTTTTAGGAGCCAAACTCGCTAAACATATGGCCTCAAGCACTTTCTTGCGTACGTTATACCAATAGCCATTTAGCGGGTCAAGCTCCGTTTGACGAAATCGGTAAATTCTTTAACACTAGTGTGTGCTTGGCCTAGAGGAAGAATCGTCTTTTTCCTGCGTTGTGCTACTGCGATTAAACTCTTCTTCGCTAAGTGATTCTGGATTTTTTTCTAACGCTATGGCTAAAACTTCATCGATCCATTTAACCTGACAGATTTTAAGGTCTGCTTTAATATTGTCCGGTATCTCCTTCAAATCACTGCCATTATCGTCTGGAATAATTACCGTGGTAATGCCGCCGCGATGGGCTGCGAGCAATTTTTCCTTAAGACCACCGATCTTTAACACCTGCCCGCGCAGAGTGATTTCACCCGTCATGGCAACATTGGATTTGACCGGAATACCGGTTAAAACAGAAACTAGCGCCGTACACATGCCCACGCCGGCCGAAGGGCCATCTTTTGGTGTTGCTCCCTCAGGGACGTGAATATGCAAATCATTTTCCTGTTGGAAATCTTTGCGAATTCCCAGTGCTTTTGCACGACTTCTGACGACTGTAAGCGCTGCCTGAATTGATTCCTGCATAACATCGCCCAGTGACCCTGTTTTGATCACCCGACCCTTGCCGGGAATCGCTGCAGACTCTATGGTCAGCAACTCACCACCAACCTGTGTCCAAGCCAGACCTGTAACCTGGCCTACCTGACTTTCAACCTCGGCACGGCCGTAATCGAAACGTCTTACCCCCAGCAGCTTTTCCAACTGCTCTGGACCAACGTTGTCGGTAGAGGCAACGCCATCGCGAACGTGTTCGGTAACAATTTTGCGGCATATCTTAGCTATATCACGATCCAGCCCGCGAACACCGGCTTCACGGCTGTAGTATCTGATTGCATCCCTAAGAGCCTCTTCACTAATCGCCAGCTCATCGTCTTTAAGGCCGTTTGCCTTGCGCTGTTTTGGCACCAGGTATTTTTCGGCAATGGCGACTTTTTCACCCTCGGTATAACCAGGGATACGAATCACTTCCATTCGGTCGAGCAGTGGCCCGGGAATATTCATCGAGTTAGCGGTGCAAATAAACATTACGTCAGAGAGATCGTAATCAACCTCTAAATAATGGTCATTAAAGGTATGGTTTTGCTCTGGATCCAGCACTTCTAGAAGTGCAGAAGCCGGATCGCCACGCTGATCCATACCCATTTTGTCAATTTCATCGAGCAGGAATAAGGGGTTCTTGACCTTAACTTTCGAGAGCTTCTGAATCACCTTGCCCGGCAGTGAGCCAATATAGGTTCGACGATGACCGCGAATCTCTGCTTCATCGCGCACACCACCGAGGCTCATACGAACAAACTGTCGGCCGGTCGCCCTTGCGATAGATTCGCCCAGTGAGGTTTTACCTACACCTGGAGGCCCTACTAAACAAAGCACTGGGCCTTTTAATTTCTTAACCCGTTGCTGAACCGCAAGAAACTCGAGAATGCGCTCTTTAACCTCTTCCAGACCGTGATGGTCTTTATCGAGGGTACTCTGAGCTGCAACCAGATCATGCTTTACACGGCTGCGCTTTTTCCACGGCACGCCAATCATCCAGTCAATATAATTGCGCAGCACTGAGGCTTCAGCGGACATTGGTGACATCATTTTCAGCTTACTAACTTCCGACTGAGTTTTTTCCAGTGCCGCTTTGGGCATACCAACCTCGGCCACTTTCTTTTCCAGCTGATCGAGCTCCGAACCCTCATCATCAATATCGCCCAGTTCCTTTTGAATCGCCTTCATCTGCTCATTCAGATAATACTCGCGCTGGCTTTTCTCCATCTGCTTCTTAACTCGGCCGCGAATTCGCTGCTCAATTTGGAACAGATCAATCTCAGACTCCATCAAACCCATCAGATGCTCAAAGCGCTCAGTGAGATCGGCGACCTCTAGCACGTCCTGCTTCTGTTCGATATTCAGGTTCATATGCGAGGCTACCGTATCGGCGAGACGGTTGGCGTCTTCTATAGCGCTTACAGTGGCTATAACTTCAGCGGGTATCTTTTTACTTAAGTTAACGTATTGCTCGAATAGGGATATTGCTGAACGCATCAGCACATCAGCTTCTCGCTCATCCAGATCACCGCTGGGAAGTGCTGTAGCCTGCGTCTGCATAAACTCGGCATCGTCTTCCACAACGTTCTCGAGGCTGACTCGACTCACGCCTTCGACAAGAACCTTTAAGGTGCCATCGGGCAGCTTAAGCATTTGCAGAATAGTCGCCAGAGTACCCACAGCATAAATATCCTCTAATTTAGGCTTATCTTCAGCGGGATTTTTCTGCGCGACCAGAATAACTTGTTTGTTTTTTTCCATGGCATATTCAAGTGCCAGAATAGATTTCTCTCGGCCAACAAAAAGCGGCACGACCATATGTGGATAAACAACCACATCACGCAAGGGTAAAAGTGGGTAGATTGTATCTTTTGACTCAACTGGATTAGCAGCCATTGTTACCTCTGGTTATCTGAAACTAGGCAGAATACCGTTTTTAAAAAACGGTCTTATTAGTAGATTAGTCTTTTATATTGGGACGAGCACGTTAAAAACAACCTTGCGAACAAGCATAAACAAAAAAAAATCGCGGTTCTATTAGACAATATCAAATAGACTTTTTTTTAAGATGTAAATCTTTGTGAAAAAAAGGCGACTCTCGTCGCCTTTTCAAATTGCTCCTAATAGAAGCTAAAACCTAGGCTTCATCGGAAGCCAACTTCTTGTCGTTTTGTTCGTAGACCAGCAGTGGTTCATTTTCACCATTGATCACTGCAGCATCTACAACCACTTTGACAACATCGGTTTCTGAAGGAATCCTGTACATGGTATCGAGCAAAACGGTCTCAAGTATCGAGCGCAGGCCTCGGGCACCAGTCTTACGCTCAATCGCTTTTTCAGCGATGGCATTCAGTGCGTCAGGACGCAGATCAAGATCGACATCTTCCATCGCAAACAGCGACTGATATTGCTTGAACAGGGCGTTCTTGGGTTCTACCAGAATTTTGACCAACGCATCACGATCCAGCTCCTGGAGTGTTGCCACCACCGGAAGACGACCGATAAACTCTGGAATCAAACCGTAGCCAATCAAATCACTGGGCTGAACATCAAGCAGGGTTTCACCAATCGACTTCTGACTGTCTTTGCTATTAACCTCAGCTTTAAAGCCGATACCACCCTTCTCAGAACGCTCGCGAATCACTTTTTCAAGTCCAGCAAAAGCACCGCCACAGACAAATAAGATATTCGATGTATCAACCTGAAGGAATTCTTGCTGCGGATGCTTGCGGCCACCCTGAGGAGGGACTGAAGCCACTGTGCCTTCGATTAACTTCAGCAGTGCCTGCTGAACACCTTCACCGGAAACATCACGGGTGATTGAGGGGTTATCTGACTTGCGGGAAATCTTGTCACTCTCATCGATATAGACAATGCCGCGCTGGGCCTTATCAACATCGTAATCACATTTCTGCAAAAGCTTCTGGATAATGTTCTCAACGTCTTCACCCACATAACCAGCTTCGGTAAGCGTTGTAGCATCGGCAATGGTAAAAGGAACATTGAGCATACGCGCGAGAGTTTCAGCCAGCAGCGTTTTACCACTACCAGTTGGACCAATCAGGAGGATATTACTTTTACCTAATTCGACGCTGGTACTGTCTGAACTGCCTTCACTAACCTGAAGCCGCTTGTAGTGGTTGTAAACCGCTACAGATAAGATTCTTTTGGCGCGCTCTTGACCGATCACATACTCATCGAGATTGCCTTTGATCTCAGCGGGTATGGGCAGACGATCGCTGCTCTCACCGGACTCGGCAACCACAGATTCTTCAGTGATTATATCGTTGCAGAGATCGACACATTCATCACAGATGTACACAGAAGGGCCGGCAATTAGACGACGCACTTCATTCTGATTTTTTCCACAGAACGAACAGAAGAGCAGTTTCCCGCCTTCATCCATAGTGTCACTATCACTCATAACCTAACTCCTGAAAAACCCACAAAACCGATAAAAAACAACAACCTATAAAGGAAAGACTAGCGCCTCTACCCACGATTGTCCAGCACGTCATCTACCAGCCCATAGGCTTTGGATTCTTCTGCACTCATAAAATTATCGCGCTCTGTATCTTCGGTGACCTTCTCTACTGACTGGCCAGTATGCGAGGCCATCAGATCGTTAAGGCGCGCTTTGATCTTGAGAATTTCCTGGGACTGAATATGAATATCCGTCGCCTGACCCTGAGCACCGCCACTTGGCTGGTGGATCATGGTTCTTGAATTGGGTAGACAGTAACGCTTGCCCTCGGCACCGGCAGCTAATAGGAAAGCACCCATACTTGCAGCCTGACCAATACACATAGTGCTTACATCTGGCTTGATAAACTGCATGGTGTCATAAATAGACATTCCTGCGGTTACTGATCCGCCGGGAGAGTTGATATAGAGATGGATATCTTTGTCTGGATTTTCAGATTCCAAAAACAGCATCTGGGCGACAATAAGATTGGCCATATGGTCTTCAACCTGACCGACCAAGAAGATCACTCGCTCTTTTAATAGCCTCGAATAGATATCGTAAGCTCTTTCACCGCGAGAAGTTTGCTCAACCACCATTGGAACCAATCCACTGGCTTGAACATCGTTGGGGATACTGCCGATATTTGACTGCTGAAAATTCATTGCTTCCTCGCTATTGTATTTTTCTTCGATTCAAGATCATCAGTATATACGCAGGACAGTCAAACACCGGATTTACATCTCGGCTTATCGATTTAGTTCTCGACTTAACTGCCCTGCCATAAATCTTTCTACTCCAGCAGCAGATTGTCAATAACTGACTTCTATAGAGTCAGCTATCTCCAATCAGCTTTCAGCAACTGTTAGAAGCTTAGGCAACAGCTTCGGGATCAGGCTTGATTGCTTCTTCATAAGAGAGAGGCTCTTCACTGACTGTCGCTTTTGACAGCACCAGCTCAGTGACCTGATCTTCCAACACTACCGCTTCAACGGAGCTTAATAATTCCTGCTGACTGTAATAGTAGTCGACAACTTCCTTTGGCTGATCATAAGTTGAAGCAATTTCATTAATTCTTTCACGCACGCTATCTTCATCGGGAGTGAGTTCCTCAACTTTTACTACTTCTGAGACAATCACGCCCAGTGCTGCACGGCGCTCGGCCTTGGCAGTAAACATCTCATCCGGCAACATACTTGGATCAAACTGCTGGCCACCGCCAAACTGCTGGATCATCTGCTGCTTAAGCTGAGTGATTTCATTGGCAATAAGAGCTTTAGGCAACTCAACCTTGTTGAGGTCAAACAACTGATCCATAACGCGGTTTTTTACCTTGTTGCGAATCGCATTGCGCAATTCACGCTCCATATTATTGCGAACATCTTCGCGAAATTTCTCTTCGCCGCCTTCGATAACACCGTAGAGTTTGAAGAACTCATCGTCCATTGCAGGCATCTGCTTTGCAGCAACAGAGTTGACCTTAACAGCGAACTGTACAGCCTTACCTTTGAGCTCTTCAGCATGATAATCTTTAGGGAATTTCAATTTGAGAACAGTTTCGTCACCAGCACTCACACCCACAAGTCCATCTTCGAACCCGGGAATCATGCTGTTTGAACCTAGAATCAGATCCTGCGCTTCTGCGCTGCCACCAGGAAATTCAACCTTCTTCTGTGTGCCAACATAATCAATATTAACCTGATCGCCTTGTTCAGCGGCTCTTTCAACCACATCAAAAGTAGCCTGCTGATTGCGCAGTACTTCAATCATGGTCTCGACATCAGAATCATTCAGGTCAGTTACCGGACGAGCGATAGAAACCTTGCTCAAGTCCGCTAGGGCAACTTCTGGATAAACTTCGAAGACCGCAATGTATTCAAGATCCTGACCTTCGGTATCGGTAACATCATCGATACGAGGCTTACCTACAGGATGTAAGTCTTCTTGCTTGATAGCTTCATAGAAGCTCGAATTGACCACTTCGCCAACTACTTCCTGGCGAACACCTTTGCCATATTGCTGTTTAACAACTTTAAGAGGTACCTTGCCTTTACGAAAACCAGCGATTCTTACTGTCTTAGTCGCTTTTTGAAGACGTTCAGTAACTTCTTTTTCAATACGGTCGGCAGGAACACCGATCTTCAGCTGACGCTCTAGACCTGTGCTCGATTCGATGGAAACCTGCATGGATTTTCCTCTTGAGCAAACTCGATAAAATGGTGCGAGTGGAGAGACTCGAACTCTCACATCCTAAGACACTAGAACCTAAATCTAGCGCGTCTACCAATTCCGCCACACTCGCAAAAAATGGGCTTTTAAAATACGGAAAACTCTGGATCCTCCCAGTTGTTGAAGGGGGTCAGTTAAAAGCGGCGTGAAGTTTGCCACAGCACCCTGTAATCGGCAACCACTTCGACAAAAAATTAGCCTATTTATCTCAGATTACGGTTTAAATTGAAATATTACCGGCTGCGACAGCTGCCAATAAAAAAATTTGCTTATAACCGTCCACTATTAATAGCCTTGGACTATGCTTTATTGGAGCAACATTGTTCTCACATAATTCAAAAAATTTGGTAGGAGTAAGGATATGAAGAAGTATCACGTTTTGCTGATTGCCGCTATGGCAACCTTGGGCTTAAGCGCCTGCGACAATGGCGACTCACCGGCAGATGAAGCAGCAGTCGAAGAGTCAAGCATGATGGATAGCGTTGAAGACGCAAGCGAAGACGCCATGGAAACCATAGAAGAGGTAATTGATGATGCGTCTGACAGCATGGATGAGATGATGGAGGATATGTCTGACAGCGCTGAAGAAGATCTTTCCGAGTCTGTCGACAAGATGATGAATAAATAACTGCAGTTTATTTATAAACAGTTATTTCAAAATCCATCTTAAATAAAAAAACCCCAGCAATGCTGGGGTTTTTTTATTTGCAGTTAAACGCTTAACGAGAGCTTAAGCGGCAACTTTACGGCGACGCAATCCTGTAAGACCCAGGAGAGCTGAACCAAACAACCAAGCCGCAGCAGGAATTGGCACTTCATTAATACCAGCCACATAAAGTTGATTGTGGTTTTTAGCTACATCCCATACATCAGTGCCGGCACCCCATGCCTGATTAGAGAATGCACCAAAGACAGCTAGCTTGGTAAGTGAAAAACCTAGCTCAATCTTACCCCCGATAACATCTAATAGCTGAAATCCCTTAGCGTCCGTCGCAACCAACACCTTACTTCCGTCTATTAGGTCTTTATGATTTCCAAACAAACTAACTTCGCCAATTGCTTTTACTGTATCGAAAACAAACAGCAATACTTCATCAACTGCTAAGTTGTCGTCATTGCCAGGATTACACTTATTATTGCCACCGGTTTGCCCAGGCAGAAAAACATCTCCACAGACACCAAGTCCAGACTTATAACCAGCATCAAGGTAAGCCGAAGCACCACCACCGGCTCTATACTCAACATAAGCCTTAGCAACAGCGTCACCCAGAGATCCTAAACTTCCATCTAGCTCTGCGCCGTAAACATTGAGATCACCAAAATTTAACGGCTGACCCCCACGCTCATCCTCATCAACATCAAAATCATAACTCGCTGCCATTGAAAAACTGGCCATCGATAACAGTGCTACGCCTGCGAATGACTGCAGTAATTTTACAAAACTCTTATTCATATCTAACTCCTCAAACTCCTGAAACTAATAATACGCAGGGATACTTAAAATCTAAGCATGTGCGACCAAATCCATATTTTGAAACTAAAAAACATAACTGCTTAACAGGCTAATTAAACGTAGTTCTCATTTTTGGGGATGTCAAAAAATAAAGCTGATTTATTTGCTAGTTTTTATGCATAAAATCAGTCACTTAGCCCGAAAACAACGGCTAAACAAAAAGTAGGGCCGAAGTATCAAAAGGCAAAGCTTTTAGAAAACAATCAGTTAGCTAGCTTTTTTAATAAACATATTAACTGCACAGAGGGAGACCTCCTCAACTTGAGCTAAATCAGTATAAATTCCATCAATCCACAGCTTGGCAATACCGTGCACCGTCCCCCAGATAACCTGAGAGGTTCGCAGAGCGCTTTCGCCGCCGATAAGACCGCACTGCTGCCAACTGCGAATCATCTCAAGTTGGTGCTGAAAGCAGGGGTAAGCCACATCACGGAGTTCCTGGGTACTGTTTTTTTGCTTCCAGATATTGCGCCCAAACATCAATTCATACTCTTCAGGGTTTTCGGCGGCAAACTTGATATAGCCACAGATAAACTGCTCAAACTGCTCGCGGGGCGACAAGTCTAGATTATCAAAGGCTTGGGCTGCGGCTTTATGGCGGCGACAGAAACCCTCAGCTGCGATGGCACAGAGCAGATCGTTTTTATCCGAGAAATGGTGATAAGGCGCAGTGCGCGAGACGCCGGCTCGTTCAGCTAATTTGCGCAGGGAGAGACTTTCTATACCTGCCTCAGCGATCAGTGACTTGGCAGCCATTAATAAACTTTGGCGCAGGTCGCCGTGATGGTAGCTTGGGCGGGCGTTTTCTTGAGCAGCGCACTTATTAACTGATAGGTTCATCCCAGCAATGTAGCAACACATCTTGACAGTGTCAAAATTGACCCTTAACCTGCTTTTACAGACATCCAAAACCACCGGAAGTGTCGTAAGAAAATGCACCACTAAAAATAAGAAAAGAATGACGAAAATAATAGTCAATGGAGAAAACCATGCCACACAATAACTACCCAAACCTTTTAGCCCCGCTAGATCTAGGCTTTACCCAACTAAAGAACCGTGTACTTATGGGCTCAATGCACACTGGTTTAGAAGAAGCCACCAATGGCCATAAGCGAATGGCCGCTTATTTTGGCGAGCGCGCTAAAGGGGGAGTTGGACTTATTGTGACCGGTGGTATTGGACCTAACACCGAGGGCAGCACCCACCCCAACACCAAAAACCTGGTCAGCGATGAAGATGTCGCCAATCATCGTCTGATTACCGATGCAGTCCATCAGTACGATGGCAAGATATGTATGCAGATTTTGCACACTGGCCGCTATGCCTACTCACCAGACCAGATTGCCCCATCGGCGATTAAGTCCCCAATCAATCCCTTCACTCCCAAAGCTATCAACGAAGAAGAGATTTACAAACAGATCGATGACTTTGTGTTTACCTCGTTGCAGGCACAGAAAGCCGGCTACGACGGCGTCGAGATTATGGGTTCCGAAGGCTATTTTCTAAATCAGTTTATCGCCGCACGCACCAATCAGCGCGACGATGAATGGGGGGGCAGCTATGCCAACCGCATTCGCCTACCGGTCGAAGTCGTGCGTCGAGTTCGCGAGGCTACGGGTGAAGACTTTATTATTATCTTCCGCCTCTCAATGCTCGACCTAGTGGTCGGAGGCAGCACCTCAGATGAAGTTGTTGAACTGGGCAAGGCGATTGAAAAGGCCGGCGCAACCATTATTAATACAGGTATAGGCTGGCACGAAGCACAGATTCCAACCATTGCTACCAAAGTTCCCCGCGCCGCTTTTACCTGGGTAACGGCACACTTTCGCAAGGAACTCTCGGTTCCGGTTATCACCTCTAACCGCATCAACACCCCAGAGGCTGCAGAAGAAGTCTTAGCTCGCGGTGATGCCGATATGGTGTCCATGGCGCGACCCTTTCTTGCCGACCCTGACTTTGTACTTAAAGCGCAGGAAAATCGTGCCGACGAAATCAATACCTGCATTGGCTGCAATCAGGCCTGTCTGGACCATGTATTTGCCGGTCAAATGACCAGCTGTCTGGTCAACCCACGTGCCTGTCATGAGACCGAATTCCAGATTCAGCCGGCAACCAAGTTGAAAAAAATTGCCGTGGTTGGCGCAGGTCCTGCAGGACTTTCCGCAGCCACTACAGCCGCCTCGCGAGGCCATCAGGTAACATTATTTGACAGTGCCGATGAAATTGGTGGGCAGTTTAATATTGCCAAGCAGATTCCCGGCAAAGAAGAGTTCCACGAGACCCTGCGTTATTACCGCCGACAGATTGAATTGACCGGAGTCGATCTTAAGCTCAATCAACGAGTTACTACTGAACAGCTTAATAACGGCGGTTTTGATGAGGTAATTATTGCCACCGGGATCTCGCCGCGGACACCCAATATTGAGGGCATAGATCACCCGAAAGTGCTGAACTATGTGGATGTAATTGCCGATAAAAAACCGGTCGGCAAGCGAGTAGCGATTATCGGCGCTGACGGTATTGGTTTTGATACAGCGGAATATCTTACCCATAGTGGCGAATCCACCAGCCAGAATATCCCTGCCTTTATGAAGGAATGGGGTATCGATATGAGTTTTGGCTCACGCTTAGGCATCGAAGGCGTAAAAGCTCAGCCGCAGCCCTCTCCACGGGAAGTCTATCTGCTCCAGCGCAAGGCCTCTAAAGTCGGTTCCGGTCTCGGCAAAACTACCGGCTGGATTCACCGCGCTGGTCTAACCATGAAAGGCGTCCGTATGATGCCAGGTTGCGATTACAATCGCATTGATGATCAAGGCCTGCATATTACCGTAGGCGATGAAACAAAAGTTCTGCCGGTAGACAACGTAATCATTTGTGCAGGTCAGGACCCACTACGTGAACTGGCAGAGGGACTTAAGATGCCCTGTCATCTGATTGGCGGTGCCGATGTGGCCAGCGAATTAGATGCCAAGCGAGCGATTAATCAGGGCACCAGACTGGCCGCTGAAATATAGAATTTGTGTTATAACCCTTGCAACCGATTGGCATTCAACCGATTATGCGCGCTGCTTGAGCGTGCATAATTTGTATGCTCAACAATATTACTCACTGAAAGAGACTCTGTACCCTAAAATTATGTCGACTCAAAAGCCTGAACAAATATCCGGGAAAGACCAGCAAATAATTGATTTCCGCAATGCCCTCGGCAGTTTCACAACAGGCATAACCATCGTCACCGCAGTAGGTCGCGATGGTCAAAAAATCGGCATGACCGCAAATAGTTTTAACTCGGTGTCTCTCGACCCAGCCCTTGTGCTGTGGAGCATTGCCAAGGATTCAAGTTGCTTTGAGGACTTTATGGCCGCTAAATCCTTTGCCATCCATGTACTCAGTGCCGAGCAAGAAGAGTTATCCAACCGCTTTGCAAAAAGCGGCGCCGATAAATTCGCCGGTGTTGAATGTAATATAGGTCTCTCGGGCGTACCTATCCTACCCCACTACAGTGCCTGCTTTCAGTGCTCACTGGAACATCAGTATGAAGGTGGTGATCATATTATTCTGGTTGGTAAAGTGCTTGAGTTTGTCGACAACGGGCATAACCCACTAGTTTTTTACCGCGGCCAATACAGCGCCATCTAATAACTTAAACCCTTTTCAGCCAATATTTAGCTCCAAACAACGCACGCTTAAAAAGCTTACGTTGACGTAAACGTAACATTCACTTTACAATGCGCCCATATACACAATCCGTGAAAGAAACCTTTATGCCTGAACCTCTAACTAAAGAGTCAGCACAGATGCCGCTTGAATACAGTATCAGCCAACTCGCCAAAGAGTTTGATATTACCACTCGCAGCATCCGTCACTATGAAGATATAGGGCTGCTGGCCCCTGCGCGCCGTGGTCAGACCCGAGTTTACAGTCCAGCGGATCGCACTCGCTTAAAGTTAATCTTGCGTGGCAAGCGATTGGGTATCTCCCTTGAGGACTCGCGGGAGATTATCGATATGTACGAGCCGGGTAAAACCAATCTCGATCAGTTAAAAAAGTTGATTGATGCGATTCAGCAACAGCGCACCAAACTCAATCAGCAACTAGACGACATCACCAAGCTTCTAAAGGATTTAAATAAAGCTGAAACCGACTGTGTTGAGGCACTGAAAGACAACCACTAAGAGTACAAACTCTAATTGCAATGGAACCTGTGATTTATGAATACTGCCTACCCTAGCCTGAATTTCAATCTCGGCGAAGATATAGACATGCTTCGCGACAGCCTTTTTCAATTTTGCAGCAATGAAATAGCCCCGCGCGCTGACGAGATAGACCAAAACAATGAATTCCCCAATGATCTGTGGCGCAAGATGGGCGAAATGGGCCTGCTAGGTATGACAGTCGACGAGCAGTATGGCGGTTCAGGGTTGGGCTATCTGGCCCATGTAGTGGCCATGGAAGAAATCTCTCGTGCCTCTGCCTCAGTGGGTCTTTCCTACGGTGCCCACTCCAATCTCTGCGTCAATCAACTGCATAAAAATGGCAGCGAAGAACAGAAGAGCAAGTACCTGCCAAAACTTTGCAGCGGCGAGCATATTGGCGCTCTAGCCATGTCCGAACCCAATGCGGGCTCCGATGTAGTGAGTATGAAACTCAGCGCCAGAAAGGAGGGAGACAACTATATCCTCAACGGCAATAAGATGTGGATCACCAACGGCCCCGATGCCGATACCTTTATTATCTATGCAAAGACCGACACCAGTGCCGGCTCCAAAGGTATTACTGCGTTTATTGTTGAGCGCGACTACCCCGGGTTTTCCCGTCATCAAAAACTCGACAAGCTCGGTATGCGCGGCTCCAATACCTGCGAACTGGTTTTTCAGGACTGTGCGGTACCCGCCGAGAATATACTTAGTGGCGAAGGCCGTGGGGTTGCCGTATTGATGTCCGGACTGGACTACGAGCGCACGGTTTTATCCGGCGGTCCGGTGGGCATTATGCAGGCCTGCCTGGATGTGGTGCTGCCCTATATTCACGAGCGCAAACAGTTCGGTCAGGCAATCGGCGAGTTTCAGCTTATGCAGGGCAAGATCGCTGATATGTACACCGAACTCAACGCCTCCCGCGCCTACCTCTATGCAGTAGCCCGCGCCTGTGATCTGGGCCAGGACTCACGCAAAGATGCCGCAGCGGTGATTTTATTTACCGCAGAAAAAGCAACCCAGATGGCACTGCAAGCCATTCAGGCACTGGGCGGCAATGGCTATACTAACGAGTATCCAACCGGTCGGTTACTGCGCGATGCCAAGCTCTACGAGATTGGCGCCGGCACCTCAGAGGTGCGACGTATGCTGATTGGTCGCGAGCTATTTAGTCAAAGTTCATAGCAATCTGAGTCAGTAAGGAACATATTAAAAGGGAATAATATGGCTGTTATCCACTCAAAAATTAACCGCAAAAGCAGCGACTATGAGAATAACTACCAGTCGATGCAAAGTATTGTCGATGACCTGAAAAGCACTCTCGGCAAGATCGCCGGTGGCGGCGGTGAAAAAGCCTGCGCCAGACATATTGCTCGCGGTAAATTATTGCCCCGCGAGCGGGTTAAGGCCTTACTGGACCCGGGCTCCCCATTTCTCGAACTCTCGCCATTAGCGGCGCACAATGTTTACGACGACGATGTACCCGCCGCAGGCATGATCACCGGCATCGGTCTAGTCAGCGGTCAGGAGTGCGTGATTGTGGCCAATGATGCGACGGTTAAGGGCGGCAGCTACTACCCGCTTACGGTAAAAAAACATCTGCGCGCCCAGGCGATTGCCGCAGAAAACAATCTGCCCTGCATCTATCTGGTCGACTCCGGCGGTGCCAATCTGCCCCTTCAGGATGAGGTGTTCCCCGACCGTGAACATTTTGGCCGAATCTTTTTTAATCAAGCTAATATGTCGGCGCAAAATACTCCCCAGATTGCCGCGGTGATGGGCTCCTGTACTGCCGGCGGCGCCTATGTGCCAGCGATGGCCGATGAATCTATTATTGTTAAAAATCAGGGCACTATTTTTCTCGGCGGCCCACCGTTGGTTAAGGCGGCCACCGGTGAAGTGGTCAGTGCAGAAGACTTGGGTGGTGCCGATGTGCACTGCCGTAAATCCGGAGTTGCTGACCACTATGCCAATAACGACCATCATGCACTGGAAATGGCGCGGGCTTCGGTGGCTAGACTCAACCGAGTAAAACCGCTGAATGGTGATTTTAAGGAGGCCGTGGAGCCTCTTTATGACAGCCACGAAATCTACGGCATTGTCCCCAGTGAATCCCGCGTCTCTTACGATGTTAGAGAAATTATTGCGCGGATTGTCGATGGCTCGGACTTCGATGAATTCAAGGCGCTTTATGGCACCACTCTGATCTGTGGCTTTGCCAGAATTTTTGGCTATCCGGTGGGTATTGTTGCCAATAATGGCATTTTATTTGGCGAGTCGGCGCAGAAAGGCGCGCACTTTATTGAGCTCTGTGCGCAGCGCAAAACTCCCTTAGTCTTCTTACAAAATATCACAGGGTTTATGGTCGGCAAGCAGTACGAGAATGATGGTATTGCCAAACACGGCGCCAAGATGGTGACGGCGGTTGCCACCGCCAATGTGCCGAAATTTACTATTTTAATTGGCGGCTCTTTTGGTGCCGGCAACTATGGAATGTGCGGTCGCGCCTTCGATCCAAGGTTTCTATTTATGTGGCCTAACGCGCGTATTTCAGTAATGGGTGGTGAACAGGCTGCGGGGGTTTTAGCGCAGGTGACCAGAGATAAGTATGAGCGCGACGCAAAGGATTGGTCTGCACAGGAGGAAGCTGATTTTAAGCAGCCGATTATTGATAACTATGAACATCAGGGTCACCCCTACTTCGCTTCGGCGCGGCTTTGGGATGATGGTGTGATTGATCCGGCAGATACGCGCATGGTGTTGGGGCTAGCTATTTCGGCGAGCCATAATCGGGAGATTAAAGAAACCAAATTTGGGCTGTTTAGAATGTGATTTAGCTCGGCCTACGGCCGAACTAAATCATCCTGAGAGAGCGCAGCGAACCGAAGGGTCCTGTCGTCATTTTTGACTGTCATCCTGAGAGAGCCCAGCGAACCGAAGGGTCCTGTCGTCATTTTTGACTGTCATCCTGAGAGAGCAAAGCGAACCGAAGGATCTCGCTCAGAACAGACAGCGCTCAATTTAGGGACCGCCCAAGCCTGCCTTTGCCCCTGGGATCGGCTCCATGGTTATCCGCTTTTCAGCGCTCGCAAAACTCGCTGCGCTCAAACAGTTGCTCGCTTGTTTCTGAAAACCAGATAACCATAAGCGGAGCCTGACTGATCCCAGGGGCAAAGGCAGACTTGGGCTCAGTGCTAGACCTAAACAGTGCTAGACCTAAATAATGTGAATGGTAGATAAAGATATTTGGAGATTAATGCTATGGAGACAGTGAAAAGCAATATCGACAGCCGAGGTGTGGCTCGGGTTACGATAAATAATCCTGACAAACATAACGCCTTTGATGATCAAATTATCGCTCAGCTAACTCGGGCATTTAAGGCAATTGCCAACAATACTGATGTGCGGCTGATGATTTTAGATTCTGTAGGTAAAAGCTTTTCCGCTGGTGCCGATCTAGGCTGGATGCAGCGTATGGCAGATTATTCCTACGCCGAAAATCTTAGCGACAGCCGAGCGCTGGCTGAAATGCTTAAAACATTAAACAGCCTCCCCCAACCGACTATTGCCCGGATTCAGGGTGCCACCTTTGGTGGCGCTGTTGGATTGGTCAGCTGCTGCGATATGGCCATTGCCACCGAACGCGCCTCTTTCTGCCTAAGCGAAGTTAAAATAGGTTTGGTACCAGCCACCATTAGCCCCTATATTATTGCCGCTATTGGTCAGCGGGCATCGCGCCGTTACTTCACCACGGCCGAGCGCTTTAATGCGCAGACTGCTCGGCAACTTGGATTAGTTAGCGAAGTAATCGATGCAGATAAACTCGACAGTGCCATTGAAGACATTGTCACCGCTCTGCTAGCCAACGGCCCCATCGCGATCAAGCATGCCAAACAGTTAATTTTTAATATCAGTGGCAAACCTATAGACAATGCTCTGATTGAGCAGACCTGCGAAGTTATCGCAGCGACTCGAGTCAGCGATGAGGGCCAGGAAGGTCTTAACGCGTTTTTGGAAAAACGTTCCCCAAAATGGATTTAATCAATGATCTCTAACAATGCTGTATTTAGCAAAATACTGATCGCCAATCGTGGCGAAATTGCATGCCGGATTATCAAAACGGCGAAAAAGATGGGTATCACCACGGTTGCCGTGTATAGCGATGCAGATCGTAATTCACTGCATGTCACTATGGCCGATGAAGCGGTTCATATAGGCCCATCGCCATCCAATGAATCCTATCTGGTGATTGATAAAATTATTCAGGCCGCTCTCACAAGCGGTGCCGAAGCTATTCATCCGGGCTATGGCTTTCTCTCGGAAAATGCGCAATTTTGCGAGCAGTGTAAAAGCCACAATCTGATTTTTATCGGCCCGCCAGTCGAAGCTATTTTGGCCATGGGTTCAAAGTCAGCGGCGAAAAATATTATGGCTAAAGCTGATGTACCTCTGGTACCGGGCTATCACGGTGATGATCAGAATCCGGCGGTGCTTAAACAGGCGGCGGATGATATGGGCTATCCGGTACTGCTTAAAGCAGCAGCCGGTGGCGGTGGGAAGGGAATGCGCGCTGTATCCCATGCCGATGAATTTAATGAAGCACTGGCCGCGGCAAAGCGTGAAGCGCTCAATGGGTTTAATGATGAGATTATGTTGGTGGAAAAATACCTGCTCGGCCCCCGCCATGTAGAGATTCAGGTGTTCTGCGATCAGCATAATAATGCGGTCTATCTTTTTGAGCGCGACTGCTCAGTGCAGCGCCGCCATCAAAAGGTAATCGAAGAAGCACCGGCACCGGGGATGAGCGAAGAACTGCGCCAGCGGATGGGTGAGGCTGCCATAAGGGCGGCCAAAGCGATTAATTATCAGGGCGCAGGCACTGTAGAGTTTCTGCTCGATACTCAGGGAGAATTCTTCTTTATGGAAATGAATACCCGCCTGCAAGTAGAACATCCAGTGACCGAGATGATTAGCGGTCAGGATTTAGTTGAATGGCAACTGCGGGTTGCCTGCGGCGAACCCCTGCCCTGCACTCAGGATCAGCTACAGATTAACGGCCATGCTTTTGAAGCGCGGATTTATGCCGAAGACCCAGAACATGATTTTCTTCCCGCCACCGGCACCCTGAGTTTGCTCCAGCCCCCAACAGAAAGCCCCCATGTGCGGATTGATACCGGGGTTATTGAAGGTGATCAGGTGAGTATTTACTATGACCCTATGATCGCCAAATTAGTGGTTTGGGATACAGATAGAAAACGGGCATTAGCGCGTTTAACTGAAGCTCTTAGTGACTACCGAATTTCTGGACTGACAACCAATATAGGCTTTCTCTACAACCTCGCTACGACTCAGGCCTTTGCTCGGGGCGATGTGGATACCGGCTTTATTGAACAGTATGAAAGCGAAATTTTTCGTCAGCGCAGTGAAGATATTAACTATGCTGCGCCACTCGCCGCACAGGCTATTTTGGCGTCCAGACAGGCATCGGCAAAACAACAGGCGGGCCAGTCCAGCGACCCCAACTCGCCCTGGCATCTGGCCAATAGCTGGCAAGCTAACAGTAGTGCCAAGCCAAGGGTGCAGGTTAAAATTGGTGCCACTGAGATTGCCGTAGAAGCAGACCCGAGCAACCTCAACACTGAGGCAAAAGTGGTTGCTGTCGATACAGGAAGTTTTAATCTCTTTACCCCGCAGGGTGTCTTCCACTGCTCTGAAGCCAAACCGGACCTGGGTCTTCAGGACAACCATGACAAGGGTAATTTAACCGCCCCAATGAACGGTACGATTGTCACTCAGCTAGTAAAAATCGGTGCACCAGTCTCCAAAGATGAAACCCTGATGGTAATGGAAGCGATGCAAATGGAACATGCTATTATCGCCCCAGCCGATGGCACTGTTACCGAGTTTTTCTATCAGAAAGGAGACCTGGTTGATGGCGGTGCTGAACTCTTAGCTTTTGCAGCCTCTGAGGAGAACCAATGAAAATACCCAACCGCATCAGGATTGTCGAAGTCGGCCCTCGCGATGGGCTGCAAAATGAAAAGGTCGCTGTGGATGTATCTACAAAAGTCGCCCTGATCAATCAACTCACAGAGGCTGGACTCGGCTATATCGAAGCCGGCAGTTTTGTCAGTCCCAAATGGGTACCGCAAATGGCTGGTAGCGAAAAGGTCTTTGCCAAACTGGCCACAGATTCAAATACAGTTTACGCCGCACTGGCGCCGAATATGCGCGGACTGGAACGGGCGATGGAATGCTCAGTAAAAGAAGTAGCTGTATTTGCCGCGGCATCCGAGAGTTTTAGCCAAAAGAATATTAACTGCTCTATTGCCGAGAGTCTCGAACGTTTTAAACCCCTCGCCGACCAGGCATTGGCCAATGGCATCAAAGTGCGCGGTTATATTTCATGCGTAGTCGGTTGCCCCTATGAGGGCAGTGTTAATAGTGAAACTGTTGCCATGATTGCCAACCAACTATTGGCCATGGGCTGTTATGAAATTTCTCTGGGCGACACCATCGGCGTCGGCACCCCCGGTGACATTGAAAAACTGCTCGCTAGATTGCTGAAGGATATTCCCGCAGAAAAACTTGCCGTGCATTTCCACGATACCTATGGGCAGGCACTGGCCAATGTGCTGGCAGCACTGCAAATGGGAATCTCGGTTGTGGATAGTTCCGTCGCTGGTTTGGGCGGTTGCCCCTACGCCAAACTCGCTAATGGTGGTGCCGCATCAGGCAATGTTGCCACAGAAGACCTGGTCTATATGCTCAATGGTCTGGGGATAGAACATGGTGTCGATCTTAAAAAATTGATCGCTGCCGGTAATTTTATTAGCCAAAAGCTCCAGCGGATTAATGGTTCAAAGGTAGGAATAGCACTGCAGTAAATTTTACTTAAGTTATACTGCGGCCCTCTTTGACGATTTAACTATTCGGAGTTAGTTCCTTGACCGCGTTTCGCCCCTGCATCGACCTTCACCAGGGTCAGGTAAAACAAATTGTTGGCGGCAGCCTTACCGACAGCGGTGCCGACACCAACTTTGTCAGTTCTCACAATGCCGCTTATTATGCGCAGCTCTACAAGCAGCATCATTTAACTGGCGGTCATGTTATTGCCCTTGGCCCGAATAATCAGCAGCAGGTTCTTGAAGCGCTCAGCGCCTACCCAAAGGGTATGCAATTTGGTGGCGGTGTTAACCTCGAGAATGCCAGCAGCTATTTAGACGCCGGTGCTTCACATATTATTGTCACCTCCTATTTATTTGAGGAGGGCGAATTTTCCTGGAAGCGTCTCGAAGCGATTAAAGCCGAGGTCGGTGCCGAGCGTTTAGTGCTGGATCTCAGCTGCCGAAAAACTGATGGCGGCTGGATGATTGCCACCGATCGCTGGCAGACCATTACCAACACTGCGGTCGATCAGCAAACAATTGCTGAACTTGAAAAGCACTGCGCCGAGTTTTTAGTTCACGCCGCAGATGTTGAAGGACTGCAAGCGGGTATTGATCAGGATTTGGTCAGCCTGCTTGGCAACTGCTGCAATCTGCCCGTTACTTATGCCGGCGGTGCTCGCTCACTGAAAGACCTCGAACTGGTACAGACCCTCTCCAAAGGTAAAGTCGATCTGACTATCGGCAGCGCACTGGATATCTTTGGTGGCTCAGGGGTTAGCCTGCAAGACTGTATTAACTGGAATCAATCTCAGACAAAATACTAAAAAAAATAACTAATTAAATAATCATCACAGGACCTCAATAGAATGACTCGCCTTTTCTCCAGTATTATATTTGCATCATTGTTAATCACTTCATCAATGGTTACAGCGCAATCAACGCCGCAACCATTCACCTTTACAGCCATTCCCGATCAAGATGAAGCTCATCTGCAAGAGCGCTTTAACAAGATTGCCGTCTACCTTGAGAAGCAGCTGGGCGTTGAAGTACGCTATATACCGGTTAAAAGTTATGCCGCTGCGGTTACCGCCTTTCGCAATAACCAGGTACAGCTGGCCTGGTTTGGTGGTCTCTCTGGTGTCCAGGCAAGACGACTGGTTCCCGGCAGCCAGGCCATAGCCCAGGGCTATGAGGACCCGTTCTTTAAAACCTACCTGATCGCTCACAGCAGCAGCGGTCTGGAGAGCAGCACTGATTTTCCAGCGGCTATTGCCGGCAAGACCTTTACCTTTGGCTCAAAAGGCTCCACCTCTGGACGGCTAATGCCCGAGTACCATATTCGCCAGCAGCTCAAGGATACACCGCAGAAGATCTTCTCCAAGGTGGGCTTTAGCGGCGACCACAGCCGTACCATTGCACTGGTTCAGTCCGGCGCCTACCAGGTTGGCGCGGTCAACTACAAAGTATGGGCCAAGGAGCTGGCAGCGGGAAAAATTGACCCCACCAAGGTAAAGGTTATCTGGGAGACTCCCCCCTATCCTGACTACCAGTGGACATTGCGCGGTGATGTTAGTGCTGAAATTCAGCAGAAACTAGTCAACGCCCTGCTGGGAATGAAAGATCCGGAACTGCTTGCCAGCTTCCCGCGCAAAAGCTTTATTGCAGCCAGCAATGATCTCTATGCACCCATCGCCAATACTGCCATTGAGATTGGCCTGATTGATGCTGAAGAATAGAGGCAGCTTTGGCCGCGCTCACCGACCAGCCACTGTTTAAACTGAAAAACAGACGACTCGAGTACCAGGAAAAAACGGTACTCGACAATCTGTCTCTATGTATCTATCCCGGCGAGCGAGTAGCTCTGGTGGGTGGCAGTGGCGCGGGCAAATCAACGCTGCTTAAAGCACTTCGCGAACAGCTGCCTGACCAAGTCGCCTGGTGCCCACAGCAGCCGGGGCTGGTGCCAATGCTCAGTGCATTTCACATTATTTATATGGGCGCGCTGGATCGCCACTCGTTTATTTACAACCTTGGCAATCTGATTAAACCCCTGCCTGCTGCGCGCCGTGAAATTAACGAAATAGCCCGCAGCATTGATCTTGAACAGCAGCTCTTCAGCTCCGTGGATAAACTCTCCGGTGGTCAACAGCAGCGCACCAGTATCGGCCGCGCCCTAATCCAGCAGCGTTCAATTTTTGTTGGCGATGAGCCAGTCGCCAATGTCGATGAGTACCAGGCTGAAAGACTACTTCGGCTAATCTGCCAGCAACACAAAACTGTTGTATTGGCACTGCACGATATAGAACAGGCACTGCAGTTCTGCACACGGATTATCGGTCTTAAAGATGGCGCAATAGCCCTGGACGAAGCCAGCGACAAACTCTCTGCCAGCGATCTCGCCAGCCTTTACGATGCTGTTTAATTCAGGCGCAAATAGCCTAGACACCTCCGCTAAAGCACTGCGCAAAACCAGCTTTTGGTTTGCCGCCATTGCCCTACTGTGCCTGCTCTGTGCTGACCTAGATATTTCCACTGCAGATCCATGGCACGAATTGAGCCTAATGGCAGTCGGCGCCCTGAGCCCCTCGGTCTGGTCATGGTCGACACTGCTGACCAGTCTTGCCAATACATTTTCCTTTGCCCTGCAGGGTGTCGCACTGGCAGCCATTGCCGGGTTTATTCTTGCATTGGGCTATGGCTCTAATGTTGTGCGCGCCTTCTGTGCCTTTATCCGCTCTATCCATGAGCTGTTCTGGGCACTGCTATTTATTCAAATTACCGGACTCTCATCACTGACCGGACTGCTGGCCATTGCCATTCCCTATGCCGGCACATTGGCTAAAATCTACGGCGAATTATTTGAGGAAGTGGATCTGGCTCCAGCTCAAAACAGCCCCGCCGCCAAACAGCCCCTGACCCATTTTTTTTTTTTTGTTCTGCCTCTGGCTTGGCGACCTATGGCCACCTATACAAGCTACAGATTTGAATGTGCGATTCGCTCCAGTGCCATTCTTGGTTTTGTTGGACTACCAACACTGGGTTTTCATCTGGAGACTGCATTGGGGGAAGGTCATTACAGTGAAGCGGCGGCTTATTTTTACGCCCTCTTACTGCTTATTGGCACCCTGCGCTTTTGGTTGCAAAAACGCCTGCTACCCATTTATCTGCTGGCAGTATTTTATTACCTACCACCCCAGGCGCAGGTATCTTGGGATCTGGTGGCACGCTTTATCACTGAGGATATAGTCCCAGCACCACTGCGCGGTGAAGCGCTTTTCACTGCACGCACCCTATCGGAGTTTGCCAATTGGTTTAGCCTACTATGGCAGCAACAGATATGGCCGGGGCTTATCAATACCATGATTTTAGGCCAGATCAGTCTGGTATTTACCGGACTGCTCGCACTATTGCTGTTCCCGTTAAATTCACCGCTGTTTTTCCGCCGCTGGGGCCGTACAACTGGGGATGGCCTGCTGATATTGCTGCGCACGCTGCCGGAATATTTGCTGGCCTTTTTAGGTCTGCTGATACTCGGCCCATCAATGCTGCCAGCGATATTGGCGTTAGGTATTCACAATGCCGCGATAATCGCTCATTTGGTAGGTCGTCACAGTGAGGAGTTAAGTTTAAGAGGCGATGCCAGTCGCGGGTTAAACCGCTATTTCTACGAGGTGCTGCCACGTATCTATCGGCAGTTTTTAGCCTTTCTGTTTTATCGCTGGGAAGTGATTTTGCGCGAGACAGCCATCCTTGGCATTCTGGGTATTGCCACACTGGGCTTTTATATCGACTCGGCCTTCGAAGAGTTTCGCTTTGACCGAGCCTTTATCTTAATTCTTGCCAGTGCCCTGCTAAATATTAGTGTCGATCAATTCGCGCGCCGAATTCGCCTGCGTCTGCATTTGAAAACCACACCGGAATCTCTCTAACTCAATATTAGCTATCTGTTTCATAGTCCGAGATTGATGGACAGGAGCAGACCAGATTGCGATCGCCAAATACATGATCAAGACGGCCCACCGGTGGCCAGTACTTATTTTCACGCAGTGAAGCCAACGGGTAAGCAGCCTGACTGCGGCTGTAGTTTCTTGTCCAGACATCCGCCGAGACAACTGCAGCCGTATGGGGCGCACCGACTAGCGGGTTATCATCGAGCTCAAACTGACCTGCGGCAACCTGATCGATCTCGTTTTTAATCGCGATCATCGCATCGCAAAAACGATCCAGTTCATCCTTAGACTCACTCTCGGTCGGCTCAATCATCAATGTGCCAGCCACCGGGAAAGACATCGTCGGTGCGTGGAATCCAAAGTCGATCAGACGCTTGGCAATATCATCAACGCTGATCCCTATATCATCTTTAATATCGCGGACATCGAGAATACACTCGTGAGCAATACGACCCTGAGCACCGGTATAGAGAATCTGATAATGATCCTGCAGACGGTTGGCCACATAGTTGGCATTGAGGATAGCCACTTCGGTGGCCTGCTTAAGACCGACGCGACCCATCATACGGATATACATCCAGGTGATTGGCAAGATGCTGGCACTGCCAAAAGGTGCAGCAGAAACCTGAGCACCGCCACGCTTGCTGTCGCCAGATTCAACCGCAGACTCACTCGGCAAAAATGCTTCCAGATGTTCACCCACAGCCACTGGACCCACACCTGGGCCACCGCCACCATGAGGAATACAAAAGGTTTTATGTAGGTTCAGGTGCGAGACATCGCCACCAAATTTTCCGGGCTGGCAGACACCGACCATAGCGTTAAGGTTGGCACCGTCGATATAGACCTGACCGCCATGGTCATGGACAATAGCGCAGATCTCAGTGATCTTCTCTTCGAACACACCGTGGGTTGATGGATAGGTGACCATAATCGCCGCCAGATTAGCTTCGTACTTTTCAGCCTTGGCCTGCAGATCGTCAACATCGACATTGCCCTGATCATCACATTTAACCACCACCACTTTCATACCACACATCTGTGCCGAAGCCGGGTTAGTACCATGGGCAGAACTTGGAATTAGGCAGACATCACGGTCGCTGTCGCCGCGGCTCTCGTGATAACCACGGATCGCCAGCAGACCGGCATATTCACCCTGAGAACCGGCATTCGGCTGCAGGGAAATAGCATCGTAGCCTGTCGAGGCGCAGAGCATGGATTCGAGGTCGTCGATCATGGCGCGATAGCCTTGGGTCTGATCGGATGGAGCAAAGGGGTGCATAGTCGAAAATTCAGGCCAGGTAATTGGCAGCATCTCGGCAGTAGCATTTAGCTTCATGGTGCAGGAACCGAGAGGGATCATCGCGCGATCAAGGGCAATATCCTTATCAGATAACTTGCGCAGATAACGCAGCATTTCGGTTTCTGAATGGAATTTATTAAAGGTTGGGTGGCTGAGGAAACTATCCGTGCGCATCAGCTGGCTCGGGAGACTCTCGCCAACTTCAGCAGCCAGCTCTTCAACTTGGAGGCTGTGATCGCCGATCAGAATATCCCAGAGATCGACAATATCTTTTTCGCCGGTGGTTTCATCCAGTGACAGACCTAAGGTATTTTCATCAATAGCGCGAAGATTAATTTCACGAGCTGCAGCAGATTTAAGAATATCCTGAGTGCGGCTGCCAGTGTTTAGGGTCAACGTATCAAACCAAGCCTGGTTAGTTGGCTCAATATTGTTTAAACGCAATCCTGCAGCCAGTACAGAAGTCAGTAGGTGGACGCGCTGAGCTATGCGCTGCAAACCATCGGGGCCGTGGTAGACCGCATACATACTGGCGATAACCGCCAACAGCACCTGGGCAGTACAGATATTCGAGGTCGCCTTTTCACGGCGGATATGCTGCTCGCGAGTTTGCAGTGCCAAACGATAGGCTGGATCGCCATTGGCGTCCTGAGACAGACCAACCAAACGACCGGGAAGGTTGCGCTTAAAGGCTTCACGGGTCGCCATATAGGCCGCGTGAGGGCCACCAAAGCCGAGTGGAACACCAAACCGTTGAGTGGAACCAATCGCCACATCCGCGCCCAGTGAACCTGGAGATTCAAGCACCACCAGACTGAGAATATCTGCGGCCATCACCACCAGAGCACCCTGCTGTTGAACCTGCGCAATCACCTCGCGGAAATTCCGAATCTCACCGCTGGCACCGGGGTATTGCAGCAGCAGACCAAATAATTCTGTGTCAGTTGCCAGTGATGCTGGATCGCCAACTAGCACTTCGATACCCATTGGCTCGGCGCGGGTTTTAATAATCTCAATGGTCTGTGGCAGACAGTCGCTATCGACAAAGAAGCGTACTGACTTTGATTTCGACATGCGCTGACAGAGCGCCATAGCCTCTGCCGCTGCAGTGCCTTCATCCAACATTGAGGCGTTGGACATCTGCATTCCGGTGAGATCGGTAATCATCGTCTGAAAATTAATTAATGCCTCCAGACGACCCTGAGAAATCTCTGGCTGGTAAGGTGTGTAAGCCGTGTACCAAGCCGGGTTTTCAAGGATATTTCGCTGAATCACATTCGGCGTGATGGTGTTGTAGTAACCCTGACCAATAAAGCTGCGGAATACTTTGTTCTGACTGGCCAATGCACGCAGTTCTTCAAGTGCCTGCGCTTCGCTACAGCCATCGACAATAGCCAGATCATCTGCCATAGCAATGGCTTCGGGAACGACCTGCCCGGTCAGTTCCTGTAGATTGTTACAGCCCAGAGTACTGAGCATCTGCTGTTGATCTTCAGCACTGGGGCCAATATGACGGGCAATAAATTCAGCCGCGTTTTGCAAATCTTTTAAACTGCGTTTTTTCTGTAACATTTTTTATCCACTCCCCAGAGAAGAAAATTAAACTATCAAATAACCTGTTAGTTAAGCCTTTAGCGTTTGGTAATAAAGAGCCTTTTAGCCGCGATAGTAGCGTTGCGGAACTAAAGGCATCTTGGCAATCGTGATTGGCCGCGGAACACCGCGCACCAGCGCATTGTGTTTAGTCCCTACAGCCGACAGTTCAGTCGGCACATAGCCCATCGCAACTGGCGCTTGCAACGTAGGCCCAAAGCCTCCGCTGGTAATGGCACCAATTACATTGCCCTGTTCATCGACAATCTCTGCACCCTCGCGAACCGGTGCGCGGCCATCCACCAAAAAGCCAACCCGTTTTTTAGCGGCCCCATTGGCAATCTGCTCAAGAATTACCTCGGCACCTAAAAAGCCGCCCTCTTTACCTCCACCGGCACGACGGGATTTACTAATACTCCAAATAATTCCGGCTTCCACTGGTGTGGTCTGCTGATCCATATCGTGGCCGTAGAGGCACAGCCCCGCCTCAAGGCGCAGAGAGTCCCGCGCACCAAGACCAATCCAACTAACAGACTCATAGGAAAGCAATTTATCGGCCAACTTATGGGCATTTTTGGGATCGACAGAAATTTCAAAACCATCTTCGCCGGTATAACCAGAACGAGTGATATAGCAGTCGACACCATCAATAGAGGTATGACAACCATTCATAAATACCAGCTTATTGGCTTCAGGTGATAACTCAGCCATCACCTCTTTGGCCTTTAAACCCTGTAGTGCCAACAGTCCTTGATCGCCCAGATAGGTGATTTCAAAACCTGGAAGATGACTGCGAATATGAGCGATATCCTCATGCTTACAACCAGCATTAACCACCAATAAGAAAGTATCTTCAGCCCAGCGGGTAACAATTAGATCATCGAGCACACCGCCCTGTTCATTGGTCAGAGTGGCGTAAGTCTGTTGATTGATCGTAAGCGCTTCGAGGTCCACAGGCATCAGTTTCTCAAGTGCCTGAGCAGCGTCCTCGCCTTTTACAATTACCTGCCCCATATGGGAGACATCAAATAAACCGGCATTATTCCGGCTGTGCAGATGTTCCTGCTTAATACCAGCACTGTACTGCACGGGCATAAGGTAGCCGGCAAAAGGCACCATCTTACCCCCAGCTTTCAGGTGATAATCGTAGAAAATAGTCTTGTTTACTTGAGTATCTGTGGTCATAGAATTCTTCTTTTACAAAACGGCCAGAAAAGAGGTTAACGTCTATTTAAAGCATGTATATACGCGCAATTGGGTATTTTATTCCGATACTTATAATTTGTTAAATTAATAGATACAATACAATCATTAATATTATTTATAGTTAATTTTTCCGACTCCCAAACCAGAAACAGGTGCCAGAAAGATGAAAAATTTACCTATGGATCTACTGCGAACTTTTGTCTCTGTAGCCCAGCTAAGCAGCTTTACTCGAGCCGGCGAACTGCTTGGCCGCTCACAGCCCGCGGTAAGCTTGCAGATGCAGCGCCTGGAAGAACTAGTCGATGAGGCACTGCTGATCCGCAATGGCAAAAACCTCGAACTCAGCGAAGCGGGTGAAAACCTCTATAACTATGCCAACCAGATTTTAACCCTCAATGACCTAGCCATTAGCCAGCTTTCTAAAAGCACTATCACCGGCAAGATTCGTCTGGGTATTCCCAGCGAATTTGCCACCGTTCTACTGCCTAAAATTGTCAGTCGTTTTGCCAAGGCCTATCCAAATGTAACTCTCGAGGTCAACTGTGAGCTGAGTAAGACCCTGCTCTCAAAAGAGGGCAAGGCCAATCATGACCTTATTCTCGCTCTTGAAGACAATCCTTCAAAGACTGGCTCAAGCCTGGTTAAAACCGATGAATTAGTCTGGGTGGCCAGTGCCGATCACAATGCACAAAAAGTGGACGTCGTTCCGTTAATTGCTGCCGCGCAGGGCTGTATTTATAGACAGCGGGCAATAAAGCTTTTAGATCGAGCCAAGCAGCCCTGGCAGATTGTCTATACCATTCCGGATTTAACCGGAATTCAATACGCTATTCAGGAGGGGCTGGGAGTCACTGTGCTGGCCAAGAGCACGGTGCCGGGGAACCTGAAAATTTTAACCCCCTCAGCGCGCTTTCCAGAACTCGGTGAAGTTGGAATTAGCCTTATATGCTCGGCTAGAAATAAAAAGAATGAAGCTGTTCATCTGTTGATTGAGTTCCTAAAGACAAGCCTGTCTTAGGCTATTTTTATGGAGCACTTAAAAGAGTCTAGAGAACCTCAATCAAGTAAAACCCTATAGTCAGAAAAATCCATTTCCCCCAACCGATACTGTTATTATGCTTTAAAATATAATAAGTAGTCTTTTGGAGACAAATATGACTGAGATTATTTTATACGCACTTACCCTGACTCTATTCCAGATATGGCTTTTACCTATGGCCATCAATATCAAGAGCATGGCTTATCTGATGTCTAACCGTGATCAGCAGCACGAGGTGTCATTACTGACACAGCGAGTCACTCGAGCATCAACCAACCTGCAAGAGAGCCTACCTGCGTTTCTCGCCCTATGCCTTCTTGCAATGATTGTTGAAGCCGATGTCACCACAGCTGCAACAGCTTGGTTAGGGCTTAGAGTTGCCTATCTGGCCTGCTATTCATTTGGTATTCCGGTGCTAAGAAGTGGTATATGGATCGCATCGATTATTTCCATGATCTTCATGGCTATACAAATAGCTTAAAAAAAGAACAACCCAAAAAAATTAAAAAAGTTAACAAATTCAATTGAGGGGATTAGTACAAATGGCGAAGATTCAAGATAGACAATCTTACAAAACCTTCGGCCTGTTGGGCCTATTGTTATTTATCGGCATAGGCCAGGCCATTGCTGAAGAATTCACTGTTTTTGACCAGGGAAGCGCTCCATCTACCTGGGACAGAGGAATCAGCGCCTTTGATTCGGCAATTAGCTACGCCGTGTGCAGTAATGACGGTGGCAATGGTTGCCCAAGTATCAGCTGGGCAACGGTCAATGACAGTGAGCGCGGCAGCGTACTGCAAATTAGCCACAGCGCTTCTGGCAATCTAGCCGGCCTGTTTATCGCATCCAGCACACCCAAGAATTTAAGTAATTACGCCGGCGGCAATATTGTCTTTGATATTAAGGTGGTTAGCGGCAACAGTAATATCACCATGAAAATTGACTGCATATACCCCTGCACATCCGGCGACCAGTCACTGGGAAGCAAAGGAGCCTCAGGCTGGGAAACAGTCACTGTATCTGTGGACTCACTGGTTTCCTCTGGCTTAAATCTATCGCAAGTAGATACCGGCATAGTGATCTGGGCAAGTAACTCAACAAGCACTATATTCCGCATTGATAATGTTCGCTGGGAGACTGCAGCCGGTGGTGATGGCAGTGGCGGTACCGATGGCGGAACTGGCGGAGGCTCTGGTTCGGTGGTCGCTATTGATTCAAGCAAATGGTTTCACCAAACCCAACTACCAAGTGGCGGCAGCTGGTATAACAACGAACAGCAGCATTACACCAACAGTATTGAGAACTCCTATGTCAGCGATGGCAGCCTGAAAATTGTTGCCAAAAAAGAATCCTTTTTTAATCAGGGACAAACCAAACAGTACACCTCTGCCCGACTCAATTCCAAATATGCCTTTAGATATGGGCGCGTGGTAGTTAGAGCAAAACTACCCACTGGCGCTGGCACCTGGCCAGCGATCTGGACTCTGGGTAAAAATATCAATGAAGCTGGTGCCTACTGGCAGACTCAAGGTTATGGCACTACAAACTGGCCGTACTGTGGCGAGATAGATATTATGGAGCACTGGGGCAGCAACCAGAATTTCGTCCAGAGCGCTATGCATACACCATCTAGCTTCGGCGGCACCGTCAATCACGGCGGTCAGTCCATTAGCACTGTCTCTTCACAGTTCCACAACTATGAGATGGATTGGAATAGCCAACGAATCATTTTTAGTGTTGATGGCGTTGAGCATTACAGATACGCACCATCAGTAAAAAACTCAGACACCTGGCCCTACAACGCAGAACAGTATCTGATATTCAATGTTGCTATGCAGGGTAATATCGCGCCGAACTTCACAGAGTCTGCAATGGAAATTGATTACGTTAGAGTCTATGCAGAAAATGCCAGCGTTTCCGCCCAGCCAATTTGGTCAGATGAATTTAATACCGACAGTGGAGTAGATACAGACGGTGATGGTATTGATGATAGCGTTGATCCTGATGATGACAATGACACTTATGCTGACTCAATCGATGCCTTCCCTCTCGATAACTCGGAGTGGCTTGATACAGATGGCGACAACATAGGCAACAATGCAGATACGGATGATGATAACGACAACGTCAGTGATTCTCTGGATGCATTCCCGCTACTTTCCTCGGAGTGGGCTGATGCAGATGGCGACAATATTGGTGACAACGCCGATACAGATGATGATAACGACAATGTCAGTGACTCACTGGATGCCTTCCCACTAAATTCTGCAGAGTGGGCTGATACAGATGGGGACAACATAGGTAACAATGCAGATACAGACGACGATAACGACACTGTTATTGACACACTAGATGCATTTTCACTGTTAGCCACAGAGTCGATTGATACAGATGGTGATGGCATTGGCGACAACGCCGATACAGATGATGATGGCGATGGAATTCTGGACAGCCTAGACAACTTTCCACTGGATTCAACCAATACGCCAACCAATGTTATGGATATTGATGGCAATGGTCAGGTCGATGGATTAACTGATGTTATGCTGGTGCTGCGCTATGCATTTGGCTTTAGCGGCGATGCCCTGATCAATGGTGTTGTTGCGGATAATGCCACTAGAACCAGTGCTGCTGAAATTGAGGCTCATCTCGAATCACTGATGCCGTCTTTTTAGAGCAGACTAGTTTAGAGAAGAGAAGTTAATGGAAAGGATTGCCCTGTCTGACAGCTTAGAACTATCCCGTATTATCTACGGGATGTGGCGGTTAACTGAGGATAGCGACACATCAGTTAAGCATGTTCAAGCCAAAATCGAAGCCTGTCTAGATCAGGGCATCACCAGCTTTGACCAAGCGGATATCTATGGTGGTTATACCAGCGAGACACTGCTCGGCCAATGCCTAAAACAGGCACCCAGCCTGCGCGGGCAGATGGAAATAATCACCAAATGCAATATCGTCGCGCCCTGCGGAATTCATTCTGATAAACGACTGAAATACTACGACACCTCGAAACAATATATCACTCAGACTGTTGATCGCTCCCTGCGAGAAATGGCCATTGAGCATATCGACTTACTGCTTATTCATCGCCCGGACCCAATCATAAATGCCGATGAAACCGGCGGCGCTCTCGATCACCTTATAGAGAGCGGAAAGGTCAAAGCCGTTGGGGTTTCAAACTTCCGCCCCTGGGATATGGATCTGCTTCAGTCACGAATGAGCAATAGGTTGGTTACCAACCAAATTGAAATCAGCCTCGCAGAAAATTCTGCACTGACCAATGGTGATTTGGCCTATTTGCAGCAGCATAGAGTTGCGCCTATGGCATGGTCTCCGCTGGGCGGTGGATCGCTGTTTCGCGAGCCGCACTCAGAGTTAAGTTTAAAATTGAATCAGATGGCTGAGGCGTTTTCTGTGGATGCCGCTTCACTTGCCATTGCATGGCTGCTAAAACATCCGGCGAATATTCTGCCGATTATGGGAAGCAATAATATCCAACGGATAGAGGGCTTCTCTAAGGCCTTAGAGATTGAACTGGGCCGGCAGTCATGGTTTGAGCTTTATCAGGCAGCTAATGGGACTGAGGTGGCTTAAAGCTTCAGCGTCGAGGCCAACTAAAACCCTGCTCTACCTAAAAACAATTGCTCCCCTTTTGATCAGTACAATACAAAGCCCTGCAACCCCATAACTGACCAGCGCCATTTTGAAAATATCAATCATTTCGATAGTGCTTAAATGAGCAACCAGATCACCCATTAGCTGGTAAATCGGCGAGAAAAATATAGATAGACCGAGGGTAAAAAATATCAGGCAAGCCCAGAGTTTTGTCTTTAGCTTTTTCGATGCCTGCTCTTGCGCTATAAGCGTCAAAGTATAAAAACTAAACAGCTCTCGGTCCCTTTGAGCGTATGAGACCTGCTTTTCTTGCTTAACGATTTCTTCAAATGAATTCATTTAAGTTTCTCCAAAGCACGGCTTATCTTAGATTTAACCGTGCCAGGTTTTAGGTCTAAAAAATCGGCGATATCATTGATCTGATACTCGTAAATATACTTTAGCGTGAAAAGAATCTTTTCATCCTCAGTCAAGGGTGCAATCAGATCAAAAAACCTGTATTACCTTCAAGTTGGGGCGAATAGCTTGGCTCACTGCCACTGTCTAAATCCGTGTATTTCTGATCTTTTTTAATCATATCCTTAAAGCAATTGACGGCAATCCCTGTCAGCCAATACTTATAGGTCTTACGAGAATCAAAGCTTTTAAGGTAACTGTAAGACTTGAGAAAACTTTGTTGAGAGATATCCTCAGCAAGTTCTCTATTACCAGCAGTCAGGCGCATACCTAAGCCAAACAGATAATCAGCATAGCGTTGAACAAGCACCCCATAATGGTGATTCCCACCTTTGAGGGCTCTTTTTACCAGCTCTTCATCGGTCTCCATTAAGCGGCAACATCACTATTCTTTTTCTCAGCGTAGATGCCATAAGCAAGCAGTACCAAACCCAGTGAGACCACCAGCAATCCGGATGCCCAGACTACTGCCGCATGCAATCCAAGGTATCCCAAGAGTACGACACCTACACCTACACCTATGCCTATTAAAATGACTCCGGCTTTAATATCACTGACTTTTTTATCTTCTTCCCTATAGCCTGGGATACTCTGCAATAGTTCCGGCGTTAGTTCCTGGCCGCTTTCAATTAATTTTTGTAAGGATGCGTGAAACTGCTGCTTCTTTTTATTGTTGAAGTGCAGGGCAGTCCAGACGATAAATACCGGCATTCCAAAAACACCGACTATGCCAACGATTGGTACTAATGAATCTATAAGGCCTTCAATAATTTTTTCCTTTTCGTCTTGGTTAAGTTGTGTCCTTCAAAAATATATACCTTGGCTATTGGGAAAAGGTTGCAAGGTTTTTTTAAATGGATCGACTTATACCTAAGTGAATATAGCAGAGTAACCATAGATGGAGTTGAAATGCAGTGCGAACCACACGAAAAACACTGGCATTGCAAAAACACCGGCTATGCCAATGATTGATACAAATGAGTCTCTATAGCTTTTCATAATTTTCCCCTTTCGTTACTTGTTAAGTTGTGTTCTTAAAAGATATATACCTTGGGTATTGGAAAAGGTTGCGAGAGATTTTTTTGGGCGGGGAAAAATAAAATTGTCATCCCAGTGAAGACTGGGATCTAGACATTAGATCTAGATACTGGCTGGCACCAGTATGGCGTAATCTTCTGGAAGTGGCTGTTCTGGAATTCACTAATTTGTCATCCTGAGCGAAGCCGAAGGATCTTATGCTGATCGTACCTGCCGGGGCTTTATTTTTCTTAGCAAAAAAAGGGGTTGGGTTGGTGCTGGGAGAGGGATTGATAAATAACAGGCTGAAGCCTGTTATTGAGTCCTGCGGACCGCCCTTTGTGCGTCCAAAACACGATGTGTTTTGTCGAACCCGCGAGGCTTCTCACCCGAATTCTTCGCAAATAAAAAAGCCCCCTTTATAGAAAGTTGGCTTAGTAAAATAGCAAGTTGGGTTGGTGCTGGGAGAGGGATTGATAAATAACAGGCTGAAGCCTGTTATTGAGTCCTGCGGACCGCCCTTTGTGCGTCCAAAAGACGATGTGTTTTGTCGAACCCGCGAGGCTTCTCACCCGAATTCTTCGCAAATAAAAAAGCCCCCTTAAAAGGGGGCTTTTTTATTTGGCGGAGAAAGAGGGATTCGAACCCTCGATACGCTATTAACGTATACGCCCTTAGCAGGGGCGCGCCTTCAGCCACTCGGCCATTTCTCCATAAACTTGTTTTCCGGTATTTACTTACTAGCTTGAAGTCGCG
>CAWUVN010000013.1:0-8662 GCA_963925995.1 uncultured Pseudomonadales bacterium | reverse complement strand
CAGCGGCCATGCGCTTAAGGGTGTCCATAACCTGTGCCTTATCCGTAATCCCATGCTGTAACCAATTGGCAATGTGCTGACTGGAAATACGCAGAGTCGCGCGGTCTTCCATTAAACCGACATTATTGATGTCGGGCACCTTGGAGCAGCCAATCCCCTGCTCGATCCAGCGCACCACATAGCCCAGCAGGCCCTGGATATTATTGTCCAGCTCTAGCTGAATCTGCTCTGCACCTAGTTGGCTATCCCCCAATAATGGAATAGTCAAAATATCGTCGAGATTAGCTGGGCTGCGCTTGGCGATCTGACTCTGCATCGCGGCCACATCTACCTGGTGGTAATGAATAGCATGCAGGGTGGCAGCCGTTGGAGATGGCACCCAGGCGGTATTGGCACCGGCTTTTGGATGGGCTATTTTAGTCGCCATCATATCCGCCATATTGTCAGGTACAGGCCACATACCCTTGCCAATCTGCGCCCTGCCCTTAAGGCCACAGGCAAGACCAATATCGACATTTTGGTCTTCATAGGCGGTAATCCAGGGCATAGTTTTCAAATCCCCTTTCAGGGCAAATGGCCCGGCCAGCATACTGGTATGTATTTCATCACCCGTACGATCGAGAAACCCGGTATTGATAAACACCACACGGCCTTTTGCCGCTTCTATACAGGCTTTTAAGTTAACCGAGGTGCGGCGCTCTTCATCCATAATGCCAACTTTAATAGTATGTCGTGGCAAATTGAGCAGGTCTTCAATACGATCAAACAGGGTATTGGTAAAGGCCACTTCATCCGAACCATGCATCTTGGGCTTAACAATATAAATACTGCCGGCCTCTGAATTACTCAGAGCCTGTTGACCCCTTAGGTCGTGGAGTGCAATAAGGCTGGTAATAACCCCATCCATAATACCTTCTGGAATCTCATTGCCCTGAGCATCGAGAATCGCTGGATTGGTCATCAAATGACCTACATTGCGAATAAACATCAGACTGCGACCTTTTAGGGACAGCTGACTACCATTAGCTGCCGTGTATTGGCGGTTGGGGTTCATACGGCGCACAAAGCTGTTATCACCACGCTCCACGGTCTCTTCTAGCGTGCCCTTATTGAGGCCCAGCCAGTTGCTATAGGCGAGTGCCTTATCAGCAGCATCTACCGCGGCAACCGAGTCCTCGCAATCCATAATTGTCGTCAGTGCTGATTCAAGAACTATATCTTTGATACCAGCACTGTCAATTGCACCGATGGCGCTACTTGAATCCACTTGAATTTCTATATGTAACCTATTGTTTTTTAATAGAATAGAGCTTGGGGAATCTGGATTTCCGATATAGCCGATAAACTGCTCTGGCCTTACCAACTGCAGCTGGCCACCATTGGTATCAGCCAGCTCTAATTGACCATTCACCACCTTATAAGCTGTGGCCAGTTTGTGCGAACCTGTAACCAAGGGAACCGCTTGATCAAGAAAAGAACGGCCATAGTCAATAACCTTCTGGCCGCGAACTGGATTGTAGCCGCCAGTATTTTCGGCGCCCTCAGTCTCGGGAATAACATCATTGCCATAGAGCGCATCGTAGAGGCTGCCCCAGCGAGCATTGGACGCATTTAGGGCAAATCTGGCATTCATAATCGGCACCACCAGCTGTGGCCCAGCCTGCAGAGCGACTTCAGGGTCTACATTTTCGGATGTGATGCTGAAATCACCGACCTCAGGCACCAGATAGCCGATATCTTTGAGAAAACTCTTATAGCTGGAGAAGTCAAAAGGTGCGGGGTTTTCGCGGTGCCAAGCATCAATCCTGGCCTGTAACTCTTCGCGCATCTCAAGCAGTTGACGATTGACCGGCGCCAGGTCTTCAATAATCGCAGAAAAACCATCCCAGAACTGCTCTGGATCTATATCAGTACCGGGGATTATTTGCTCTGTGACCAGATTGTAAATTGGCTTGGCAACTTGAAGGTTAGACTTCTTTACGCGCTCGCTCATCAAATGTTCTCCATGAAAATGTTATCGATTTAAATCTAGTAAGCTAGAAGCTTAGATGGCTAGGTAAAATTTTCCCAATCTATGGATTTGATCTTTGCTATTCAGCGATCGAATGGTGCTTCTTTATCAAGGGATCATACTTAACCGGCTATCTCCTCAGAGACAGACTTAATTAGCTTGCGCATCCAACCGTGGCCGGGATCGTGCTGTAACAGCGGACTCCAAACCATTTTCAAACGCATACGGGGAATCTCAAATGGTGGCTTAAGAACAGCCACATGGGTATTTTTCCGCATAGAGTTAGCCGCCAGCGTCGGGATGGTTACCACCAGGTCATTGTGCTCGGCCAATAGCAGCGCCGCCTGGTAATGCCGGGTAAAAAGCGTAATAACCCGCTTTGCATCCATCTTTGCCAGTGCCTCATCTACCCAGCCGAGACGCTGCACATCGTCAGTGGACATCCCTACCCCGACACCCATACCGGTCTTGCTGACCCAAACATGCTTGGCAGCAAGATAGGATTCAAGGCTCCAGTCTTTGATAACTGGATTGTCCGCTCTGAGCACACAGGAAAAGCTATCGTCCCAGAGATGAATTTGGTGAAAAGATTGTGGCAGAGTGTCAAAGCGGTTGATTACCAAATCCACTTTGCCGCGCTCAACGTCATGAAAGCTAACATCACTGGGGGTCATAATATCAAGACGAACCGATGGCGCCTCGACACTAAGTCGCTGCAGCAGTTTCGGCAGTAATGTCGCCTCTGTATAGTCACTGGCCATAATCCGGAAGATACGCTCCGACTCTGAGGGATCAAAGACAGTTTTAGGCAGCACGGCCAATTCAGCAGCTGCTAGCACATTACGGACCAGTGGTTGCAACTCAAGGGCTCTATCTGTTGGGGTCATGCCATCACTGGTACGCACCAGAACTGGATCATCAAAGAGACTGCGCAAGCGTCTTAAGCTGTTCGACATTGCCGGCTGGCTTATCCCCAACTCTTCCGCCGCACGAGTGACATTGCGCTCGCGCAACAGGACATCCAGATAGACCAGAAGATTTAAATCAATTTTTGATATATTCATATAAAAAATACTCGAGATAGAAGCCATCAACTAGATAAATTATGGCACGGTTACTAGACTTAGGCCAACAATAGGAAATTAACCAGTCAACACAGGGAGTTTTGATGTCTAGTTTTTCAAATGATGTTGCCGCAGTCACTGCATTGCGGACCGAACAGTCTGGCGCCTGGAGCGCTATCAACCCAGATTCTGTCGCGCGAATGCGGCTTCAGAACAGATTTAAAACCGGCCTCGATATAGCCAAATACACTGCCGATATTATGCGCGCCGATATGGATGAATACGATGCCGACCCCGCAGCCTATACCCAGTCACTGGGTTGCTGGCACGGTTTTATCGGTCAACAGAAGCTGATTTCAATTAAAAAGCATTTCGGCACGACCAAGAAAAAATACCTCTATCTCTCCGGTTGGATGGTTGCCGCCCTGCGCTCAGAGTTTGGTCCCCTGCCCGATCAGTCAATGCATGAAAAGACTGCGGTTGCTTCATTAATAGCCGAGCTTTATACCTTTTTACGCCAGGCGGATGCACGTGAATTGGGTGGCCTTTTCCGCCAACTAGATGCCGCCGAAGGTGAACAAAAAGCGGCTATACAGACCCAGATCGATAATTTTGAAACCCATGTCGTACCCATTATTGCTGATATTGATGCCGGTTTTGGCAATGCCGAGGCAACCTATTTGATGGCCAAACAAATGATTGAAGCCGGTGCCTGCTGTATTCAAATTGAGAATCAGGTTTCCGATGAAAAGCAATGCGGGCACCAGGATGGAAAGGTAACCGTGCCCCACGAAGACTTTCTTGCCAAGATCAATGCGGTTCGCTATGCATTCCTTGAGCTGGGTGTCGATAATGGCGTGATAGTCGCGCGCACTGACTCACTCGGCGCAGGCCTGACCAAGCAGATTGCAGTCACTCGTGAGCCGGGTGATCTCGGCGACCAATACAACGCATTCCTCGATGTCGATCAAATCTCTATCGACGATCTCAACAGTGGTGATGTGGTGATTAAGCAGAATGGTAAGCTAGTACGACCCAAACGCCTGCCGAGCAATCTCTACCAGTTTAAAAAGGGAACCGGCGAAGCGCGCTGTGTACTCGACTGTATTACCAGCCTGCAAAACGGCGCAGATATGATCTGGATTGAAACTGAAAAGCCTCATATCGGCCAGATCGGCGCAATGGTTGATGAGATTCGCAAAGCAGTTCCCAATGCCAAGCTGGTCTACAACAACTCACCATCGTTTAACTGGACACTCAACTTCCGCCAACAGATTTTTGACGCCTGGAGCGAAGCCGGTAAAGACCTAGACACCTACGACCGTGCCGACCTGATGAATATCAGTTACGACAGCACAGCGTTAGCCATCGAGGCCGATGAAAAGATACGTACATTCCAGTCTGATGCGGCAAGAGATGCCGGCATATTTCACCATTTGATTACCCTACCCACCTACCACACCGCCGCCTTGTCTACCGACAACTTGGCTAAGGAGTACTTTGGTGAACAGGGAATGCTCGGCTATGTCGCCGGCGTGCAGCGCAAGGAAATCCGTCAGGGAATCGCCTGCGTTAAACATCAAAATATGGCTGGATCGGATATGGGTGATGACCATAAAGAATACTTTGCCGGTGAAGCGGCGCTTAAAGCCTCAGGTAAAGACAATACGATGAATCAATTTTAATCTATCCCGGTAGCATTATTTGGCGGAGCTCGGCTCCGCCTTTTTTTATCTAGGCATTTTAAAATCATTCATATTAGTTATAAATTCACAGCAGATAATTTCTTCAAAACCGGTATAATCGCGGACTGCAACCAAACCCAAATTTATCCAGTTTTAAGCGAGCCATCTTGAAAACAGAATTTCTCGGTAAGACCCTCTCAGGCCCATTCACAGTTCCCTCAGGAATTGTCACTACCGCCACCTCTATTATCCAGTATGTATTTGACCATATGCCCCAGGTCGGAGTGCTGACCACTAAGAGCGTTGGCCCTGAAGTCCGTGCGGGCAACCGCGAGCCGGTCTATAGCCAATATGCGCCAGGCTGTTTTGTAAACGCTGTTGGACTAACCAATCCAGGCGCTCGAGCGGCTGCCGAGGCAATGTCCAAGTTACGCATACCGGAAGATCGCTTTCTACTGGTTTCTATTTTTGGTGGAAGCGTTGAAGAATTTGTCGAGGTGGCTAAAATTATGGCGCCGGTGGCCGATGGTCTTGAGTTGAACCTCTCCTGCCCCCACGCCAAAGGCTACGGCATGGCTATGGGACAAGACCCAGAGCTGGTACGCGAAGTAACTGCCGCAGTAAAAGCCGTTGTCGATATACCAGTGATACCCAAATTAACCCCAAACACGCAAAACATTAGCGAGATCGCCCTAGCCGCAGTCGCTGGTGGTGCCGACGGCCTCTGCGCCATCAATACCGTTGGTCCAGGTTACACCTCATCTCACGGCCAGCCAGTATTAAGTAATGGCGCTGGCGGTATGTCAGGAAAAGGCGTAATGCCCATAGCGCTAAAATGCGTACGTGAAATAACCGCAGTCACCGACCTGCCAATTATTGGTTGTGGTGGCGTAAGCAGCGCCGCCGATGTACGAGAATTTATCAACGCCGGCTCAACCATCATCGGCGTAGGCTCAGCCCTCACCGGCATGACCACAGACGACATGGAAAGCTACTTCAACCAACTTGAATCGGATATCTGCTTTGACTCCAACAAAGCCGAAGCCCATATCCGCTACGATATTGATATGGACTTCGAGCCAGTAGTACTGGTCGAAAATAAGCGTGTCTGTGAGGATATATGCGTATTAACATTCGACCGTAAAATAAACATCCAAGCCGGCGAATTCGTCTTTCTCTGGGTGCCAGGCGTAGGCGAGAAACCCTTCTCCGCCCTCTCCGACGACCCCTTCCAACTCGCCGTCATTGACGTCGGACTTTTCACCCACGCACTTATGGACTTAGAAGTTGGCACAGAAGTCTATGTACGCGGCCCCCACGGTATTCCCGCAGCACCACCGGAAGATGCCAAGATTATGGCGGTTGCTGGCGGCACTGGTTTGGCGGCTGTCTACCAACTGGCCAGAGACTTTGGCAATGCTGAAGTATTTACCGGTGCGCGAACTGCCGAGCGTCTTTACTATCTCGAAGAATGCAAAAAGATTGCCGATGTTCATGTTGCTACTGATGATGGCAGCGAGGGTTTTAAAGGATTTGTAACCGAACTGCTACGCAGCCGTCTCGAAGAGATGTCTCAAGCAGAACTAGACAACCTAGTATTCTACAACTGCGGCCCCTCACCAATGGTACATGCTGCTGCCGCAGTTCAACGCGAATTCTGTAAAGATGAGCAGATCTTTAGTGCGATTGATTACCTAACTAAATGTGGTGTGGGTATCTGTGGTGCCTGTGCTTCTCCAGATGGTAAGCGTATCTGTGTCGATGGGCCGTTTATGCAGGGAACGCCGGAAAGACCAGTCGCTGGTTAATCCCTGTCATCCCGACAGAGCGCAGCGACGAGGGATCTCACAAACACCAGCCTTACTCTAACCCAAGAGTAAGGCTCAACTACATACCCACCTTGGTGTACTCCGAAAATTCAAATAGTTTCTGGCTCTTCCCTTGAGATCAGTCAGGGCCCGCTTATGGGTTTTTAATTTTCAGGCTAAGAGAGCGCTTGTCTGAGCGCCAGCGAGTTGTGCGAACGCTGAAAATTAGAAACCCATGGGACCGATCTCAAGGGAAGAGGCAGGAGCTTTACGCTCCACCATTAATTCCCACAGAGGCCAAACAAAGAGTAGCCTGTAAATAGATTCCTCGTCGCTGCGCTCTGTCGGGATGACAGATTTGTAAAAAGCCGAGATAACAGTTTTTAGCATTATTAACCGTAAAGTGACTCCCCATTAGCTGCCATCTGGCAAAGCTTTTCTGTGGGACGGTAGAGTTCACTTAGCTGAGTGTATTTGTCGGCGCGCTGAACAATCGAATCCAGCCCCTGTTCATCCATCCAACGACAGATACCACCGTGGAAGACCGGGAAGCCAACACCGTAGATTAACGCCATATCCGCTTCGGAAGGCGACGCCACAATGCCCTCTTCCAGACAGTGAATCATTTCCATTGCCATAGGCAGCATTAAACGATCCTCAATCTCCTGGCGATCAAAAAGCTTCGCCGGTCCAAACTCTGCCTCAAACATTGCCACAACATCAGGATCAACCAGCTTGGCGGGCTTACCCCTCTCATTGAGTTCATACCTGTAATAGCCAAGCCCATTTTTTTGACCCAGTCGGCCGGCCTTAAAGATAATATCTGTCGGCCAGTTATCACCCTTGCTAAAGCGCTCTGGCAACCCATTAGTCAGCACTGGATAACAGTGCTTAATAGTATCTATACCCACCACATCCATCAGATAGGCAGGCCCCATAGGTAAACCCCAGGCCTCCATCACCTTATCGATCTGTTGGAAATCTGCACCCTCAGCAAGCATCATTTCGAGACCAGATAACAACGCGAAAAGAACTCTATTAACCAAAAATCCGGGGCAGTCGTTAACCACTATAGGCTTCTTGCCCAATGCCAAAGCATAGGCGCTAACAGCAGCTATGGTTTCGTCGGAGGTTTTCTCACCGCGAATAATCTCTACTAAAGGCATCGCGTGCACTGGATTAAAAAAGTGCATGCCACAGAAGTTTTGCGGGCGTTCTAGAGAATCGGCTAAGCGGTTAATTGAAATGGTTGAGGTATTCGATGTAATAAAGGCACTGTCGGCAACCAGAGACTCCACAGCTGGCAATACCTGCTTCTTGACCGCCTCTAGCTCAACTACCGCCTCAACTACCATATCGCACTGACTAAGGGCTTTATCCTCAAGAGTGGGTGTAATTGCACTGAGTATCTTCGCTGCTTTCTCCTCACTCATCTTGCCGCGGGAGACACGTTTGCCGAGCAGCTTGCTGGCCTCTTTAATACCCAGATCAAGTGCATCCTGATTAATATCTTTCATTACCACCGGCAGGCCACGAATGACATTTTGGTAGGCTATACCACCACCCATAATACCGGCACCAATAACGCTGGGAGATTGAACCGGCGTAAACTTATCGGCAAGCGCACGACTGCGATTTTTAGCCAGCTTAACGATATATTGATCACTTAAAAACAGCCCCACCAAGGCTCGCGCCTGCGGCGTTCTGGAAATCTCATAGAATGCTTCATTCTCAAGTCGAATCGCCTCGTCACGACCTAATCCGGCAGCACTGGTTATTAACTCAACGGCTTTTAAAGGCGCCGGAAAATAGTTGCCAACTTTGCCAATAATAGCCGCGCTAAAGTTTTCCGCGGTAGCTTGTAATTCCGCTTCAGAGAGCTCAATAGGCGAGGTCTTTTGAAGTCGGCGCGGCTTATATTGCCGGCTGCCATCAGCCATTTCAGCCAGTATTTTTAACGACTCAGCACGCAGCTCTTCAGGCTCAACCACCGCATCAACGGCACCAGCGGTAAGCGCCATCTCAGGGTTTTGCTGCTCTCCAGAAGCGATCCAGTGGATGCCCACAAACATACCTGCCAATCTCGGTAGTCGC
>CAWUVN010000012.1:0-10532 GCA_963925995.1 uncultured Pseudomonadales bacterium | reverse complement strand
GTTATTGATGAACGTTATCGCAACCAAGATACAAGATGCAGTGATTATTGAACCCAAGGTGTTTGGTGATCAGCGCGGGTTTTTCCTCGAAACCTACCAACAGCAGCGCTACCGCGAGTTGGCGAATATACAATTACCCTTTGTACAGGATAATCACTCACGCTCCAGCAAAGGGGTTCTGCGCGGACTCCATTTTCAAAAAACAAAGCCGCAAGGAAAGCTTGTCAGAGTCGTGCGCGGCGAAGTGTTTGATGTGATCGTCGATCTGCGTAAAAATTCCCCCAGTTTTGGTCAGTGGCAGGGGGTATGGCTATCAGAAGAAAATCATCGACAAGTTTGGTTGCCGCCGGGTATGGCTCATGGCTTTTTGGTCACCTCCGAGACCGCAGATTTTGAGTATAAATGCACCGATTTCTATGACCCTAAGGATGAAGCCTGCCTCCTGTGGAATGATCCCGATATCGCCATTGAATGGCCCGCAATCACGCCGATTCTGTCAGAAAAAGATGCATTAGGACAACGGTTCAAGGATCTAACTGCATGAAACTACTCATTACCGGTGCTGCAGGTCAACTCGGGCACGCCTCTGCCGCGGAGCTGAGTGCGCAGACAACATTTACATTTTGTGCCTTTAGTCGCGCCGATTTGGATATCACCTCTGCCGAGCACGTCAACGCTGTCATTGTTCGCGAACAGCCCGATGTCGTGATCAACACCGCCGCCTACACACAGGTCGATCTGGCAGAAGCGGAGCAGGATAGCGCCTATTTGGTTAATGAAACCGGCCCCGCCAACCTCGCCGAAGCCTGCCGTCGCCACGACATCCCGCTGATACACTTTTCCACAGACTATGTTTTTAATGGCAGTAAAAAAGGACCCTGGCGGGAAGACGACGCCACCGCCCCCTTAAATGTTTACGGCGCCAGTAAGTTCGCGGGAGAAGAGGCTATTAGACAAATTCATAAAAAGCATCTTATCTTTCGCAGCAGCTGGATCTTCTCTGAATTTGGTCACAACTTTGTCAAAACCATGCTTCATGTAGGCTCTTTGCGAGAGCAGATATCAGTGGTCAGCGATCAAATCGGCAAGCCAACCTGCGCCCGAGAGCTTGCTAAATTGACCCTAGCGTTGCTGCCATCTCTCGACAATCAGTGGGGAACCTACCACCTCGCTCAGCCGCAGATTGTCAGCTGGCACGGCTTCGCTGAAGAGATCTTCACCACAGCGCGCCGAATCGACAGCGACTACTGGAACAATCATCTAGTTGTCCAGCAGGTGAAGCCGATATTAACAAAAGACTACCCCACCCATGCTCAGCGCCCCATTAATTCAGCGCTCGAGAGTGGTAAATTTGAATCAACATTTGGGTTAACCATCAAAGATTGGCGGCAATCTCTTGCGGACACTTTAGGAGCCTTGCAAGCGCATGACTGAGTACTCCCCGAAAAATATTCTTGTCACCGGCGGTGCAGGATTTATTGGCTGCAATTATGTGCGCTACATGTTGGCACGCTATGAGCAGATCACTATCGTCAACCTAGATAAACTCACCTACGCAGGCAGTCTCGATAACCTGCATAACTTGCCCGGTGAAAGTCGCCATAGGTTTGTTCAGGGCGATATATGCGACCAGTCGCTGGTTACGCAATTACTTCAACAGCACAACATCGATACCATCGTGCATTTTGCCGCCGAAAGCCACGTGGACCGTTCTATCAGTGGGCCGGCAGAGTTTATTAAAACCAATATTGTCGGCACACTCTCTCTGCTCGAAGCCGCGCGGGAAGTCTGGCAGAAAAAGTTTGGACTCAATGCAAAACAGTGCCGCTTTCACCACATATCTACCGACGAAGTGTACGGCACCTTAACGCCCAGTGACCCACCCTTTACAGAAAATACCGCCTATGCACCCAACTCTCCCTACTCCGCGTCGAAAGCTGGGTCGGACCATTTAGTTCGCGCGTGGCATCACACGTATGGCATGCCCGTCACCACGACTAACTGCTCAAATAACTACGGCCCATACCAGCACAGCGAAAAATTTATCCCCACCGTGATTCGCGCCTGCCAGCAGCAGCAACCCATTCCGCTGTATGGCGACGGCAGCAATATTCGCGATTGGCTTTATGTCGAGGATCATTGCGCCGGTATCGACGCCGTTGTTCGCAGAGGTAGGTTGGGCGAAACCTACAATATTGGTGGCATCAACGAATGGGCCAACCTCGATATTTGTCACCTCATCTGCGATTTAATGGATCAACAAAACCCCACCGCGGCACCTCATCGCCAATTAATCACATTTGTCACAGATCGTCCCGGCCATGACTGGCGCTACGCAATTAATGCAGAGAAAATTGAAACAGAAATTGACTGGCGGCCACGAGAGACCTTTGAGACGGGTATTGTAAAAACTGTGAGCAAAGTTATAGAGACGCAATAGCTAACTGGCGCACAGCCAGGACAGCCAAGACAAACAAAAAGGAACTTTACCATGCAAAATGATCTTGCATCGCCGTTAGTCGAAGATGAAATAGACCTCAAAGAAATAGCCGTTGCCCTTTGGCGCGGCAAGACGATAATTATCGCTATCGTAAGTGTCTGCGCGATCCTTGCGGTAACTGTTGCACTTCTGATACCGAATCAGTACAAAGCCACAGCCGTAGTGGCACCTGCGCAGAGCAGCAGTTCGTCAGCCTTGGGCGCTATGGCGTCTCGTCTTGGTGGGCTCGCGACTTTGGCTGGTATCAATGTCGGCTCCGGTGACAACGTAACCGAAGCACAAACAGCCATCGAAATTATGCAGTCGTGGCAATTTATTGAAACCTTTGTGCAAAGCCATAATCTTCAGGCCGCCATTTTTGCTGCCGATGGGTGGAATAGCCAAACCAACCAGATCACCTTCAACAGAGATATCTACGACAGCGAGCGTGACGAGTGGATTCGCAAACCTCCATCGGGTAAAACAGCCACGCCCACTAGTTGGGAGCTCTATCAAGAATTCTCTAACCGATTAAGTGTCTCCACAGAAAAGACCAGCGGACTAATTACAATTTCGATTGAGTATTATTCTCCGATTCTTGCTCAGCAGTGGGTGGAACTATACATATCATCCATAAACGCCTATATGAGGGAACGTAAACTCACGCAGGTGAACAACAATATTGATTATCTGAAGGCTCAAATAACCAAAACGGCCTTTGCCGATATGAAAGAAGTTTTTTATCAAATTATTGAAGAGCAGATAAAAAGTAAAATGCTGGCAGAAGCAAGCCCAGAATATGCCTTTGTTACAGTAAACCCTGCCATGGTGCCTGAGGAGAAGTCATCTCCAAAGCGCGCCTTAATTTGCTTATTAGTGACCTTCCTCGGGTTTATGCTTGCAGTCTTTATCGTATTGATCAGGCATTACGCAACCTCTACAAATGTCGATATCAAATAGGGCCATGTCGCCGTAGTTATTTTTCTAATCCATAATCGGTAAAGATGATGCACTGCGCAGCGCCGATACACTTGGAGTATTGTTCAGAGGCAATATTTGAGCTTGTTCGGTGAGGGCTAGTTAAGTTGTTGTGTGTAGGTGCCCATCTCTAGGGCTCCAAGGCGTAACTCTTAGCCACTGAGAGCCTTGTCGCCCGAGCCTTTCTCGATTTACTTCATATGTTTTTAAGCGCCCCCGTATTAGTTTTTACTAACTATGCGGGGTACTGCTTATTGATGAGGTCTTTATCATCGAATTGTGTATGCTCGATTACTCCGCGGTATTTGCTTGATGGGGCTGCCGTTAAAGCATAGGCAAAGGCTCGGACTAACTAGTTTAGCTTGATTGGCCGTAGAAATTGATCTTGTATTCTAATACTCTTGTATGTCAGTGTATTCTTATGTCTATTCACAATAATAACAGTCAGCATTGATTTAATGCGGAGGGTGAGTGTGCGTTTAGTCGAACGGCCAAGGCAGCTAGCGGAACTGCTGGTGATGCTTGTTTTGTCTGCTGCTCTTTTGGGTGGCGAAGGTATTTGTGCAATATTGTTTTTCCACTGGATATCCGGGTTACGTCTTGGTGTTGATGAAAAAAATAAGCATGGCTTGAACGTTTCAGCGTCGTCTCGATTGGGTGGCTTAGCTGTTTTTATGGTGGCTATAGTTTTAATTGTGTGGGGAGCCTTAATTGATCCTCAGCGAATGGCAGCGGATATTAGCCGGACAGGTAATTATCACCTTGGGTTCATAAGTTTGATTGTCTGTGCACTTATGGGCTTAAGTGAGGATTTGCGTAATAATTTTTTGACTCCCCGCGTTCGTTTGATATCTAAGTTTGCGGTGATTGCTGCTATGGCCTTCTATGGGCCTCAGATTATTCCAACATCGATAGGCGTTTATGGGGTTGACTTCCTTTTGCAGAGCCCGCTTATTGGCTTGATATTGGTGACCATATTTTTGGTGGGCTTTATAAATGCCATTAACATGGTTGATGGCGCAAATGGCTTAGTGCCTGGTGTTGTTGTGTGTGCCACACTAATATTTTCGCTACAGACGAACAGAATGGTTGATGAAAGTATATTTTTGGCGTTTGCAGCCTTTCTGTTGTTCAATGTGATTTCTGGCCGTTTGTTCTTGGGCGATATGGGCACCTATGGGGCAGGCTGTATGTTAGGGCTGCACGGGTTAATCTTCTTCAACGAAGGTGTATTTTCCCTGCCTTTTCTTGCCGCTCTGTTTGCTTACCCTTGTCTTGACTTTTTAGTTAGCATCTCAAGACGCTTGGCGGCGGGGGAGTCGGCCTTCTTGCCTGACGATAATCACTTGCACAATCGCTTGTATTTTCACGTGGCTAAAAGGCTCGGCGATGGTGTTCATGCAAATTCTGTGACGGGACTATTAATAGCTTCGTGCACCAGCGGCGTTGTATTGCTAGGCTATTTGCAGAATTGGTGGCCAGTGACAAGCAACAGTTGGATTGTCATTTTCATTGGCGAGATCCTTGCTTATGCGTTGGTATTGTATCTCTGTGATCGTGCTCAGGTGGTTTCCCAGCACTCAAAAACGGTTTAGGTTCGCGGGGCGCGTTTAGAATATAACGTTTTTTGTGTATCCCTTGCGGCGCACCCAAGCTCGGTGCGCGGCTGTCCGATTGTCGGTGATAATTAACGATGTCACAACCGAGCTCATAGTTTCCTTCGAAATGAGGTCAAAGCAAAACTATTTGATAAGTCATTTGCTGATGTGCGAGTTTCTGAAAGCTCGGGGGATCTGGCTCTGCTTCTTTATAACTTCAATAGGGTGTTGTCACAAAGCGCAGGCTCGCTCTTAGTATTCCATATGGCCATCGTTTGGGTGCTCGACGGCGAGACGCCAGGCTCCCGAGATACTCGGACCAAATGCGTACCTAGTTATTTTCAAGTGAACCGCCATTTAGCATGGCGCGTATCTTTCTCAGTTACCCTTGTCAATTATACGCTTACTATATAGACTGCAAGCCAATTCCCGATATGGTGATTTAAGTACTTTTTTAATGGGGTGCGACATTTTTGATAATATTTTGATTGTTTGTGTTGGAAATGTCTGCCGGAGTCCAACGGCTGAGCGCATACTGAAAAGTAAATTAACAGGCAAGGCAGTCTCGTCAGCAGGGCTGGGCGCTTTAAAAGGCAGGGGGATCGATGACTGTGCTGCCGCGTTGCTACTAGAACACGGTTATTCCGCAGAAAATCACTCGGCACGTCAAGTCTCAAATAGCATGCTAGTTGAGGCTGACGTGGTGCTAGTCATGGAAAAATCACATCAGCGAGCACTCATGAAAAATTACCCTTTTTTGTCCGGCAAGGTTATGTTACTGGGGCACTGGCAGAATATCGAAATCGATGATCCTTATCGAAAGAGTCGGGAGGCGTTTTCGTTTGTTTTTAAGCAGATAAGCAAAAGCTGTGACGATTGGGCGTATAGGATAGATAGATCTTAAGTCTGTAGACACTTATGGCGGGCACTTTTTAAATATGTCCATGTTTAAATATTGAGAGAATCGAAGACACATGGTTTTAGCGTTGAACATCTTTAGAAAGGCGAGTTTTGCTTGTTTAGTATTTGTGCTGGCGGGCTGTAGCATAGTGCCTGGCTCGCATATTAGTTCCGCTGAGTCTGGTAATAAAGAAAGAGTTGGCTTGATAGACAAGTTAGTCCGCTCCAATGAAGTGACTATTGATTTTACTCAGCAGGTCAACACTCGCCTAATCAGTCCATCACTGTTGGCTGAAATGCGCACTCGTGCTCCAGAAGCTCAAGGCAATCCCGAGTTGCAGGCCGAGATGGATCAGTATTCGTATGCCATAGGCGTTGGGGACGTGCTGAATATTATCGTTTGGGATCATCCTGAGCTAACGATTCCTGCGGGCCAGTTCAGGTCTGCGGGCGAGTCAGGTAGCGTCGTGCATCCAGACGGAACAATTTTTTATCCCTATATTGGTAAAGTTAAGGTAGTTGGCCTTATTGTGGCGGAAGCGCGTGATTTAATTGCTACGGACTTGGCGCGCTACATTGAATCTCCTCAGGTAGAGGTTTCTGTCGCGGCTTATCGCTCGCAACGTGTGTTTGTGACTGGCGCGGTAACTCAGCCGTCGGTCTTGCCGATTACTAATGTACCATTAACAGTCTTAGATGCTTTGAATGCAACGGGTGGTTTAGCGCCAGATGCAGATTGGCGTTCAGTTGTTGTGACGTCTGGAGGCAGTGCGCAACCTTCAGATGTCGAATTGGATCTATACGCCCTTTATCGGCATGGAGACATGAGCCAAAATCGGTTATTAAGGCATAATGACATTATTCACGTGCCTCGTAACGACGCCCTTAAGGTTTTTGTTATGGGCGACGTGGTTAAGTCAGAAACACAACGCATCGATCGAAGCGGTTTGACCTTAGCCGAAGCGTTAAACAACGTTGGTGGTATAAACGAAAAATCTGCGGACGCAGCGGGTATTTTCGTATTGCGGGCAAGTCGTGAGCCGGGCCGTGTTGTTGATGTTTTTCAGTTAGATGCCTCGGTAGGTACTATGTTAGTTTTAAGTACGCAGTTTGAGCTTAAGCCGATGGATATTGTCTATGTTACCTCCGCGCCAATGTCTCGCTGGAACAAAGTTATTTCGCAATTGCTACCAACTATCAACGGACTTTATTTAGCTGAAAAGGCTAATGGTGGCTAAATTAGACTAGATGAGGCGTAAGCGCGTTTAAAGTAATTTTGCGATTATTTTAGCCCTTGGGCATCAATAAACTGTGTGTTCAGAGATTCAATAAGATTAAAGCGAAATATAATGATGTCACAAGATAGTAAGATTAATTCAGGTCTTAATGCGACTAACAGCCAGTTCGACGATGAAATAGATCTAGGCAAGCTGCTTGCCACCTTAATTGACGGCAGAATAATCCTGGCTGTGTGCACAGCCCTTTTTGCGATTTTGGGCTTTGGTTTTGGGCTATTAGCGACGCCAGTGTACTTGGCTGATGCTTTAATACAGTATGAAGACAAGGCCCCGTCAATTCCTGGGTTTGATGATATGTCTCAAATATTCTCAGCAGAGAGCTCATCTAACACTGAAATAGAGATAATAAAGTCACGTCTTGTTATTGGCGCAGTCGTTGACGAGCTCAAGTTGACAGTCGATGTCACGCCACGATATTTTCCGTTAGTTGGTGCCGCGATTGCCCGAAAACACTCTAGCGCTGGATTGGCGGATTCTTTTTTTGGTTCAAGTTATGCTTGGGGCGGCGAAGAGCTTGAACTCGATACTTTTGTTGTTAGTGGCTCTCCCATCGATGATGAGATTTTTCTTGTCGCTGAGGGTGGTCCTCGGTATAGCGTTTGGGTTGGCGACAAAAAAACAGCTGAGGGTTCAGTTGGTGAGAACGTTGTTAGTGGGGATCAAAGGATTGAGTTGAAGGTCACAAACTTGTTAGCTCATAAAGGAACTGAATTCGAGATTACGATAACACCACGTCAAAGCGCCATCACTAAAATACAAAAGGATTTGCGGGTGTCAGAGAAAGGCAAGGATACCGGTATTATTGTTCTTGCAATGGAGGGAGTAAGTCAAGAGCGAATAACGGGCGTTATTGATGCAGTGTCGGCAAATTATTATTTTCAAAACATCCAACGAATGGCTGCTGAAGCAGAAAAAAGTCTAGAATTTTTAAGTGAGCAAATTCCTCGTGTTAAACAAGAGTTGCTCAATTCAGAAATAGCTTTGCATGAGTACAGAGCAGAGCGGTCGTCAGTTGATTTAAGTCTCGAGACTCAGTCCGCGCTTCAAACTCTTGTTCAGATTGAAGCAGATATAAGCACTATGGCGATAGGTGAGGCTGAAATTTCGAGAAACTTTACGTCAAATCACCCTAACTACATTTCTTTTAGACGACAGCAGGCGAATTTGATAGGGCATCGTGACAAGTTGCTTAAAAAGCTTGAATCGCTTCCAGACACCCAGCAGGTTATATTGCGTCTAATGCGTGATTTTGAGGTCAATCAAGGTATTTATTTGGCGCTACAAAATAAGTTTCAAGAGTTATCGGTCATCAAGGCCAGCACGGTAGGTAGTGTGCGTATTCTCGACAAAGCGCAAGTAAGTGAGGACCCTGTTGCGCCAAAGAGGGCTTTGATTTTGATTCTGGCGTCTCTTGTAGGCGGGATGTTGGGTGTGATGATAGTGTTCGCTCGGGCGGCTCTAAAGCGAGGTGTGACCGACCCAAAGGTGTTCGACGAGATAGGTTTGAATGTTCAGGCCATAGTGCCGTTATCGGAGGCAGAAGCACTCAACGTGTCAAGGACTAAAGTGTCAAGTTTGCGCCGTTCAACGTCGCAGAAATCACTAGATCGCGATGGAGGTTTTATACTCGCGCAGCACAATCCAGCAGATCTATCTGTAGAAGCGCTTCGTAGCTTGCGTACCTCGCTACATTTTGCCATGTTGGGTGCGACTAATAATGTGGTTATGGTAACAAGTGCTAACCCAGGTGTTGGTAAGTCATTTATCACATCTAATTTGGCGGCATTAATAGCTTCTCAGGGCGGTAAACGAATATTGCTGGTCGATGCTGACTTGCGCAAGGGATATATTCATTCGCGTTTTGGATTAGAGCTGAATGTGGGATTGTCGGAGGCGTTGGCTGGTGCTGCGGAGTGGCGGGATCTTGTGAGATCGACATCGGCTGATGGTCTCGATGTCATGACTCGAGGAGCGGTACCGTCAAACCCATCGGAACTGCTTATGGGTAGATTGTTTGGCGATTTTATTCACCAAGCGTCCGAAGAATATGACTTGATAATCTTAGATACGCCGCCTATTTTGGCCGTTACCGACCCAGCAATTATTGGTGTCTATGCTGCGACTTCGCTCATCATAGCTCGCTTCGAACTTTGTTCGGTTAAACAGATAAGCTCTGCTCTGAGGCGTTTTGAGTTGAGTGGTATAGAGATTAAGGGTTTGGTGTTCAATGCCGTCGAGAAAAAGTCGAGCGGTTATTATTATGACTATGGCTATTATAATTACGACTACAATTCTGATAATTAAATGCCAGTGAACATTTGGCACGGCGCATGCTAAGAGCTAGCCCGAGCTCTTGGCGCAGTTCGGATTGTCCTCACTTGGCGCGATGGGAGAGCCGTTGGGTGTGGTTTGGCTTTTCACTGGTAAGAACCAATATTGGCTCTTGAGAGGGTGGCGAGACCCTTGAGGCGATGGAGATCATACGGTCATGCGGCTTTATTGAAAAATAATAATCTGGCATGAGCTGCAGATCTCGGTCTGCGCTGTGCAATGCTTGAACAGGTAAATCGCAATATTAAGTACCTTGGCGCACAGATTGCAAAGACTGCGATCGCCGAAATGCGCGAGGTGTCTTATAAATTAATCGAAGAGCAGACTAAAGCCAAGATGCTCGCCGAGGCGAGTCAAGAGTATACCTTTGCGGGCGAGTCCCCCATAGTTTGCTTTACTAGGCGCCGACTCTCCCTTTTTATATGCAATATTGTATAGTTCTTCACTGTAAAAGCTAGACAGAAGCCCCAACAAAGTATTCAATGAGCGGAATTATACGCAGTCGATTTTTGGGGCATAATGAAACTCTCTTATCTCTCTCTAGCTCTCTTAGGTCTGTGCCTAACGTCGGTTGGTATCTATCGTAGTGTTAGTGCAAGTGCTGTCGCCACGGCTGAACAGTTTGACTTAACAATCGAATCGCCCGCGTTTTTGTTGCCTGAAAAAGTGGCGGTAGGCCTGGTAGGCTCCCTTGTGATCGCGCGTTTAGTCGAGCAGGGCAAAAAAACAGTTATGCTAAGCATGCCAAACATTGAGCAGGCCGATCCCGAGGCCGTTATTGATGCTCACTGAGAAAGCGACAACAATGCCAATGATCAAGGTCTTGATCATGTGTCTTTTCGCTTTTGTTACCTATGGGCTCGGTGGCGTTGGTGTGATCCTGTTGATGGTGTTTTTCTCCTACCTACGCATTGGCAAAGACGATCCCAATAAACACGGTATCAGCAC
>CAWUVN010000011.1:0-42777 GCA_963925995.1 uncultured Pseudomonadales bacterium | reverse complement strand
ATTTCCGGCGGCCACGATATGCTTAAAATCGGCAACTACGAAGTCTCATCGCGAGCCTACGCTGGGCGCTTTAACTTTAGAGGCTCCGACCAGCAGAAACGTGTAGGTGAACTATCCGGTGGTGAGCGCGGTCGCCTGCATCTGGCCAATACCTTAAAGCAAGGAGCCAATGTTCTGCTGCTCGATGAACCCTCAAATGACCTAGATATTGAAACACTGCGCGCGCTGGAAGAAGCAGTATTATCCTTCCCCGGCTGCGTGATGGTTATCTCTCACGATCGCTGGTTTCTCGACAGAATTGCCACCCATATTCTCGCCTATGAGGGAGACAGTGAAATTGAGTTCTTCGAAGGCGGCTACAGTGAATATCACGAAGACTTTATTCGTCGCAAGGGAACCGATGCTCAACCAACCCGCGTTAAATACAAGCGCCTAAAAGCTTAATATAATCAAGGCCTTAATATGGCTAGCATATGGCACCATCGTCCGAATATAGACGTGATCAATAACAGTATTAATCAGGGCACCATCTGCGAGCAGTTGGGTATTGTGGTTACTGAAGTTGGCGATGACTTTATCAAGGGCACCATGCCCGCGGATGCGCGAACCTTTCAGCCGTTTGGCGTGGTTCACGGCGGTGCCAATGTTGTTCTGGCGGAGAGTCTTGGCAGTATTGCTGGTGCCCATGTTATCGACTTAGGCAGCGCCAAAGCTCTGGGTCAGGAAGTTAGCGCGACCCATCTGCGTCCGGTTTCCTCTGGACTGGTAACTGGCACAGCCAAACCTATTCATCTGGGTCGACGCTCTCAGGTCTGGGAAATTAGGCTTGAGGATGATCAGGGAAAATTAAGCTGTATATCCAAGTTAACGCTGGCGATTCTGCCGATTTAAACGTTCTATTTTTTATTAAGAGCTCACTTTATTAAGAGCTCATTACTACGAGCTATCGCGCATAGATTTTATGCTTCGCACCCAGTATTCAAGCTGCGGGTTTAATACCCTTATACCCTCGGCAGCATCCTGAGCCTGCTGTTGAGTCTCATACTGACCGTAAACAATCACAAAGCTGTGCCGCCCTGCCGCAAAAATATTACGCACCCTCAACTCGCCCTGCGAGATAATGATTTTATCCGCGGATCGCTCTGCCATCGCCTGACTTAAGTAAGCCCCCAGCTGCACCGTATAACCATCGGCACTGATATCAAAGGCTATTTCGACTGGCTGCCGGGGTAATTGCTGTGCTTTTTTTTCGGCTTTTTTTTCGGTTATTGGCCCTGCTTCATTCTCTACTTTATTCTGAGTTTCGGATTCTAGCTGCGGTTCTGCATCAACTGGCACCGCATCCCCTACAGTTCCCCTAGTGCAATGCCATTGATCAGTATCGCTAGAATCAGCCCTACAGTTCCAGACTTTATACTCGCTTCTTGAAGCTAAGCCTGAGGTGATATCAAAGGTAGTGCAAGCGCTGAGGAAAAACATAGCGGTGAATAGCGAAAATGTTTTTGTCCGTTTAAATTTCAACTTACAACTCCCTTTGCTTAGTGCTTTTTCCTGAAGAGCTTTTTTCTGAAGCGCTTTTTATTAAGATTTTTTGGCTTTTAACTGATTATCTGGCCACCGACTAAATACCCATTCGGGTCAGAATATCTAGTACCTGCCGCATGGCAAAAGCCAGCTTGGGATATTGCGCCTCATAGGCTGAACTCTTCTCCTCAAGTATTTCACGCAGGCGATGTTCCGCTGCCCCCCTCTCTTCATCAAGACCTAAAACACCAACCACCATATTACTGAGAACTTCTCTTTCACTCACCGTGATTTCTGATGCACTCTGAAGATCTGCATGCAGGCCTTCGAGCCTTATTTTCAATTCTTCGCGGTCATTTGCATCCTTGTTGTTCATGCTCTTTCTCTCCTTGCTCAGTATTTTTAAAGCTCTTTTTACCAGCTCTCTATCGGCCTATTCTCACAGCATCTCCCCAAGAGTATAGACTGCCTGAAACACCCAGCCCTGCATCACTTTAGTGCAGAGATACATCTTTATGGCATAAAAATTGCTTTATATTGGGCAGATTCTGACTTTTAAGGTAAAAATGACCGATTTAGGCACAGTGATAGTGCATTTACAGAAACAAACACACATTTAAAGCACCTTTTTGGTGCCTTTGCAGGGGAAATTTATGTTGTCTCGCTTTAAAACTCTCGCCGTTAAGACTCTTGCGGTTCTTTTCGCCACGATTCCAGCTACGGCATTTGCCGATGATCTCAATGGCGCTAACACTGCGTGGATTCTTACCGCAACCGCACTGGTTCTGTTTATGACCATTCCCGGTCTATCGCTTTTTTACGGCGGTCTGGTTCGTTCAAAGAATGTTCTCTCGGTATTGATGCAGTGTTTTGCGGTTACCTGTCTCGCTTCAATCATATGGTTCGCTGTTGGTTACAGCATGGCCTTTGGTGATGGCGGCGCAGCCAACTGGTTTGTCGGTGGACTGGACAACGTATTCCTCGGCAATGTTCTTGAAGGCTCAATGGTTGGCGATATTCCTGAATCAGTATTTGCTATGTTCCAGATGACTTTCGCAATTATTACCCCTGCGCTGATTGTCGGTGCTTTCGCCGAGCGTATGCGCTTTAGCGCCATGCTGCTGTTTAGTGGCCTGTGGTTGATTGCTGTTTACGCACCTATTACTCACTGGGTATGGGGTGGCGGCTGGCTGGCCGAGATGGGTCTACTCGATTTTGCCGGTGGTACTGTTGTACATATCACTGCTGGTGTTGGCGCACTGGTTGCCGCACTGGTACTGGGCAACCGCAAAGGCTTCCCTCAGCAGGCAATGCCTCCACACAACCTGACCATGACTGTTACCGGTGCCGGTATGCTGTGGGTTGGTTGGTTCGGCTTTAACGCCGGTTCTGCACTTGCCGCCAATGGCGATGCGGGTATGGCCATGCTAGTTACTCATATCTCTGCCGCTGCCGGTTCACTGGCGTGGATGACGATGGAATGGGTTAAGCACGGTAAGCCTTCTGTACTGGGTATTGTTACCGGTATGGTTGCTGGTCTTGGTACTATTACGCCAGCCTCTGGCTTTGTTGGTCCCGGTGGCGCACTAATCATCGGTCTCAGCGCCGGTGTTATCTGTTACTACGCAACTCAGGCGATCAAGCAGCGCTGGAAAATTGATGATTCTCTGGATGTATTCCCGGTTCACGGTGTGGGCGGTATTCTCGGTACGCTGTTCGCCGGTATTTTTGCCTCAGATGCACTCGGCGTATTTAGCGGTCAGGGTTATAACGAAGGTATGAATATGGCCAGCCAGGTACAGGTTCAAATTGTGGGTATTGTCTCTACGTTCGTCTATACAGGTATAGTGACATTTATACTACTCAAACTGGTTGATAGCATGTTAGGATTGCGCATCGACGAAGAAGACGAAACAAAAGGTCTTGATCTCGCAGAACACGATGAGAGGGGGTATGACCTATAATAATAAAAAAATATAGGGGATAAACCAAAATAGCCCGAACACCACCACCGAGCTTTTTATTAGAACATTAGAAAGTTGTTTTACTAGACTTGTTTTACTTAAAAGTATTGGCGGGGTGAACCAGAGGGGCATTATAAGCCGCTGATATTTATCAGCGGCTTTTTTATTGGTAGCGATTTTTTCTTAAACAGATTGTGGCTTAATAAGTGGATTAGAGCAGCAGGTATAATGGCAGCATGAAAATACCCAAACGAATACAGCCGTTAATTGATGACGGCGTAGTAGACGAAGTTATTCGTCCGCTGATGAGCGGGAAGGAGGCGGCAGTCTATGTGGTTCGCTGTGGCTCGGAGATTCGTTGCGCCAAAGTCTACAAAGAAGCCAGAAAACGCAGCTTTAAGCAGGCCGTCACCTATCAGGAAGGCCGCAAGGTTCGCAATAGCCGCCGTCAGCGGGCCATGGAAAAGGGCTCGAGCTTTGGCCGTAAACAGCAGGAAGAGACCTGGCAGAATGCCGAGGTGGACGCCCTCTATCGCCTGGCCGACGCCGGGGTAAGAGTTCCAAAACCCTACGGCTGCTTTGATGGTGTGCTGCTAATGGAGCTGGTTACCGATGATGATGGCAACGTGGCACCAAGACTCAACGATGTTGCCATGTCAGAGGAACAGGCGATAGAAGACCACTATCTGGTGATGCAGTACGTTTTGAGAATGCTCTGCGCTGGTTTGGTGCATGGCGATCTTTCGGAATTTAATGTTTTGGTCGATGATTACGGCCCGGTGATTATCGACCTGCCTCAGGCGGTAGATGCTGCCGCCAACAACAATGCCGAAAAAATGTTCGCCCGCGACGTCAACAATATGACCACTTACTACGGCCAGTTCGCGCCCGAATTACTCGAGACTCAATATGCCAAAGAGATTTGGGCGCTATTTGAAGAGGGCAATTTAACCCCCGACACCGAACTTACCGGCTGCTTTGCAGAGGAGTCTGAACTCGCTGATGTCGATACGGTTCTAGAAGAGATTAAAGCCGCATTCGCCGAAGAGCAGGCGCGTTTGGAGCGTATTCGTGAATCCGAGGAGTAAGCGTTGCACCTCGACTAACTCTACAGCCTAGCCTCTGGCGCGATCCAGATAACTGCACATCATTTCAGCACCTTCCAGAATTCGGAGCGAATGGCGCTGCATTAAATCCGCGGGAATCAAGTAGATCTGACTCTTGATAACTGCAGAGATACCAGACCACTTCTGCCAGCTCTGAAACCAGTGCGGCTGCTCTTCCTGACTACCGCCGGCAATAATCGCCTGTGGATCTGCCGCCACAACAGATTCAATATTCACATAGGGTACCAGTGGAATCGCATCGGCAAAGATATTAACCCCGCCGCAAAGCTCGATCACACTACTGACCATATGCTTGCCATTTAGAGTAATCAGCGGCTCATCCCAGATCTGATAAAAAGTTCTGATCGGTGACTTTTCCGAATTGGCAATGCGAAGTTTTTTAAGTCGCTCAGTAAACTCCAGCGCTCGCTGCTCAGCGGTCTCAGTATGACCTGAGAGCTGACCGAAACGCCTGAAAAGTTCCGGCACCTGATCAATTTCTTGGGTCTCCACCACAAATACAGTAATGCCCAACTTGCGCAGTGGATCGATAATTTTATTGCCATTCCCAGACTGCCAGGCAATCACAAGATCCGGTTTTAGGGAGAGAATTAATTCATAATTAGCCGCTGCATGGTTGTTCACCCGCAGAATATCTTTGGCCTCTGAGGGATAATTACTGTATTCATCAGCGCCGACTATCTGCCCACCTGCCCCCACGTGGAAAAGTACCTCAGTAATATTTGGTGCCAGACTGATAATCCGCTTGGCCGGTCCGGCAAGACGAACCTCAGCACCGTTATCATCGACAACGATTAATTCTGATGCAGCTGCATGGGAATATAAAACAATTGATAGAGTCAGCGCACAAAGTGCCTTCAGGAATGCAGTCAATATTGACGCAAGGAGTGCTGTATAAATTCTCATCAGGTAATCACCAAAGGGGTTTTAGTGACCGGGTGACTGGCGATAATAGACTTTACGCCAAATACCTTGTCGATCAGCTGTGTGGTTAATACTTCCTCAGGAGAACCCATGGCCTCTATAACACCGCCATTAAATACCACCATATTATCGGCGCAGCGGGAAGCCAGATTAAGATCGTGCAACACCATCACCACACCGACACCACGTTCTGCGAGGTTGCGAACAATATCCAACGTAAGTTTCTGATGGGATAGATCAAAAGCCGAGGTCGGCTCATCCAACACTAGAAACTGCTCACCTAGCTCCGAGGGCTGCCAGATCTGCGCCAGTACCCGAGCAAACTGCACACGCTGCTTTTCACCACCGGACATCTGCGTGTAAAAACGTTTTTGCAGGTAGCTGGCATCCACCAACTGAAGAGCTTCGGCAACAATCTGTGTATCTCTTTCACTGCCGGTTTGATGGGGGATACGCCCAAGGCCAACCACTTCATCGGCAGTAAACGGAAAGTTAAGCAATGTATGCTGAGGCAATACTGCTAGCATCTGCGCTTTTTGCCCTAGACTCCAATGACTTAAAGGTTTCTGATTGAGAGAAACAGCGCCTTTAGTGGGCTCCATCTCTCCAGTAATAACCTTGAGTAAACTCGACTTTCCAGCACCATTAGGCCCCACGATCGCAGTTACCTTACCCGCCTCCACCTCAATACTAACATTGCGTAATAAATCAAAGCCCGAGAGGTGTAGAGAAATATTGTCAGCCAACATAGTCATCTATTTACACCTGCTTACGCTGCTGCAACAACAGAACGACAAAGAAGGGTGCGCCAAGCAGCGCGGTAAGTATGCCGGTGGGCAGTTCAGCAGGAATCACAACAATACGCGCCAGACTATCGGCGAACACCAAGAGCGTAGCACCGGCCAGTGCCGACGCTGGAATCAGCCAGCGGTGATCGGGACCTATAGCCAGACGCACCATATGCGGAATAATCAAACCGACAAAGCCAACTAATCCAGCCAGGGCAACACAGACACCCACCCCCAGTGCGGTCAAAATAATCAGTCGGCGTTTGACTGCCTGTACATCGACGCCGAGATGGCGTGCCTCTGATTCGCCTAACAGTAGAGCATTTAGCGCGCGACTATCACGGGGAAATAATGACATAAGCAGCAGAGCCACTGCCGCCATAATCGATACCTTTGTCCAGCTGGCGCCACTCAGGTTACCCATTTGCCAGAGGCTGATCTGACGCAACATATCGTTATCGGAAAAATAGCTCAGCAAACTGTTTAACGCGCCCGCCAGTGCGGCGATGGCAATACCCGCCAGTAACATGGTGGTGACCGATGTCCCTATGCCCGAGGTAGCCAATCTATATACCAGCAGCGTGGCGACAAAGCCGCCGACAAAAGCGCCCACAGCGACCAAAGAAAGACCCAGTAATGCGCCGGCCTGAATAAACCCACTAGCAGACACAATCATAAGACTGGCACCTACAGAGGCGCCACTTGAAACACCAATCAATGAGGGATCAGCCAGGGGGTTGCGAAACAGACCTTGCATTACAGCACCGGTACTTGAGAGTACCGCACCGACACAGATTGCCAGCAGAATTCTCGGCAGGCGAATATCAAAGAGAATGGTTTCAGTCTGGCTGTTATCCGCGGCAAAAAGATCGCTAAAAGAAATAGAAACTGTGCCCACAGTCATGGATAACAGTGATACCACTGGCAATATCATTGCCAGTGCCCAAATTAATCCTGACGCAGAAAATCGGCGCACTTAATAGTCCACGCCTTTACGTGCCATAACGCCAGCATTGTAGGCATGCTTAACCTCTTTGATTTCAGAAACGGTATCGGCCAGATCGGATATAGCAGAACCACCGCCCCGCCCAGTAACCACTAGAGACTGATTTTTCGGACGATTTTTCAACGCCGAGAGAACCCTGTCCTGATCCAGATATTTAAAACTGAGCATATAGGTAAGCTCATCGAGCACTACCAAATGATAGCTATCGTCACCGAGCATTTTTTCAGCTATCGCCCAACTTTTTTCGGCAGCGGCAATATCGCCAGAGCGATCCTGAGTGTCCCAGGTAAAGCCAGTACCCATCTGATGAAATGTCACCTGAGGGCATTGATCACGAATATACAGTTCTTCGCCGGAGAGCTGCACGCCTTTAATAAACTGCACCACGCCGACTTTGTAGCCATAACCCAACGCGCGCATAACCATGCCAAAGGCGGAGCTGGATTTGCCCTTGCCATTGCCAGTCAGCAAAATAAATACACCGCGCTCTGTATCTGCCGCGGCTATTGATGCATCAACATTGTCCTTAAGCTTCTCCATCTTTTTTTGATGGGACTGCTGTTTTTTGTCCTTATCACTCATAAAAAATCTCTTTTATCCTTGAACAGGGTCAACCCTGCTACTTAATGTTAACTGACTAATTTTGCTTAAATGCTGCGTCCAATCCCTCAGGTAATGGATGCAGATTGGGGTGTAATGCATTGGCCATAATCTCCAGCGCATCCACCAGCCGCGGGCCGGGCCTGCTGAAATACGCGTTGCCATCGACCAGATAAACCTCAGTTCCCACACGTCGCTGTAACTCTGCAAACCGCTTTGACTTTAGAAATATCTCAACATCCTGAGTTGAACGCTGAATATCAAAGCCACAGAGGGCAATAAAAATAATATCTGGCACAGCCTCAATCAGGTGATCCCAATTGCGCCGCTGAGAGGGCTGACGCTTTTCCCCGAAACAGGGAATGCCGCCCGCCAGATCAATAATTTCCGGACTCCAGTGACCACCATCAAACAGCGGGTCGAGCCAATCCAAAAGCGCCACACGGGGCTTATCTGCATTATCAATCGTTGCCGAGCGCTGCGCGACCGCATCTATTCTGCCCTGCAGTTCAGCCTTATAGGTTACGCCCTGCTCTACGCAGTCCGCAGCCTCGGCCAATAATGTCACGGTCTGCAAAACATCGTCGAGACAGATCGGTTCAAGATTTACTACCTTTGGGTCACCCGGCAAATTGTGAATCGCTCTGGCTACATCACTTCCAGAGACCGCGCAGACATCACAGAGCGCCTGAGTCACAATCAAATCAGGTTCTAGATCCATCAACTGGCCCATCACAAGATCATAGAGCGCCTCATCATTTTGCAGCTGGTCCGTAACCAGTCGATCGATCTCGCCGCTATCCAGCCCTGAGGGAATGCGTGAGCTGGTTAAAATCGGCAAGCCCAATACTGAGGGCGGGTAATTACATTCATGGGAGACACCTACCAACTGATCCTGCAGTCCAAGACCGCAGACCAATTCAGTCGCACTGGGTAGTAGAGATACAATTTTCATTATTACGCCTCTGGTAAAAGATCAGAATAAACAAATCCATTGCGAGTAACGACTTCTCCGATAACCACCGGTATTGAGTATTTAAACATAGGACCGTCCCATGCAAAGGTATGAAACTCACCATTCTCTCCACAGGGGTCTACGGTCTCAGGTAATTCTTCAAGCAACTGACTAGAAAACTGATGGCCGGCAAAGTGCGCCGGCATTACCTTCGGATCAAGACAGGTAATTGCCGCCTTAAGACCGCCGGCAATCATCTGCTGAGCTAATTCAACAGTGGGAATTTTCCACAGGGGGAAAATTAATTCTAGGCCGGTTCCCTGCATCTGTGTTTCGCGATAATTGCGAATATCTTCCAGATAAAGATCACCAAAGGCCACGGCATCCATCTGTAACTGGTTGCGGGCAGATTCAAGCGAATCACCCATAATGGTTTCATACTGCTGGTTTGAACAAGGCCATGGAAGGGGAATTTCGATCAACGGCAAGCCGGCTGCCTTTGCCTGCATACGCAATAACTGCTGGCGCACACCGTGGATGGCTGAACGCTTAAACTCACTGTTAAAGGTGGTCAGTAAACCAACCACCTCAACAGTGGGATCCCGCTGCAGCTGATAAAGAGTCCAAGCCGAGTCTTTACCACTGCTCCATGAGAGCAGTACTCGTTTGATCCCTGTATCAGCTGATTGGGACATACAGATACCTATAGGCTGTAGCGCAATCCGAAGCTGGCGCCAAAGCCTAGCGTCTGATAGCCAGATACTTCCTGGTAATCTTCATCAAAGAGGTTATCCAATCGCAGATAGAGATCCAGCTTATCTGAAGCACTGTAGTTGGCATTAACATTAACCAGCGTAAAAGCATCCAGGATAACCTCGTAAAGATCAGTTTGCGTACCATTATGCTGGGCATTTGCATTAATCGTAAGATTATCTTGCACTCTCCACAGCAAATTCAAGCTACCGAGGTGACGAGCACGGCGGATTTCATCAACGCCATTCTGGGTAGAATCCGTGTAGGTGTAGGATGCATCCAAGACAACAGATTCATTTACAAACCAAGATGAAGCCAGCTCCAAGCCCTGCTGCCTGCTGATTCCACTAATATTGTATGGTTGATAAATATCATTACTCCAATTACCGTCTGTACAACCTCTTATGCATTTTGAACTAATTTCATTGTCTAATTTTGCATTAAAGTAAGTTGCTTTTATCTCAAGTCGTTTATCTAAAAGGTCTTTATCAATACCCAGTTCCCAGCTCTGCGACTGCTCTGCGGCTAAATCTGGATTGCTTTCGAATCCACTGAAAATTCCGTATAGCTCAGAAAAAGTTGGGTTTTTAATAGCGGTCCCCGAAGCAGCACGAAATCGAGTGCTATCATCCAGACGATATACGCCCTCAAGTTTCCATGTATTGGCATCTTCAAAGGTATCATTGTTATCCCGCCGAGCACCGACCGCTAGAGTAAGCTTATCGACTGGATCTACTCTGTATTCCAAGGCAATACTATCAGCATCACGATCGACAACTTTATTAGCATCGTTACCCGTTGCCCAACCACCAGACTGCCTATACTCCTCAGTTTCTCGCTCCAACAACAGAGAGACCTGCTGATCAAAAGCCTCCCATAGACGGGATCCAATATATTGGTAATCCTGTCTGTTTGATTCTGTAGCGCCGTTTGCAACAACGACACCATCAGAGGTGTACTTAAAGTTATTATTTTCAAACTGAGATTCTGACAGGCTAATTTTATGATTCCATTTGCCATCAGCCGAGGCGAACTGAGCATTTACCCGAGAAGAAAAGCGATCAGAGTCACTGTGTAAAAGATCGTTAAACTCATTGTGAAAATCTGTACCAATCTTGGCCGCATATTCATCATCATATTCACTGAAACCATCACTTTGGCTTAAGGATAATGTCAGTCTCAACTCATCGCTGGCATCCACACCGGCTTTAAAATTTATACTGGTGTTCTTGTATCCGTCATTATCATTTGTACCTGTATTGAGGATAATATTATCGCCTTCAGATTCAAGTGCAGTAACACCTAGACTGACATCATATTTTTCAGCCTTATGGCCAACACTTAAACCGAGCTTATTAGTAGAAAAACTACCAGCCTCAGCAAACACTTTTGCACTAAACGGCTGATCGGCACTGCGAGTAATAATATTAACCACACCGGCCATGGCATCGCTGCCACGCATCGCACTCTGAGGCCCACGGATCACTTCGATACGCTCAATATCAGAGACGGTTAAAGTGCCCCAGTTAAGCTCATCGCTCTGCGACGGATCATTGACTTCAACACCATCGATCAGTACTAGGAGATGATTGGCTTCGGCACCGCGAACACGGACCTGAGTCTGAGAGCCCTGCACACCACTGCGGCTAACGGCAAGACCGGGAATATCGCGAAGTAGATCGCTAACGCTGATTGCCGCGCGGTTTTTTAGCTGCTCGCTATCAATAACAGTAATGGCGTTAGCGGAACGCGTTGCGGCGATAGGAAGTAAAGAAGCGCTGACCAGCACCTCTTCCATATTTTTTTCTGCCTGAGCGGCAAGGGGTAAAGCAGTTATCAGCGATCCAGTAAGTACTGTCGCTATTGTATAAATATTTTTCATTTTGGATTCTCTTACACTCACACCCGAGTGACTAAAAGTAATTTAAACGGGGGCGTGCAAGCGAACAGACAGAAACTGTCGATCAGCACAAGACCGCACCCCGCGGTTTGTCTGCGTAGCTATAGGCCGGTCTCCGGACTTATAAGTGAGTAATTAATTAACTACTCTGCTTAGCTACCTTCCCATGCAAAAAATACACAGTGGTCATACAGCCAAACATTCTTATCTACCGTTGCGGGGGCAGTATCGGAGTTACAAAATTCCCAATCTCTGGGCAATGCGCACCGATTTCCCGTTTCACTCATTCTTTAATCAATCAACCGATTAAATTCGAGAACCTATTGCTGAAGCAAGAGAGCGCAATCTAATCCCTATAGGATTTGAAGTCAAACCGAATCGATTGAAAACACTATTTATATCAGTGCCTGTGGCGTGTTAATCTGTTCGCCTAATAATAAGAGTTATCGAGATATGCTTGCTGTACTGATTAAAAGAGTTTTGGCCCCAGGAATGGAGTCCACTTACGAAGAGTTTTCCCGAAAAATTATTCAAGCAGCTGTCCCAGCTCAGGGATTTATTTCCAGCAAGGCCTTTAAAGATATTAACGACCCCTGTGTGCGCTTTGCCCTGATTCAAATGGAGACTCTTGCCGATTGGAGAGCCTGGCAAGAATCCCATGAACGCGCGGCAGCCCTCGGCCCCATTCAGCCACTGATGCTTGAGCCAGAAAGCATTTCTATTCTGACAACAGCCTAGACAGGTTGAGCGCTAAAGAGCGTCCAGCGCCTCGGTAACCCGGCGCACTGGAATCACCGTCATCCCCTTAATCGGCTGTTTCGGCACATTGCCCGCCGGCACAATTGCGCGAGTAAAGCCATGCTTGGCCGCCTCACGAAGACGCTCCTGACCATTGGCCACCGGACGAATCTCACCGGCCAGGCCAACCTCGCCAAACACCATTAAATCCTGCGGCAAAACCTGATCGCGAAAGCTTGAGATCACCGCCAGTATCAACGCCAGATCAGCACTGGTTTCAAAAACCTTAACGCCGCCCACGACATTAACAAAAACATCCTGATCGCCAACCGCAATCCCCCCATGACGATGCAGCACCGCGAGCAACATAGACAGACGATTGTGATCAAGACCCACAGTCACGCGTCGCGGATTGCCCAGATGGCTATCATCAACCAGCGCCTGAAGCTCGACCAATAATGGTCGGGTACCCTCCCAGACAACCATCACTACGCTGCCTGAAGAGGCATCTTCACCGCGCTGCAAGAAAATTGCCGAGGGGTTGGGCACTTCACGAAGTCCCTTATCGGTCATAGCAAAAACACCCAGCTCATTGACCGCGCCAAAGCGATTTTTATTGCTGCGCAGCGTGCGAAAATGGCTGTCGCTGGAACCCTCAAGCATCAGCGAGCAGTCAATCATATGCTCCAATACCTTGGGACCAGCCAGCGAGCCATCTTTGGTGACATGACCAACCACAATCAATACGGTTCCAGTCTGCTTGGCAAAGCGCACTAGCATGGCGGCACTCTCGCGCACTTGGGAAACACTGCCTGGTGCTGAGGCCACCTCTTCCATATGCATCACTTGAATAGAGTCGACAACCAGAATTTTCGGACGCTTTTGCTCGGCGATAGCGACAACTGTTTCGGCCGATGTCTCGGCCATTATCTCCAGCTTATCGGCGGGCAATCCCAAGCGATTGGCGCGCATAGCGATCTGCTGAGGCGACTCCTCACCAGTCACATAGAGCGATGAATGGTTTTCGGCAAGTTTGCACAGGGTCTGTAATAACAATGTACTTTTACCCGCGCCGGGCTCACCACCCAGCAGCACACAGGAACCTGGCACCAAACCGCCGCCAAGTACCAAATCCAGTTCGCTAGTCCCGGTACTGATACGCGGAATTTCATCCAGGGCAATATCAGCCAGAGTTTTTACCGCACCATCAACGACGCCGGCAAAACCTGAGCGCAGCACTTTGCCGCCCCGTGAAGAACTGCCAAGGCGAACTTCTGAAAGGGTGTTCCATGCACTGCACTCGCCGCACTGACCCTGCCACTTGCGGTAATCGGCACCGCAGTCATTGCAGACATAGGCTGATTTGGTTTTGGTGACCAAGCTGACTCTCCTGTTGATTGACGCTTATTTAAGCTTATTACTGTTGTTATGTACAGTAAATAAACTTATTCAAAATAGCGCTTCCGAGGGCCACTTATGACAGCTACTATGACTGTTCAAAATTATAAGAACAGCAAACCCCATGCAGCCGATAACCAAGAGTACGGATTTTATTATTCGCCCAGCAACCCGTGAAGATTGCCTGACTATTCTGGCATTTATCAAACAGCTGGCGGAGTATGAAAAGCTCGCCCACGAAGTGGTGGCCACTGAGGAGAAACTGCAGGCATCGCTGTTTGGTGAGCATCCCAGCGCCGAAGTTATTATCGCCGAATACCAGAACAGTCCGGTTGGCTTTGCTCTGTTCTTTACCAACTACTCAACCTTTTTGGCCAAACCCGGTATCTATCTTGAAGATCTCTACGTGCATGTAGACATGCGTGGCAGAGGTTTCGGAAAGAAGTTATTAGCTTATCTTGCCAGACTGGCTGTGGAGCGCGACTGCGGTCGACTGGAGTGGTCGGTACTCGACTGGAATCAACCGGCCAGGGACTTTTATCGGTCTCTTGATGCGGAGGCTATGGATGGCTGGACGGTTAACCGACTGAGCGGTGATTCCCTGACCGCCCTGGCGGATCAGTGCTAATTCAATCTTCAGTTTGCCTCGTCGATTAGTTAGCTTTCTGATAAAGTATTGCCATGTCTTTAATACCCGAAAAACCTATAGTTATCTCTCCCACGCTGGCGGCTACCATTGGCTTGGAAGAGACCGTATTGCTGCAGTTATTGCAGGAGTGCCGCAGCCATGGCAGCGCCCAGCAGAGTCAGGGTTACGACTGGATAAATATCACCGGTGAAAAACTTCTCAGCCTGGCCCCCTTTTGGCGGGAAGATGATATTCGTCGACTGTCGATGGGCCTGCATGAGAAAGGCTTACTGCTAATTGGCGGCGCACCTTTCTCTGCGCAGCAGGATTTTCGCTTTGCCTTTAATGAGGCAGTTGCTGCGACTGCAGCTCCGGCTGCTAGAGCAGCTAAATCCTCGAGCCAAGCCCCTGTTCAGACGCCAAACACAGCAGCAAATTCGGCCAAAACTATCGGCACTAGCTGGCAACCCAGTCAGGACGCAGTGCGTCAACTCAGTCAACTAGGCGTTACCCAGACTTTTGCCGAGCAGCAGATACCTCAGTTTGTCGCCTACTGGCGCGATCGCAATGTGCCGCGCCACAGCTGGGAGTCAAAGTTTATCAAGGAAGTCTGGCGCCAGTGGCAGCAGGCTGAGGCGACTTCTCATCGCCGCCGTCAAGAGGTGGCTGTCTCAAGCGAGTGGCGACCCTCTAACGATGCCCTGCAGATTCTGGTTCGTCAGGGTGGCATCAATGCCAACTTTGTCGAGGATGCGATCCCAGAATTTATTCTCTACTGGCGTGATCGCGGTGATGTCTCCAGCACCTGGGATTCGAAGTTTATTCAGCATATTCGCCGCCAGTGGCAATTCTATACGGGCATGATGGAGCAGGATTCTATGCCTCGGGCTATTTCAGCGAATTGGCAGCCCAAAGAATCTGTGTATGATGTACTGCAAATGGCGAATATTAATCGTCAGTTTGCGCAGCAAATAATTCCCGAATTTGTCCTCTATTGGCAAGAGAACGGTTCTCCCCAATGTTCCTGGAGCACCAAGTTTTTACAGTATGTAAAACGTCAGTGGGCAAGACATAATCAAACTCAGTCAACGGATACAGCAGATGGCAAACAGCAAGGATCTAATCCAAAAGGTCGCATCAGAGATCGCAGCATCATCGACGCAGTCTCCGACCGCAGCTGGGCATCCTAAAGCGGAGCCAGCAAACCCGCAGCTGATTGATGCTATTAATCAGATCTTCGCGTTTTTTCGGATTAATTATCACAACCAGTATTACAGTGCTTTTGGCGACAATACTAAATCTGAAAATTTGGCTAAAAAACTCTGGCTGAGTAAGCTGAGTGATTTTTCTGCCGAGACGATTATCGCCGGTGCTGAAAAGGTGATTGCCGAGAGCGACTATCTTCCGACCCTACATAAAATGCTCAACGCCTGCCGCGATGTAGGTATGCCTGCGGGCCTGCCATCGCCGCGCAAAGCCTATGAAGAAGTCTGCAATAAACCAAGTCCAAAAGCCGAACAGCAATGGTCTCATCCCGCGGTGTATATCGCAGGTCGCGAATGTGGCTGGTACTTTCTTGCCAATACGGTTGAATCGAAAGCTTTTCCTTCATTTGCAGATATCTATCAGCAGTACTGCGAGCGAGTTTTATCTGGTGAAAATTTTACCGTGGAAAAACCCGAGGCACTTCCAGAGACCTCTTTAAAACCGGCATCAAAAAAACAGGCATTGGCTCAGTTGGATGATTTAAAAAATCTTTTAAGTTAGACGCTCTTATTTAAAAGCATTTAATTAAAAGCTCTTTATTAAGAGTTCTTAACAAAAAGCTAAGCCACGGAAACAGTTCTCGGAGACGATTGCTATATGGCGCAAACCCCACTGATACACAACTCTACTGCGCGGCGCATGGCGAAGACCGTACTCAACGGTTTTCGCAGCTATTTTGCCGACTATCTAAACTCTACCCTCAGCGCCAAAGCGCGTTTCGAAAAAGCCGATTGGCACGGTGTGCAGCAGGCCAATGTCGACCGCCTCGAACTGTATAAAACCAAAGTTGCCCAGACTGTAATGTACCTGGGTATGGTGACCAATAAAGATATTGCCAACCGGAAACTGTGGATCGAAGCCAAAAAAGCCTATACACAGCTGGTATTTAACTTCCCCAATTTTGAAATTGCCGAAACTTTTTTTAATTCGGTGTTCAGTGCGCTGCATGATCACGACAAGATCAATGACGATATTATTTATGTTCTATCCTCGCAATTAATTGAAGCGCCAAAAGCTGAGTACAGTATTTTTGTTCGCTACGAGGGCAGCGACTATCGAACTATTTTTCGCCGTATTCTCAAGGATTCTGAGTTCTCTCTGCCCGGCGAAGATATAGAGCTAGATCTGGACTGTATTCTCAATGTCTTTCAGCAAGAGATAGTGCCGAAACTAAGCGGTGCCCCAGAAGACCTTAAATTTGATTTACTCGAGTCGATTTTTTACCGCGGCAAGGCGGCCTATATGGTTGGCCGCGTAATTGATGGCGAGCAGCGTTTCCCTATGGCGCTGGTTATTCTCAATAATGAGCAGGGTCAGCTGTATGTGGATACGGCGATCTTTAACTCTGATGAGTTAAGTGTGATTTTCAGTTTTACCCGCAACCACTTTATGGTCGACGCACCCCTGCCCTATCAATATGCGCATTTTTTGAAAAAACTGATGCCGAAAAAGCTCGACTATGAAATTTATAATTCTCTGGGTTTTCCCAAACACGCAAAGACAGAGTTCTATCGGCAATCGGTGCAGCACCTGCGTAATTCCGACGACCAGTTTATTATTGCTCCGGGCATCAAGGGCATGGTTATGACGGTGTTTACCCTGCCCTCTTACAATATTGTATTTAAAATTATTAAAGACAAATTTGCCCCGCCCAAGGAAGTCACTAACCAGCAGGTGCGGGAAAAATATCGCTTTGTATCCAGACATGACCGTATTGGACGAATGGCGGATACTCAGGAATTTGATAATCTGGTTTTTCCGCTGGATCGTTTTTCCGATTCTCTATTAGAAGAACTGAAAAAAGTCGCCGGCTCATCAATTGAAATTCGCGATACCCGATTGATCATCAAGCACCTCTATACCGAGCGTTATATGACCCCGCTCAACCTCTATTTAGAGAAGGCGACTGATGATGAAATACACAGTGCCATGGAGGAGTATGGCAACTGTATCAAGCAGTTGGCCGCCGCCAATATTTTCCCCGGTGATATGCCACTAAAGAACTTTGGTGTAACCCGACACGGCCGCGTGGTTTTCTATGACTACGATGAAATTGCCAGCCTGACCGAATGCAATTTTCGGCGCATTCCTAAACCGCGTACCGAAGAGGAGGAGATGCAGGCGGGCACCTGGTACACCGTGGCTGCCAATGATATTTTCCCGGAGGAGTTTCGGTTATTTTTCTCTGGTAATACCAAGGCGCGAAAAATGTTTGAAGAGATGCACAGCGATCTCTATAAAGTTGAGTTCTGGCAGGATCTGCAGCAGAAGATTCGCGATGGTTTTGTTCTAGATGTATTTCCTTACCGCCGCGCAAAACGCTTTGATCGAGGCAAGGACTCTGTATTAGAGGTGTTTTCAGACTAGTGCTTTCAGGCTAGTATTTCAGATTAGTCTTCGAATGACTAACGAAGAGGAAGTTCAGAACTAAGGGCGCCGGAGCGAATACTCAGGCTATCAAAGTTAATAGATTCAATCACCCAGTCACTGTCGATAGCGTCGCCGACATAATAGGTTTTCTCACCAATAAAAATTCGGTTCTTCGCTGAACCACTGCGAATATAAATATGCCCGGCTATGGTGACTTCGGGCAATCGCAACTCTTCACTTACAGGCTCGTCTTTCGGCAATTTTTCTACTGGCTCTTCTTCTAACTTCTGTTTCACCGGCAGAGTTTCAAGAGGCTCTTCTTGCGAGTTGACCGGCATCTCAATCAAGTTTTCCAAAACTATCTCAACATCACTTACTAACGACTTATTAGTCAGATTGTAAAATCCATAAAACAGCAGCGCGGCTATCATCAAAATAATAGCAGCTACTGTGTAACTGGCATTGTTCTTTACCGGCTCTTGATAGGGATCCCAACCAGCGCCGACAAAATCATCAAGATCTTCAGCCTCTTCGCGCTTTCGATCGCGCTCGGCTTTTTTTAGGGCATTGAGAATATAGGACATTAATCCGTCTCCAGCAGTTGAGGAATAACTTCCCCGCCGAGCTGATTTAAACGTATCAAGGTTTCGCGACCCAGTATTCCATCGGCGACCAACCCCTGTTGACGCTGAAATACCAGTATCTGCTGAGCAACCGCTGGCGTGTAGCGACCCCCGCTAATCACTCTTTCACTGGTCGGGTCAATCACCTGCAACTGTTGCTGTAACCAGCCGATCACCTGAGGATTAACCTGCAGGCCATTGCCACTATTACCCGTCACCGTTAGTGGCGCGCTGTAACCCAGAGGCGGCTTCCACAGATAAAGGTATACGCCATTCCAGTTTGCGGAAAAGCGCTCTCTATCCATATCTGCTTCGCCCTGAGAATTCTGCAGGGTAACTGTTGGTGCATCTAAAGCAGAGAGCAGATAGGTTTTCAGGTAATCATCTTCACCGAGCACCCAGACAATACCGGGGCGATTGATCTTTTCAATAAATGACAGATTTACCGCGCTAATTTTTTCCATTCGCAACTGTTGCTGGTCAGCTATGAAAGAAAGCTCTTCCTCGCTGTAGACATCGACGGAATCAATTCCCCAAACCGCTAGCAGACTGGTAAAAGGATTTGCCGTCGGTGCTGGCGGCGCTTCGACAACTACAGCGGCAGCCTCATCAGTGATCGGTTGAATTAGCAGCGAAGTCTCTGCCGCCTCTTCTTTTGCGGTTTTTAATGGCTCTGCAGCTAGTGCAACTGCATCCACTTTAACTGGCTCAAGCGGAGCTATAGGCGCTTCTGAAGTGACCATCAGAGCTGAAAATATATCTTTAAACTTAAGGGTGGTGGCCACAACCACGGCTCCAATCATTAACACCGCTGCTATTGTTAGCCATGTTTTTTTGTTAGCCGCAGTTTTCTTTTCACTCAGAATTTCTGCGGCTGCCTGACGAACTAATTTTGCTGAAACGGATTTTTTCCCACTGGCATAGGCTGCAATCAGTGCCTGATGACAGACCAGATTAATTAATCGTGGCACACCTCCGGTCAGACGAAACAATGCCGCAAAACTGGCTGGCTCAAAAATAGCTCTTTTGGCTCCAGCCTTATGCAGACGGTGATTGATATAGTTGGACAGGTCCTCTTTATCCAGCGGCGAAAGATGGAAGCGCGAGATGACTCGTTGATTGAGTTGACGCAGTTCTTTCTGGGCGAGAATCTCGAGTAATTCTGGCTGCCCTACTAAGAGTATATGCAGCAGCTTCTGAGTACTGGTTTCCAGATTGCTTAACAGGCGCAGAGTCTCTAAAACCTCTGGAGTGAGATTCTGTGCCTCTTCAATAACAATTAGTGTTTTTTTGCCCTCGGCATGGGCGGCGAGCAGATCCTGATTAAGCGCGTCGATACATTTTTTGGTAAATGAGAGTTCAACATCTACAGGCAGCTGAATATCCAGCTCATCGCAGATACTGGCGAGCACATCGGTGGCATTAAGCTTGCTGTTAAGGATATAGGCAACCCGCACATGGGGCGGAATGCGCTTGATCATAGTGCGCGTAAGGGTGGTTTTACCTGTGCCAACCTCGCCGGTCAGCAGGATAAAACCACCTTCGCGATCAAGGCCGTACTTTAAATGGGCTACGGCCTGTCGGTGGTAGATACTCGGGTAGAGAAACCCAGGATCAGGGACAATCGAGAAGGGCTCTCGCTTAAGGGCAAAATATTGCAGATAAATGCTCATAGCGCCTCGTTGTACTACTTGGTCGACTGCCCCTCATTAACAAAATCTTCAAGCATAGGCCGTATCAATCCAGCTTCTTCGCTATCTAAATCGCGCTTGATCAGATGCTTGTATTTTGCCTCGGATAAATTTCGTGCATCTTCGGCGGTACGAATAATTGTTGGTCGAATAAACATCATCAGCACCGATTGAGAATCATCTTTGCTTGTTGATCGGAATAAATGCCCCAAGATTGGAATATCGCCTAGCAGCGGAACCTTGCTAGAAGTTCCACCGGTCTGGTCTTCAATCAATCCACCCAATATCAATAATTCACCATCCTGAATAAGCACATTGGTTTTCATGGTACTTTTTGATGTGGTTTGCAAACCGGGCTCACCCGCTTTAACTTTGGAGGACTCCTGTTCAATTTCCAAACGTACCGAATTGCCCTTACTAATTTGCGGCTTAACCTTAAGTTTTACACCCACCTCTTCACGATTAATGGTGGTGAAAGGGTTGCTGCTGCCATTATTGCTGCTGGTAAAGCTACCAGATTGGAAGGGAACTTCTTCACCAACTGAAAGTGAAGCTTCTTCATTATCCAGAGTAACAACCGAAGGCGTTGAAAGAATCTTGGTACTGCCGTCGGTTTTTAAAGCCTGAATCAAAAGGCCAATTCCTTTGCCCGTATCAGAATCAAAACTACCGGCTATACCTATGGCGCCAGTAGTACTGCCTAATATGTCAGCAAGACCCGCGGTATCTGCATCGCTGATATCGCCATCAGCTCCAGCGCCAAGTACCGTGGCCAAGAGATTATCAAACTTGGTCAGATAACCACCGCGATTTTTACTGGTATACACCAACTGTGTATTAAGCAGGTTAGCCTGATCTTCCGACAATTCAGCAATAACTGCTTCAATCAATACCTGAGGTCTGGCGCGATCCAACTTACCAACAACATTTTTAATTTCTCTCACTACGGCTGAAGGTGCCGCTACAATCAGCGCATTATTTAGTTCATCAATCTGGATCTGATAAGCGCTTTTTGTTTTGCCTTTACTATCCGCACCCGCTTCTCCGGCGAGACGCAGGAAGATATCCGACTGCAACATACCCTCAACTATAGGCTTCATTTCTGCTGCACGGGCAAAGTCAAGATAGATCACTTCAACGCTACCAGTTTTGGCGGAAGGCTGATCCAACGTTTTTAACATCGTTTTAAAGGCGCGGCGAGCCGTGCTTGGGCCGCTAACGATAATGCGGTTGTTCATGCCATCTTCGACCAGTGATAGCTCTTGCTTCTGCAACTGCTTTAACTGGGTGGCAATATGCACCGCTTCACCGGCAGAGATATGCTTAAGTGTCACCACTTCAATAGCCGTCTGCTCTGGATCATCCAACTCTGCAACTAGCTCTTCAAGGCGTTTGATATTCGAGGTGATATCTGTCACTACAATGGCGTTGCTCTGGGCAAAAGCTTGCAGGCGCGAACCCGAACTCATCACTGGCTTTAACACCGGCACCAATGTGGTCACCTGAGCGTGCTGAATCTTGATTACCTTGGTAATAAGTTTGTTATTGCCACTTGTTCCACCAGAGAAAGTAAAAGCTTGGTTAAACGGCAAAATACGGGTTATTACGCCGTCGTCAACCGCCTGAAATCCCTGCACCTGGAGGGCGGAAAGTGCGGCGTTGTAGAGAAGATCTGCATCGATTGCTTCCGGCGCGATAATGGTTACCTTGCCCTTTACTCGCGGATCGAGAACAAAGGATTTACCGGTAATCTCGGCAACACTTTCGATAACGCTGCCGATATCCGCATCGCGAAAGTTAATTCTTACTTTATCAGCTGCTGTCGCTTCGGCAACCATCGCTACCACTAAGCTGAGCGCCCCCACATAGCGCATAATTGTTTTGCCAAAACCTACTTTTTGGTCAGTCATTATTATTCTCATTTTATTTATTCAATCCGAATTTCGGTAACATTTTAGCCGATAGGCTAGCAGCATTCACATACAACTCCACAGGCTGTCCATCGCGAATAACAGTTACTGGTAAACTGGTCTCTGTACTGTATTTGATCCACTGCTTTGGATCCGCCATTAACTCCTGAACGCCCATGCCACCCACATTGACAACAATGTCGTTATTTTGAATGTCGGTTAGCAATTTCATTTCTTCAGAGAGCTTGTTGAGTTTAAACCCATTGCCGTACTGGCCTGCCCTGATCGGCACGGCGCCAAACATATTGGCCATTGCAAAACCGCCATCGGCAGTCTGCCCATCCCCCGAACCTGTTGACTGTTCAGTCTCAATAACAGAATCAGACTTGGCCATCAGTATCTGTTTGTTGGTTCCATTTTCCTTGATGATTACCCGGTACGGCTCAATCTGCTCAATACTGACATTGGACGCAAGGTTATCGCCAACCTGGTAAACCTTTTCCGGTTTGCCATTAAAAGCCAGAGTTGCCGCAGATCTATCTCCAGAGATAAGTACGCCGAGAAGCTTTAACTTTAAATTGGAATTTTCTAACTCACCCACCAATTCAACCTGCTCAACTGGCTGGCTGCCGCGAAACCAGTTCCAACGCAGTGTGGTCGAATTTGTTTGTGCACGGGGTATCGGCTTTATCTCTTCATCATCGGCGGTATAGAGCGCAGCAAGCATACTTAAAAATACTACGCAGATTAGAACCAACAGCAAATTGCTCAATACAACAGCACGCTGAGCCAGTGACCCACTTTTTATCACTGCTAATAATCCGCTTATCTGAAATGCTTTAATTGACATAATTAACCTCAATAGTAGCACTGTAACCAACCTTAGTATCGTCTGAAGACCTTACATCTAAAGACTCAAGAGACAGGCCCTGACAGGTCAACTGATGAATGGATTGCAGTATTCGATTTGGGCTCGCGCCGCTGACTTCGATCGAATAGAAAGAGGAATCATCCTGATCCAGACCAAGCAGTCTAAGCTGATTTCTTCTTACAATACGGCTTATAACTTCGAGCTTTTTGCCATTCTGAATTGCCTGCCCAGAACAGCTGCTGTTAAGACGGCTAACCACTTGGCTCTGCTCTCGCAGCCATTGCATATCTTCGCTTAGCGTCTGATAGCGCTGCTCAAGTTGGGCTTTCTTATGCATAGCCGGTAATAGAGCCATATAAATAGCGGCGACTACTAAAATCGCCGCACCAACCATCATAATTAGTCTCTCTCGGGGCTCTAAGCCTGCAAACCAGCCGCTGAGGTTGTTTAATAGTTTCATGGTCTACTTAACCTCCAGCAGATTGATAGTGGTAGTGTCGCCAGCTTTATTGGTGCTGACTTTAAAGCCAGAGACGTTCAATTTTGTCAGCTGAAGTTTGTTGGCATTTTTTAACTCTAACTGAATTTCTGAGTCGCCCGCCGATAGTGATTCCAGATCACAGTTACAGGCTGTCATAAAACTCTCCAGCCCAACCAGAGCCGTCATTCGCGGAACATTAGAGCTTTCATGCTGCTTAAATAGATTAGTTAACAGTAATTCACCGCTAACCCTAACCTTTTCCGGCTTGGCTTTTTTGCCTTTAAATACATTGCCAAACCCTGCACTAACTTGCTTTTCTAAACTCAAAACACGCTGCTCAAGAGCCGCGTTGGAAACCTGCAGATAGCCAAATACCAAAACCACGGCTAGCACCAATAGCGCCGCGGTGGACAACCAGGAAGCCGAACTGGCTGGCTTGGCTGATGCGGCAAACTCCCCATTCAAAAGGTTGGCTGAGAGAGGGATTTCCGAGAACTGCCAGTCAATATCTGCAGCATTAATATCTGCATCTTCAAGCAAATCCTCTGGAATAAGCGTTTCATCCGGGACAGAAATCGACAGTCGCGGCGCTATATCCGCGGCGTCGATTAAACGACGAACCAAATTCCAGGCCAGTGCTGGCGCAGCAGAGAAACCATTTCCGGCATCATCGCGAACCAGTAAAGATCCTTCGCGCCAGACGATGCTGATGCGACCCTCTTCAGAGGGCAGTGCGAGATAGTCGGGAACCAGCGCAGTAGGAGTAACTGACGCATTGTCGGCAATGCGCAACCATTCGCGCATATCCTGCTTGCTGACAACAGTAATATCGACCTGCCTGTTATCGCCCTCAGTAACAACTGAACCAATAACAAAGTGCATATCTTCTACAGGCTGTAAAAGGCGATCTTCGAGAATCCATGGTATTAACTCCGACCACTTTCTCTGTGGCGCAGTCGGCGCATCTATACGATGCACAGTGACGCGCTCCGATGGAACCCAGAGGGCCATGGATCTGTGTTCTTCACCCTCATTGACCAGATGACGGTCGAGGTGATGAATATGGTCAACAGATAATGTCATTTAGAGCATTTCCTAATAATCGTCGTTAAAGTTGTTGGGTACTGCTTCACAGAGAGGCTGCATATAATACTTTTTATTGTTATCAGCTTCAGTGTCAGAATCTTCTTCATCGTCATCATCTGAAACAGTTGCGAATAGTACCGCTGCAACCCCAGCAGGCACAACCGTTATCTCGCGGCTTATTACCGCCGGAGCGCCGCGCCCCTTACGGTGCATTATACTTTTCACCTGAAGCTTTGACTGCCCCAATGTGACTTCGAGATTTAGCTGGAAAAATGATGTTTTCACATCGATTAGTGTTGCAGGCCAGCGCAGCTTAAGCTGAGGCTCACCGACCATTAAGTACTGATTCATAATCTGATAAAAATCATTGAGGCTGCCGAAGGGCCTACCATTGACCACCAGATCGACAAACTCGATACCCATGCCATCACTTAGGGCTAGCAGCATCTGCTCTGAGGCTGTATTAATATTAACAGTAGTGATCGCTGGTAGTGCGGCGATCCAGGGAGACAGTATCTGTACATCTTTTAAACTGTAACCGAGCATGGCTGCCAGTTCACCCGGATCTGAAATCAGGTTGTTATGGGGGAATCGCGGCGGATTATAAATGCTGTACTCAGCTCGTTCCGCACCAGAGGGGGTAATCGCCGAGTCGTCTTTATCGAGCCAGTCGATAATCACTGCAACTCTGGAACCATCCACCGGAATATCCACTGACTGCAGCAGGCTTTGCCAGACTCGCGCATGACCAAAGACCGCGCCATTCATTTCTCTCTGCAGTGGCGAAATGGTGTAACCGCTGAGGCTATTTAGGTTGTAGCGCGACTGTAAATCAATGATACAGCCGGCGACTGTACCTCCATCTACCGGTAAAAACGGGATGGCCTGGGCCCAATCTTCCTCAAAGTGATCAGTTTTAACATTGTCATTGGCACTGGAAATTAAGTCTCTGGCCCAACTCTCAGCACTGATCGCCAATAATACGGCTTGATCACTGTGCAGAGAACCAGCCGCCTGCGAGACCTCAATCTGATGGCGATAAAAAATATTCCCGAGAATGATAGTGACTGCGAGGGTGAGAATGAGTGTCGCCAAAAGAGCAACTCCGCGCTGGCGGTGCGGTTTCATTCGTGCCTTGCTCGCAGCGGGCCTATACTGATGACTACTCATCTTCAAGCTCTTCATCTTCCTCGTCCTCGTCTAGCTCTCCATCTTCCTCTTCCTCATCTTCCAATTCATCTTCATCATCGATGTCATCAGAATCACTGGAGCCAGAACCCGGGTTAGTTCGCCCTGCGTTAGGATCGAAGGCCAAACCCGGAATTAGACGCGTAGTTTCAGAACCATCGAGGGAGATAATGGTTATGCGAATCATCCTCGGCAGGCTCAGCGGACTATGGGTCTCATTAAGCGGCGGCCAATCCGGCACATACAACCTTCCTCGCGAGAGCTGTTCGATTTCCACAGTATCAACATTATTCATCAGTATCAGTCGGTTGCCATCATTATTGAGCGATGTTGCGGTAATCGGCCAAGAGCGCCGCTCTAACTGATCCTTTTGATTAACACTGTATTCAATACGGGTGACACCCGTTGGGTTGGAGCCAGTTAAAGGCCCACCCCCACGACTAAAGCGCACACCAAATTGATCAGGGTTAGTCACATAGGCGGGCTCTTTTGAACCCAAGCCATCAGCAAACATTCGCGGTCGAAGATGAAATAGATCCCGATTAATAATCTGCCAAGCTCGATGCAGCTGCGCTTCATCGGAGAGATTGGTTCGGCTGCGTTCATTGGCACCGAGGATTACCTCTACGGCCTGATAAGACATCACCGACATCACCGCCAACAACAGCAGCGAGACCACTGCTTCAACAAGAGTAAACCCAGACTGGTTACTGTGTGTCACTGTCTTCGACCGAGGGCGCGCTATGCTAATCATCAGTTTTTCACAACCAGATAGACAAATAATGCGGCACGATTGCGCTCGCTACCGGGCAGTCCAACTGCCACCTCATAGCGGTAGAGATCAGTGCCCATCGCCTCCTTGACCTCAAGCTCCCATCGCCAAGGCTGCTCACCCTGAGTATCAACACCTTTAATAGCTCGCTTGGATTTATTATTTTTTTCGGTCCATTTCTCCGCATCCTGATAATGCTCGATAAGATGGTTCCATGACACCTGCGCCGAGTAAAACTGCTCGCGAAGGCGCACGCGCTCATCGGCATACTGCTGCACTAAATACAGGGCACTGCCCATCACCCAGCCGAGAATAGTCAGGGCAACGGCAACCTCAATAAGAGTAAAGCCTGCGGCGCGACGAAAACCCGGAGAGGATTTCATTCGGCCAGTCTCAACATTGTCATGGCTGCGGTTTCTTCATCCCAGCGGAATTTAAAAGTAATCGGGCTCGATTCAAAGGTCAAAATCATCTCGGCTCTCGGCTCCATATACCCATCGGGCATTAGAGCAATCACCGGAATCAGTGCGCCTTCATCATCCATATCCGCGGAATAACTATCTTCATAGTCGGAATTTTCAGAGACAATCCATTCAACACGGGCACCCTTTTCCATGGAAAAAGCTTCAGGGTAGGTCACTGGAAACCAGTGCTGGCGATAGTAGGCAACAACCTGTAGGGACCGCACTATTTTTGCAGCATCGTCCGGATTACCCATCACGCCATAGGGAACTGCCTCGAGGGCAGCCTGATCTGAGAGTTGGTTGAACCAGACCAATAAATTATCGGCCTGACTCTTATAGCGACGATCAAAGGCCTGATTGATCGCAAATAGACTCATCGCCGAGATCGTGGCCAAAATAATCACAACCACGCTGATCTCAATTAGGGTAAAACCGCCTTGACGGCTTCGCGACTGTGTCATTTTGCTTTAACCATTTTTGCAATTGTGGAGTAGCCTTAAGAAAAGCCTCGGCTCTACTTAATATTCCAATTGCCCCAATCTTTATTAGAGCCTTCGCCGCCCGCCTGACCATCAACACCGAAGGTGTAGATATCCACTTCCTTACCGCGACGACCTGGATTTTCGTAGCTGTAGGGTACGCCCCAGGGATCTTCCGGCTCTTTTTCCAAATAGGGACCATTCCAGTTATCCAGACCACCGGGGTTACTTATTAGCGCACTCAATCCCTGACTGGAAGTGGGGTAGCGATAGTTGTCAAGACGGTAAAATTTTAGCGCGCTTTCAATCACGCGAATATCCTGTGCAACGCGGGTCTGTTCAGCCTGCTGTACCTTTTTAAACAGTGTCGGCCCGATCATCGCACCCAACAGGGCAATCACAACCACCACAACCATCATTTCGATCAGCGTAAAACCCGTCTGCTTTTTATTAACGCTCATTTGTTACACCCTTAAAAATTAAGTATTAAACTGTTGATCCCAAAGCCACAATAAAACCTGCTCTTCAGTTAGATCATATTATTCATATCCATAATCGGCAGCATTACCGCCGCGACCACAGATAAAATTATCATTCCCATAAAAATAATCAATATAGGATTCATCAATTTCAGAAACACTTCTACTGCATTACTCAAACGCAGCGAATAGTATTCCGATACCCGCAAAAGCATCTTATCCAACTCACTAGAGGCTTCACCGCTACCGACCATATGCACAAGAAACCCACTGCCCACTGAACTGTCTTGCAGGGCTTTCTGCATGCTGCTGCCCTGACGCATAGCCTCTGTAACCCCTTCCATCTTGCGACGCAGATGTAAGTTACTGACCACAGATGAGGAAATTTTTAACGCTGCAAGTGCCGGCACACCATTATTCAATAACACGCCGAGACTGCGAGACCAGTCGGCTATATTGGCCATTCGTATCCACCGGCCAATACCCGGCATAGACAGCATAAATGCGTGCCAGCGCTCTTTGCGCTCGGGATCTTTCATTGCCTGAACAAAAAGCGCAAATAACCCGAATACAGCAATCAGTACAAACAAACCATAGCTTTGGGTGAATTCGCTGACATTGATAACAATGCGCGTTACCAGCGGCAGCTCACGATTAGAGCTGGCAAAAATAGCGGTGATTTTGGGTACAACCCAAACCATCATAATAGCGACAACAATAATAGAAGTACTAATGAGTGTTGCCGGATAGATCATGGCGCGGCTGATAGTTTTGCGATTTTCAGCACTGGTTTCAATATCTTCCGCGAGACGCATCAGCACTTCGTGCAAATGGCCGCTCTCTTCACCGACACTGATGCCGGCAATAATACTTTCAGGAATTTTGTAGGGTGAGCGACGCAGAGCTTCAGAAAAACTCCGACCCTCGACAATCTCACTGCGCCAACTCTGCAGCATACGGCGCTGCTTTTCAGTTTCCGCCTGCTCAATGGTCATGCGCAGAGCATCTTCGAGGGGCAGTCCAGACTGAATAAGAATCGCCTGCTGCTGAAGTAGCAGCGACAGATCAAAATTATTCACCCGTGCTTCGCGGCTACCACTGCTAACCGCTTTTGACTGGGCATTAACTTCCTTTACCGCTGAGGGCAGCAGGCTTTTCTCTTTTAATAAGCGCCTTGCATGACGTTCAGAGTCAGCGGTGATAACCCCACTGACTTTTTTGCCAGAGTGGTCATAGGCGGAATAGTCGTAAGCAGCCATGGTTATACGCTAGTCACGCGAAGAACTTCTTCGACGGTAGTGACGCCCTCACGGACCAGATCAAAACCGGCATCGCGAATACTCGGGATAGTGCGGCGAATCAATTGTTCAAGCTCCAGTTCACCAGCATTCTCATGGATCAGGGTTTGCAGCTCGGGAGTTACAGTAACCAGTTCGAAGAGCGCCTGACGACCGATAAATCCGGTGTTATTACAATCTGCACAGCCACAGGACTGATAGACCTCTGCGCCCTCGGGCAACTTGAGGAGATTGCGGTTAAATTCATTGGGCTGAACCTTTTCACGACATTTAACGCAGAGCTTGCGCACCAGTCGCTGAGAGGCAATGCCACGCACAGTGGAAGCCAGCAGGAAGCTGTCGACGCCCAAATCCTGCAATCTGGTGATCGCACCGGCAGCGGTATTAGTGTGCAATGTTGAGAGCACCAGGTGACCGGTCAAACTGGCCTGGGTAGCAATTTCAGCGGTTTCGCCATCGCGAATCTCACCAATCAGAATTACATCTGGATCCTGACGAAGTATAGCGCGCAGGCCACGGGCAAAGGTCATGCCGGCACGCAGATTAATCTGGGTCTGGCTAATACCGGGAAGATCGTATTCCACGGGATCCTCAACGGTCATAATATTGCGCTGCTGACGATCCATCTGCTGTAGAGCGGAATACAGGGTAGTGGTTTTACCCGAACCGGTAGGGCCGGTTACCAAAATAATACCGTGGGGACGGGAAATTAGATCGAGCAGCTCCTCTTTAGTCTTCTGCGGCATGCCCAAATCACTGGTCTGCTGCTTTCCAGTATCTTTATCCAACAGTCGCATTACCACTCGCTCACCGTGACTGGAGGGCATGGTAGAAACTCGCAGATCAATGCTGCGGCCACCAAGGCGCACGGCCATTCGGCCATCCTGAGGCAGTCGGCGCTCGGCAATATCTAGCTTTGACATAACTTTGATGCGCGAAATTAATAGCGGCGCGATCTGTATAGAGGGAGTCAGCACAGTGCGCAACACACCGTCGAGACGGAAACGAACCAGTGCTTCTTTTTCATAGGGTTCGATATGAATATCCGAGGCGCTCTCTTTTAGCGACTCAGCGAGAATCGCATTTAACAGTCGTACTATAGGCGCATCGTCTTCAGCATCGAGCAGATCGCCAGCTTCCTCAAGCTCTGCAGCCGCAGACTCGAGATCAACAAAGTCCTGCATATTGGCCATAACCGCTTCAGAGGAATTCTGTCTGCCACTGTAAAGCTTGCTGAGCATCGCATCGAAGTCTTCATCAGCCAGATTGCGAATATTCAGGTCGCTACCGGTTATTCTGCTGACTTCAGCGATTGCCCAATCCGGTGCATCTGGCCCCAACAGCAAATCGCCATCGTCAACGCTAAGCAGCACACGATTAACACGAGCGTACTCGTACGGCAGCAAATCAAGCGCTTCTTGAGTCATACACACCTCTAACAATCATTACTTCAATACCCCAAATGCCTTACAGGCTTATATTGGCAGCCTTACGAGACCGACCATTTTTATTATTTTATTCTACTCTTATCTTTTAATGTTCTCTTTTACTGTTCTGCCCTTCTACTCTACTACCGGCTTGGTGCCGGCCATTGGCGGAAATGGAAACGGCCGAACATTGCTAACAGCGGCGGCGGACACTTCGGTAACCTTGGCGGCCCCCTCTTTATCAACCTCATCAATACGCACCACAGACTGCATGGGAATAAAGCTGCGCTTAACACCGGAGAACAGATTTTTTAATTTCTCCTCAGCAGGATCAACAATCATTTGCGAGCGCTCACCAAAGACAAATTCCTCGACTTCAAGAAAACCCCAGAGATCGCTCTGAAAGACATGCTGAGCATAAATCTCGAAGACCTCTTGCTGGTTAAAGAAGGTGATTCTATAAATTGGCTGGCTAGACATCAAAAACGCACACAACTACTGCTATTAAAGGGCAGCAATAATAGCACAACAACATTTTATAGCACGGCTTTATGTTGCGAATTGATGACGCACAGCTATAATGCGGAGCCTCAATATTTGATCAAAGATTAACCAATCCGATGACATCGAAATCTGTAAAAAAATTGCATATCGTTACCCATGGCTGCCAGATGAATGAGTATGATTCTGCGCGTATGCGCGACCTGCTCGGCGACAGTCATCAGATGGTTGCTACAGACGACCCTAAAGAGGCGGACGTTATCCTGCTCAACACCTGCTCGATACGTGAAAAGGCTCAGGAAAAAGTCTTTCACCAGCTCGGGCGCTGGAAGCATTTAAAAGAGTCAAACCCGGATCTGGTGATTGGTGTCGGCGGCTGTGTAGCCAGCCAAGAAGGCGCGGCTATCGCCAAGCGCGCGCCCTTTGTCGACCTGGTTTTTGGCCCGCAAACCCTGCATCGCCTGCCGGAAATGATGGAAACCAGCAAGAGCGATGGCACCGTTGTCGTCGATGTCAGCTTTCCGGAAATTGAAAAATTTGACAACTTGCCAACCCCAGAGGCAGACGGCGTATCTGCCTTTGTGTCGATTATGGAAGGCTGCTCAAAGTACTGTTCGTTCTGCGTAGTTCCCTATACCCGAGGCGAAGAAGTCAGCCGTCCAGTGGCCGATGTGCTTGCGGAAATTAATGCGCTCGCCGAACAGGGTGTTCGCGAAGTTAATCTGCTCGGCCAGAATGTAAACGCCTTTCGCGGCGAAATGCCCGACGGATCTGTCTGCGATTTTGCCGAGCTACTGCCCTACGTGGCAGAAATTCAGGGTATCGACAGAATTCGTTACACCACCTCCCATCCGGTAGAGTTTTCCGACGCCCTTATCGAAGCCTACGCACATATTCCAGAGCTGGTTAGTCATCTTCATCTACCGGTGCAGAGCGGATCCGACCGAATTCTGATGGCCATGAAGCGTGGCCATACCGCTATCGAATACAAATCAAAGATCCGCCGACTGCGCGAGATCAGACCAGATATCAGCATCTCTTCAGATTTTATTATCGGCTTCCCCAATGAAAGCGAAGATGACTTTGCGGCAACCATGAAGCTGATCAATGATATTGGCTTCGATACCTCCTTTAGCTTTATCTATAGCGCCAGACCCGGAACACCGGCGGCTGATCTACCCGACCACACTCCGGAAGCGGTGAAAAAACAGCGCCTTAAAATTCTTCAGGATCGCATTCTTCAGAACGCCGCAGAGATCAGCCGCCGAATGGTTGGCAATCAAGAGACTCTGCTGGTAACCGGTATTTCAAAGAAAGATCCCGGCCAGTTACAGGGGCGCACTGAAAATAACCGCGTGGTGAATTTCCGCAGCAGCGATCACAGCCTGATCGGCCAGTTTGTAGAAACCTCTATTACCGAGGCACTGCCCAACTCGCTGCGCGGTGATCTACTTTAGGCTACTTGCGTATAAGCTATCGTCTTAGAAGATAACAACTTAGAATTAATCATTTTAAGCAGCGCTTTTCTTATAATATCTGCTCGATAAAAAGAGCTTACGCTCTTCCATAGATCGCGCTATGCTTGTAATAACTTAACTAATAATGGATCAAAAGCACTCATTGAAAAGATTGGATAGCCAACCATCTGCCTCTAGCATTACTCTCGAGCCCAACAACGCTCGACGCCTTGCATCTCTCTGCGGTCAATTTGATGAACATCTTCGCCTAATCGAACAACGTCTCGACGTTGAAATTCGCACGCGAGATAATTTTTTTGCCGTTTATGGCGATGCAGATGCAGCTCAGCGCACTAGCGAAGTGCTTTACAATCTCTACCAGGAGACCGCTCACTATGCCGAGCTATCTCCTGAGGAAGTCCACCTAAACTTACAACATTCCAGCCAATCTCTTAGCCCATCTAGCCCATCACCCAGAAAAGAGGCGCCTATGACGCAAACTACTTCCACCAGTAATGCGCAGCCCGTCGACAATGTCGAAAGCTTTACCGTTATCCGTACCAAGAAAGGCAATATCAAGCCTCGCGGGTTAAATCAGCAGCGCTATGTGCGCGCGATTCAAACCCACGATGTCAACTTTGGTATTGGCCCAGCGGGTACTGGGAAAACCTATCTGGCGGTAGCCTGTGCGGTTGAAGCACTGTTGCGCGACGAGGTGGAGCGAATACTGCTGGTACGGCCGGCGGTGGAAGCCGGTGAACGACTGGGCTTTTTACCTGGCGATCTAGCTCAAAAGGTCGATCCCTACCTGCGTCCGCTCTACGATGCCCTGCACGAGATGCTCGGCTTTGAGACGGTTGCCAAGCTTCAGGAACGCAATGTTATTGAGATTGCCCCGCTTGCCTATATGCGTGGCCGCACATTAAACGGTGCCTATATTCTGCTCGACGAGAGTCAAAATACCACTCGCGAACAGATGAAAATGTTCCTAACCCGTATCGGCTTTGGCTCAACCGCCGTGATTACCGGCGATATGTCGCAGGTCGATCTGCCGCGTGGGGTCAAGTCTGGCCTGGTTCACGCCTGTGAAGTGCTAAAAGATGTTGAAGAAGTCAGCTTCACGCACTTTATTTCTCGCGATGTGGTTCGTCACCCTATTGTTCAAAGTATCGTAGATGCCTATGATGCCCATGAAAAAGAAGACCACTAAATAGACGGCTGCATAATTAACCAATGAATCTCTCTATCGACATTCAGATGGCCTGCCCATCCGAAGACGCTCCCGACGAGGACAGTATTAAGCGCTGGGCCAGCGCTGCTATTCGCGACGAACGCGAACAATCTGAACTCAGTCTGCGCATAGTCGACGAGCTGGAAAGTGCCGATTTTAATCAGCAGTATCGCGGTAAAACCGGCCCTACCAATGTACTCAGCTTTCCCTTTGATGCAGTTACTCCAGAGCCTCTGCCGATTCTTGGCGATCTGGTGATCTGCGCGCCAGTGGTTAACCGCGAAGCCAGTGAACAGCACAAATCCTCACAGGCACACTGGGCGCATATTATTGTCCACGGTGTGCTGCATCTTCTCGGCTATGATCATATTGATGATAAAGATGCCGAACAGATGGAAGCGCTGGAAACAGCTATTATGCTGGGCTTGGAATTTCCACCCCCCTACGAATCCTCAGATCGGCCTATAGACCGATCCATAACTCAGACCGGTTCATAAAGAGCCACTAGCGAGCAAAACCATGAGCGAAGAATCATCCAACAACACGTCAGAAAAATCTTTCCTAGCAAAGATTTGGCAGGTTTTTTCACCGAACCCGAAAAACTCTGACGATGTTGCCGATATGCTGCGCAGCGCCGAAAATGAATCGATTATCGATGCTAGCGTACTGCAGATTATGGAAGGTGCACTCAAGGTCTCCGACCAGCAGGCACGGGAAATTATGATCCCCCGCTCACAGATGGTGATTATCGAAGATGACTTTAGTCTCGAACAGGTTCTCGAAGTAGTAATCACCTCGCAGCACTCGCGCTTCCCAGTGGTTGGCGAATCCTCCGACGATGTTAAAGGCATTCTTTTAGCCAAAGAGATGCTGCCCCTGCTGCTCTCGGAAAAAGACTCATTTAACCTGCAGTCACTACTGCGCCCAGCAACCATTATCCCCGAGAGCAAACGGCTCAATGTCCTGCTCCAGGAATTCCGTGAACAGCGCTACCATATGGCGATTGTGGTCGATGAATACGGCGGCGTCTCCGGCCTGTTGACTATTGAAGATATTCTCGAAGAGATTGTCGGCGAGATCGAAGATGAAACCGACGAGCATGAACAGGCGCAGATTCAACACAAGATCGACGGTATATTTACTGTTGAAGCAATCACTGAGGTTGACGACTTTAATGAATTCTTTGATGTTGGTCTTGCCGACGACGAATTCGACACGGTCGGCGGACTCGTTCTTCACGCCTTTGGACGACTGCCCAACATTGATGAAACCATCTCTATTGGCGACTTTGGATTTAAAGTAGTGGCTGGCGACAAGCGTAAAATCACTACCCTAGAAGTGAAAAAAATCACCCTATGATGCGCCTGGCCCGCGGGCAAAAGTTTCTCGCGCTATTTGTCTCTGGTGCCCTGCTACCGCTCTCGCTGGCGCCCTTCTATCTTTGGCCCGTGGCGATTCTCTCTATCGCGGTGCTATTTCGCACACTGCAGTATCAAACAGTAAAACAGGCGCTGGTAAAATCAGCCGTATTCGGCTTCGGGATGTTCTTCGCCGGGGTTAGTTGGGTTTATGTCAGCATCCATGAACACGGCTTTATCCCGGCACCGCTGGCACTGCTTGCAACCACATTATTCTGCCTGTTTATCGCGCTACTTTTCGCCCTACCTTTTGCCCTCAGTGCATTGATCCCCCAGAAACCCGCCTCCTGGCTTTTCGGGTTGCCGGCAATCTGGGTATTAAGTGAATGGTTTCGCAGCTGGATATTCACCGGCTTCCCCTGGCTCTACAGCGGCTATATCCACACTGAAACCTGGCTGAGTGGCTGGGCGCCAATTGGCGGTGTGTTGTGGCTGAGCTTTATCACCGCACTGGCTGCTGCACTATTAAGTCAGTTGAGCCAGCCCCAGAGAACTCAACGCAGTGTAAAACTGGCCTGTTTGGCAATTGCTGCAACTGTAGTGAGTGGTTACTTTCTACAGCAGGCAAACTGGACCCAAGCGACTGGCAAAAATCTCTCGGTAGTTCTGATTCAGCCCAATATTGATCAAAATAAAAAATGGAGCTTTGCTGAGCGTCAGGGCATTTTGCAACAACTGCAGACTCAGACCGAGCCCCACTGGGGTGCGGATATTATTATCTGGCCCGAAGCCGCAATTCCGGCAACGCCAAAATATGTCAGCGCTTTTCTAGACGATATGGATCGGCAGGCAAAAGTGAACCAAACGTCACTGCTAACCGGTATACCTATTTACGATGGCCGAAGAAGAGCCTATTTTAACTCCGTCATAACAATGGGCACAGCTCAGGGCCAATACGACAAAACTCGATTGGTGCCGTTTGGCGAATATGTCCCAATGGCGTCGATAATCCGTGGGCTGATTCGGTTTTTTAATCTGCCGATGTCGTCCTTTTCACTGGGCGAGACAGACCAACCGCTGCTAAATATAGCCGGCGAGAAGGTCGCCACGGCAATATGCTACGAGATTGTCTACCCCAATCTGGTGGCGAGTATGGCCAGAGAGGCTACCATTCTGTTAACGGTCAGCAACGATGCCTGGTTTGGTCGCTCCATTGCACCGCGCCAGCATATGCAGATGGCGCGGATGCGCGCACTGGAAAATGCCAAACCGATGATGCGCGGCACCAATAATGGCGTTACCGCGCTGGTTGACCACCGCGGTGTGATTAGCCAACAGATTGAACAGTTTAGTACCGGAGAATTATCCGGCTTTATTGCGCCCCGCACTGGGCAGACCGTCTTTTCACAGACCGGCTCATGGCCGACAGTGATACTGATGCTGCTTATTTGTGCTGGGCTAATAGCCAGACAGCGAACAGCTGCTAACTAGAGAAACCAACTTGAGAAACTAGGCATGAAAACTCAGATTAAATTATTACTGTCAGCAGTATTGCTATCCATCTCTGCCGCGGCCACCGCTCTCCAAGTAGGCGATCAGGCACCGGACTTTTTACTCGAAGCCACCGACGGAAAAAGCTACAGTCTCAGTCAATTTAAAGATAAAGAAGCAGTCGTTATCGCCTGGTACCCCAAGGCCTATACCAGCGGCTGCACTATCGAGTGCAAATCTCTGGCTCAAAAGGGCCATCTGCTAAAACGTCTTGAAGTCGCCTACTTTATGGCCAGCGTTGATTCACTGGAAGATAACCAGGGCTTTGCCAAAGAGACTAAAGCAGATTTTCCACTGCTCAGCGACCCCTCGAAAGAGACCGCTAAAGCCTATGATGTACTGGCCTTTTACGGCGTGCCAAAACGCCATACTTTCTATATTGGCAAAGATGGGAAAATTCTTTTTATCGACACCAAAATCAATCCAGCCACCTCTGCGGAAGATATGGCAGCCAAACTTGAAGAGCTGGGTGTGCCTGCTAGAAGCTAGTACATTTTAACTGCTGTTAGATAGGCCTCTGTTACCCTATAATTCACGCCTATTTTTAAAACCAATAAGCAGTGAATCTTCATGACCATGGATCAGCAATATCATCCCGCCGAATTAGAGCGCGAAGCCCAGCAATACTGGACTGACAATCAAACCTTTGAAGTCACTGAAGATCCAGATAAAGAAAAGTTCTATTGTCTGGCGATGTTCCCCTACCCCAGCGGTAAGCTGCATATGGGTCATGTGCGCAACTACACCATTACCGATGTAATCGCTCGCTACCAGCGTATGCAGGGCAAAAATGTTCTACACCCGATGGGTTGGGATGCCTTTGGTTTGCCGGCTGAAAATGCTGCGATTCAAAACAACACCGCTCCCGCCAAATGGACCCATGAAAATATTGCTTACATGAAGGCACAGCTCAAGTCGCTGGGCTTTGGTATCGACTGGTCTCGTGAACTGGCCACCTGTGAGCCAAATTACTACAAGTGGGAACAGTGGTTTTTTACCAAGCTCTACGAAAAAGGCATGGTCTACAAAAAAACCAGCGCGGTTAATTGGTGCCCTCACGATGCCACGGTACTGGCCAATGAACAGGTGATTGATGGTTGTTGCTGGCGCTGTGATAGCCCAGTGGAGCGCAAGGAAATTCCTCAGTGGTTTATTCGCATTACCGATTACGCTGAACAGTTACTCGATGATCTCGATGACTTGGAACACTGGCCAGAACAGGTTAAGACCATGCAGCGCAACTGGATTGGCAAGAGTCGCGGCGTCAATATGACCTTTGATCTGTCTGCCGCCGTGGGCGAGCACCAGAGCTTTGATGTCTATACCACCAGACCAGATACATTGATGGGTGTGACCTATTTAACTCTGGCCACCCAACATCCAATTGCGCTCGAAGTGGCAGAGAATAATCCGCCACTGCAGGAATTTATTAGCGACTGCCAAACCCAACAGGTCTCTGAAGCCGAGATGGCAACCATGGAAAAGCGCGGCATGGATACAGGTATTACCGCCGTGCACCCCCTAACCGGCGAAACAGTTCCGGTCTGGGTCGGCAACTATGTGCTGATGGACTATGGTTCTGGCGCCGTGATGGCGGTACCCGCCCACGACCAGCGCGACTATGAGTTTGCGAAAAAATATCAGCTGGAAATTAAACAGGTTATAGCACCGGCTAAAGATGAAGCCTGCGATGTCAGCAACGAAGCTTTTGTCGCCAAGGGCCAGTTAATTAATTCCGAAAAGTATGACGGCCTAGATTTTGATGGCGCCTTCGATGCCATTGCCGCAGATCTTGAACAGGCCAATAAGGGTTCGGTCACCACCAACTACCGCCTGCGCGACTGGGGTGTGAGCCGTCAGCGCTACTGGGGATCCCCTATTCCAATGCTCAATCTGGCTGAGGGCGGTGAAATTCCCGTGCCTCTGGATAGACTGCCAGTAGTACTGCCGACGGATGTTGAGATGGATGGCATTCAGTCACCGATTAAAGCTGATCTCGAATGGAAGAAAACCGAGATCAATGGTCAGGCAGTTGAACGTGAAACCGATACCTTCGATACCTTTATGGAATCCTCTTGGTACCACGCACGCTTTACCTGCTCTGATCTCGACAGTGCCATGCTCGATCCCGAGCGCGCCGATTACTGGCTGCCGGTGGATCAATATGTGGGCGGTATCGAACACGCTATCCTGCATCTGCTCTACGCACGCTTCTATCACAAACTGTTGCGCGACGAAGGTTTGGTCAGCTGCAACGAGCCATTTAAAAGCTTGCTCTGCCAGGGCATGGTGTTAGCTGAATCATTCTATAAAGATAATGGCGGCCGCAAAGAGTGGTTATCGCCACTGGATGTGACTGTTGAGAGCGATGAAAAAGGTCGCACCATCAAGGCCACTGAAACCGCGACCGGCGAAGTAGTTCACAGCGGCGGCGTGACTAAGATGTCGAAGTCAAAAAGCAATGGTGTAGATCCGCAGACGGCCATTGATAAGCACGGCGCAGATACTGTGCGCCTGTTCACCATGTTTGCCGCGCCCCCGGAACAGACTCTGGAGTGGAGTGATGACGGTGTTTCCGGTGCACACCGCTTTTTGCGCAAACTGTGGACTATGACCCACGCCCATTTAGCCTTGGGTACTGTTGAGCCGTTAAATAAAGCGGCCCTTAACGACGGGCAGAAAGATCTGCGTCGCAAGACGCATGAAACCATCAATAAGGTCAATGATGACTATGGCCGCCGCAACACGTTTAACACTGCTATTGCTGCCGTTATGGAATTATTAAATGAAGTAGGCAAGCTGAGTGATAATGATGCCCAGAGTATTGCTGTGCGTCACGAAGCACTGACTAGCGCTATTTTATTACTTTCGCCAATTGCCCCGCATATCTGTCACCGCCTCTGGCAGGCGATGGGTAATCAGGAAGCGGTTGCAGATGCGGCTTGGCCAATACTGGATGAGTCGGCGTTGGTACGCAGCTCTATCGAGATGGTGATTCAGGTCAACGGTAAGGTTCGCGGTAAGATTCAAGTGGCTGCGGATGCCTCAAAGGACGCCGTTGAAAAACTTGCCCTTGGAGACGGCAATGTTCAGCGCTTTACCGAGGGCGTGACCATTCGAAAGATTATTGTGGTTCCGGGAAGACTGGTTAATATAGTAGCCAATTAAATACAGAGTTAATTAGGACTGTCCTATGACTATGCAAAAATTATTACTCGCCGCAACGATTGTACTTCTGTCAGCCTGCGGCTGGCAGCTGCGCGACGCCCAAGTAGTGCCGAGTAATATTGGCAGTCTGCATATTGCCACTCAGGCCGCCGATAATATTTTTGTTAGCGAGCTGACTCGCGCGCTGGATGTCTACGGTGTCGATGTTGTCGCCACTGGCGCAGAGGCCAACTACTCCGTGGTGATTGTCGACTTTCGTCAGAATCGACGTATAGGCACATTAAATGCAAGCGCTAGAGCAGCGGAATATCAGCTTAATGAAGATGTCGATTTTTTGATTACCGACTCTGTTGGCACGCCACTCACGACATTGCTAACCGCCTCGGTTGAACGCAGCTATGAAATTGAGGAGAGCGATATTCTCTCCTCTGACAATGAAGAGCGACTGGTCAGGATGGAAATGCGTGAAGAGATTGTGCGACAGATTCTCAACCGCCTCAAAGTGTTGCCAACACAGAATCCATAGCCTATGAAAATTCGTGCAGAGCAACTTCAGGGACATCTTAAAAAACCGCTTCTGCCTGTCTATGTTATCAGCGGTGATGAACCCCTGCTGGCTCAGGAATGTGCCGATGCTCTGCGTATAGCGGCAAGAGCGCAAGGTTTTACTGAGCGCGAACTATTTCATTTTGAAGGCAGTCCGCATACCTTTGACTGGAATCCAGTCATCAATGAATCCAATTCGATGTCGCTGTTTTCGGATAAAAAGATTCTTGAAGTTCGCATACCCAACAGCAAGCCCGGCGATAAAGGCAGCAAGGCGCTGGCTGAAATCTGCGCCAACCCCAATCCCGATAATCTTCTTTTAGTTATTCTGTCCAAACTAGAAAAAGGCGCACAGAACAGCAAGTGGATGAAAACGCTAGAGGCCGCTGGCGCCCATATTCAGGTCTGGCCGGTGGATGCTAATCAGATGCCACGCTGGATTGGTCAGCGTCTTAAGGCGGCCAATATCAATGCCAATCAGGAAGCGGTACAAATTCTTGCCGACCGCGTTGAAGGCAATCTGCTGGCGGCAGTGCAAGAGATTGAAAAGCTAAAATTACTGGCTCCTGAAGGCACTCTAGATGGCACCACTATGTCATCTGTAGTTACCGATAGCGCACGCTACAATGTTTTTGAATTTGTCGACAAGATTCTACTCGGCGATGCCCAATCTGCCGCCCGCTCTCTGCGCGGACTGGAGAATGAGGGGACAGAGGCCATACCTCTACTCTGGGCAATCACCCGCGAACTGCGGACTCTGATTAAAGCCAGCGAGCTGGTTGCCAGCGGCGAAAAAGCCGACTGGGCACTGAAAAAATCCGGTGTCTGGGACAAGCGTATGCCGCTGTTTCGCAGCGCGCTTAAACGCTTAAGACCTGCACATTTACGGATGCTGCTGCGTCAGGCTGGCGCTATAGATCGGGGGATTAAAGGGATGCGCAGCAATGCGGATGTCTGGGATGAAATGGCGACACTGGTACTCTCTTTTGCCGGCAGCCAGACGCTACAACCGAGCAATATTAAAGTGCTGCTGCAGAACTAGCTTTTCTCTTGCTCTTATTAACTTAAACAGCCAGCCAAAAATAGACCACCAGCGTAATCACCGCAGCACCCATCAAATTCAGCGCAAAGCCCTCGCGAACCATCTGCTCTACAGTAATTTTCCCGGTACCAAAAACAATCGCATTGGGCGCCGTTGCCACCGGCAACATAAAGGCACAGCTAGCGGAAAGTGCGGCGGGCAGCATCAACAGTGCCGGCTCAAAACCAGCGCCTAGAGCAGCAGCCGCAAGAATCGGCATCAACAGAGTTGTGGTCGCGGTATTGCTGGTAATCTCGGTTAAAAAAGTCACGGATAGCGCGACCACTGCGATCAAGACAATAATCGATAGTCGCGTAACGCCCGATAGGGATTCACCTATGGCTTCACTGATTCCGGTGACTGCAAAGGCTTTGGCGATAGCAATACCGCCCGCAAAAAGCAGCAGTACACCCCAGTGAATAGTTGAGGCCGATTCCCAGTCTAGCAGTCTGCCACCACGGCCATTGGGCATTACAAACATTAGTACCACGGCGGTCAGAGCGACGGCGGCATAGTTTGCCGTGGGTAGATTAAACCAGCGGCTCCAGCCGCCAAAGGGCTCGCGCAGAGTAATCCACGCCAGAGCGGTAAGGCTAAAGATAATTAATACTCTAACCTCTTCACTGCGCCAGATACCGGACTGGGGAATTTCCAACGGGGCTGTTTTGCCCAGATGCCGAGTGATCCACAAACCTGCCAGAGGCAGCAGCATCAATACCACCGGTAAGCCCCATAGCATCCACTGGGTAAAGCTGGGAATAGTCCCTGTGGCTTCACCATAAACTTTGAGAAAGACCACATTCGGCGGTGAACCTATGGGTGTGCCGAGCCCGCCAATACTGGCTGCATAGGCAATGCCTAAAAATAGCGGTACGGCGAGCTTTTTAGCGTTGTCACTGTCGGAACTATCGAGCACTGCGTAAGCCACCGGTAATAACATCAATGTGGTCGCTGTATTGGAAACCCACATACTTAAAAGTGCGGAAGCAACCATAAAGCCGAATACCAGTCGGCGCTGATCATGGCCACCAAATAGATTGACCATATACAGGGCAATTCGACGATGAGCGCCGCTCTTTTCCATGGCTTTGGAGAGCATGGCGCCGCCCATTAGCAGGATAATCAGGGGGTCGCCATAAGCCTGCGCCACCTGTTTGCCATCGAGAATACCGAG
>CAWUVN010000010.1:0-80479 GCA_963925995.1 uncultured Pseudomonadales bacterium | reverse complement strand
TCGCCGAGGGCTATTTCCGATTTGATGACTTTAATCTCTCCGAGCCGCTCGCTGACCTGTCTCGCTCTCTACTCCCCAGTTTATTTGCCAACCTTTCCGATTTTGATGCCAACGCCAACGGTGAGATATGGTTTGCGGTTCATCCCGGTGGTTCTGCGGATTTTGAGGGAATGTTGGCTATTGGTGAGATCCCATTAAACTGGTTGGCAGATGTACCGCCCATTACCAATATCAAAACTGAGGTAACCGGCTGGTTTACGCCCGGGTCGGATTGGGGACTGCGTCTGCAAGGTTTTGATCTCGACTGGGCGGATGCCGAGATCGAGCCGCTCGACTTAGTCTTTACCCAGCGTCTAGGCTCACATTGGAAAGATTTCGATGTATCAATAAATCATCTAGATTTGACGCTGATGTCTGAGTTGCTTTCCAGTACCCAGATCGCCGATAAGAAAATATTAAACGCGGTAGAAAATCTGCAGCCTCAGGGGGTGATTAATGCCCTGACGCTGGGCCATGATCATGTTGGATACTATGCCTCGGCCAATCTTGAAGAGATAAATATTGCCTCGTGGAAAGGTACCCCTAGCGTTAAAGCTCTGGATGGCTATATAGAGATCTACGGCGATCGCGGTCTGTTCTCAATTGCTGACAGCGATGGTTTTGAAGTTTACTTTCCCTCTGCATATAAAGACTATTTAAGTGTCGATGAAGCGATGGGGTCGATCAATGTCTCCTGGCAGGCAAACGATAAACTGCTGACGGTTCGCAGTAACAGCATTCGTACAAAGCTCGATGCCGGAAATTCAAACATACTGTTTTCTGTGCAGCAGACAATCCCCTCGGGAGGTAATCCACCAGAGGTGAATTTGATGATTGGTGCGCGCAATCTGGATGCCCAGCAGCGCAATAAATATCTGCCTTACTCTATGCCGGGCCAGCTCAATAACTGGTTGGCCGAGTCTATATTAGATCTTGAGGTAGAGGAGTTTGGTCTGCTGATTCGCAACTCACCGCCAAGGTTTGATCGTTCCTCCCAGACCACGCAGTTAATGATGAAAACCACTCAGGGGGATATAGATTACGATCCTCGATGGACCGGTGTTCGCGATGCAAACAGTTTGTTATTGGTCGATGATGGCTACACTGAAGTGTTTATGGAGTCGGGCACTGTTGGTAGTGCAGAGGTTAGTGATGCCAGAGTTGTCTTCGCTAAACAGGGTGCCGACAATCAACCATTTCTGTTTGTCGATGCGCAGGTCGAGGGCGATTTATCCGAGCTGATCAATATTCTTGCCGAGTCTCCCCTGCGGAGTAATGTCGCTGGAATTAGTGATTGGAATTACAGTGGAAAAACCATGAGCCAGCTGGATCTGGTTATTCCCATGCCGAGAAAGACTAAGGTTGATCCCAACGAGTCCAGTCTAGTCGGTCAATATAATGTCGCAACAACAATCTCTGAGGGTTCAATTGGTATTCCCAATCGGCCAATCAACATGACCGATATTCAGGGGCAGTTGAATTTCTCTGTGGAGGAGGGTCTCTATGGCGAGGGTATTCAGGGCAATTTCTGGCAGCAGCCAATGGTCAGCCGTTTGTATAAAACTGGTGATCAGCAGAAGATAGCCTTTAGTGGCAATGTGTTGCCGGAGAGTCTTAATCAGCTGGTTGAGTTTCCATGGCAGAAGGTGGTTGTAGGTGCAGTCCCCATTGAGGGTCTAATCAGTATTCCCAAGGTAAAAGATGAGGCTATAACCCTACAGATCAGCAGTCAGCTTGAAGGTGTCGCTCTCGAGCTGCCGGCGCCTCTGGTTAAATCTGCAGAGGATTCTCAGGCGCTGGAGATAACCTTCTATTTCTCTCCGGAGTTTGAGCGTCTGACTGCAACTCTGGATGGCAGGTCTGATGTTTCTAATTCTATGGGCTCTGTTATCCCAAACTCTGTTATTAAAAGCTCGGATCTACATTTTGATTTACGCTTTAATAATGGCGAATTTAATTCAGGACAGATCAGCTACGACCGACCTGCGGCTGAACTTGAAGACTCTGTATTGCGATTATCTGCTTATTTACCGACCACAGAGTTAGAATTATGGCGGCCTCTGGCAGCTCTTTTTGAACGTTCTGAAAGTGCTAAAAGTGCTAAAAGTGCTGAACAGTCCTCATGGCAAACCGTTTTTGATCTGCGCTTTGACCAGCTGGAGTTGGCCACTTTTCAGCTTAAAGATATTGCCGCGACAGCCACCTTTGCCGAGCAGGTAGTCGATATTGATCTGCGAAGTAATTTGGTTGCAGGGCATCTATTAGTCCCAACCGCTGAGTCACTGCAGGTGCCAGAGATTAATCTTAGTCGCTTGACGGTGCCCTCATCACTACTGAAAGAAAAAGTCACTGCATCGACCATTGATCCGCGCCGCTTTCTCGCTCTGGATATTGCTGTGGATCAGCTGATAATTGGTGAAGATAACTGGGGGTCGCTGTCCTTTGAACTGCGACCAGAAGTCTCTGGTGCGGCGTTTAATCAGATTAAAGGTAATCTATTTGGTCTTAAACCCGGCGCCTTTGAAAATCAGCCGTCGACGGAATTTTTCTGGCAATTTGATGGCAGCAGGTACGCCAGTAGATTAGTAGGCCCAGTAGGCATTGATAATATTGGCGATTTTCTGAGTTCTGGTTTGGGTATTCCAAAAATTGTTGATAGTGAGTCCGGGCGACTGGTTTTTGATCTTGCCTGGCAGGATCAACCGTGGAAAATCTCCCGCGAAAATATTAGTGGTGAGTTTGCCATAGAACTCAAAGAGGGAAGTTTTTATAAGTCTCCCGGTGGTTCTGGTGCAGCCTTAAAAATGGTTAGTCTGGTTAATTTTGCCAACTGGTTACGCCGCCTAAAACTGGATTTTTCGGATGTGGTGGGCCAAAACTTGGCCTATAACAGCCTTAATGGCACCTTGCATTTTGATCAGGGTATTGCCAGTCTTAGAGACCCATTGCGTATGAAGATGCCTTCGGGTCGTATGAGTATGGCAGGGGATTTTGATCTGCTTAACGAGCAGGTTGAAGGACGATTGGTGGCAACCCTGCCGGTGGCGACTAATTTGCCCTGGGTAGTGGCTCTGCTGGGTGGTTTGCCAGCCGCTGCTGGTGTTTATGTGACTAGCAAGCTGGTTGAAAAGCAGGTCGATCGACTGTCGAGTATCAGTTATAAGCTTTCCGGCTCCTGGGATGATGTCGATGTTGAGGTGGATCGTATATTTGCTTCTGACTTGGAAGATGCCAAGGGCGATACTAAAGCTAGTAATGGAAAGGCTGCTGACAAAGCTGCTAATAACAAGGATCAAAACGACAATGACCCAGAGAAAAAGCAGTAATCGTTTAATTGCCGCGGCCGTTCAACTGCAACCTAGCGACTCTATTGAGTCCAACCTCAGCAACACATCTAAACTGATTCAGGATGCCGTTGACCAGGGCGCGCAGCTGGTAGTAATTCCGGAAAATTTTGCCCATCTGGGTCGCAGTGATTTTGCGGCTATTGGCTTGTCTGAATCGCAGCCGCAGGGATTGGTTAGACAGTTTTTGTCGGATCAGGCTGCTCAGCACGGTATCTGGCTGGTGGCGGGAACACTGCCAATCAGTGACCCAGAAAGCTCGATTAAGCCTTATGCCCGCTGTCTGTTATTTGATCCTCAGGGTAACCAATCCAGTTCCTACGACAAGATTCATCTGTTTAATGCGGAGCTAGATAAGTGCGAGCTGGATAAGGCCGAGTTGGATATGGCTGAGTTCGGCCACGAGCAGCAGAGCGCCTATCGCGAGTCAGATAACTTTAGCAGTGGCGCTGAGGTGGTGGTGGCACAGACAGATCTCTGCCGTCTCGGAATGAGTGTTTGTTACGACCTGCGCTTTGCCGAACTCTACCGCCAACTGGCTGATCGCGGTGCGCAGATAGCCACTGTGCCAGCGGCCTTTACCGCAGTAACCGGCAAAGATCATTGGTTGTTGCTACTGCGTGCTCGAGCGGTGGAAAATCAGATATTTGTAATTGGTGCCAATATGGTCGATCGCGATCATCCGCGCCGTGCATTGTGGGGTGGTAGTGCCATTATTGATCCCTGGGGTAATCTGTTGGCGAGTCTCGATGACGAGCCGGGCGTGGCCGTTGCCGAGATTGATTTAGATAGGATTGATGAAGTTAGAGCGAAGATGCCAATGGCTGAGCATAGGAAAATAAAACCCTGCTGATCTACCCTGTTACTCGAAAAATATCCCGTCATCCCAACAAATCTCCCGTCATCCCAGCGCAGGCTGGGACCTCTATGGCTCGCAGCGTAATTGAATAGGTCCCAGCCTGCGCTGGGATGACGGTGCTTTCGTTGGGATAATGTTTATTAAGAAAGCTCTACTCAGAAAGCTCTCGTAAGTAAGCAAAAATTTTGCGGCTTGCCGTGGTTGCTTTCTTTTCCGCCAGTTCTCGACTTGCCTGACGCTGTAAATTGCGCAGCTGTTGGCGGTCGGCCTGCGGATACATTTCAATCAGCGCTTCGATCGCCGGTACCCCTTCACTGATAATACGGTCACGCCAGTTTTCCAACTGCTGGAAATGCTGCCTATAAGTTTGCGACTGATGATCCATCATATCCAGAGTCTTTTGAATAAAGCTAATATCCGCGGTGCGCATTAACTTGCCAATATACTGAAGCTGGCGACGCTTTCCCTCGCGGTTTTTGAGTCGTCGCGCTTCATAGATAGCGTCTTTCAAGTTTTCGGGTAATTCAAATTTACTCAGCTGACCCTCGGGCATTGCTACTAGCTGGCCGCCCATATCCTGAAGTGCATGACTCTCCCGTTTTAGTTGGGATTTGCTAATCAGGTCTTCATCTTCAAATTCAGTATTATCAGTCATTAGCTATAGAACACCGTGGCCAGTCCAAGAAAGGAAACAAAACCGACAATATCGGTTACTGTTGTGAGGATAACTGATCCAGCCAATGCTGGATCTATATTTATTCGACGCAATAAAACAGGCAGCAATGTGCCGGTAACCGCTGCCGCCATCAGGTTGATACACATGGCTAGACCAATAATCAAAGCGATAGTCCAGTCATTGAACCACAGTGATACCAGAGCACCCATTACCAGCGCCCAAAGTACGCCATTAATGGCACCAACGATAAATTCTTTACTCAGCAACCATTTAATATTGTCTCGCTCAATCTGTCCCAGTGCCATACCGCGAACCACCATGGTCAGAGTCTGGCTGCCGGCAACACCGCCCATACTGGCAACAATTGGCATAAGAATCGCCAGCGCGACAACCTTCTCCAGAGTCTCTTCAAAAAGACTGATCGCCGATGATGCGAGAATTGCGCTGAGCAGGTTAAGGCCAAGCCAAAGTGCACGACGTGGTGCGGTTCGGCCAATCGAGGAAAAGGTATCTTCGGTGTTACTTAAACCGGCCATTGCCAATAGCGAGTGGTCGGCATCTTCAACAATAACGTCAACCACATCATCAATGGTGATTCGACCCACCAGACGATGCTGGTCATCGACCACTGGCGCGGATACTAGATCCTGACGCTGGAACAGCTGTGCGACGTCGGAATCGGTCAGGTTGACGTGAATCGCTTCACCTTCGGTATTCATCACTTCCCTGACCGTGGTGCTAGGGCTAGAGGTGAGCATCTTGCTGAGTGACAGGTTACCGAGGAAAGTATCGGTGCGGCTAACGACAAACAGATTATCGGTAATATCCGGTAGCTCTTCAAAGCGGCGAAGATAGCGCAGCACTACATCTATAGTAATATCTGGACGCACCGTGATCATCTCGGTGTCCATGATTCCGCCCGCGGTATCCTCGGCATAGGTCAGCACCGATTCAACTCGCTGCCGGTCTTGTGTGGACATTGCTTGAAGTACTTCGGGAATTACCTGATCTGGCAACTGCTGCAGAATATCGACAATATCGTCGACATCCAGACCCTCGGTTACCGAGGCAACTTCAGCGCCATTCATCTGGTTGAGGAATTCCTGCTGAATATCATCGGAGAGTTCCTGCAGAACTTCACCGGCAATCTCGGAGTCTACCAGTTGCCAGAGTACATCCCGTGAACGCGGCGGGGCGGTCTCAAGCTGGTGGGCAATATCTGGTGGCGTGAGATTGTTGAGTATATGACGCACCTGATTAAGGGTGCCGGGATCGATGCCGGTGCCGAGCTTGGTCAATAGGCTGTTATCGGAATTGTTCATGCATCGCTCCATCGTTCCATAGCTAGGGGGCTGTGGGCTGAGGTGAAAATTTTCAGTTTGGCTATTTTAACTAGCAAATCGGCAGATCGGTAGTTATTACTGCTTCTTCAGTGCAAACAAGAATTGAGAGTGCAGTTTTTTGTTATTCACCTTCGCCAAAGTAATCGGCAAGCAATTCAGAAATTGCCTGCATGGCTTCATTTTCATCCTCACCGTCGCATTCAAATATCAGGCTGGTGCCCTGGCTGGCGGCTAGCAACATCAGCGACATAATGCTCTTGGCATCCACCAGAGGTTCTTTTGTACCAGTGCGAATAGTACATAGATAATGCCCTGCAGTGCTGGCCAACTTGGTGGCAGCTCGGGCGTGCAGGCCAAGTTTGTTAATGATTTCGAGCTGGCAGCGAATCATAGTTGGTAATTCCGTGTAATCACTGTGAGAGCTCTTTATGCACGACCTGCACAAAGGGGTGTTGAGTGGCGAAGTGCTCGTGGAGTCTGTTGGCCAGATACACAGAGCGATGCTGGCCGCCGGTACAGCCTATAGAAACGGTTAGATAGCTGCGGTTATTCTGCTGAAATTTTGGAATCCAGCGGGTTAAAAAACCAATAATATCGGCGAGCATCGAGGCGACTTCAACCTGACTCTCTAAAAACTCAATAACCCCTTCATCATTTCCGGTCTGGTTCTTGAGCTGCTGCTTCCAATAGGGGTTGGGCAGGCAGCGCACATCAAAGACAAAATCGGAATCGGAGGGCACGCCGCGCTTAAAGCCAAAGGATTCAAAGAGGATAGACATATGCTCTGGGTTATTCGGAACAATGGTATTTTTAACCAGATCGCGCAATTGATGCAGCGTTAGCCTAGAGGTATCTATAGAGCGATCGGCAATATCCGAGATCGGGCTGAGTAGCGACTTCTCCAAGTCAATCGCCTCTTTAAGGCCGATAGTTTCAGTGCTCAGCGGATGGCGGCGGCGAGTTTCGCTGTAGCGGCGCAGGAGATCTGTACGTCGCGCATAGAGGAAGAGCACGCTGACACTAACGCCATCGGCTTCAATAATTTTAAGGATTTCCGGAATCTTGCTCAGGTCACCGACCAGATTTCGCGCATCAATGCCCACCGCAATATTCAGCTCTTCATGATTATCATTGCCGTTGAGCTGAGTAATCAGGTTTTGCAGCAAACTGGCCGGCAGATTATCAATACAAGTAAAGCCAACGTCCTCAAGAATATTGAGTGCTGAGGTTTTTCCGGACCCGGAGTGGCCGCTGATAATCACCAGGCGCATGGTTAGGCGAGTCGCTCTAATTGCAGCGCGGTATTAAACAGATCTTCGTCGTTGCTGCACTGGCGCAGTGACTGTCGAGACTGGTCGTTTTGCATAATAGCGGCAACCCGTGCCAGCGTCGCCAGATGCTCATCGTTTTGTTCTTCAGGGACTATCAGAGCAAAAATCAGATCGACCGGCTGATCGTCTAGAGCGCCAAAATCCACCGGGTCTTCCAATTTGATTAAACATCCATGGATTCGGTTGAAGCCAGAGACCCGGCAGTGGGGGATGGCAACGCCTTCCCCTATACCGGTGCTGCCGAGTCGCTCGCGCGCGACAAGGTTGTGAAACAATGTGTCTGCCTGCTCAGTATTACCACCCAGTTGATCGGTTACAAATGCCGACAGGTTTTCAAGAACACGCTTCTTGCTACCGCCGGGTAGATCGCACTGGGTCATTTTTTGAGTCAGGATGTCGGTGATTTTCATGAATAAAGCTAACGGCCTCGATGTTTCTCTTTGTATTTAATCAGTTGGCGATCAAGCTTATCAGTCAGCGCGTCAATCGCGGCATACATATCTTCGTGCTGTGCGTTGGCGAATAATTCTGCGCCGCTCACATGAACTGTGGCTTCAGCATTTTGAGAAAGTTTATCGACTGAGAGAATAACTGATGTGCTGGTAATTTGTTCGTAATGCCGTTCTAGTTTTGAAAGTTTGTTAGTAACGTAATCTCTAATAGGTGAAGTGACTTCGAGATGGTGCCCACTGATCGTTAATTGCATGCAGTACTCCTTGCTGTGTTAATGAAACTTTACTCTTTATAACTAAAATCTTTTACGTTGGCTTGAGGATGGGATTCCCATGCTCTCTCTATATTTAGCAACCGTCCGGCGAGCGACCTGAATGCCCTGTTCCTCGAGAAGGGAGGTTAGCTTGTTGTCGCTTAGTGGCTTTGCGGATTGTTCTGCGCCAATCATTTCTTTTAGGATAGCGCAAACCGCGGTTGATGAACACTCCCCGCCGCCAGAGGTTCCCACATGACTGGAAAAGAAATATTTCAGTTCATAAATTCCCTGAGGCGTGGCCAGATATTTGCTCGTGGTCACTCGCGAAATAGTCGATTCATGCAGTTCCAGTTCCGTGGCAATATCTGATAACACCATGGGTTTCATCGCCACTGGGCCGTAGTCGAGAAAACCCTGCTGCAGCTCGACTATGGTCATGGCCACGCGCATCAGCGTTTCGTTACGGCTTTCAATGCTGCGCAAAAACCAGCGCGCCTCGGCAAGGTTGTCTTTTAAAAACTGATTGTCATCACTGGTGTCAGATCGCTTGATCAATGCCGAGTATGAGTCATTGATACGCAGTCGCGGCATATTGCTATCGTTGAGCTGTACCTTCCAACGGCCATTAATTTTTTCTACATAGGCATCTGGAACAATGTAATTAATGTCGTTGTTATTCAGCGCTTCGCCGGGGCGCGGGTTAAGGCTGCGAATCAATAGCAGGGCACCCTTAAGTTGGTCGGCGCTAAGTCCGGCTTTTTTCGCCATGCGCACGCTGTCGATAGCGGCAATATCTTCGAGAAAATCAGTGACTAAAAGTAGCGCAGATTGCAGATATTCAGTTTCTGGTGCTAGCTGATTTAACTGGATCAAAAGACATTCGCGGATATTGCGGGCAAATACACCGGGCGGATCGAACTGCTGCAGTCGATGTAAGACAGCGACAAGCTCATCTTCTTGAATTTGTTCTTCACTAATTACTTCGGACTCTGCCTGCCTAATATGGGCGACTACATCAAACAGGTCTTCGCTAATAAATCCGGAACTATCGATCGCATCAATAAAGGCCGTGGCAATTTCTCGGTCACTATCTGAAAACGGTGTCAGGTTAAGTTGCCATTCCAGATGACCCTGAAAGGACTCAGTGACCTGATAGACCTGTTCGAGATTAACTTCTCCCCCGGAACTGTTAGCGGTTGAGGGGTTGTAGACATCATCCCAGTTGGCATCGACCGGCAAATCTTGAGGAATTTGCTCGCTCCATTCATAATCAGAATTTGGATCATCGGCTTTTTCTTTATCCTGCTTGGCGGTTAGTTCGCCAGAACTTTCTTGATGGGTTTCGCTAGAGGATTGTGATGATTGCTGTGTCTCTGGTACTGACTCACCACTGTTATCTTCTTCGATTTCAAGCAGTGGATTATTGTAGAGCTGTTCGATCATTTCTTGGCGCAGTTCCAGCGTCGACAGTTGCAATAGCCGAATGGCCTGCTGCAATTGAGGAGTCATGGTCAGCTGTTGGCTGAATTTTAACTGGAGGCCTTGGCGCATGCCTTAATATCGCTATCAACTTAAGAGACTGCAATTTTAGTGCCAATTCATTGTTGCTGGCAATCGGCTATTGCATAAATAGGCTTTTATTTAGGTTTTTATTCAGGGTTAAACTTATTTTACGGACTTTAGGTAAAGAACTTTTGCGTGAAAATCCTAAAGTGTAAAGTTTTCACCCAGATAGGTTTTTATAACATTGGCATCATTGAGGATATCTTCAGTCGTCCCCTCGGCGATCACATGGCCCTCGCCGATAATGTAAGCGTGCTCGCAAATATCCAGAGTTTCACGGACATTGTGGTCGGTGATAAGAACCCCAATACCACTGTCGCGCAGATGGCGAATAATGTTTTTGATATCGGTGACCGAGATCGGATCAACCCCGGCAAAGGGTTCATCGAGAAGAATAAACTGTGGGTTTGCCGCCAGTGCACGGGCAATCTCAACTCTGCGGCGCTCTCCGCCAGACAGGCTCATACCGGGATTTTTTGCCAGGTGTGAAATATGAAATTCATTCATCAGCTCTTCAAGACGCTGCTTGCGCTGGGCGCGGCTGAGATCTTTTTGGGTTTCCAGAATGGCGAGAATATTATCTTCGACGCTGAGCTTGCGAAATACGGAAGGCTCCTGAGGCAGATAGCCGAGACCGCGGCGCGCTCGCCCATGCATCGGCAGTGCGGTTATATCTTTGTTATCAATGGTGATGGTGCCATTGTCCTGATTGACCAGACCGATAATCATATAAAAACAGGTAGTCTTGCCGGCGCCGTTGGGGCCCAGCAGTCCAACAATTTCGCCCTGCTTAACCGACATGGATACATCTTTAACCACCGGTCGTTTGCCGTAGGCCTTAGCCAGATTGCGCGCTTCTAATATTGCCATCAGGGAGTAGTCTCTTGAGGTGGAGTGGATTCCTGCACCGATGGTGGAATAACCAACTGAATACGTTTTTGTTCACCGAGATCGTTGCCTTTAGCTTTCCATGTCTCATTCTTGATATCGTAGTCGATCGAATCGCCTTTAATTATCGTGCCATTGCGCGACAGAACCGCATTTCGCTTGAGGATAATCTGGTCACTGGCCAGCAGATAGTCAATATGCTCTGCCCGAGCAACCAGCATCGCGCCTTCAGCCTGAGGTCTCTGCTGATAACTTGCCGGTGTGCCGGTGCACTCAATACGGCTGATCTTGCTGCCCTGATAGTGCAGTGTAATCTCATCGGCTTCGATAAGAATACTGCCCTGACTGATAATCACATTGCCGCTATAGATAGTCAGGCCGGTTTTTTCGTTGCGTTCTGCCGAGTCGGATTCAATTGATATGGTTTTCTGGCGATCATCTGGCAGTGCCACGGCCATAGCTGAAAGCAACAGGCTGAAAATGCACAGAGCGGCTGATCTGTAAATTTTGGATAAGCTTATGTTAGATAGGCTTTTGCTAGATAAGCTTTTACTAGATAGGCTTTTACTAAATAGGCTCATGAATCACTCGAACGTTAGATTTGATAGTAAAAATTTCCTTGATCAGGTCGATATGGAGTCCGCTGCCAGAGACATTACTCTGCGGCGCAAGCAGTTTAAATGAACTCTCTGTCTGGGCAATATTAGTTTCGGTAAGGAAGGTTAAATGCTCGGTGGTAAGCTGGGCAAGATCATCGCCGCTATTGATATCGGCGCGAACATTGCCATCCAGGTTGAGCACGCCCAGTTTGCTGTCCAGTTGACCCTGAGAGGCCTGAAGCTTTAATGGCTTACCCGACGGACGATAAGTGAGAAACTCCGGTTCGCTTATCGCCAGTACCGAAGAGCCTTCATAAAATTCTATGCGCGGTGAGTTAAGAGAAAACTTCTCGTTGCCCTGTGCTGAAAAACGGCGGCTGGTAATCTCTTTCATATAGCTGTCGGCGTGGGGATCCTTTTCAAATTGATCGCCACTCTGGCGAACAAAAGACTCTGGCGGCGAATCCCAGATCAGTAGAAAACCACCGACTATCAGTGCCAAAAGAAATGTTAGTAACGCCTGTCGAATCATTGATAGGTTGCCAGTATTGCGTCTAATTTACCCTGCGCGGAAAGAATCATCTCGGCGGCTTCGCGAACCGCACCATTGCCACCACAGCGGCTGGTTTGCCAGATGGCACTGGCAGCCACAGTGGCGCTGCCATTGGCGACAGTCATGCCCAGTCCAACTCGGTTGATCACCGCAAGGTCTGGCAGATCGTCACCCATAAAGGCGATTTCGTCCATCTGGATATCCATGGTTTCCAACAGTTCATCGAGGGCAGTAAGTTTGTCTTCGCGGCCTTGAACTACAGGCGAAATGCCCAATTCATCGGCGCGGCGCTGCAGCAATTTGGAGACCCGCCCAGTAATAATTCCGACCTGAACTCCACCGCGTTGCAGTAGTTTAATGCCCAAGCCATCCTGAATATCGAAGGCCTTGAGTTCTTCGCCATTGTTGCCGTAGTAGAGATGACCGTCGGTGAGAACGCCGTCGACATCGAGCAGCAACAACTTGATTTTTTTGGCAGCGGTGATAGCTGCGCTGTTTACAGTGGTCATTTTAAACAACTCCTGCGCGCAGAATGTCATGCATATGCAGCACGCCGATTGGGTGATGATTTTCATCTTCAACAATCAGTGCGGTAATTGAACTGTCTTCCATAATCTTCAGCGCTTGCGCGGCGAGGATTTCGCCATTAATAGTTTTTGGGTTGGCCGACATAACATCAGCCATAGTGGCGCTATTAATATCCACCTTGCCATCGACAATACGACGCAAATCGCCATCGGTGAAGACGCCGAGCAGGGTATTGTCTTCACAAACCACGGTTGTCATACCAAAGCCTTTTTCGGTCATCACCAACAGTGCCTGATGCAGTGGCTGGTCGGCCTTAACTCGGGGTACCTGACTGTCTTTATGCATAATATCGGTCACCCGAAGCAGCAGTTTTCGTCCCAGAGCGCCGCTCGGATGGGAGAAGGCAAAGTCTTCGGCACTAAAGCCCCGGGATTCAAGCAGGGCGATTGCCAGAGCATCGCCCATCGCTAGAGTCACAGTGGTGCTAGTAGTGGGTGCCAGATTTAACGGGCATGCTTCGCTGTCAACACTGACATCAAGATTGGCGCTAGCCGCTTTGGACAGAATTGAATCGGGGTTGCCGGTCATGCTGATCAGTGGGATACCCAGACGCTTGATTAGCGGCAGAATGGTGACAACCTCTGCCGTGCTGCCAGAATTTGAAATCGCAATCACCACATCATTTTTGGTGATCATGCCCAGATCGCCGTGACAGGCTTCGCCGGGGTGAACAAAAAATGAGGGGGTGCCGGTACTGGCGAGAGTGGCCGCAATCTTGTTGCCAATATGACCGGATTTACCCATGCCGGTAATCACCACTCGGCCTTCACAGCTGAGCATGGTTTTGCAGGCCGTTACAAAGTTATCGTCCAGACGGCCTATCAGCTGCTCGACGGCATCCGCTTCCATTTTAATGGTGCGCTTTGCGGAGGTTAAAAAATCTGTCGCAGTCATAATTTAGTCACTAGTTTTTTTTGGGCGGGAGCCATTTTGGTGCAAGTATAGACGCCATTATAGAGTGAAACTTGCGGGTGGCGAAATAGAATGCCATCAGGCGTTTTATTAAAGAGCCATCAAGCGTTTTATCAAAAAAGCTAAACGGCTTTTTCTGCAAGCGCTAAGCGGCATTTACCACATAAGGCCAGAGGATTAAGTAATAGAGGCCGTAACCACCGACAAGAATAAACCCGAAGCGTCGCGACAATCTTGCTGGAGTGCCACTTCTGGAACCTCTAAAGAGAGCGAAGGCAACCATGGCGACCAGCAGAATAGTCATTGCTGCAAGGCTTGAAAAGTCTCTGGAAAAAACTTCCGGCGCCAGAGCTATGGGTGCAATTGCGCCAGCAGAGGTCATAACCAGCATAATATTAGATAGATTTGAGCCGAATACATTGCCAATAGCAATATCATGATGGCCGCGCAGTGCACTTACCGCCGAAGCGGCCAGCTCTGGCAGGCTGGTGCCAATGGCAACCACTGTCAGCCCAATAACTAACTCGCTGATACCCATAGATTGGGCAATGGTTTTGGCGCTCCAGACGGTGACTTCGGCACTTGCCAGCAGCACGATTAAGCCAACCACAAACCACAGGCCGGCAGCGGCCATAGTGATATTGGGAATCTCTTCACCGGCGGCGATCTCTTCCGGACTGGTGTGATTTTTTTTGTATTTAATGGTGATAAAAATTAACGGGAGAACCAGTGAACCGAGTAATAGACTTTCTCCGCGCCCCAAATAGCCATCGTAGAGGCAGAGCCCGGCAGCAGCGGTGATAAATAGAAGCACTACAGCTTCTTGAGAGAGTAGATGTTTTTGTACGGGAATTGGCGCGATCAGCGCTGTGATGCCTAGAACCAGACCTATATTGGCCAGATTGGATCCCAGTGCATTGCCCACCGCCAATTCGCTGGCTTGATTGAGTGCAGCATTGACCGAGACCAGAATTTCAGGGGCTGAGGTACCTATGGAGACTACTGTTAAACCAATAACTAGCGGTGAGATCCCATAATTTCTGGCCGCACCAGCACTGCCGGCAACGAACCGATCCGCTCCCCAAAGCAGGCCTAGAACACCAACAATCAGGCCCAAAGCTGGTAGTAACAGTGCGCTCATAATTTCTCCATATTACCGCTATATGCACAGCGGGTTCTGTTTCTTCAAAAGTTTGGGGATGTTATAGTGCTCGGCGGTTAATGTCAGCAAACTTAAGCGCTGAAATCGCACTATTGATTACTGGCTTGTAATTACCGACTATTATTGTCGGTTTGTAATAATAGTCTGTTGAATAAGAAATTACGTAAAAGGCGCACAGGCGTTATTGATTGGTTAATACCTAGGGAGTGGGTTTATGAGAAGAGTGGATATGGGTTTTAAAAAATGGATTGCGGTTGCCATGCTAACCGTCTTAGCACCTTTGAGTTTTGCGGCAGAGACAGTCGCAGATCCCTACAAAAAAATTGAACAGGTCACGGTTGAGTTGCTGGATATTATTGCAATCTACCGGGACAGCTACCCAGAAACCGAAGTCGCTTACTTCGGTAAATTGGATCAGCTGTTGTCCGCCCATGTGGACTTTGGCTTTATTGCCCGCAATGTCATGGGCAACTTCGGCCGGTCGGCAAGTCCTGAGCAGCGCGACCAATTTGTTGAGATATTTCGCAATGGTCTGGTGGAAACATACGGCCGCGGCCTAATCAGCTACAACGACCAACAAATTATTTTGCTCGATGCTGCGCCTGTTGTAGAAGGGCAGAGAAGAGTCACTGTAAAACAAGAGATTCGCAGTTCTGACAACGTTTACCCGCTGGAGTACAGTCTCGCTCGCAAGAAGTCTGGTGAGTGGATGGTGGTCAATGTGGTGATCAATGGTATTAATCTCGGTAAGACCTTCCGTAATCAGTTTGTTCAGTCGGCACAGAGATCTGGTGGCGATATCGATCAGGTGATCGGCGGTTGGCTGTCTGACTCGGAATAACAAATTATCCCAATGGCGCGCCGTGATTAACCGGCGTGCCTCTATTTACAAAAGAGTAATCTATGAATCCTGAAGACGTAAAAGCACTCCTTGAAAATACCTTGGCTGATTGTCAGTTTCAAGTTGAGAGCGAGGGCAGCCACTTTAATATTGTTGCTATTGGTGAAATTTTTGAAGGCAAGCGACCAGTACAGCGCCAGCAGGCTATTTATGCGGTGCTAAATGAAAAGATTTCCTCCGGTGCTATGCACGCGGTCAATATGAAAATTTTTACCCCAGCTGAATGGTCTGCTCGATCAGTTTAATTACGGTTACTGGGTCAAAGCTACTTTATTAAGGTTGTTTGATGGATAAGTTAATAATTCAAGGTGGTGGGCCGCTTCGCGGTGAAGTTTGGATCTCTGGGTCCAAGAATGCCGCGCTGCCAATACTGTCGGCGACGCTGCTCTCCGAGGGGCTGGTAACTGTCGCCAATCTGCCGCACCTGCAGGATGTGACCACCACTATTGAGCTGCTCGGTTCACTGGGTGTAACTGTTAGCATCGACGAAAAAATGCAGCTTGAAGTGGATAACTCGACACTGCACAGCCGCACCGCTCCCTATGATCTGGTCAAGACCATGCGCGCTTCTATATTAGTGCTAGGCCCATTATTGGCTCGATACGGCGAAGCCAACGTATCTTTTCCCGGCGGCTGCGCTATCGGTAGTCGACCCGTAGATCTTCACCTGCGTGGCCTCGAGGCCATGGGTGCAACTATCGAAATTGAAGATGGTTATATCAAGGCGCGCAGCGACGGACGCTTGGTAGGCTGTCATATCCTCATGGATATAGTGTCGGTAGGAGCTACTGAGAATTTAATGATGGCTGCGGCACTGGCCGATGGTCAGACAGTGATTGAAAATGCCGCTCGCGAACCGGAGATTGTCGATCTGGCCAACTGCCTGAATGCCTGGGGTGCCGATGTTCAGGGTGCCGGCTCAAACCGACTGGTGATTAACGGTGTTGAGGCAATCGAAGGCGGACACTTTACTGTGATGCCCGATCGCATTGAAACCGGAACCTATCTGGCCGCTGCTGTAGCGACCCGAGGTCGGGTTAAGGTGACGCAAACCGATCCAAGTTCACTTGAGGCGGTATTGTTAAAGCTCCAAGAAACCGGTGCTATTATCACCCAGGGTGAAGATTGGATTGAGCTGGATATGAAGGGTAAAAGACCCAAGGCGGTCAGTCTTAGAACTGCCCCTTACCCGGCTTTCCCCACCGATATGCAGGCTCAGCTGACGGCGATAAATGCCGTTGCTGATGGCACAGGTGTGGTAGTTGAGACGATTTTTGAAAATCGATTGATGCAGGTTCAAGAATTGAACCGTATGGGTGCAGTGATTAGTGTTGAGGCTAATACAGCGGTTGTAACTGGTGTTGAGCGCTTGAAAGCGGCACCGGTAATGGCATCTGATCTGCGCGCTTCCGCTGCATTAGTCATCGCTGCACTGGTTGCCGATGGCGAGACGGTGGTTGATCGTATCTATCATATTGACCGCGGCTATGAATGTATTGAAGAAAAATTGCATCTGCTGGGTGCCAAGATAAAACGTGTACCTGGATAGATTAATAAATAGAGCCTGAAAGACAAGAGATAGCAGACATAACAATGACACAGATAACAATAGCCTTAACTAAGGGCCGAATATTAAAAGAGACACTGCCGCTTCTGGCGAAAGCTGGAATTGTTCCTGCGGAGGATATTTTCTCCAGCCGCAAGCTGGTATTTCCCACCAATCGTGACAATGTTCGCTTAATTATTTTGCGTGGTTCCGATGTAACAACCTATGTTCAATTTGGCGCTGCAGATATAGGTGTTGCCGGAAAAGATATGCTTCTCGAACATCAGGGTGACGGCTACTACGAGCCTCTCGATCTTGGTATTGCCCGCTGTAAATTAATGACTGCAGTGCCAGTGGGTTCTACCCAACAGCACAGCAGGCTGCGTGTGGCGACTAAATATATCAATGTTGCGCGCCAGTACTATGCCGAGCAGGGCAGGCAGGCTGACCTGATTAAACTTTACGGTGCCATGGAGCTTGCGCCGATACTCGATCTTGCACAAGAGATTGTCGATATTGTTGATACAGGCAATACGCTTAAGGCCAATGGTCTTGAGGCCCGCGAAGAGATCGCCGAGATTAGCTCGCGACTGATCGTTAATAAAGCCGCGATGAAAACTAAATTTGTCGAAGTTCAGGCAATTGTTGATGCACTTAAAGAGGCGGTGGAGGTCAAGCAATGACCGTTGCTATCAGTAAACTGCGCGCTAGCGACGAGGGTTTTGATCAAACCATCGAGAAGCTTATTGCCTGGGATATGGTCTCGGATACTGCGGTTGAAGAAACTGTTAGCGGTATTCTGCGCCAGGTTAGAACTCAGGGTGATCAGGCGTTAATTGAATTTACCAATCGTTTTGATCGCCGTCAGGTCGACACCATTGACCAGTTGTCGATTTCCGCAGAGCAACTTCAGGATGCACTGGAATCTATTGGCAGTGAATCCCGTCAGGCGCTGGAGACAGCCGCCACAAGAATTCGTGACTACCACAATCACCAGACTCAGGAATCCTGGCAGTATCAGGAAGCCGATGGCACAACGCTTGGGCAAAAGATTACGCCTCTGGATCGCGTGGGGATCTATGTTCCAGGCGGCAAGGCCAGCTATCCCTCGTCAGTCTTGATGAACTGTATCCCCGCTCGAGTTGCCGGTGTTCGTGAGGTAATTATGATGGTGCCCGCGCCGGATGCTGAGTTGAGCCCTATGGTTCTGGCCGCCGCAGCGATTGCCGGTGTTGATCAGGTATTTACCATTGGCGGTGCTCAGGCCGTTGCTGCGCTGGCCTATGGTACCGAGACTGTACCCAAGGTGGATAAAATTGTCGGTCCCGGCAATATCTATGTAGCCACCGCCAAGCGTATGGTGTTTGGCTCTGTAGGTCTGGATATGGTCGCCGGTCCCAGTGAAATACTGGTGGTTTGCGATGGCCAAACTGATCCCGACTGGATTGCCATGGATCTTTTTTCTCAAGCGGAACATGATGAAGATGCCCAGTCTATTTTTATCTCCTGGGATGCCGACTATATAGATGCAGTACACCGCAGTATGAGTAGACTGTTGCCAGAGATGGAGCGCAAAGACATTATTCGTCAATCTCTAGAGCGCCGTGGTGCGTTAATTGAGGTTGCCGACCAACAGCAGGCGATAGAGTTAATCAATCGCATCGCGCCCGAGCACCTTGAGTTGTCTGTGGAAGATCCCCAGGCCTGGCTGCCAGAAATCCGCCATGCGGGCGCTATTTTTATGGGTCGCCACACGGCTGAGGCGCTAGGTGATTACTGTGCCGGCCCCAATCATGTGTTGCCAACATCGGCGACGGCGCGTTTTTCCTCGCCACTCGGTGTCTATGATTTTCAAAAACGCAGCTCATTAATTTACTGCTCTGAGCAGGGCGCCTCTGAGTTGGGTAAAGTGGCCTCTGTATTGGGCCGTAGCGAATCGCTGACAGCTCATGCGCGGTCGGCGGAATATCGAATTAAAAGTGAAAAATAAGAGTTGGTTATGAGTAAGTACTGGAGTGATTTTGTTGTCAGCCTTGATCCCTATACACCTGGAGAGCAGCCGGCGGTTAACAATTTAACCAAGCTAAATACCAATGAAAATCCCTATCCTCCATCGCCAAAAGTACTTCAGGCGATGAAAGATGCCGTGAATGGGGATTTGCGTCTCTACCCGCCACCTAATGCGGATCAGCTTAAACAGACCATCGCTGACTATTATCAACTGAATACAGACCAGATATTTGTTGGCAATGGTTCCGATGAGGTACTGGCGCATATTTTCAACGGTCTTTTTCGACAGACTCAGGGAATTCTATTTCCCGATATTAGCTACAGCTTTTATCCGGTCTACTGTGGGCTTTATGCTATCCAGTACAGCAAGATACCGCTGGCGGAGGATTTTTCTCTGGATCTGGATAAATACAGCCGACCCAATGGCGGGATTATTTTCCCCAACCCCAATGCACCCACAGGCCGTCTGCTAGGGCTGGATAAAATTGAGCAGCTATTGCAGTCAAATACTGAGTCGGTAGTGGTTGTAGATGAGGCCTATATAGATTTTGCCGAGAGCGGCTCTAGCGCCGTGGCGTTGGTAAATAAATACGACAACCTTTTGGTTGTTCAGACCATGTCTAAATCTCGCTCGCTGGCGGGTTTGCGGATTGGTTATGCCATGGGTTCCGCGGAGCTTATCGAAGGCCTCGAGCGAATTAAAAACAGTTTTAACTCCTACCCGCTCGGCCATGTACAGATAGCCGCAGGTGTTGCTGCGTTTAAAGATAAGCAGTATTTCGAAGAGATACGTCAGGTGGTGATCAATAGCCGTGAAAAGCTCAGTGATCAGTTTGAATCACTGGGATTTGAGGTTTTACCCTCGGCGGCTAATTTTGTTTTTGTTCGCCACCCCGAATTCGATGCGGAAGCTCTGGCTCAGTCACTGCGTGAGAAAAAGGTGATTGTGCGCTACTTTAACAAGCCGCGTATCAATGAATTTTTGCGTATTACCGTGGGCAGCGAAGACCAAAATCAATTATTGATCCATAGCCTGCAGGCTATTATCAACCCTTAATAGCCGATAAGAGCCGATTAATTGCCCGAGTTAGTCGGCCGTATACCGGCCACTGCAGTCACGGCAAAGGTTTCACCCTGACGCCATATCTCCAGTTCAATCGGTGTTCCCGGTGCTACATCAGCAATCTGGTTAACGCTGGTCTGTCGATCGCTGACCGGCTCACCATTAATCGCAATGACTATATCCCCGGGTTGAATACCGGCCAGATGTGCCGGGCTGCTATTGTAAATAGCCCGCACTAACAGACCGTTGGAAATATTTAAGTTCAGTCGCTTGGCAATTTGCGGGGTCAGCGGAAAGGCCTCCATTCCGACCCAACCACGCACCACATAGCCGTAGCTAATAATATCTTTAAGCACTTTTGCTGCCGTGTCCGCCGGAATAGCAAAGCTGATTCCCGCCGAACCGGACTGGTTGAGTATTGCCGTATTTACCCCGAGCAGATTGCCATAGCTATCGACCAGTGCGCCGCCAGAATTGCCCGGATTAATATCCGCATCGGTCTGGATAAAGTTTTCAAAGGTATTTAGCCCGAGACCATTGCGCCCCTTGGCGCTGATAATGCCCTGAGTTACGGTTTGCCCGACACCGTAGGGATTGCCGATCGCCAACACCACATCGCCGATTTTGGCCTGTGCAGGTTCGCCGATTGAGATTGCCTGTAAGTTGTCGCTGTCTATCTTAAGTACCGCCAAATCGGTCTCGGGATCTTTGCCGACAACCGCAGCGGCTGCTTCAGTGCCGTCATAGAGCAGCACCAGAATCTGGTCTGCTCCATCGATTACATGATTGTTGGTAAGGATAAAGCCATCGCTCTGCATAATGACCCCAGAGCCCAGAGAGGATTGCACGCGTTGCTTAGGCTTATCAAAAAGGCGGCGAAAATAGGGATCATCCAACAGAGGATGATTGGCCGATTTAGTCACTGTGCGGGTATAGATATTCACCACTGAGGGTGCTGCACGGTTGACTGCGTCAGAATAGGAGGCGGGCCCGGACCATTGATTAGATGATCCGTTTTGCTGTAAATCCATCAGCGCCTGATCATCGGTATCACGCTGATGGCGAAACTCCGGAAAAACCACTAACAACAGAGCTGCAACAAATAATCCGACCAACATGGGTTTGCCGATGTAACCTACAACAAAGTTGATGGTGCGATTATTGATCATGCGAGTCTCTTTCCTACCAAAGCGCTTAACTGATCTTGATTATGGCACAAAAATTTAGCGGTTTAGCGCAATAGGTTAGAAAGTCTTGGGTCGGGGGTTTTGGCCTTGCGGTAAACCAAAATCACATGACCAATGGATTGAACCAGTTGAGCATTGTTATCTTTGCAGATAGTTTCAGTCAGCGTTTTTTTGGCATCGCGATCATCGGCGACCAATTTAATCTTGATTAGCTCGTGATCGTTGAGTGCACGGGCAATCTCCGCACTCACGGTTTCACTAAGACCATTACCTGCAACTGTCACTACAGGCTTAAGATTATGGCCTAATCGACGTAAATGTTTTTTATCCTCGTTGGAACTTGTCATAATATGGTCTCATTTTAAAGGGCGGTCCTTCTGAAGGTCGGCTATTCTAGCGAAAACCACACCATGGCGAAATCTAAAAATCGTAGTTGGATAAAACAACATGTAAAAGATCCCTATGTGCAACAGTCACAAAAGGATGGTTACAGATCACGTGCAAGCTATAAATTGCTCGAAATTATCGGTAAGGACAGTATGATCCGTCCCGGAATGACCGTCGTAGACTTAGGTGCAGCCCCGGGTGGATGGTCACAGGTGGCCGCAGAGTTGGTCGGTCATGAGGGCAGAGTTCACGCGGTTGATCTGCTACCGATGGATGGAATTGCCGGTGTCGACTTTATTCTTGGGGATTTTACCGAGGACGAAATTTTGCAGCAGCTGCTAAAGCTGATCGATAATCGCCCGGTAGACCTTGTAATTTCAGATATGGCCCCCAATTTAACTGGTAGCAAGGCAGTTGATCAGCCAGCGAGTATCTACCTAGTCGAGCTGGCTGTCGATTTAGCCTGCAAGGTAATGAAACCTGAAGGTGTTTTTGTTGCCAAAATATTCCAGGGAGAGGGGTTTGATGAATTTGTGCGACATGTTAGAACGTTGTTTAATACTGTCAGTATGCGTAAGCCCGACGCTTCAAGAGCCAAGTCTCGAGAAGTCTACATGGTTGCCAAGGGCCTAAAGGCCTGATTTAGAGGATACAAACTTGAACGATATGGCGAAGAACTTAATTGTGTGGCTGGTATTGGCCGCAATTCTTTTATCTGTTTTTAACAGCTTTACACCTAAGCCTGTAGACAATGAAGTTGTCTATTCAGACTTTGTGGTGGAAGTTCAGAATGAACGGGTTTCCAGTGTGGCCATAAACGGTCTGATTATCGAAGGTGTCAGACTGGACGGTTCGGCCTTCAAAACTGTGCGTCCTAATATTCAGGATCCTGGCTTGATGGATGACCTGCTTAACCACAATGTCAAAGTTGTCGGCAAAGAGCCGGAAACCCCAAGTCTGCTAACGCAGTTGTTGTTAGCAGCCTTCCCGATACTATTGATTCTTGCCATCTTCGTATTCTTTATGCGCCAGATGCAGGGCGGTGGCGGCGGTAAAGGCGGCCCGATGAGCTTTGGCAAGAGTAAAGCAAAACTACTTAGCAGCGATCAAATCAACACCACCTTTGCCGATGTGGCCGGTGTCGATGAAGCCAAAGAAGATGTCAGTGAGCTGGTTGAATTCCTCAGCGACCCAAGCAAATTTCAGCGTCTCGGTGGTCGTATCCCCAAAGGCATATTGATGGTTGGCCCTCCAGGTACAGGTAAAACCCTGTTGGCAAAAGCCATTGCCGGTGAAGCCAAGGTGCCATTCTTCTCTATCTCTGGTTCCGATTTTGTCGAGATGTTTGTCGGTGTCGGTGCTTCGCGAGTTCGCGATATGTTCGAGCAGGCCAAGAAGCAGGCTCCGTGCATTATCTTTATCGATGAAATTGACGCTGTTGGTCGTCACCGTGGCGGTGGCTGGGGTGGCGGCAACGATGAGCGCGAACAGACCCTCAACCAGCTGTTGGTTGAAATGGACGGTTTTGAAGGTAATGAGGGGGTGATTGTTATCGCCGCAACCAACCGTCCGGATGTATTGGATAAGGCACTGTTAAGACCCGGTCGATTCGATCGTCAGGTCTATGTTGGCCTACCCGATATTCGCGGTCGCGAACAGATTTTAAAAGTCCACGGACGCAAAGTGCCTCTTGACGAGTCAGTTGAGCTGAATATTCTTGCCCGTGGTACTCCGGGTTTCTCCGGTGCTGATCTGGCCAACCTAATCAACGAAGCCTCACTGTTTGCCGCTCGTGCCAACCGCCGGGTTGTCACGATGGAAGAATTTGAAAAGGCCCGCGACAAAATTATGATGGGTGCTGAGCGCCGTTCAATGGTGATGTCGGATAAGGAAAAAGCCAACACCGCCTACCACGAGGCCGGCCACGCAATTATTGGTCTTCTGGTGCCAGAGCACGATCCGGTTCATAAGGTCACTATTATTCCTCGCGGTCGCGCACTGGGTGTTACCCAGTACCTGCCCGAAGAAGATCGCTACAGCATGAGTCGCCGCCAACTGTTTAGTCAGTTGTGCAGCCTGTTTGGTGGACGTATTGCCGAAGAGTTGATTGGTGGTATAGATGGTGTAACCACGGGTGCCTCAAATGATATTGAGCGAGCCACACAGATGGCGCGTAATATGGTGACCAAATGGGGTCTCAATGAAAAAATGGGGCCTGTGCTCTACGGTGAAGATGATTCTCAGGCTCCCGGTGGCGGTAATACCCACTACTCTGAAGATACCTCCAGAGAGATCGATCAGGAAGTGCGTCTGATTCTCAACGATGCCTACGCTCAGGCGAAAAAGTTGCTTGAAGATAATCGCGATATTCTCGAGTCGATGAAAGCCGCACTAATGGAGTTCGAAACCATAGATGCGGATCAGGTCGATGATCTGATGAACCGACGTAAAGTGCGTCCGCCTCATCAGTGGGACGACAATGATTCAGGTTCTGGCACAAACTCTGGCGGCAGCAAAGATCCAGCCACCGAAGGCCCAATTGGCGGTCCGGTCGAAGAGCTCTAAATTCCCTCATTGAGGATTAGCCCCGCTGTCAGATTGACTGCGGGGCTTTTGTTTTTATGAAATCAAAGACATTAAACTGCGGCAGCAAAAACCTCGACCTATCGCGTCCTGCGGTAATGGGTATTCTCAATATCACCCCGGATTCGTTTTCCGATGGGGGGCAGCTGTATTCAGAAAGCGCTCTCGACCTCGATAAAACTTTTCACACCGTGGAAAAGATGCTCGCAGATGGCGCCGATATTATTGATGTCGGGGGTGAATCTACCCGTCCTGGCGCTACAGCGATTTCCTGGCAGCAGGAATTAGATCGTGTGATGCCAGTACTGCACGGCATAAGGCAGCGCTTTGATGCATTAATATCAGTGGATACCAGTACCGCGCAGGTTATCAGTGAGGCCGCCAGTGGCGGCGCGCATATGATTAATGATGTGCGCGCACTGCAGCGCGAAGGCGCCCTTGAGGCCGCTGCGCAGTGTGGATTGCCCATCTGTTTAATGCATATGCAGAACCGACCAGATAATATGCAGGCTGACCCAAGCTACAACGATGTTGTAACTGAAGTGATAAATTTTTTGCTGCAGCGTAAACAGGCTTGCCTTGACGTTGGCATCGCCAGTGATCAGATATTGCTCGACCCCGGCTTTGGGTTTGGCAAAACCCTCGACCACAACCTGGCACTGTTTAGTGCGCTAGAGCGGTTTTTTGATAGCGGCCATCCTGTATTGGTGGGTGTCTCGCGCAAGACAATGATTGGTCAGTTGCTTGATTCAGATGTTGATCAAAGACTAATTGGAAGTGTTACCATGGCACTAATGGCAGCTCAGACAGCTTCTCAAAACAGCAATTCTCAGGGTTTAATATTGCGAGTACACGATGTTTTGGAAACCGTGCAGGCACTTACCGTCTGGCAAAGCGTTAGCAAGTTTAAGGATGAGAAAGAGAAAATATGACAAGAAAGTATTTTGGAACTGACGGCATCCGCGGTCGAGTTGGCGACACGCCAATTACTGCAGAATTTTTCCTTAAACTAGGATGGGCAGCAGGCACCGTATTGACCCGCAATGCCAAGGGTAAAAAGCGAGTATTGATCGGCAAAGATACACGGGTTTCCGGCTATATGTTTGAGTCGGCCCTCGAAGCTGGACTGATTGCCGCAGGTGTCGATGTGGATATGCTCGGCCCCATGCCTACACCGGCCATCGCCTATCTAACCCGCACCTTCCGTGCAGCTGCTGGCATTGTTATCAGCGCCTCGCATAATCCGGTCGAAGACAATGGCATAAAATTCTTTGCCGCCGATGGTTACAAGCTGCCCGATGAGGTTGAGCTGGAAATTGAAGCCCTGCTCGACCAAGTTCTGGTGACTAAAGAGTCCGATCAGCTTGGTAAGGCACGTAGAGTGACCGATGCGGCGGGTCGCTATATCGAATTTTGTAAGGGAACACTGCCCTCAGGTTTCACCCTGTCCGGTTTAAAGGTAGTTCTCGACTGTGCCAATGGCGCAACCTATGACGTAGCCCCAAAAGTATTTAAAGAGTTGGGTGCTACTACTATTACCATGGGCAATCGCCCCAATGGCTTTAACATTAATGATCAATGTGGTTCGACTCATACTGCTGGGTTGGCAACAGCCGTGCTCGACGAGCAGGCAGATTTGGGTATTGCCTTTGATGGTGATGCTGATCGGGTACTGTTTATCGATAACCAGGGTCAACTGGTCGATGGCGATGAACTTATCTTTATAATTGCCCAGCACCGCCAGCAATCACAGGGTGGCTGCAATGGTGTTGCCGGAACTCAGATGAGCAATCTGGGGATGGAGCTAGCGCTGGCCGAAATGAATATACCTTTTGCGCGAACCAAGGTGGGTGATCGCTATGTAGTTGAAGCGATGAAAGAAAATGATTGGAGCCTTGGCGGTGAAGGTTCCGGGCATGTGCTGTGTAGTGACCTCAATAGCACCGGTGATGGCATAGTCTCAGCGCTTCAGGTACTTCGAGCGCTGTCCGACAGTGGCAAAACATTACATGAATTAAAATCCGGTATGAGTAAGTTTCCTCAGGTTATGATCAATGTTCGCCTGCCAAAGAAAATTGATATCAGCGGTGATCAGGTGATTAATCAAGCGGTTGCCGATGCTGAGAAGAAGTTGGATGGACGCGGTCGCGTCCTGTTGCGCCCATCGGGAACCGAGCCGCTGATTCGGGTTATGGTCGAGGGCGAAGACAGTGTGCTGGTGAATAGTCTGGCAGTCGATATCGCTGAAATTGTAAAGCAGCGTATTGCCTGATCGAAAAGCTGATTTGCTTATTGTATCTTAGCCGCTAGTCGGGTAGGATTTGCGCCCTTTCGCAAGGCAGCTCTGAGAGGAGTGAAACGGATGTTTAAATCGCTAATTGTGGGCAATTGGAAAATGCACGGCACAGCAGAGACGGCGGTTAAATTAGCCACTCAGCTCGCCGAAGATTGGAATGCTGATACTGTTGATAGCGCAGTGGAAATGATTGTCTTTCCGCCGTTTGTACATATGTCAGCAGTGGCGGCCGCGGTTGCCAAAAGCGCTATCAGTATTGGTGCGCAAAATGTATCTGAGTACACAGCTGGTGCTTACACCGGAGAGACCTCAGCAGAGATGCTGGTCGATCAGGGTTGTAAATACGCTTTAGTAGGGCACTCAGAGCGACGAGCTATGCAAAATGAAAGCAGCGAAATCGTCGCCGAAAAGTTTGTAGCAGCACAGAATGCCGGTTTGATACCGATTCTCTGTGTTGGTGAAACGCTTCAACAGCGTCAGGATAATCAGACAGTTGAAGTGGTGTCAGGGCAGATAGCCGCAGTGGTTGAGCGCGCAGGTTTGCACAGTGTTTGTCGGGCAGCGATTGCCTATGAGCCGGTTTGGGCTGTGGGTACAGGTGAGACGGCCAGCCCCGAACAGGCGCAGCAGGTTCACAGTGCGATACGCGCTCAGCTTGGTGAAGCAGGAATTTCAACACCGCTACTCTATGGTGGCAGTGTTAAAGCAGCGAATGCTGCAGAGTTATTTGCCCAACCGGATATCAATGGTGGACTGGTTGGTGGGGCCTCATTAGAGGCAGTTGAATTTTTAAATATTGCAAAACTTATAGAAGCTTAATAATGGAAAATTTTATTTTAATCTTTCACTTCCTGATCGCAGTTGTTCTGATCGGTCTGGTATTACTTCAACAGGGTAAAGGCGCAGAAGCAGGAGCCTCTTTTGGTTCTGGTGCTTCTCAGACAGTCTTTGGCAGTAGTGGTAGCTGGAATTTCTTCAGCAAAGCCACTGCGGTTCTCTCGACAGTATTCTTTGTTACCAGCATCAGCTTAGCTGTAGTTGCCAAGAACAAAACTGTTGTCGACAGCGACCTGTTGCCAGAGCTTGAAGCGATTCCTTTTGAAGCGCTGCAAGAGTTTGATGTTCCTGCTGTTAATGACAGTGCAGAAGAGACTTCTGAAGTTCCTCAGTAAAAACCTCGTTTAGTTTTAGAATGATAGCCCATGTGTCCCGAAAGTTGGGATGCTAGTGGTCATCAATTTTAGCGTGACTGTTTAAGTTCGCTAAGAAATAGAAATGGAAAGTTTAATGAGTTTGAAATGCCCAAGTGGTGGAATTGGTAGACACGCTATCTTGAGGGGGTAGTGGCGAAAGCCGTGCCGGTTCAAGTCCGGCCTTGGGCACCAACTCAAAGACCAGTATTTTTTACTGGCAATCAAAAAGCTCCGCCAGTCGGGGCTTTTTTTGTGTCTAAAAAAAGCCATATAAATGAAATCATTTTGCCATCCAAGCTTCATTTTTGTGTCACTTCATTGTCATTGGAACAGACTATTTTCACCGGACTAAATTTTTAGTCTTTTGGGGAAGATAATGAAAAAGTTAAATTTGTGTTTGGCACTACTTACCGCTTCCAGCGTTATGGCGATATCTGCTGTAGCTCAGGATGCATCATCAATTGAAGAAGTCACGGTAGTGGGAAGCAAGGCTACACTGATCTCTGCTATAGAAAAACAGCGTGAATCCAATAACCTAATCTCTGTTGTAGATTCGGATGCAATGGGCAGCTTCGCTGATACCACTGCTGCTGAAGCAATCCGCAGACTGCCTGGTATCTCTATCGAAAACGACCAGTCAGAAGGCCGTTACGTCACCATTCGTGGCTTGAGTTCAGACCTTAACTCAATCGCTGTCAATGGTGCATCCATGGTGGCACCGGAAAATGGTCGCAGCGTGATGCTCGACGGCCTGCCCACAGAACTGCTGGATTCCATTACAGTGGCCAAGTCGCTGACCCCTGAAATGGATTCGGACTCAATTGGTGGACGTGTTGATTTCAACACCAAGAAGCCATCAGAGTTGGAAGACCGACTGCTAAAGCTGAAAGCACAGAACAACTTTAACGAGTACGCCGCAGAAAAGCTCAATCCAAAGCTGGCCCTGATCTATGGCGATAAGATCAATGACCAGGCTGCCCACGTGATTGGCCTGACCTACTCGAGCAAGGACATTGTTGCCTTTAACAATGAAACCGGTTTTGGCTGGGAAGATGGCGCAATGAATGATGACTACGAAATGCGCTACTACGAGCTGACCAGAGAGCGCTTCGGTGTGGCTTACGATGTGGATTTCACCTTTGGTGATGACCGTCTGTTTGCCAACCTGTTCTGGAACCAGTACGACGATTCCGAGCTGCGTTGGAAAGATGAGTATGGCGATATTGGCGACCAGGTGATCTCAACATCAGCGGATGGCATGGTTGTTAATGAGATTAAACACGATGCTGAAACCCGTGTGCGTGAAGAGACCCGTACCATTGCCGCTTTTAACCTGGGCTACGAGACTATGGCTTCCGGTTGGGCAATCGATACTATGGCCAGCTACTCTTTTGCTGAAGAAGATGACAGCAACAATGCTGAAGCCAACTTCCGAACCAAGTACAGAAATGATGACAAGATCACGACCATCAACTGGGCAGACCCCCAGCGTCCTTTCCTGACACCTGCTGATAACTCTCTCTATGATCCTGCGGAAATGGGTTTTGATTCTTTTGAGAGCACTGCAAATGTTTCCAAGGACTCGGAAGTTGCCTTTGTTTTCAACGCTGAAAAAGAGTTCGATATTGGTGTTGTTAAAGCCGGTGTCAAAGCCAAGAGCCGTGAGAAAGATGTCGATGATTACATCATTGTCTACGATGGCTGGGGCGACAATACTCTGGCAGATATGAATCCACAGACAAATTCTGACTGGTTCTTTGCCAACCAGACCTTTAGCCAGCAGGCTGATCCAGATATGGTTTGGGCTATAAGAGATCTGGTTTCAGAGATGGATCTGGATTTTGAAGATGACAGCAGCCGTGACTTCACAACCACTGAAGATATCTTTGCCGCCTATGTTCAGAACACTTACCAGTGGGAAAAAGGTGTAGTGATTGCCGGTGTACGTTATGAAAATACCTCTGTTGATTCACAGGCATATGACGCTGCAACCCTTGAACAGACCACTGCTTCAAGTGATCACTCATTCTTTGCACCCAGTGTAAATGTTAAGTACTTCTTCAACGACCAGCTTCAATTGCGTGCAGCAATCTGGAAAGGCCTGTCACGTCCTGGCTTTAAGAAAACTGCGCCAAAACTGGATGTTGATTATGACGACGGTGGTGCCACCATCAGTGGTTCAGCGGGTAACCCACTGCTGAAGCCCTATGAAGCGGTTAACTACGATCTGTCTCTGGAGTTCTACGGTGAAGGCATGACTTTCCTTAGCGCCGGCCTGTTCAGAAAAGATATCAAGAACGCCATTTATCCAACGCTTCAGCAGAATGCCACCATTATGGGTATCAACTTTAATGACGGTGTTGAAACCTGGATTAACGCTGATGATTCGACGATTAATGGTTTTGAACTGAATGGCCAGTACGGTTGGGAAAACGGCATGTACGTTACAGCCAATATTACCCTGACCGATGGCGAGAGCACTTTCGCCTACGAAGACGACCAGACGTTCACTACTCCGTTTAGAAAACTGGCAGATGAAGCAGCCAATGTCAGTATCGGTTACGACAAGGGACCATGGGATATTCGTCTTGCGGCCAACTACCGCAGCGAATACCTCGATTGGCTGGCCGACGAAAATGAAGGTATCGATGATGTCAGTGAAAACAATATGCGCTGGGTTGATGCCCACCTGCAGGTTGACCTGACAGCCAAGTACAAAGTCAGTTCAGCAGTTGAGGTCAAATTCGAAGCCGTCAATCTGGGCAACCGCCCTGAATACTACTACTGGGGTAATGATTCACAGCTTTCCCAGTACGATATTTACGGTAAGAACTACTCACTGGGTATGACTTACAACTTCTAAATCTATGATCTTGAATTCAGGATTTAAGATACCTCCCCGGCAGGGAATTCCTGCCGGGGTTTTTATTTATCCCAATAAAGGAATTGAAATTGCGTAAATTAAAACAGCGGTTTAACCATAGAGTTCTCCAGTCAAAGGCAGTCGTGGCGCTGGCCATTTCCAGCCTGTTTTTTCTCAACGGTTGCAGTGATCCGGTTGAAGTTTCTGCACTCTATGAAACCCCACAGGTTATCTCGCCAGACGATGCGGCTGATGATCCGGCTATCTGGTTGAATCAGGCCGTTCCGGAACAGTCGATAATTTTGGGTACAGATAAGAAGAGTGGTGTCTATGCCTATAATCTGCAGGGCGAACAAATCGGTTACACCGAACTGGGCAAGATCAATAATATCGATACCCGCAGTTTGGACTCCGACACTTATATACTAGCTTCAAACCGTACTGACCAGACTGTCGACCTGTGGCGTTTTGCTGATTTGGCAATGTCTGAAGCTGCCGCCAAAAGTGATTTCTCACTGCCCCTCGAACGCAGTATCCAGGGCCAGTCAGAGATCAATATCTACGGTGCCTGTATGGGCCTAGACAAGACATTTGGATTGCTGGCATTTATCACTGAAGATGAGGGCCCCCGTGTTGAGGTATGGCAGTATGTGCATAACAGCCTCAAGCTGATCCACACCTTTAATAATGGCGGTGAGTCCGAGGGCTGTGTCTATGATGATGAAAATCGCACCCTGTTTATTTCAGAGGAAGAGGTTAACGGTGTCCTGCGCGCCTATCAGTTATCAGATGTTCTGGATTTTTCCTCGTCTGTGGTTATAGATTCCCGCAAAGGTAATATCGGTGGTGATCCCGAGGGCGTTACCCTGTACAAAACCTCTTCCAGCGAGGGCTACCTGATACTCTCCTCCCAGGGAGACTCCAAGTTTAATCTCTACAGCCGCACTGCACCCTATAATTATCTGGGCAGCTTCAGGGTTGCTGATGGGGAAGCAGTCGACGGTGTCACTATTACCGATGGTATTGCGGCTATTAATTACCCGTTAAACGAGGATTTTCCAGAGGGACTTCTGGTGGTTCAGGATAATGACAATACCCGTGAGGGTGATCTTCTTCGTCAGAATTTCAAACTGATTTCATTCTCTAAAGTGATTGCTGCTTTACAGCTAAGGTAGGCTGCACAAAACAAGCAGCAGAACAAGAAGTAGTAGGAGAAACAGTACAAGTCAAAACAGCAAAAGCAGCTGGGTCAGAAGGACTTAGCTGCTTTTTGCATAGGTCAGGTTCTGCTAGAGGGTTGTAACAGTTATGAAGAGAAGTGCTCTGTCTTGGTAGCATCCCAGAGTTGGGATGAGATATGGGCAATTGACTGGTTTCTGCCTGAAACGATCCAATCGACCAGATACTGAGCCACATCGGGATAGGTGACTTTGCTACTGGCTGAGGACGCCAGCCATTTTGCAGTTGCGCTAATATCCAAGGTAGACATACTGGATCCAAGGTTGAGATGCTCCAGTGCTATGGCATTGGATTGCTGTTCCATCTGCTGGGCAACCGGTTTTACCAGCAGCTTCTTGCCGAGCTGAAGAGCTTCACTGGGCAACTCAAAGCCCGCATTGCAAATCACCGCCTCGGCACGGTGCAGATCCTCTTGGAAACCGGCTCTGGATGGCGGGCGGAAACTGATATTACCCCTCTCACTGTGAGTGGCATCCGGGTGGTAGACAATAAATTTATAGTCGGCAAAACTGCCGAGAAATTGAGCAATACTGTCGAGGTTTTCAAAGGGTAAATAAACAAGGTTTAAACCCTTTTCGACACTGCACTCAAAGTGTTCAACGGGTGCGATTGGCGGCAGCACCGGGCAGTCGAATTGATCCCAGTGCAATCCCAGAGCTATATCCGCTGGGGCCAGGTTGTTCATTACCCAGCGATGCACTGGTGTTGTGCGGCACATGGGTACTCTGCTGAAGGTAAAAGCATACTGGTGGCCGAGGCCTATCACCTTTATCCCGGCGCGCTTTCCGGCTCGGGCAGTGATGGGTTCGTAGTCGCTGATTACCAGATCATAGCTGCTGGCATCCAGCTCGGCGGTATCCCTGAGTAACTGAAAAAGGTTATTTTTAAGAAGGGTTTTTGACCAGATGACCCTGCCAGAGCCGGTGGCGAATGTAATACCGCGCCTAACCTGGAAATCACCAAAAGCCTGCATATCAAACAGCTCTTTCCGGGGACGGCCGGAAAACAGGAAATCAACCTGAATATCGGTTTTTGCAAAGGCTGCGGCCATAGCGCGGGCACGGGTTATATGGCCATTGCCAGTGGCCTGGACACCGTAGAGTATTTTCACAGAACTAGTGTAAAGGCGATTTGGGCACAGCTAAAGCCGAGTATGGCGCCAGCAAATGTATCGGATGGAAAGTGTACGCCGAGGCAGACTCTCGAGCAGCCGACCATGGCCGCCCAGATATAGATATTGGGTGCGGTTTCCGGGAAGCAGGTGGTCAGCACAGTGGCCACCATGAACGCAGCTGATGTATGCCCGGAGGGAAAGCTAAACTGGTCGCCGGGGATAACCATCCCCTTGATATCTGGCAGGCAGTCTGAGGGACGGTTGCGTTTAAAACCCTCCTTTAAAATTTTGTAGAGAGGGCGCTCGATAGCAAAGGCGGCGAGCATCGCCAGGCCAAATTGGTATTCATGGTTAGTGCCCATAAACAGCAGGGCCAGTAGGATCAGCGGATATAGATAACCGTCGGCGGTTGTGGAGATAACCCGGCCAAAAATGGCAAGCTGGGGAAATAATTCCCTGGTCAGCAGCCAGCGCAGTGCCCGGATATCAAGGCTGCTGAGTCGCTGGATCAATGTATTTTTTTCGATTTCCATGGTAAAACCATAGCCAGCTTTTATGACAGTCAGGTTTAGCTAATATGAAATTTTTATGTCAGTTAACCCTGTGATTATTAGCCCAGGTATCGCTGTCGACGACTTTCTTTAAGCTGCTCTATATCCACCACAATTAACCCATCGATACAAAGAGCGAAATCGGGATCTATATTAAAAGCCACAAACTCAACACCACCGGGCTCGCAGAGTTCGCTGTACTGTTTATAGAGTGTTGGAACACTCAGGTTCATTGCCGTCAAACGCTCCTTAAGCAGAGTGAATTCACTTTGGTAATCCTGGCCTGGGAACAGCTTGTTAAGCGCTTCTGTGCGCTGTGGAGTGATAATGTAGGGCAGCCGCGGGACTGCGTAACAATCTGTTGGCGGAAAATGTGTGCTGTAAAAATGCACCAGCATTTCCATCGCCTGGGGAGGGAAGCTGTTAGACAGGGTAACCGGACCAAACAGATACCTGTATTCAGGGTTTGCACGCAGGAACGCACCAATGCCATACCATAGATAGTCCAGACTTCTGCGACCCCAGTACCTGGGCTGGACAAAACTGCGGCCAAGTTCAATGCCCTGCTGCAGCTTCTCCTGCATTGCCGGTTGCAGATCGAACAGGGTTGAGCTGTAGAGCTGCGATGAGTGGCTGGCAAGATCAATTTGATCCGTGGGGTGGAATCTGTAGGCCCCGGCAATCTCCAGTTCATCCTCATCCCAGAGAATCAGCTGGTGATAGTGATGGTCATAGATATCGTTATCCCGGCGCAGACCTGTACCCTCACCGACAGCGCGAAAGGCAATCTCTCTCAGTCGACCGATTTCCCGCATAATGCAGCAGTCCGCACTCTCATCAATGCTGCCCTGATAGAGGTAGATATGTTTATTATCTTTGGTCATGCCCAATAACTGGCAGTTGCGAATATCCCGGCGCAGGCTGGCACGGTTTTCCGGGGTGGCAATGGCGGAGCTGGTTGGCAGAATCCCTTTTCTGTCTTTACCAATAGCGTAAAGATGACGGCGGAACAGGCTGCTCTGTTCATTGATCGACAGGGGCAATTTGGAATAGTCCTGATAGCTGATTGGGTTGCCGATTCGGATATCCACACAGTTGTGATTTTGTTTGAACATCTCACGCACCAGCCAGATGGTTGACAGTGGTCGCGCCAATAACGACAGGGCATAGAAAAACATGGAATTTCGAGCGTTGATAAACAGCGGGATAATCGGCGACCCGGTTTTTCTAGCAAAGCGCAAAAAGCCATTGCGCCAGCGGGTGTCGCGAATCCCTTTTGCCCCCAGTCTCGATACCTCTCCCGCCGGAAAGATAATCAGTGCGCCCTCTTTTTGCAGGTGGTCAGTGATGGCGTGCAGGGAATCCCTGGCGGTTTTGCCGTTCATATTGTCCACCGGCAGCAGCACTGGTTGCAGGGGTTTGATTGCCATCAGCAGATCATTGGCTACCACCCGAACATCCGGGCGTACTTCGCGCATTAGCTTGAGCAGCGCCAAACCATCCAGTGAGCCGATAGGGTGGTTGGCGACAATAACCACACGCCCCTGGCGGGGAATTTTCTCGCGCTCTGTTTCACGCACAGTAAATGAAAAGTCAAAGAACTCGAGAACCTGCTCGGCAAATTCAAAGCCCTTTAAGTGGGGGTATTGGGACTCAAAATATTTGAACTGCCGTTCGTTAAACAGCAGTCTTAACAGCTGGGTCAGCCGCTTGTAGAGACGCGGTCGCCGCGCGCAAAAATTCGGGTAGTTGTCGAGAAGAAATGAATCAACGTCAAGCATACGGAATTGGCCATATTTTTGTAATTTGTTGCCATTGTGCTAAACAAATATGACTCTTTTCTGACCGCTGGATGACGTTGTTATGTCAGATTTTTGTCGCTAGTCGGATTTCTCTTCGTTGCTCTTATTATTTTTTTTGCGATTGATAAGATAGAGCGCGAGGAAAAGTGATCCCCAGCCAAGAAAGGTAATTATAACTTCAGGTATAGACATGGAAGGTTGTTCTCAATTTTTCTGTGTGATTTAAGTAGGAAGAATAGCAACTGCTTCGTTGTTAGTGAATGGCGAATAGTGTGTTAATCAAAAATAGATGGAAAAACTTATACAAGAAGCTATTACAATAAGCGCACTCTTTAATAAAGACTCTATCCAAAGGCAGTAAATATGTTTGCAGGAAAGCTTATCGCTGGATTAATCGGCTTCTCAGCCCTAGGTCCGCTGGGGTTAATGATTGGACTCTATGTAGGTCACCAGTTTGATAAAGGGCTGGGCGGGCTGCGCCCGATGTCAGCGCAACAGCAGGCAGAGGTTCAGGGGTCTTATTTTGAAACAGTATTCGCACTGCTCGGAAATCTCGCCAAAGCCGATGGCCAAATATCGGCTGCAGAAATAGCGCTTGCCGAGGCGCTTATGTCAAAGATGGGATTGACCAATGCACATCGTAAAAAAGCCATAGAGTTATTTAAGGGCGGTTCCAAGGGCGATTTTTCTGTTGACGATACCCTGCATGCCTTTATGGCCATTTGTGGTCGCCATAACAATCTTAAAAGATCGTTGCTTAATGATTTGATCTCCCTAGCGATTGCCGATGGTGAACTGCATCAGGCTGAACAGGATTTGCTGCGGACAATAGCCGGTCGACTGGGCTTTTCTGCCGCGCTCTTTGATCAGTTTATAGCGATGATTAAGGCTCAGGCCCAATTTAAGGATTCCAGTGGTGGCGGTGGCAGTTATAGAACTCAGACTTTTGCGACTCAACTCAGCGCTGCCTATACGGCACTGGGTGTTGAGCAGTCCAGTTCGGGTAGTCAAATTAAACGCGCCTACCGAAAATTGATCAGTGAGAATCACCCTGACAAGCTGATTGGGCAGGGTATGCCGGAAGATATGGTCAAGCTAGCTACCGAGCGAACTCAGGAGATTCAGACTGCCTACGATTTGATTGTTAGCAGCCGGAAATAAAAGTGTCCTGATTGTCCGAGTTATGTTGACCTAGGGGTGCCCTCTACCTATAATGCGCGTCCTCTCAAGGGAGGACGGTTTAAAGATTAACCGTTGTGTCGGTGCGGGATGGAGCAGTCTGGTAGCTCGTCGGGCTCATAACCCGAAGGTCGTTGGTTCAAATCCAGCTCCCGCTACCAATTTTCTATTGATAGTTGGTAATAGAATAAATCGATACAAATTAGCTTATGTAAGACACTGATAGATTGTCTATGCTTGCATTAGCTCGGTGGAGAATGGAATATCGCTGTCGTAGTTGCAACATAACTGTGTCAGTTCCACTACAAATTCGCGTCGGGTCCGGCGCAAATCGAGGAGCCCCATTTTGGGGCTTTTCTTTAGTTGTTAATAAATGGGCCTCAGGCCCATTTTTTGTTTGTCAGGAGATGCCAATGGCTGCGGCCGACAGCAAATTGCACGAGTTACTAAAGCCGGTAGTTGAGGCGTTAAACTGTGAGCTCTGGGGTTTAGAGCTACAGTCAGGTGGCAAGCGCAAATTATTGCGAATCTATATAGATAGTGAAGATGGTATCGGTGTTGAGGATTGCGAGCGTGTCAGTAGACAATCTAGCAGTATTCTCGATGTTGAAGATGCCATTAACGGTGAGTATGTTTTAGAAGTCTCGTCACCTGGTATGGATCGACCTCTCTACGAGCTCGCTCAATACGAAAAGTATAAAGGTGAAGATATCTCGCTTAGATTGCGTTTTCCCTATGACGGTAGGCGTAATTTTAAAGGTCGTCTCGTGGGTATTGATGGAGATGAAATCGTTTTGGTGGTTGCAGATACTGAGTATCTGTTTCCGATTGAAGGAATCGACAAGGCCAATGTGGTGCCAAGATTCTGAGTCATGTGAGGTTTGAACAATGAGTAAAGAAATTTTAATGGTTGCTGAAGCCGTATCCAATGAAAAGGGTGTGGATCAAGAGATCATCTTTCAGGCGATTGAACAGGCATTGGCTACAGCGACTAAAAAGCGCTACGAAGAGGGTGCCAATATTCGCGTGGTAATCGATCGTCAAACTGGCGATTACGATTCATACCGCTTCTGGGATGTTGTCGCTGACGACGTTATGGCCGAGTTAGGTACTCAGTTCACTACAGAAGAAGCTCATGAGAAAGATCCTACCCTAGCGGTTGGCGATACTTTCGAAGAGACTGTAGAGAATATTGCTTTTGGGCGTATTGCTGCACAGACTGCCAAGCAGGTTATTGTTCAGAAAGTTAGAGACGCAGAGCGCGAGCTGATTGTTAACCGCTTCCGTCACCGCATCGGTGAGATGTTGAACGGTACAGTTAAGAAAGTGACCCGCGACCATATTATTGTCGACTTTGGTGAAAATGCTGAAGGCCTGCTGCCCCGCGAAGAGCTTGTGGGTAGAGAGATCTTCCGTATCAATGATCGCACTCGAGTTATTTTAACCAGCATCCGTGAAGAGACCCGCGGACCGCAGTTGTTTATCTCTCGCGCAGCGCCAGAAATGCTCGTTCAGCTGTTCCAGATCGAAGTACCGGAAATCTCTGAAGGCATTATTGAAATTAAAGGTGCAGCTCGCGATCCTGGCCAGCGCGCCAAGATTGCAGTGAAGAGCAAAGATGCTCGGATCGATCCAGTAGGTGCCTGTGTGGGTATGCGCGGTGCGCGTGTTCAGGCAGTGTCTAACGATCTGGATGATGAGCGTATTGACATTATTCTCTGGGATGATAACCCGGCACAGCTAGTTATCAACGCGATGGCGCCGGCAGAAGTAGAGTCGATTGTTGTCGATGAAGACAGCCATTCTATGGATGTTGCAGTCAACGAAGAAAACCTCGCTCAGGCAATTGGTAAAGGCGGTCAGAATGTTCGCCTGGCATCTGAGTTGACCGGTTGGACGATCAATGTGATGACCCTTGATGAGGCTAAAGAAAAGCAGCATGAAGAATCATCGAGCTTTATCGGCAGCCTGATGACGGCGCTGGATATTGAAGAAGATATTGCGATTGTGTTGGTTGAAGAAGGTTTCACCAGTCTCGAAGAAGTTGCCTATGTGCCACTTGAAGAGATGAGCGAAATTGAAGGTTTCGACGAAGATATCGCTGAAGAATTACGCGCTCGCGCTAAAGATGCCCTGTTGACTCAGGCACTGGCGAGTGAAGAGCAGTTGGCCAATGTTGCCCCAGCAGAAGATCTGCTGACAATGGACGGCATGAACGACGCTCTGGCAAATACCCTAGCAGGTAAGGGTATTGTCACCATGGAAGATTTGGCCGAGCAGGCCGTAGACGATCTAATGGAAGTAGATGGAATGGATGAAGAGACCGCTGCGTCATTAATTATGACCGCGCGTGCACCATGGTTTGCGGACCAGGGTGAATAATTAATCGGGGTGTAATAGAGGACAACCGATGGCTCAAGTTACAGTAAGTGAATTGGCAAAAACCGTAGGCGCATCTGTCGATCGTTTGCTTTTGCAAATGAAAGAAGCAGGCCTAAACCATACGACTGAAGATGCTGCGGTATCTGATGAAGAGAAGCAGACTCTGCTGGCCTATTTGAAAGGCCTGCACGGAGAGAGCGCTGGCGAGCCGAAAAAGATAACCTTGCGACGCAAAACGCTCAGCACGCTAAAGTCTGGTAATCGCAAAACGGTTAATATCGAAGTCCGCAAAAAGCGAACTTACGTTAAGCGCAGCGACGAAGAAATCAAGGCTCAGGCTGAAGCAGAAGAGCAGGCACGTACCGAAGCGCCAACGCCTGAAGTGTCTTCATCGCCCGTTGATGATGTCGAATTAAAGCGTCAGGCGGCTACCGAAGCGCGCCGTAAATCCGTGGAAGATTCTAAGTCTAAGATCGAGGAAGACGAGCAGAAGTTAGCTGAAAAAGCTGAAGAAGCCCGCAAAGCTGCAGAAGCAGTTGCAGCAGCCCAGGCTGAAGAAGCTAAAAAGCTTTCCAAGCCCGCGCCTGCAGCACCAGCAGTAAAACCTGCCGCCGAACCTGCCCACGAAAAAGGCCGTCGCCACGGCAAGCCCGCTGACGACGAAGACAAGGTTGGCAAAAAGGCTAAAAAGCCAGCTGGTAAAGGCGGTAAGAAAAAAGGTCGTATGGGTCTGCGGGACATGGATGACTCGTCGCGAAAAAGAACTCGCCTGAGTTCCGGCAATGCCGCACCGCTAAAAATGGACAATAAGCACACCTTCCAAAAGCCGACTGAAAAGAAAGTTTTAGAAGTTCAGATTCCCGAAGAACTGACAGTAGCCGATCTCGCTCAGCTGATGCTGACAAAGTCAGGTGTGGTTGTTAAGCAGTTGATGAAAATGGGTGTCATGGCTTCGATGAATGAAGTGATTGACCAGGAAACTGCTTTCTTGGTGGTTGAAGAGCTCGGGCATACGCCTGTAGCAGCCAGCACTGAAACTGTTGAAGACGAACTGGCCAAACAGTTTGAAGAGCTTAAGAGTGAAGGTGTTGAAGAAGCAAGAGCGCCGATTGTTACCGTTATGGGTCACGTTGACCACGGTAAGACCTCGCTGCTCGACTATATTAGAAAATCCCGTGTTGCCTCTGGCGAAGCCGGTGGTATTACCCAGCATATTGGTGCCTACCACGTAGACACGCCAAAGGGCATGGTGACGTTCCTCGATACCCCAGGTCACGCAGCGTTTACCGCTATGCGTGCTCGCGGCGCACAGAGTACCGATGTGGTTATTCTGGTAGTAGCAGCAGATGATGGTGTTATGCCACAGACTGAAGAAGCTGTTCAGCATGCTCGCGCCGCCGGTGTACCTCTGGTTATCGCGATTAATAAAATGGATAAAGAAGGTGCCGATCCAGAGCGTGTGATCAATGAATTGGCCGCCAAAGATGTTATCCCTGAAGAGTGGGGCGGTGATACACAGTTTATTAAAGTATCGGCGCATACCGGTGACGGTATTGATGAGCTGCTCGAAGCTGTACTACTTCAGTCAGAGTTGCTTGAGCTAACCGCGCCAATCGATGTTCCTGCTCGTGGTGTAATTGTTGAATCCCGTATTGATAAGGGCCGTGGTGTTGTTGCCACTGCGCTGGTTCAGCAGGGAACACTGCGCAAAGGTGACTTTATGCTCGCCGGTGAGAGCGTTGGTAAGATTCGCGCCATGACCGACGAAGCGAAAAAGCCCACTGTCGAAGCTGGCCCGTCGATCCCTGTAGAGATACTGGGTCTCGATGAAGCGCCAAATGCCGGTGATGAGTTCTTTGTGGTTGCCGATGAGCGCAGGGCCAAGGAAATTGCCGAAGTGCGTCAGACTAAAGCCCGCCAGGAGCGTATGTCACGACAGCAGGCCGCCAAACTTGAAAATATGTTTACCGACATGGGTGCCGATCAGGTCAGCAAGCTCAACCTGATTGTTAAAACCGATGTTCGCGGTTCTCTGGAAGCGATTAATTCAGCGCTTCACGATTTTGCTACCGATGAAGTTGCGGTAGATATTGTTGCCTCTGGTGTCGGTGGTATCACCGAGTCGGATGTCAATCTGGCACTGACCACTGGCGCAATTGTACTTGGCTTTAATGTGCGTGCCGGCGGTACAGCCCGTTCACTGGCAGAGAAAGAACAGATTGAAGTGCGCTACTACAGTGTTATCTACAACCTTCTCGATGAAGTAAAGCAGGCCCTCTCGGGTATGCTGGCACCAGAAACCCGTGAAGAGATTGTTGGTATCGCCGAAGTTCGCGATGTATTCCGCTCTCCCAAGTTTGGCGCTATCGCCGGCTGTATGGTCACCGAGGGTGTTGTCTATCGCAACAAACCTATCCGTGTCCTACGCGACGATATTGTTATCTACCAGGGTGAACTGGAATCCCTGCGTCGCTTTAAAGACGATGCCCAGGACGTTCGTAACGGAATGGAATGTGGTATCGGCGTTAAAGATTACAACGATGTTAAGCCTGGCGATCTGATTGAAGTCTATGAGATCACTCAGGTTAAGCGCTCGCTGTAAGCGTCGGGACTAGAAACTACTATGCCAAGAGAATTTACTCGCGCGGAACGCGTATCGGATGCAGTTCAACGGGAAGTTGCTGTACTGATACGCGATGAAGTGCGCGATCCCCGAGTGGGAATGGTCAATATCACCGACGTGGAAATCAGCCGTGATCTTGCCTATGGTAAAATCTTTGTCACCTTTGTCGAAGAGCGTGATCAAAAGCAGATCGACGAAGGGATTGCCGCACTTAATGGCGCTGCCGGTTATCTGCGCAAGTTACTGGCCGCAAGTATTAAGCTTCGCATAGTGCCAAAATTAACCTTCTATTTTGATGAGAGTGGCCGTCGTGGTCAGCATCTCTCGGCACTGATTGACCTAGCTGTCTCTAAAGAGTCTGTTTCAGAAGATTCTGTTTCAGAAGAGTCTGTCTCAAAAGAATCCCCCGCGGACAACGAGGAAAGCTAAGTTTGGCTCGCAGACGCAAACGCGGTCGTTCAGTCAACGGTATTTTCCTGCTCGATAAACCTCTGGGACTATCATCCAATCACGCACTGCAGCGTGTTAGGCGTCTATTCGATGCCAACAAAGCCGGCCATACCGGCGCGCTAGATCCGCTGGCCAGCGGAGTACTGCCCATCTGTCTCGGCGAGGCAACCAAGTTTAGCCAGTTTCTTCTCGACTCGGATAAGGGTTATCGCAGCACCTTTAGTTTGGGAGTGCGCACCGAAAGTGGCGACTGCGATGGCGAAGAGATTTTACGGGTAGATGCGTCGGATATCAGCCTTGAGCAGATCAATCGCGCGGTAGACAGTTTTAGGGGTGATATTCAGCAGGTCCCCTCGATGTACTCAGCGCTAAAACACAATGGCCAGCCGCTATATAAATTGGCTCGTCAGGGTATAGAAGTAGAGCGCGCAGCGCGCAGTATTACTATCTATGACTACCAGATACTGGACTTCCGCCCCGGCGTGGTTGCCGAACTGGATGTCGAAGTTCGCTGTAGTAAAGGTACCTATATAAGGTGTCTGGCAGATGATTTAGGTCAGATGCTCGGCTGTGGCGCCCATGTTAGTGCATTGCATCGGACATTGGCCGGCCCCTTTCATGAAGCTGAAACAGTTTCACTGCAAGCTCTGCAGGAAATGCGCGAGAGCTGCGAGCCAGAGCAGTTGGACCATCTGTTAAAGCCGATGGATATCGCCATTGCCGACCGAATGGCCGTGGAATTGAGTGAAGATGTCGCCGCATACTTCCAAATGGGCCAGGAAGTAATGTCAACACAGGCCTTTCGCAATGGGCAAGAAGGCGATATAGTGCGCGTCTTTCGCGAGGGCGGTGCTTTTCTGGGTGTAGCTACGGTTACCGAAGACGGCAAAATAGCCCCGAAAAGACTGGTTGTAGAAGACTTATAGTCGGGTAATAACCGAAAAATATTCTCAAAATTCAAGAGTTCTTTAAAGGTTTGATTGTTTAGAGTGACTCATTAGGTTGTCTGTAAATATGCGCGGGCATTCTGAATTTAATTAATTCGCATATTGGAGTAAGTATCATGGCACTGAGTGCAGAAGAAAAAGCAGCTGTAGTAGCTGAGCATGCAACATGTGAGAACGACACGGGTTCCCCTGAAGTTCAGGTTGCACTGCTAACCGTAAACATCAACAAGTTGCAGGACCACTTTGGCGATCACAAAAAAGATCACCATTCACGTCGCGGTCTGATTCGCATGGTTAACCAACGTCGCAAATTGCTCGACTATCTGAAGGGCAAAAATATTGAGCGTTATGGCCAGCTGATCAAGAAGCTTGGTTTACGTCGATAAGTGTTCTCGGTGCGGTCCTCAAAAGGGGCCGCATTTGTCTATCTGGGCTATTAAATAATTCCACCTAGATAAAATTTGCGAACACAAAACTAAACTGTTGGACCTTCGAGCTTAGATTCGTTGATCGAGTTACTGATGCATATCCCAAGGGTATTTATCAGTAACCCGAGCAGCGTAAAAAGATTCGAAGTGAAGACGCTAAATGGTAAAAAATACCAAGGAAAATTATGACTCCTTTAATTAAAAAGTTTCAATACGGTAATCACACCGTAACTCTGGAAACTGGCCGTATCGCCCGTCAGGCGACTGGTGCAGTTCTATGTTCAATCGATAACACTACAGTACTCTGTACTGTAGTGGGTGCAAGAGAAGCCAAGCCAGGTATGGACTTCTTCCCACTGGGTGTTCACTACGTTGAGAAAGCTTATGCTGCGGGCAAAATCCCCGGCGGTTTCTTTAAGCGTGAAGGCCGTCCAAATGAAAAAGAGACTCTTACGTCGCGTCTTATTGACCGTCCTATCCGTCCTCTTTTTCCGAACGGCTTTAAAAACGAAGTACAGGTTGTCTGTACTGTTATGTCTGCAGAGAAAAATATCGATCCAGATATTGCCGCAATGATCGGTACCTCTGCTGCACTGTCTATCTCAGGCATTCCTTTTAACGGCCCAGTTGGCTGTGCCCGCGTTGGTTACACCGACGACCAGGGTTACCTGTTAAATCCAACTTACAGTGAACTCGCAGAGTCTTCACTGGATATGGTTGTAGCTGGTACTAAGGACGCTGTATTGATGGTTGAATCTGAAGCTAGCGAGCTTTCAGAAGACACTATGCTGGGTGGCGTACTGTTCGCCCACCAGGAAATGCAATCTGTTATCTCTGTTATTGCAGAGCTGGCTGCTGAAGCTGGCAAGCCACGTTGGGATTGGGAAGCAGAAGTTGAAAATGCAGATCTGAAATTAGCGCTTAACAATTTGATTGGTACTGATTTAGATGCAGCCTATCAGACAGTTGATAAGCAAGAGCGTGTGTTAAAAATCAATGCTCTGCGTGATCGTGCCAACGAACAGCTAATCGCTGAAGATGGCCCAACTGCCGAAGATGTTAAAGATTCGTTCAAGAAACTCGAAAAGAGTATTGTTCGTGGTCGTATCATTCGTGGCGAGCCGCGTATTGATGGTCGTGACACTAAGAAAGTTCGCGCGATTAACGTTGAAGTAGGTATCCTCGACAAGGTTCACGGTTCTTCACTGTTTACCCGTGGCGAGACTCAGGCAATTGTTGCTGCAACACTGGGTTCAACCCGTGATGCACAGATGATCGATGCTCTTGAAGGAAAGCGCGACGATCCGTTTATGCTGCACTACAACTTCCCTCCCTACTCAGTAGGCGAATGTGGCCGTATTGGTTTCACTAGCCGTCGTGAAGTGGGTCATGGTCGTTTAGCCCGTCGTGGTATCAACGCTGTACTGCCTTCTCCAGAAGATTTCCCCTACGCCATACGCGTAGTATCAGAGATCACTGAATCTAACGGTTCAAGTTCTATGGCTTCTGTATGTGGCTCTAGCTTGGCACTGATGGATGCTGGTGTACCTTTGAAAGCACCAGTTGCTGGTATTGCTATGGGTCTGGTTAAAGAAGACGCTGGTTTCGCAGTTCTGACTGATATCTTGGGTGACGAAGATCACCTCGGTGATATGGACTTTAAAGTAGCTGGTACAGCTGCTGGTATCACTGCTCTGCAGATGGATATCAAAATTGAAGGTATCACTGAAGAGATTATGGAAATCGCGCTTGAGCAGGCTATGGACGCGCGCTTACATATTCTCGATGAGATGAACAAGGTTATTGCTACTGGTCGTGACGAGGTTGCTGAAACTGCACCGCGTATGGGCGTTATGCAGATCGATTCAGACAAGATCCGTGACGTTATTGGTAAGGGCGGCGCAACTATTCGTGGTCTTTGTGAAGAGCATAACTCGACTATCGACATCACTGATGATGGTTCGGTTAAGATTTACTCTGAAGATACAGAAGGTCTGAACTCTGCAATGGAAGCGATCGCTGCGATCGTTGCCGATCCAGAGCCAGGTACTATCTACGACGGTAAAGTTGTTCGCATCGTTGAGTTCGGCGCATTTGTTAACTTTATGCCCGGCACTGACGGTCTGGTTCATATCTCACAGATCGCTCAAGAGCGTGTTGCCAAGGTTGAGGATTACCTCAAGGACGGTCAGGATGTTCGCGTTAAGGTTCTTGAAATCGACAACCGCGGTCGTGTGAAGCTGTCTATCAAAGAAGCACAGGCGGATGAGGGTACTGCACCTGAAGCCCCAGCTGCTCCTTCTGAGGAAGCTGCACCAGAGGCTTAATGGTCGCTGTTGTTGAAGTAAAAATAAATCCCCGATTTCAATCGGGGATTTTTTTTGCCTAAAATTTTTAACTGACTTGTCATCCCGACAGAGCGCAGCGACGAGGGATCTTTTGGTTTGGGGCACTGATCCCCAAAACCAAACCTTGAAGGGAGCTTTCAGATCGGGTCCATGGGTTTATAATTTTCAGCGCTCAGACAACTCGTTTCACTCAAACAAGTCTTCGCTCAATCTAAAAATTATAAACCCATAAGCGGACCCTGATTGATCTGAAAGCTCCCTTCAAGGTTGGGTTTTTACTTGTGTAGTAGTCTGCGGAATGACAGTTTTTCTTTGTTATCTGAACGTGCGTGAGATATTTATCACCACTCCGTTAATAAGGCTTACCTACCCTAACCCCCTTTCAAAACCGTGGCCAGCATGGATGCTGGCCTCGAGACTACACGGATGTATTCACGGCGTGTTTTGAAAGGGGGTTAGGGTAGGTGAGCCGGTTTAGTACTCCAAACAAAGAGATTCTTAGTCACTCCGCTCTGTCAGGGTGATGAAGCGTCAGGAAGAACACCGATAAATTTTAGATCTAACCAGATGCCAACTTAAGCAACTCAGAAGCATGAGAAAGCGTCTGATCCGTCACCTTAGCGCCGCCCAACATACGCGCCAACTCCTCAACCCGCTGCGTCTCATCAAGCGGCGTCATCAACGACTCAGCACTATTAGTTTCAACCACCTTACTAGCTCGATAATGATGATGGGCATGAGCCGCCACCTGAGGCTGATGAGTCACACTGATAACCTGCCCGCGATCACCCAGCTGTTTGAGCAACTGACCAACAATATCCGCAGTACTGCCGCCAATACCCACATCCACCTCATCAAACACCAGTGTTGGAATATTGGAATGCGCCGCCGCAACCACCTGAATCGCCAGGCTGACACGAGACAGTTCACCGCCAGAGGCAATTTTAGCCAACGGCTTATGAGGCTGCCCGGGGTTAGTCGCAATCAAGAATTCAATATCCTCATTGCCGGTGGCGCGAAACTCGCCTTCACTCAATGGCGATATTGAAACCACTAGCTCGGCACCTTCCATAGATAACAGCTGAAGTTGCTGATTAATTTCATTGGCCATCACCGCAGCCGCTTTTGTTCTCTGTTTGCTCAGTTTTGCGCTCTTGGCAGTGTAATTATCGGCCAACTTACCGAGCTCCTCCTGAAGGGTCTCAATACTCTCACCACCGCCTTTAAGTTCCTGTAGCTCCGCTTCCAGAGATTCCAGGGTTTCGGCTAGCTGATCGCCATTAACCCGATGCTTGCGGGATAGCTGGAATATCGCCGAAAGTCGCTCCTCAACCTGTTGCAGCCGCTGTGGGTTGGCTTCAAAACGATCTATATGATTACCGATCTCATGGATAGCCTCTTCTACCTGAATCATAGAGCTCTGTAAAAGCTCCTCGGCATTACCAAGGGCTTCGGGCCTGTGCTTTAAGCCGGATAAAATCGTTAGCGCGCGGTTTAAACCCTCGCGAATATTAAAGCTTTCGTCCTGATCGCAAACTGCAAGCAAACTGTGGCTGTCCTGCAGAATCTGATCGGCATTGGCCAGTGTCTGCTGTTCTTTCTCGAGATTACCGAGTTCATTGTTCTCTAATCCCAGCTGCTGCAGCTCTTGCACCTGAAAAGTCAGCAGGTCTTTGCGCGCGGTTAATTCATCCGCGTGTTCGAGAAGATTATTTAACTGTTTGTTGGCACTGTTCCACTGCTGATAGTTCGCTGCCAGCTCTGAGGCCAAATCGATGGTGTTGGCGTACTCGTCCAATAATCTGCGATGGGTCTCGCGACGTAAAAGAGACTGGTGTTCGTGCTGGCTGTGAATATCGGTGAGCATATCGCCGAGAGTCTGCAACTGTTGCATGGTGCAGGACTGACCGTTGATGTAGCCCCTAGAGCGACCCTCGGTGGTGTAAAGGCGACGCAAAATACATTGATCATCGGCATCTAAGTCGTTGTTCTGTAACCAGTTCTTTGCCTCTGGGGTACTGCTTATATCGAAGGTGGCGGTGATTTCAGCGCGCTTTTTGCCGTGGCGAATAGTATCGCTATCGGCGCGATCACCCAGTGCCATGCCCAACGCATCGAGCACCAGCGACTTACCGGCACCGGTTTCACCAGTGATGGCAGTGGTGCCTTTTGAGAACTCGATCTCTAGGGATTCAACCAATGTGTAGTTGTTGATATTTATAGATAGCAGCACTTTATTTAATACCTTATAGCGTGGTTAGATTTATACAGAACAGATTGCCGTTACGCAATCGCTTGAAACTGAATAGTTTGTCCCCATATTGAGGAAGAGCCAAAAATAATGGCCAATATAACCAACGAAGTGAGGAATTGGTGTGTCACGCGAAACAGAAAATGACCAACAAAAAGATCAAGATGCCGTTCAGCCGGAAGATGCCGTGGTGAACGAAACTGAAGCTGGTAGCGAAGAAGCTTCTAATGGAAAAGCTAGCAACGAAGAAATTGAACAGGAGCTGCTCGAGGAAGAGCAGGTCTCTGAAACCGATCAGCTGCAACAGCAGGTGGCAGATGCCAACGACAATGTGCTGAGAATTCAGGCAGAGATGCAGAATATGCGTCGCCGTGCTGAGCGCGATGTTGAGAATGCGCACAAATTTGCTCTGGATAAATTTTCTGCAGACCTGCTTCCAGTGGTCGACAACCTCGAGCGTGCACTCACTGCTATCGATGCCGAAGACGAGAGCCAGAAGGCCATCGCAGAAGGTATTCAGCTGACCCTAAAGAGCTTTCTCGATGTACTGGTTCGCTTCAAGATTGAAGCAGTAGATCCCGCCGGTGAGCCCTTTGACGCCAACCTGCATCAGGCGGTTTCCATGGTCCCCAACCCGGATATGGAACCCAATACAGTGATGGACGTGTTTCAGAAGGGCTACACCCTCAATGGCCGTCTAATCAGGCCGGCGATGGTGGTGGTTTCTAGCGCGTCCTGATTCAGTGGGGGTGGCGTTAAATAAATATCGCCGCCCTTGAATTTGTCGAACTAGCACCCACATATAGAAACATACACAGAAACAGATTTAACAAATTAAATACAAACCCTGGAAACAGGCTTTAAAGAAAAGTAACGGAGAATTAACCAATGGGCAAGATTATCGGAATCGACCTTGGAACGACAAACTCATGTGTGTCCGTTCTCGAAGGTGATAAACCCAAAGTCATTGAAAACTCAGAAGGCGCACGCACCACACCATCGGTTGTTGCGTTCACTGAAGAGGGCGAAATCCTAGTTGGACAGTCGGCTAAACGTCAGGCAGTTACCAACCCACACAACACAGTTTATGCGGTAAAGCGCCTGATCGGCCGCCGTTTTGAAGACGATGTTGTACAGAAAGATATCAAAATGGTGCCTTACAAAATTGTAAAGGCAGACAATGGCGATGCATGGGTAGAGATCAAAGGCGACAGCAAAGCTGCCCCGCAGATTTCTGCTGAAGTATTGAAGAAAATGAAGAAGACCGCTGAAGACTATCTCGGCGAGACAGTATCAGAAGCAGTTATTACTGTGCCTGCATACTTTAACGATTCCCAGCGTCAGGCAACTAAAGATGCTGGTCGTATTGCTGGTTTGGATGTTAAGCGTATTATCAATGAGCCAACGGCTGCGGCACTTGCCTACGGTATCGATAAGAGTGCTGGCGATTCAGTCGTCGCTGTCTACGATCTCGGTGGTGGTACTTTCGATATCTCGATTATTGAGATTGCCGATGTTGACGGCGAGAAGCAGTTTGAAGTGTTGGCAACCAACGGTGACACATTCCTCGGTGGTGAAGACTTCGATATGCGTTTAATTGAATATTTTTCAGCGGAATTTAAAGCCGACAGCGGTATCGATATTCACGGTGATCCACTGGCCATGCAGCGTCTGAAAGAAGCCGCTGAGAAAGCCAAGATTGAGCTCTCTTCAAGCGCCCAGACTGAAGTAAACCTGCCTTATATCACTGCTGATGCCACCGGCCCCAAGCACTTGGTAGTTAAGCTAACTCGCGCCAAGCTTGAGTCACTGGTTGAAGATCTGATCGAGCGTTCACTGACACCGCTTAAAGTAGCCCTTAAAGATGCTGGTAAATCAGTTGGTGAAATTGACGAGATTATTCTTGTTGGTGGCCAGACGCGTATGCCTAAGGTTCAGGAGAAAGTAACTGAGTTCTTTGGCAAAGAGCCGCGTAAAGATGTTAACCCCGACGAAGCGGTTGCCGTAGGTGCTGCTCTGCAGGGTGCTGTTCTATCTGGTGATGTTACAGATGTACTGCTGCTCGACGTAACACCTCTAAGCCTGGGTATCGAAACCATGGGTGGCGTTGCCACACCGGTTATTGAGAAAAACACCACGATTCCTACCAAGAAATCACAGATTTTCTCAACCGCTGACGACAATCAAACTGCGGTAACCATTCACGTAGTTCAGGGTGAGCGAAAGCAGGCGACAGGCAATAAATCTCTTGGACGTTTTGATCTGGCCGATATTCCACCAGCTCCACGTGGTATGCCACAGATCGAAGTGACCTTTGATATTGATGCCAACGGCATCCTCCATGTTGGCGCTAAAGATAAGGCCACGGGTAAAGAGCAGTCGATCATTATTAAAGCCTCTTCAGGTCTCTCGGACGACGAGATCGATGCAATGGTTCAGGATGCTGAAGCCAATGCAGCCGAAGATCAGAAGTTTGCCGACCTGGTTCAGGCACGCAATACCGCTGACGGCCTGGCACATGCCGCCAAGAAGACTCTTGAAGAAGCTGGTGATAAGGCTTCTGAAGAAGAGAAGGGTGCTATTGAAGCTGCTATCAAGCAGGTTGAAGAAGCTGTTCAGGGCGATGACAAAGAAGCCATCGACGAAGCCGCTAAGGTACTGTCGGAAGCCTCTTCAGGTCTAGCTCAGAAAATGTATGCAGAACAGGCTGAAGCTGGTCAGGCACCTGAGGGCGAACAGCCCGCTGGTGATGACGCCATGGATGCTGAGTGTGAAGAAGTAAAAGAAGACGCTGAACAAGAGAAACCAGACGGCAAGTAAGCGCTTGTCAGTTATCTCTACTTCTATTAGGCGCGGGCATTGTTCCGCGCTTAATACTATTTGTACTAGTTAGGAAAAAAGAAACCCGTTATGGCTAAACGCGATTACTACGAAGTATTAGGTGTTGATAAAGGCGCCTCTTCCCCGGAAATCAAAAAGGCATTTCGTCGCATTGCGATGAAATTCCACCCAGACCGCAATTCAGACGACAAAAACTCCGACGAGAAATTTAAAGAAGCCCAAGAGGCCTACGAAGTTCTCGGTGATGAAGAGAAAAAGTCTGCCTATGACCGCTTTGGTCACGCCGGTGTCGATGGCAATGCGGGTGGCGGCGCTGGTGGCGCTGGTTTTGGCGATATCTTCGGCGATGTATTTGGCGATATTTTCGGTGGCAGTGGCGGTGGCGGCGGTCGAAGAGGCCCGGCGCGAGGTTCCGATCTGCGCTATGACCTGCAGTTAGATCTCGAAGATGCGGTTAAAGGTAAAACTGTGCAGATAGATGTGCCAACCATGACCGCTTGTGAGCCCTGCGATGGCTCGGGTGCGCGCAGAGGCTCTTCGCCGGTTACCTGCACTACCTGTCAGGGTGCTGGTCAGGTGCGAATGGCTCAGGGTTTTTTCTCGGTACAGCAGGCCTGTCCAAAATGTCATGGACGCGGCCAGATGATCTCCGATCCCTGTGGCAGCTGCCGTGGTCAAGGTGTTAGGGAAGAGCGCAAAACACTCTCGGTGAAGATTCCCGCGGGTGTGGATACAGGTGATCGTATTCGCCTTTCAGGTAAAGGTGAATCGGGGCCTCATGGCGGCCCTCCAGGTGATCTCTATGTACAGATGGTGGTGCGCAAGCACCCGATCTTTGTTCGTGATGACAGCAATCTTCACTGCGAAGTGCCGATTAGCTTTGCTCAGGCGGCGCTGGGTGGCGACCTTGAGGTCCCAACATTGTCCGGCAAAGTAAAATTAAAAATCCCCGCAGAAACCCAGAGCGGCAAGCTGTTTCGTCTACGTGGCAAAGGTGTTGCACCTGTTCGCGGTGGCGGTGTTGGCGACTTGCTCTGTCGGGTTGTGCTGGAGACACCGGTTAATCTCAGCGCCAAGCAGCGTGAGTTGCTGCAGGGCTTTGAAGATAGTCTAGATGGCCAGCGTAAACATTCACCGCGCAGTTCCGGCTGGTTCGATGGGGTTAAAAAGTTCTTCGATAATTTGACCGGCTAAAATCAACTTGCGTACTATAGGTGCACGAGTTGGATTTGCTTAATTAAAAACACTTATTTAAAACACAGGGCAGGACTAAAACATGACCAGAGTTGCGATTACCGGTGCAGGCGGTCGAATGGGCAAGGCCCTGATAGAAGCTATCCTGTTAACTGATGGTGTTGAGTTGAGCGCGGCCCTCGAACGTCCAGAGAGTTCATTGATCGGCGTTGATGCCGGTGAGCTGGCTGGTGTTGGAACAAACGGTGTTATCGTTGCCGGCTCCCTCGCCGAAGTTGGCGATCAGTTTGATGTTTTAATCGACTTCACCGTTCCCGGGGCAACTGTTGCCAATGCCGCATTCTGTGCCGCTAACAATAAGAAGATGGTGGTTGGAACCACGGGTTTGGATGCCGAGCAACATGCCCAGGTGATTGCAGCTACTGAAAAGAGTGCTATCTGTATGGCCTCCAATTTTTCTACCGGCGTTAATCTGTGTTTTAAATTAGCTGAACTAGCGGCTGCTGTGATTGGTGACGAAACGGATATTGAAATTCTTGAAGCCCACCATCGTCACAAGATTGATGCGCCTTCCGGGACAGCATTGTCACTGGGCGAATCTGTAGCCAGAGCGGTGGGTCGAGATCTAAATGAAGTCGCTGTCTATGGTCGCGAGGGTCAAACTGGTGCCCGGGATTCTGAGACAATTGGCTTCGCTACAGTAAGAGGCGGCGATATAGTTGGCGACCATACGGTACTGTTTGCCGGTGAAGGCGAACGCGTAGAGATTACCCACAAAGCCTCAAGTCGTTTGTCCTTTGCTCGCGGCGCAGTGCGTGCAGCAAAATGGCTGTCCGTTAAAGGGGCTGCAAAAGAGTCTGGGCTGTTTGATATGCAGGATGTGCTCGGTCTGAAATAATAGTCCGATTATTGGCTAATTTTCTGATATGAGTGATAGACAAAATAGCCCTCTTTCAATACAATGCGCTCCTAACACCGCAGACATAAATGCGGTCTCATTCCGAGAGGTTAGAGCACAGCAGAATATTTTAATTAGCGAGATGAGACGACGAGTTTCATCTCGCTTTTTTACAAATATTCGAAATTGACTGATGCCGTTATCGGAGTTACCTGATTTCAGGTCAACATTTTTTTTTGTTAACTAATTTAGGAGGTTGTGTGAATTCCCATACTCACCGGGAAGCCGTACTTGCGCTTGCAGACGGAACAATTTTCAGAGGAACCGCTATCGGTGCAGATGGCTGCTCCGTTGGTGAAGTGGTTTTCAATACAGCCCTTACCGGGTATCAGGAAATTCTTACTGATCCCTCATATGCTCAGCAGATTGTTACTCTAACTTATCCCCATATAGGCAATGTCGGCGTCAATGAAGAAGACGCAGAGTCGGATAGAGTCTGGGCCGCTGGTCTGGTTATTCGCGATCTGCCATTGTTGGTATCCAACTTCCGCAGCGAACAATCTTTAGATGGCTATCTCAAGGAAAGAAATATCCTTGGTATTGCCGATATCGACACCCGCAAGCTAACCCGTATTTTGCGCGAGAGCGGCGCCCAGAACGGCTGCATTATGGCCGGTAATATCGATGACGAAACTGCACTGGCTGCGGCTCGAGAGTTCGGCGGTCTTAAAGGTATGGATCTGGCTAAAGAAGTAACCACAAAAAAGACCTACCAATGGTCTCAGCACAGCTGGGAACTGGGCGTTGGTCACAGCGAGCAAGATCCAACCACAACTAAATTCAAAGTAGTTGCCTACGACTTCGGTGTTAAGCGCAATATTCTGCGTATGCTGGTTGATCGCGGCTGCGAGCTTACTGTAGTGCCGGCTAAAACGCCTGCAAGCGAAGTGTTGGCGATGAACCCGGATGGCATATTCCTATCCAATGGTCCTGGCGATCCAGAGCCTTGCGACTATGCTATTGAAGCCATTACTGAAATTCTTAAAACTGATATTCCGGTCTTCGGTATCTGTTTAGGTCACCAGCTACTGGCTCTGGCCTCAGGCGCTAAGACTGCGAAGATGAAGTTTGGCCACCACGGTGCCAACCATCCGGTTCAAGATATAGATAACAATGTAGTGATGATCACCAGTCAGAACCACGGCTTTTCGGTTGATGAAAGCAGCTTGCCAGATAACCTGATTGCCACGCACCGTTCGCTGTTTGACGGATCGCTGCAGGGTATTCATCGCACAGATAAACCAGCCTTTAGTTTTCAGGGTCACCCTGAAGCTAGCCCAGGCCCCCATGAAGCAGCAGTGCTGTTTGACCACTTTATTGAACTTATGGGAGCGCGCGGCTAATAGCGGCGAGACTGAGACGACATGCCAAAAAGAACTGATATAAAAAGTATCCTAATCCTCGGTGCAGGGCCAATTGTTATTGGTCAGGCCTGTGAGTTTGACTACTCCGGTGCCCAGGCCTGTAAAGCGCTTCGCGAAGAAGGCTTTAGGGTGATCCTGGTCAACTCCAACCCGGCGACAATTATGACCGACCCGGCGATGGCCGATGCGACCTATATCGAACCGGTAGAGTGGCGCACCGTTGAGCATATTATTGCTCAGGAAAAGCCCGATGCACTGCTGCCGACCATGGGTGGCCAAACGGCACTGAACTGTGCGCTGGATCTAGCCAAGCACGGTGTACTGGAAAAGCACGGCGTGGAAATGATTGGTGCCAATGCCGATGCTATCGACAAGGCCGAAGATCGCGAGCGCTTTGATAAGGCGATGAAGGCGATTGGCCTGGATACACCTAATTCAGGTATTGCCCACAGCATGGAAGAGGCCGCGCAGATTTCTGATCGCTTTGGCTTCCCATGCGTTATCCGTCCCTCATTTACGATGGGTGGTTCCGGTGGTGGTATTGCCTACAACCGCGAAGAATTTGAAGAGATCTGCCGTCGTGGCCTAGATCTCTCGCCAACCAATGAGCTGTTGATCGATGAATCACTGATTGGCTGGAAAGAGTTTGAAATGGAAGTGGTTAGAGATCGCAAAGATAATTGCATTATTATTTGCGCGATTGAAAACCTTGATCCTATGGGTATCCACACCGGTGATTCGATTACCGTTGCCCCTGCACAGACCTTAACGGATAAAGAATATCAAATTATGCGCAACGCCTCGATCAAGGTATTGCGTGAGATCGGTGTTGAAACTGGCGGATCCAATGTGCAGTTTGCGGTCAACCCGGAAGACGGCCGTCTGATTGTTATTGAGATGAATCCGCGAGTATCTCGATCCTCGGCACTGGCGTCGAAAGCCACTGGCTTCCCGATCGCCAGAGTGGCAGCCAAGCTGGCCATTGGTTTCACCCTTGATGAGTTGCAGAACGAAATTACCGGCGGTGCTACACCGGCCTCTTTTGAGCCGAGCATCGACTATGTAGTGACCAAGATACCGCGTTTTGCCTTTGAGAAATTCGAGCAGGCAAGCACCGCGCTAACTACACAGATGAAATCTGTGGGTGAGGTGATGGCGATTGGCCGTACTTTCCAGGAATCCATGCAGAAAGCTCTGCGTGGCCTTGAAGTTGGCGTTGCTGGTTTCGATCCAATCCTTACCTCAGAAATTGAAAATCCGATGGCACAAATACACCGCGAGTTGGCCGTAGCAGGTCCGGATCGTATTTGGTATGTGGGTGAAGCATTCCGTCACGGCATGAGCCGCGAAGAGATTTTTGACCTGACCAAGATCGATCACTGGTTCCTGGTGCAGATTGAAGACCTAATTAAAGACGAACTGGCGCTAGCTCAGACAAGCTTGAGCGATCTGGATCAAAACAGCCTCTACCGCTTAAAGCGTAAAGGTTTCGCTGATCGACGCCTGGCAGATATTTTAGGCTGTGCTGAAAGCGCTGTGCGTCAGTTGCGCAACGACTTAGATATACATCCGGTCTACAAGCGCGTGGATACCTGTGCCGCGGAATTCTCTACAGATACAGCTTATATGTACTCTACCTACGAGGAAGAGTGTGAAGCGCGCCCCAATGATAAGGATAAAATTCTTGTTCTCGGCGGTGGCCCCAACCGTATTGGTCAGGGTATCGAGTTTGATTACTGCTGTGTTCACGCCGCTTTGGCAATGCGTGATGATGGCTATGAAACCATTATGGTCAACTGTAACCCAGAGACTGTATCTACGGATTATGACACTTCAGATCGCCTATTCTTTGAGCCGGTCACCCTTGAAGATGTTCTCGAAATCGTCCGTATCGAAAAGCCCAAAGGTGTGATTGTGCAGTTTGGTGGCCAGACGCCACTGAAACTTGCTCGTGCACTTGAAGCTGCCGGTGTACCCATTGTTGGTACCACACCAGACGCCATCGACCGTGCGGAAGACCGCGAGCGCTTCCAACAGATGATCGACAAGCTTGGTCTGTTACAGCCGCGAAATGCCACCGCAAGAAGCGCTGAGCAGGCGGTAGAGCTGGCCAAAGAAATTGGTTATCCCTTAGTAGTTCGACCCTCTTATGTTCTGGGTGGTCGCGCTATGGAAATCGTCTACAAAGAAGATGAACTGCGCCACTATATGAAGACCGCAGTACAGGTGTCTGATGATTCTCCAGTACTTCTCGATTTCTTCCTGCCAAATGCCATTGAGATTGACGTGGACGCGGTCAGTGACGGCAAGCAGGTAGTGATTGGCGCGATTATGCAGCATATTGAGCAGGCAGGTATCCACTCCGGTGATTCAGCTTGTTCATTGCCTCCCTACAGCCTCAGTGAAGAAATCCAGAACGATATGCGCGAAGTCTGTAAAAAGATGGCACTGGAACTGGGTGTGCGCGGCCTGATGAATGTTCAGCTGGCCCTTCAGGATGGCAAGATTTACGTGATTGAAGTCAATCCAAGAGCCTCACGGACAGTACCCTTTGTCTCCAAGTGTATCGGCACATCGCTAGCCAAGATTGCCGCTCGCTGTATGGTTGGCCAGTCCCTTGAATCACAGGGCTTTACCAGCGAAATTATCCCGCCTTATTACAGTGTTAAAGAAGCGGTATTCCCGTTCAATAAATTCCCTGGAATAGACCCAATTCTTGGGCCAGAGATGAAATCTACCGGTGAAGTGATGGGTGTAGGTACTACCTTTGCTGAAGCCTATGGCAAAGCAGAGCTGGGTGCCAGCGATGAGATTCCTTCCAGCGGTACAGCTTTTGTCAGTGTGCGTGAGCGCGATAAAGATCAGGTTCCCGAGTTGGCCAAGCAGCTCTCGGATCTCGGCTTTAAACTGGTGGCTACCAAAGGTACCGCTAAGATTATTGAGCAAGCTGGTATACCTGTTACCCTGGTTAACAAGGTTCAGGAAGGTCGCCCGCATATTGTCGATATGATTAAGAGCGACAAAATTGATTTGATTATTAATACCACGGAAGGACGTCAGGCGATTTCAGATTCCTCTGCCATTCGTTCCAGTGCAGAGCAGCATAGAGTCTATTACACTACTACTATGGCTGGTGGCGGCGCAGTTTGTCAGGCGTTAAGCTATCAGGGTGGTACAACGGTGCGACGAATCCAAACTCTGCATCAGGAGATAGTGTAATGCAAAAGACGGCAATGACAGTTGAGGGTGAAATTGCTCTTCGCGGGGAACTTGAACACCTGATTAAAGTGGTTCGCCCGAGGATTATCAGTGATATTGCGACTGCTCGTGAACACGGTGATCTAAAAGAGAATGCCGAGTACCACGCAGCTCGCGAACAGCAGAGTTTTGCCGAGGGCCGTATTCAGGAAATCGAGAGCAAACTGTCGAATATTCAGGTTATTGATATCAACAAAGTGCCTCACGGTGACAAAGTGATATTCGGTTCTACCGCGACTATTATCAATCTTGAAGCTGATCAGACGGTCACCTATAAAATTGTCGGCGACGACGAGGCGGACGTTAAGCAGGGTAAGATTTCCTACCAGTCCCCGATTGCCCGAGCGCTAATGGGTAAAGAGATTGGTGAAGTAGTGGTAGTGAAAGCGCCGAGCGGCGATGTTGAATACGAGATTGATCAGGTTGAGTTTATTTAATTAGGCTCTTGGGATTTAGGTTGCCGCTACCCATCCCGGCACCACCACGGTCATCCCAGCACCAACACAGTCATCCCAGCACCAGCACAGTCATCCCAGCACCACCAAAGTCATCCCAGCGCAGGCTGGGATCTCTTGAATAACTGCCCAGAACCTCAAAGATACTGGCCCCAGCCTTCGCTAGGGTGACGTCCCTCGGAAGTATGACGAAGGGGGCAGTTCAACGATGCCCTCTTACCGACTAGCCCCAAGTAAAAACATCATCAACGCCTTCTGCGCATGTAATCGGTTCTCCGCCTCATCCCAAACCACCGAAATACTCTCATCTTCAAACAGTTCCGCAGAAACCTCTTCATCTCTGTGTGCCGGTAAACAATGCATAAACAGCACATCATCCGCCGCATGGCCGATCAATTGATGGTTAACCTGATAGTTGGCAAAGTGCTTTAAACGTTCTTCCTGTTCATCTTCCTGACCCATGGAGGCAAACACATCGGTAGTCACTAGGTGAGCGCCAGTGGCTGCTTCCACAGGATCATTTGTTACGGTGATACGCTTTCCGGCCTTGGCCAGTAACTCGACACTCGGCTCATAGCCAATTGGACAGGCGATATTAAGATTGAAATCCAACAACATCGCTGCATTGATCCACGACTGACACATATTATTGCCATCGCCAATCCAGGCTACCGTTTTTCCCTGAATCGAACCGCGATGCTCGACAAACGTCTGCACGTCTGCGAGTAACTGGCAGGGGTGGAACTGATCCGTGAGAGCGTTAATCACTGGCACCTTAGAGTACTCAGCAAACTTTTCAATCTTGTCGTGACCAAAGGTTCTGATCATTACAATATCGACCATTCGCGAGATCACTCGCGCCGAATCTTCGATCGGCTCACCGCGCCCAAGTTGGGTATCATTGGGCGATAAAAACAGAGCATCACCACCCAGCTGCGCCATACCAGCTTCAAATGAAACTCGGGTCCGAGTTGAGGACTTCTCGAAGATCATACCGAGAATTTTCCCTGCAAAAACAGGTTCTTGTCGACCTTCGCGATGGGCAGCTTTAAGCTCAATAGCTAGCTGAATAACCTCGTTGATTTCATCGGTACTGAGGTCGTGAAGGGTAAGAAAATGTCTAATAGTCATGAAAAGTTGCTCTAGTTTAATCCTGTTGGAAATCTTTAATCAGTGGCGCGAGAATCGCGACTACCTGGTCAGCTTCAGCGTCGCTCATCACCATCGGTGGCAGCAGTCTAATCACCGAGTCAGCGGTGACATTAATGATCAGGCCTTTAGCCATAGCCGCCGGGAAAAGCGATTTGCACGGCTTATCGATTTCGATGCCGATCATACAGCCCTTGCCGCGAATATCTTTAACATGAGGCGCATCGGCCAGTGCTGATTTAAAGCCATTCATCAGCCTATCACCGAGTACCGTGGCGCGCTCACAGAGATTCTCTTCTTCAATCGTAGTCACTGCCGCCAGCGCAGCTGCACAGGCCAGTGGGTTGCCACCAAAGGTTGAGCCGTGATTGCCCGGTTGCATCAGTTCGGCGGCTTCACCGTGGGCTAGGCAGGCGCCAATGGGCACGCCATTGCCGAGACCCTTAGAGGTGGTTACCACGTCGGGAACAATGCCGCTGTGCTGGTAGTAGAAATATTTTCCGGTGCGTCCATTGCCGGTCTGAACTTCGTCGAGCATCAGCAGCCAGCCTTTTTCGGTGCATAATTGACGCAGCTTTAGTAGATAGTCATCCGCAGCAACGCGAATACCACCCTCACCCTGAATCGGCTCAACAAATACCGCGCAGATATTTGGGTTGTTATCGGCGATAGTTTCAAGGGATTGAATATCATCAAATGATCCACGAGCAAAGCCGCGCACCAGAGGTTCAAATCCAGCCTGAACCTTACGGCTGCCAGAAGCACTTAAAGTGGCTAATGTGCGACCGTGAAAAGCGTTATCCATCACCAGCACGGTCGGCAGTTTGATACCTTTCTTATGACCGTGAAGGCGTGCCATCTTGATCGCCGCTTCATTGGCTTCAGCACCGGAGTTGCCAAAGAATACTTTATCCATGCCAGAGGCCGCACAGAGCTTGTCAGCGAGTGCTACCTGATTGGGAATGGCAAAAAAATTCGAACAATGTGTTAGAACAGATGCCTGTTCTGCAACTGCTGCAGCAATAGCGGGGTGGGAGTGACCCAGACCGCAGACCGCGATCCCTGAGAGGGCATCGAGGTATTTATTTCCATTTGCGTCCCACAGCCAGGCGCCTTCTCCTTTTACCAGAGTGGCGGCTTTGGTGCCGTAGGTGTTCATTAGTGCTTTAGTCGTCATTGTCTTTTTGGCATCCTTTACGTATTTGTAACGTAACTTTTTATATTAATTTTGTAACACAACAAAAAAAGGCAGCTGCGCTGCCCATTTGGTTGTAGCCATCATTATGGTTACATACTTGGTGGCAAATAATATCGTGGTTTAATTAGACTGGCAATATTGGATTGCGGTATAGGTGGTTAACCGTCGCTATTGTTTGATCTGCCGCAGGCGGCTCAGCCAGGCCCATAGGCCAGTAATTGAAAGAATACACACCAGTAAGCCAATGATATCGATAAATAAAACCCCAAACTGGCCAAAGAATCGACCGCTGTGAAGATCGAGAATAACTGTCTCCAGGGAGATACTCGGGCCAGTCTCCTCAAGCTGTTCCGTAAGTGATTCAGGCACTGCTGCCATTACCGTCAGGGATTCCGATAAAGCGGCAGGGGTTTTAGCTGTGGCTGTCACTGCCAGACTGTCGGGATCGAATTCAAGAACTGCTGAATCAGTCAAAAGATACAGGCTATCCTCGACAGCAGAGACTGCCTGAACATTGGTCGGAAGGCCGTCGAGCAGGCTGAAAATTTCCAATAAATCACCGTTTTCGGTGAGCATAGCCAGTGCATTGGCACAGAGAGCAAAAATGCCTTGGGAATTTCTAGCGGCAGAGCTTAGCGGTGCGGAGCAGTGTGCTACGAATTGGTTATCTAAAAATAGCAGGTCATTACCATTCTGGTAGAGCCACTTATCTTGCAGCTTAAAACCATTAATTGCGGGTTTTTCCAGCCCGTACCATGACAGCAACCAGTTGTTTGAAAGGTTTGTTTTACTGAGCTTTAGTGTCGGCGAGTGGTTTAGGGCAATACCACTGATAGCGAGAAAAATCAGCACTAAAAATACTGACAGGCCGATGCGGCGGTGCCAGATGATATTTGTTCTAAAAGAGTTTGTTGATTTCACCGAGACTCACTTATTTAGGCTGTTCATTCGAACTTTTTACGGGAGATACCAGACCATGATAATACAAAGCCAGAGCCGCCACCTTATTCACCGCCCATACTGAAAGCGTTGCGCCGGTTATGCCGTCGATCGACTTATCCAGTTTTCGCTGATCGGTTAGAACTGCCCCCTCATATTGAGCCATATAGGCCGGATAGCGCACTTCACCGCCACGACTTTCGCGGTAGGCGAGAATTTTCACCTTGGCGATCTTATGCTGATCAATAACCACGCCGATAGTAATGGGCATTTCTTTACCGACCTCTTCAAGAATCCATGCGGTTTTACCATCCAACTGATGATAGCGAACACGTAAGCCCACCACTGGACGATCCAATATTTTCCCAGCCTGCTGGCGGATATCGGCGGTCATCCAGAGAACTTTCGACTGGGGTTTGTGTGGCGCAAAAACTTCAGCGAAAAAATCTGGACCAGACTGAAAAACCCCCTTGGCGCTCAATAGAGGAGATGCCAAGAGGGTTGTGGCCAACAGGCCTACAAAAAATATTCTGTTGTAGGCGCTGTTAAACATTCAAGCTTTTCTTTTTGATGATGGTCTTCTTATTAATAGGAAAACCCAACACCGATATTAAATCCATCACTACCTGTGCCCGAGTTATTGTCTTGATCTTGGTAGTCCATTTTAAAGACTACATTCGGGTGTAGCCAGTAATTAATACCAATATCAAACTGTTCAACTGCGCTATCAACTGAACTGCCGGCAGTGTTGTCGTATTCGCTAAAGCGAGCAAAGACACCAATCTTATCGGTGAGCTTGTAGGAAGGCTCTATATAGAAACCTGTCTGTTCATCAGCACCCTGTTTGATATCGTTGATCGCTGTATCGAAATCCCATGCTGCATAAAGTGCACGCAGTTGGAAATCGTTCTTTTGCCAAGCTAGGTGTGTTTCAATCAGTGTTCCACTAATCCCTTCGCCTTCACCCTGACGCACATCGTTTTGACGTTGAACCGATGTAGCCAGTTCGAGGCCGGGAATCGCGGTATATTTTAAGCGGCCAGTAAAAGCCATATCGTCGGCTTTGGCTTTGCCGACTTTTTGGCGACCATCGCGAGGTTTGTATTCACCGTCATCCATAAACAGTCCAGAGTGAGCAGCAATATCATAGCTAAGACCCTGAGCTAGTTCACCGTTGAGTGCCGCGCCGGCTTCCCACCAGGTGGCTGGAATAATGTTTTTCTCGACGTTATTGCGTTCGGTACCGTAAAAGGTGTTTGGCTCGTGGGTTTCATTGATAATGCCGATAGGCATCAGGAACAAACCGGCTTTAGCGCTTTGGTTTGCTGAAATATCCCATTCGATAAAGGCTTGCTCGAGCTCAACTTCACCAACCTGACCATCACCTGCAATGCTGTGCTCAACTTCCAGTTCAGAGAAGAAGCGGATGCTGTCAGTGAACTGATGTGAAGTGAATAAAACAAAGCGGTGGAAGTCGACTTCATTTTTGTCGCCACTGCCATCGTCTTTCGCTAGGTTGTTGTAGTGAACTTCACCATAACCACCGAGAGTTGTCTTGCTGCTGGCAGCTGGCGCCAGAGATATCTGCTCTACAGCAGAAATAGTTGCTTCAGCGATGATTTCGGTTTCGCTTAAACGCGAATCATTGATGCTTAACTGTTCTTTAAGTGTGGAAATCTGTTCTTGCTGCTGCTGGATAATTTCCCACATTTCTTCAGCGCTTGGCGTTGCGGCCTGAGCGACGGCAGTGATATTCAAGCCAATAAATGCGGCGAGAAGTTGCTTCTTCATGGTGTTAGTTCCTTATGTCTATATTTGTGTTTTAGCCTGAACAGTCTGCGAGTATTTATCCGTGAAGTTAGGGCCTAGTCAAATTGAAGTGGGACTATACTGCCATCTAAACGCAAATGCAAATCGTTCTCATTTGCGTTTGAGTATTATTTAAGGCAATCCAGCTTATTAATTGCTGCGTATAGTCGGTATTGTGCGAAAAAATCGGTTTCGGTAGTTTCGTCAATACTCGGAAACGGGTAAAATGAGCCTCATACGCAGTTGCTAATTAATTCAGAGGAATTTGTCTTTATGGACATTATGGAAACCATTCGTGATCAGGTAGAAAAAAACACTATTATTCTTTATATGAAAGGTTCGCCGAATCAGCCCCAGTGTGGCTTTTCTGCTCGTACCGTTCAGGCCCTAATGGGTTGTGGTCAGCGTTTTGCCTATGTAGATATTCTCTCTAACTCAGAGATTCGCGCAAACCTGCCAACTTTTGGCAACTGGCCAACCTTCCCACAGCTGTGGGTTAATGGCGAGCTTATCGGTGGCTGTGATATTGTCACTGAGATGCACGAGAAGGGTGAGTTAAAGCCCCTGATCGACGAAGCGGCACCAACCGAAGAATAAATTTAGTCAATAGATGTTGCGGGTTAAGTGACTCGCAGCGGACTTATCTTTTTATTAATGATTATCACAGGAGTATTCAAATGGGTGTATTAGTTGGACGGTCAGCCCCTGACTTTACTGCAGCAGCAGTAACTGGCAGCGGCGAAATTGTTGAGAATTTTAATCTGGCAGAAAGCATTAAGGGCAAGAAGGCAGTGATCTTCTTTTATCCTTTGGATTTCACCTTTGTCTGCCCATCAGAACTGATCGCATTTGATCACCGTTATGCAGAATTCCAAAGCCGCGGAGTGGAAGTGATCGGTGTTTCAATCGACTCTCAGTTCTCTCACAACGCATGGCGAAACACTGCTATCAATGATGGCGGTATTGGTAAGGTGAAATACACATTGGTTGCCGATGTTAAGCATGATATCTGCAACGCTTACGATGTTGAGCACCCAGAAGCCGGTATAGCATTCCGCGCCTCGTTCCTTATTGATGAAGAGGGTATGGTTCGTCACCAGGTGGTTAATGATCTGCCGTTGGGTCGCAATGTTGATGAAATGCTGCGTATGGTTGATGCGCTAAACTTCCACGAAGAGCACGGCGAAGTCTGCCCTGCTGGTTGGACTACTGGTGATGCAGGTATGAAAGATACCACTGCTGGTGTTGCTGAGTACCTTTCTGAGCACTCTGACAAGCTTTAACTGCACAGAGCTGTAGTAGTTCTTAACAGTATCGTAAGAGCTGAATTTAAAAACCCCGTACTTTTGAAGTACGGGGTTTTTTTATGTTCGCCGACCAGCTAATTTCGGTAGCCTGTCACACCAATTCCCTGAGTAAGTCACTATGATGGGCGAACTTCAAACCACCTAGGGAAGAGCAATGATTTCATTACGCAGTTTATTAGTGGTAGCAATAACCCTTACTCCATTAACAGCCGTCGCCGATATTGTTGGCCTGACTATTGGCGGTGGCTCCTGGCAGGCGAGTCCGGAAGGTAATGTTGGCCGCACCGATATTGACCTTGAATCGACGTTAAATCTTGATAAGCAAAGTAATCAGTTTGTTTTTGTCGCCTTCGAACACCCGATTCCTCTATTGCCAAATATTCGTCTGCAACGCAGTGAGATGGAATGGACCGGTAATGCCCTAGTCAGTGCCGGTACCAACCTAAATGGCAATCCTTTTGTCAGTGACGAGCAGGTCGATGTGTCTCTGGATTTAAGTCACACAGATGCAACACTCTACTATGAGATTCTGGATAATGTGGTGGATTTGGATGTTGGTATTACCGCCCGGGCTTTTGATGGCCAGGCGAGTCTGGTTGGGCTCAATCAACAGGAATCGATTGATCTGGATGCCGTGGGTCCACTGCTTTATGGGCAGGTTGGCCTAGATTTTCCGCTGACTGGACTTTCAGCCCATGTGATTGCCAACTGGATCAATGTTGATGAGTTCCGATTAATTGATTGGGCGGCACAGCTAACTTATGAGTTTGACCTGATACCGGCAATGGATACTGGCCTGATTCTTGGCTATCGCTCAATGCTGGTTGAGTTGGATGACCTTGATGATCTGCAGTCAGATGCGACTTTTGAAGGTTACTATCTGGCACTGCAGTTACGTTTCTAACTTTAGCGCCAATTTCCTAAGAGGTAGGGCGGTGACTTTTCCATGGCCGTCTTATCTCTTCGTGACGAACAATAAAGTTTCCGCTCTGGCGATCATTGAGAAAGTGATGGAGAGCCAATTCAACCACCGGAAAGGCCAGTTCACCCCAGGGTATATCCGCCTCATCAAACAGTGCGACTTCGGATGATTCAAAGGTCGGATTAAATGTTGCATTGGCCATTTGCGCACGATAGAAAACATAAACCTGATTGATCTGTGGGATATCGAACAGCGCGTATAACTCTGGTTTTATAACCTGTGCATTGGCCTCTTCTTCACATTCTCGAAGTGCCCCCTGCAGTGATGACTCGCCATTCTCCAAAAATCCTGCAGGCAGTGTCCAGAAGCCATGGCGCGGTTCGATAGCTCGTCGGCACAGCAGTATCTGATCGTTATACACGGGCAGTACCCCGGCAATAACCCGCGGGTTTTGATAGTGGATAGTCAGGCAGTGTTCGCAGACATGGCGCTCACGATTATCACCCTCAGGGATTTTTATGATGACGGACTCGCCACAACTGGAACAAAAATTCATCAAAAGCTCAGAAATAAAAAAGACCTGCGTATAATGCACAAATGTTAGAAGCAATTGTTAAAAATCTCGAAAAATTCCCACCTAGTAGGCCTCAACCTGAGGATAGCCAGAGTCGTTTATCTGCGGCTGTTCTGGTGGCCCTAATTGATAGTGGAGAAGTGCCGGAGATTATTTTAACCCAGCGCGCCCATCACCTTAACAGTCATGCCGGTGAAGTCGCCTTCCCTGGTGGTATGTGGGATAGCGTGGATACTGATCTTATGCAGACCGCATTGCGCGAGGCGAAAGAGGAGATCGATCTAGATCCGGCGCTGGTGGATATTATTGCTACACTGCCTAGCGCCACGCCAAGACGCCGCAATTTGCAGGTAACCCCGTTTGTCGGTCTGCTTGCTGGTTTCCCCACATTGATTGGTGACCCATCAGAGATTGGCTCTATCTTTACCGTGCCAATCAACTATTTTTTAGATATTGATCGCTACAGCTCTCTCGAGCTCACCTATCAGGGTGAGTTGATCAGTTTTCCCTGCCTGGATTATCGGGATGGTCAGGACCGAGAATACCGAATTTGGGGATTTACTCTGCGGGTAATCACCGATATGTTAAATGAAACTTTAAGTGCTGGGCTGATTTTGAACTATCCTAGTCATCAACAAATTCAATTGCTGCGTAATAGATAAATGATTTCTATGGAAAGGAAAAAAGAGTTCAATGATTTATAAATATGGCGGACAGAGTCCGGATATCCAGTCATCGGTTTTTATCGCCGAGAGCGCCGATGTGATCGGTCAGGTAACGTTGAAAGAAAATTCCAGCGTCTGGTTTAATGCGGTGATTCGTGGGGATTGCGATCATATTGAGGTGGGCGCGCGAAGTAATATTCAAGACGGCGCTGTATTACATTGCGATCCCGGAAAACCGCTAATGATTGGTGAAGATGTCACGGTGGGTCACAATGCGATGATTCACTGCCTTGAAGTTGGTGATAGAACGTTGGTGGGAATAAATGCGGTGATTCTCGATGGCGCTAAAATAGGCAGCGACTGTATTATCGGTGCCAATACATTGGTTAAAGCTAATGCCGTGATTCCCGATGGGTCTCTGGTCATAGGCTCACCCGGCCTGGTTGTTCGGCAGCTCGACGAGCAGAGCAAACAGTTTCTGCTTGGCTCAGCCGCGGTGTATGTCGAGAAAGCTGCGAAAATGAAAATAGATCTTGTGGAGGTCAAAACCTGATGGCAAATAACCCGATAGCATCACCCTGCAATTCTATTTGCACCTTAAATGATGAAGACATCTGTCAGGGCTGTTTTAGAACCGCGGATGAAATTCGCGACTGGTCTGTGCTCGACAATGACCAGAAATTGGATGTCCTAATTACCTGCGGTGAGCGCAACCGCATGGTTAATCCATTCTACTAAAATGCGCAGGAGTGACTGTTGCTACTCCTGCTCATTCATTGCGCTCCGCATCGGAATAACGAGAATCTTCTTAATCATTTTGCCGTTAATCTCCGCAGTCTCACAGCGGTAGTTACCTACCATAAAGCTGACGTTGGCATCAGGGATACTTTCCAGCTGTTCCAGTGCTAACCCATTGAGCGTCTTGGGGCCATCAGTGGGTAGGGCCCATTCGGTCGCTTTGTTAATCTCGCGAATAGTAGCGGCACCATCAATCAGATAGCTGCCATCACCCTGAGCAACCACTTCCTCAACCTCATCGGCAGTATTGGTGGTGAAGTCACCGACAATCTCTTCGAGGATATCCTCAAGAGTCACCAATCCCATCACCTCACCGTACTCATCAACAACCATGGCCAGACGGTGGCGGGTCTTCTTAAAGTTCAGTAGCTGAGTAGTCAGGGTAGTGCTCTCGGGAATAAAATAGGGTTCATCCGAGAAGCGTTTGATTGCATTGTGTGTAACCTGCTCCAGACGCACCAAATGGTTGGCCTTGCGCATATGAAAGATGCCAATAATATTATTGATATCGCCGTCGAAGAGCGGCAGGCGCGTATATTCGGTTTTCAGCATCTTACCCATCAGGGTCTCAATATCTTCTTCGATATCCAGACCCTTAATTTCATTGCGCGGAATCATAATATCTTCGACAGTGACATTTTCCAGATCGAGAATACCTTTCAGCATCCCCTGGTGGCTGTCGGAAATTTTGTGGCCGGATATATCGACAACAGAGCGCAGCTCTTCAGTATCCAAGCCATCATCCCGCGAGGCGCTGGGATCAAAGCCGAGCAATTTAATCAGGCCGTTAGTCAGCTTGTTAACCATCCATACCAGCGGCCACATAAGCTTTAGTAGCGGCTTGAGAATATGGCTGGCTTTAAACGCGAACCATTCAGGGTTCTGAGCGGCAATAGTCTTTGGGGTTACTTCAGAAAATACCAGCACGCCGATAGTCAGTGAGGCAGTGGCGACCCAGGGGGCAGCGGCTTCGCCAACATAAATAATTGCCAGCATATTGGCGATAATCGCCGCCAGAATATTGACTGCGTTATTGCCAATTAAAATCAGGCCAATTAATCGATCAGGCACCGCGAGAAGTTTGGCTGCTCGGCGAGCGCCGGCACTTTTTTTGCTTTGATGTCTGAGCCTGTAACGGTTTAAAGACATCATGCCGGTTTCGGAGCCAGAGAAGAAAGCGGATACAAGTAATAGCGCTACGAGTGTTAACCACAACACCCAAGGATGGGGACCGTCCAAGAATTAGAAACCTAAAATATTAAGGTTGATCATGGTGAAGTAGTTTTTAGGTTTTGGCAATAGGTTATAAATACATATTGATAAGCATTTTTCTCTGATTTCAGATCGCCTTAAGAGCTTCTGTTAAGACATCTGGAGTTAGCTGTACTAAACCAAAAGAAATTCCAGCGCTACCTTGCTGCCGATATAGCCAAATAATATGGCGATAAAGCCAGCCCAGGTCCAGCGAATAGCGGTATTGCCGCGCCAGCCCTGGAAATGTCTGCCCCATAGCAGGCAGCCGTAGAACACCCAAGCGACCATGCTAAACACTACCTTATGCAGCAGGTGCTGGGTAAAGAAATCCTCGTAGAAGAGAAAGCCGCTGACCAGAGAGAGGGTTAGTAGTATTTCACCGGCCCAAACTAGCTCAAACAGCAGTTTTTCCATACTCTGCAGAGGTGGAAAGGTGCGCATAAGAAAATTCTGGTGCTTATGTTTCAGTTGCCAGTTCTGGTAACCGATAAGCAGTGCCTGCAAGGCAGCTATAGCCAGCGTGCTGTAAGCGAGTATTGAGATCAGTATATGGGCCTCAATATTAGGCGCTATAACCACGGCAGCTTTAGTGCTGGGGGTGGTTGTGGCAGCAAACAGCGACAGTGCTGATATCGGAAAGAGAAATAGATAGAGGCTGTGGATGGGTTTCTTAAGGCCACTGAAAAACAGCACCAGGTTGATAACCAGAGCGATCAGGGCGCATACCTTAAGCAGGCTGAGATCCAGTCCCTCGGAGGTGAACAAAAAGCCATAGGTAGCGGCACCGTGGAGCACAATGGCCAGAGCTGCGGATAACTGAAAAGCCGTGGTCAGTGTGCCGGGATGTTTACGCAGCTGTGAAACCTGATAGCCAAAGGCCAACAGATAAACAGCAATTGCAGAACCAGCAAAGAAACTTGTCATTGGAGTCAGTCAGTCAATATTTCAACAGAGTGTGTCATATTCAGTGAGCAGGGTGAAGAGTTGAGAGAAATAATTGCTATAATGTGTAGCATCAATGACTAGTTGGAAATTATATCCATGGCAATGTTTGAAAATTTAAGTGAACGCCTGTCGGACAGCCTGAAAAAGATCTCAGGAAAAGCGAGCCTCAGTGAAGCGAATATTCAGGACACCCTGCGCGAAGTGCGTATGGCGCTACTTGAGGCGGACGTTGCACTGCCGGTCGTTAAAGACTTTGTAGAACAGGTAAAGCAGCGCGCTCTGGGTCAAGAGGTTAATCGAAGCCTTAATCCCGGCCAGCAGTTTCTTAAGATTGTTCAGGCTGAGCTTGAAAAGGTTATGGGAGAAGAAAATGAATCTCTCGACCTAGCAGCTCAACCACCCGCAGTTATATTGATGGCCGGTCTGCAGGGTGCGGGTAAAACCACCTCGGCAGCAAAACTGTCCCGTTATCTGAGTGAGCGGGAAAAGAAAAAGGTCATGGTGGTCTCTGCGGATATCTATCGACCAGCGGCCATAGAACAGCTTAAAACCTTGGCCGCTGAAGTGGGTGCCGAATTTTTCCCCAGTGACACTAGCCAAAAGCCGGTCGATATTGTCAATGCAGCAATTGCCAGCGCCAAAACCAAATTTGTTGATGTGCTTATCGTAGATACTGCCGGTCGCCTGCATATCGACGGCGAAATGATGGCCGAAATTAAGCAGGTCCACAAAGCGGCCAATCCGGTTGAAACCCTTTTTGTGATCGATGCCATGATTGGCCAGGATGCGGTAAATACCGCCAAAGCCTTTAATGAAGCGCTGCCGCTGACCGGTGTTATCTTAACCAAGGTTGATGGTGACGCCCGCGGTGGTGCTGCTTTATCTGTACGACATATTACCGGTAAGCCGATTAAATTCCTCGGCGTGGGTGAAAAGACAGATGCTCTGGAGCCTTTCCATCCTCAGCGAATCGCCTCGCGTATATTGGGCATGGGCGATGTTATGTCGCTTATCGAAGATGTTGAACGCAAGGTTGATCAGAAAAAAGCCGAGAAATTCGCCAAGAAAATGGCCAAAGGCAAAGGTTTTGATCTTGAAGATCTCCGCGATCAGCTTCAGCAAATGAATAATCTCGGCGGCATGGCCGGTTTGATGGATAAATTACCCGGCATGGGAAATATGGCGCAGATGGCACAGCAGCAAAATGTCACCGGTCAGTTTGGCCAGATGGAAGCGATTATCGGGTCTATGACCGTGAAAGAACGCCGTAACCCGGATATTTTGAATGGCTCCCGTAAACGCCGAATCACCAATGGTTCAGGAACCACCATTCAGGATTTAAACCGTCTGCTGAAGCAGCACAAGCAGATGGGAAAGATGATGAAAAAAATGAAAGGCAAAGGCATGCAGAATATGATGCGTGGCATGGGTGGTGCTATGGGGGGTGGCTCTGGTGGTATTGGTGGCGGTGGCATGGGCGGCGGAATGCCGCCAATGGGTGGATTGCCTCCGGGTAATTTCCCGCGCCGCTAAAAACCCAAAGCCCATATTTCAAGGGAGTCTCAGGACAACAGGCTCTCTTTTGGGTAAGGATTTTTAGTCACTCATTAGCTTCTGAAACCCGCGATTGACAGCTCTTAAGCTATCGCAGTTAAAGTAGTTTCCTTTTATTCTCTTTTGACGTAAGATACCGCGCCTTTCGGGGAGCTACGTGTGTTTGTACACGGCGCTTTTTAGAAGTATTAAATATTGCAATATCAAGTCTGGCGATGATGCCAGTTTGAACACAGGATTTTAGTAAATGGTAACAATTAGATTGGCTCGTGGTGGCGCTAAGAAACGTCCCTTTTACCACATCACAGTTTCCGACTCACGCAAAGCACGTGACGCTCGCTACATTGAGCGTATCGGTTTCTTCAACCCAGTAGCACGCGGCTCAGAAGAGAGCTTGCGCATTGATCTTGACCGCGTCACATACTGGCAGGGTCAGGGTGCTCAGGTTAGTGATCGTGTTAAGTCGTTAATTAAAGAAGCTACTAAAGCCGCTGCTCCAGTAGCTGCCTGATATACCAGCATTTACCGCTGAGTATTTCTGGGGAGCAGGATTCGATGGAAACACTGGTTGTTGGCCGCATAACGACTGTCTTCGGTGTGCGTGGCTGGGTCAAGGTGCACTCTTATACCGACAAAGTAGAGACGCTGTGCTCCTACAAGCCGTGGTTTATCACTACGGCTTCTGGCATGCAGCAACTGGAAATTGATGATTGGCGCAGACATGGCGAAAGCCTAGTAGTGCATATCAAAAGCATTGACGATCGTGATGTTGCACAGAAATGGTGTGGCAACGACATTCTGGTCGATAAAAGTAATCTTCCTGATCTGAGTACAGATGACTTCTACTGGCATCAGCTCGAAGGGCTGGCAGTTATAGCTCAACATGAAGATCAGCAAGTGCGACTTGGTGTCATTAAGTCAATATTGGAGACCGGCGCAAATGATGTGCTGGTAGTCAAAGGTGACAGCGAAAGCATTGATCGTGAAGAGAGATTGATACCCTACGTCGATGAATTTGTCGTCAAGGTGGATCTGGCCGAACAGCGAGTTGATGTTAATTGGGATCCTGCCTTTTAACGCGAAAAGGCCGAAGAGGAGCAAGTGAATGAAGATCGCATTGATTAGCTTGTTTCCTGAAATGTTTGATTCATTGACCGAATACGGCATCAGTGGTCGAGCAGTTAAAAACGGATTGGTGCAGTGTAAAAGCTTCAATCCCAGAGAATTTACTCAAGATCGCCATCAAACGGTTGATGAACGCCCCTACGGAGGCGGACCCGGCATGGTGATGACGATAGAGCCTTTGCGCAAGGCGATATCCGCCGCCAGAGACTGGGCGGGAGAAGAAGCCACTGTGGTTTATTTATCACCACAGGGTCAGGTGCTCGATCAGAGCGCCGCAAACAGATTTGCAACACAGCAGTCATTGATATTGATTGCCGGTCGCTACGAGGGAATCGACGAGCGACTAATAGAGTTAGAAGTAGATGAGGAGTGGTCGATAGGTGACTATGTTCTCAGTGGCGGTGAGCTTCCAGCAATGGTTTTGATGGATGCGCTGATACGCCAGATACCTGGGGCACTGGGGCATTCGGATTCTGCGGATCAGGATTCCTTTGCCGGGGGACTACTTGACTGCCCGCACTATACGCGGCCAGATGATTACCAAGGACAGGCTGTACCAGAGGTATTGCTGTCAGGAAATCATGAAAAAATTAGACGTTGGCGTTTGCAGCAATCACTCGTGCGAACCCAGCAGCGAAGACCAGATTTACTGGACCGCCTGAAGCTCAATAAAGAGCAACAGGCTCTACTCAAGGAAATGAGTGCTGCGCTGGCAGATGATGACAAAGGATAGTGTTCATCCTCTCTGTACAGAGCTCTAAAGAAGGTGGCATGCCACCAACCAATGAAAATTGAGGAGCAAGAAAAATGACTAGTAAAGTATCTATTATCGCTGCGATTGAAAAAGAGCAGATGAGCAAGGAAATTCCTGATTTCAGCCCCGGTGATACCGTTGTTGTTCAGGTAAAAGTAAAAGAGGGCACTCGTGAGCGTCTTCAGGCTTTTGAAGGTGTAGTTCTGGCCAAGCGTAACCGCCAGCTGAACTCTGCATTCACCGTTCGTAAAATCTCTAACGGTATCGGTGTAGAGCGTACTTTCCAGACTTACAGTCCTCTGGTTGACAGCATTGAAGTAAAGCGTCGCGGTGCGGTTCGTCGCGCCAAGCTGTACTACTTGCGCGAACTGTCAGGTCGAGCAGCACGTATCAAGGAAAAGCTCGGCTAATAACCGCTGGTTATTACCTAGTTTTTCTAGAAAAGGCGGCTCCGAAAGGGCCGCCTTTTTTTATGGCCGCACTTTATAACCAGAACCTTCTTCCATCTATCCACTAATAAATAAAAAATGCCCTACAAATCTTGACAGCGCTCCTGCATGGTCTATCTTTTAACTTACTAGTGAGGGCTGTGAGCTAATTCACACTATTACTGTGGATCGACTCACGGATAAGGTTGGGGAAGGTATAGAAGACATACAAGGAAGAAATCATGAAAAAGGTAATATTAATAACATTTTTAGCGTTTTGCTCGTTTGCGCTATCCCCTGCTCAGGCAGGTACAGTTGATCTGCTTAGCATATGGGCTAAAGACAAGAATAATAGCCCTGGCGGTGTTGATGAGGATGGTGACGGCGCCATTGATCAAGGCTATGCGTCTCCTACTTGCGTAACCTGCGTGGTAACGACTGGCAGTCTTGCCGATATCACATCCGATGACTTTTGGTCTACTGGTACAGCGCAGGATCATCCTGCTGATATGGCTAATATGCTGGCATTCGAAGGCGTTGTTATTCCTGGGCTGACAGGCGACAAAGATCCCAGTAGCTTCAGTGGTCAGACACTGATGACAACAGCAGATTTTACTGGCTATCTCACCGTTAAAGCATCGTCATTTATCTGGCTTTTTCAGGTAAACGATGACGGCATTCTGGGAAATCAGCTTGAGATCGAGATCGGCAAAGCACTGGATGGTAAAGACCACGACGTTTCTCACTTTACCCAGTGGGCGGTTTCAGAGGTTCCAATTCCCGCTGCTGCTTGGCTTTTTATCACCGGGCTATTCGGCTTGGCTGGGCTGCGAAAATCAGCTAAAAAGTAGATTGGTTCACAGCCAAACAGTTAACTGATTCATAATTTGGATGCTACGTGATCGACATAAAAAAATCGTCACGTACAATCTTTTTCAGAAAATTATCAGATAGAGTCAGTTGCACTTATGGCCGATCAATTCTCAAGGATGGTGCGTCGCCGCGACGCCAAGATCAACGCGTTTTCTCGCCTTATTGATGCGGGAATCATTGGCTGTACGCTGGTGGCGTTGGTCTCGGTGCTCAACCTTAGCTGGGTACCGCTGTATAACTGGTTGCTGCTTATAGCCATCGTACTGTTTAGCTTCCTTTCTGAATCCAGCCACAGTTACAAATCTTGGCGCGATATTAGTCTTAAAGCTGAAGTTATTGCCGTAGGCAGTAACTGGTTGATGGTGGTTGTTATCCTGATTCTGGTGGATATGGTTTTTCACCCCTCGGATCTCTACAACCGTGAAATGGTCTTTTACTGGTTTGTACTTACTCCCATCGAGTTGATCTCTTGGCATTCTATTACCCGCATGGTCTTGCGTCTGTTTCGTGATACCGGTGTCAGCTCAAGATCGGTGGCGATTTATGGTGCAACCGAACTGGGTGCCAGTTTGGAGAGCCGTATTCAGTCTATGCCTTGGGCCGGCTATAAGTTTATCGGCTATTTTGATGACCGCAGAAGCAACGGATCACGACGATTTATATCGGATTCGAGTCTGATTAAGGGCGGCTCTCAGGAATTGATAGATCAGGCCAAAAAAGGCGCTATAGACACTATTTTTATTACTCTGCCCCTCGCCGCAGAGAAGCGCATTAAAGTGCTGCTGAACGAACTGGCAGATACCACCGTCTCGGCCTATATGATGCTCGACCTATTTAGTTTCGACCTATTGAATGCAAGTTGGCTGGATATACAGGGAATGCCGGCCATTAGTATTTTCGAATCGCCCCACACAGGTTTAGATAATATCACCAAGCGTATTCTCGACCTGGTTGCCGGCAGCCTGATTTTACTGATTATTGCCCTGCCTATGCTGTTGATTGCCCTAGGTATCAAGATGACATCCAAGGGCCCGGCACTTTTTCGGCAGCAGCGCTACGGTATTGGTGGCGAGCCAATAACTGTGTGGAAATTTAGAACTATGACAGCCATGGATGCAGGTGATCAGGAGCTTCAGCAAGCAAGTAAAACTGACGCTCGAATAACCCCATTTGGCGGCTTTTTACGCAAGGCATCACTGGATGAGTTACCGCAGTTCTTCAATGTGATTGCCGGCACTATGTCTATTGTCGGGCCTCGGCCTCATGCGGTTATTCATAATGAATTTTATAGAAAAGCGATCCACGGCTACATGTTGCGGCACAAAGTAAAACCCGGTATCACCGGCTTGGCGCAAGTAAAAGGCTATCGAGGGGAGACCGACACCTTGGAAAAAATGGAAGGCCGCATTAAATACGATCTAGAATATATTCGAAGCTGGTCAATTTGGCTGGATATCAAGCTGATTGTAATAACCGCCTGCGGAGGGTTTCTCAACAAAAATGCCTATTGATATCAGAGCTATCAAGCAGGTGCTGGATGGGCTTCACTGGTAGATAAATAGGTCTACAATAAACTGATATGGATTACACAGGATAAGTGATCATGATTAAAACAATTGGAACGTTAAAAAACATCTTTATAGCGGTTTCACTGCTAACCCTAGGTCTATGTAATGTAGCGACAGCTGAGACCTATCTACTCAACCCGGGGGATCAATTAGAGGTCTCTGTCTGGAATGAAGAGACACTGCAAAAAACTATCACCGTGCTACCCGATGGCATGATTTCATTTCCGTTGGTGGGGCATTTACAGGCCGCAGGTAAAAGCGCCTCTGAAGTCGAAGCCGTCATCGGTGAAAAACTCGATACCTTTATTGCCGATCCAGAGGTCAATGTCACCGTAACCAGCACCAGAGGTAATGTTGTCTTTGTGGTCGGCAAGGTTCTCAAGCCTGGCCCCGTCGCCATGATTCAATCAACCACAGTAATGCAGGCACTGGCGATGGCCGGCGGAATCAATGAATTTGCCGCTGGAAACTCGATCAAAATTATCCGCCGCAGTGATCAGGCAACAGATGCCGAGGAAACTCTCTTAAAAGTGCGCTATTCAGATCTTGAAAAAGGCAGTGATCTGTCCAGTAATCACCTTCTTAACGCGGGAGACGTAATTGTCGTCCCATAAGTAGCAAGGACTCGCTATGAATAAAATATCTAAATCAATCGCTTGGGCGCTATTGCTGGTTACTTTTCCAGTAGCATCACTTGCAGCAGGATGGGTGGCAGATTTTAGCTTTGATGCGGATGCTGCCTATGACGATAACTTCTTAATGAATGATGCCGAGCAGGAAACCTGGGTTTATTCCCTCAAGCCTGAAGCCTCGTTGATCTATTTAACGCCAGTGATTAGATCTGAGCTAGAAGCCAGATTAGCCTTAAAGCGCTACTCCGAATTTGACCAATTTGATTCCGAGGATCCCGCTTTTAAGTGGAAAAATAGTTACAAGAAAGAGCGTTCAACCTGGTCACTGGATTTTGGTTACAGCGAAAACTCTCAGCGTGATGCAGCCGAACAGGATACAGGTCAGTTTGATTCTAATACGCTTGTTGAGACTATTTTTGTCGATCCCAGTGTGGTTTTTCGTGTTACCGAGAAAGATGATCTCGGCATATCATTTGGTTACACCGAGCGTGACTATGACGCAGATGACTTTTCAGATAATGAAAATGAAACGGCAGGGCTAAACTGGCAGCACAAAGTCGATGAAGTGCTCAGTACCACGGCGAATATCAGCGTGTCACAGTACACAGCCGACCGTCCCAATATCAGCACCAATGAAACTGATTACGAGAAGATCACCGCTGGTTTTATTTACAACTATTCCGCGTCGATGAGCATCAATGGCAGTGCCGGTTATTTTCAAAGTGATAGCCAAAAGCGAATTTTTTCTGGGCCAGTGATTATTATTGTAGATGCAGAGAATACCGGGGTTCTGCTCAACTTAGGTATGAATTACAGTCAGGAAAAAAATGACTGGTCATTTAATCTGTCCAGAAACCTATACCCATCCAGCCAAGGTGATGTGGAAGAGCGAGATAGCGTAGGCGTTGGCTTTGAGCACAGGTTCACTGCCCGCAGTTCCTCAGGCATTAATGTCTCTTGGTACAACACTAACTCTCAAGTGGAAGATCGAGAAAGCATCAATATTACACCCTATTACCATTACCGGATAACAGAAAAATTGAAGCTACAGACTTCTTACGTATTCAGAAGTTTTGATCGACAAATTGATGGGCAAGTCGAATCAAACCGCGTGAAAATGGGTTTACGCTACAGCTTTTAATTTAATAATAAGAAAGAATAAAAGGACGCTACACAACTATGGATGATACTGAAAAGTCACTGCTGGATTATTTAGATATTCTACGCAGGCGTAAGCTGTATATTATAGTCGCGTTTCCTGTACTGCTCGCCCTCAGTGCAACAATCACCTTCTTATTGCCGCCTATCTATCAATCTGAAGGTGTTGTGCTGATCGAGAGTCAGGAAATTCCGCGAGATCTGGTGCGTTCCACTGTGACAAGCTATGCCGAACAGCAGATACAGGTGATCAAGCAACGTATTCTAACCACCTCACGTATTCTTGAAACGCTTGATAAATACAAGGTTTATCAAGATGAGCGAGAGGCCAGTACGGTCTCTTTATTGGTAGAGAAGTTTCGCAGCTCAGTTCTTGTAGAGATGATCAATGCCAATGTGATCGATCCCACAAGGGGCAGGGCACAGCGAGCCAGTATCGCCTTTAAAGTCTCCTTTATGGACGAATCGCCAGATATAGCGCAAAAGGTGGCCAATGAATTGGTGACCATGTTCCTCGATGAAAACGTCAAAACCAGAACCAATAAGGCCGCGGAAACCGTCACCTTCCTAAGTGATGAAGCCGACAAAATGCAAAAAACTGTGCAGGGACTCGAAGAGCAAATTGCCAACTTTAAATTAGAGTTTGGCGATAGCCTGCCAGAGCTTCTGCAATTCAATCTCTCAATGATTAAAAATCTTGAAGAGAAGATCAAAGCACGCCAGACCGAATCCATCAGGTTGGGTGATCAGGTTCATTATCTCAGCCTCGAACTTGCCAGCATGGACCCCTATGTGGCCAGCAGTGCAGGTGTGACAACATTGAGTAGCCCAGTCAGACTTGCACAGCTGAAAAATGAGCTAAATAGCCTGAAAAATAAATACTCAGAATCCCATCCCGATATTAAGCGATTAGCGCGAGAGATCGAAGGGCTGGAAAAAGAAGTCGCAGCAGATGCCCTGTTTCAGCCGGAACAGAATATGGATGAAATCTCCAATCCGCTGTACCGACAGATAAAAATAAAGATTGATCTTACCGAGAAAGAGCTTGCCCGAGCCAATATCGAAAGACAAACCATGCAGGCTGAGGTTGCGGAGTATCACGACAGAGTCGCACGCACCCACGAAGTGCAGCGCAGTTACGACGATATGACCCGTGATTACGAAAGCACCAAAAAGAAATACCAAGAGTTGCGAGCCAAGCAATTCGAAGCGGATGTCGCGCAAAACCTTGAATCTGAAAACAAGGCCGAAAGCTTCACACTCATCGAACCCCCTTTACGACCCACCGAATCCGTAAAGCCTAACCGCCCAAAGTTATTAATGATGGGACTGTTTCTCTCAGGCGCTATTAGTCTTGGCCTAGTACTACTTGTTGAAATGCTAGATCCAGCGGTTAGAAGTATTAAAGATTTCACCCGCATCACCGGAGCAGAACCCCTAGCGGTTATCCCGCTGATGTTGACCGCCGAAGATTACAACAAGAAAGATAAATCGCGAAAGCGGCTGATGATTGTCGGAATACTGTTAACCCTAGTGATGCTAGCCATCGTCCACTACTTTGTCATGAGCCTCGATATCGTTTGGTTTAAAGTCATGACTAAAATTAATATGTTGTAGGTAATCACTATGTCTCGTATTCACAAGGCGCTTCAAAAGGCCAGAGAAAAACGCCAAGAGCATAAACGCTCAACGGGGAATGCTTCGCCGCTGGAAAAGATTGTCTATACCTCCAGCCAAGTAGTTCCAGTCTGCCATAAATTATTAGAAAAAAACCTAGTTGTATCGCGGTCATCCAATGATCCCCGCTCTCAGTTATTCAGAACCTTGCGCACCACGATTATCAAGCAGATGCGCGCCAACAACTGGCGCAGTATAGGGATAATTTCACCCTCGCCGGGTGAAGGAAAGTCGCTTGTGGCAAGCAATCTGGCTGCAGCTATTGCCATGGAAGTTAACTACACAGCACTGCTTGTGGATATGGATCTTCGTCATCCAGGAATAAAAGACTACTTCGCTATTGAGCCAAAATTGGGACTCAGTGATTATTTAAAAGGCGATGCAGAAATCGCCGACCTTTTGGTCAATCCTGGTGTAGAGCGTTTATTGCTATTACCTGGTGTCACAAGTGTCGACAATTCCTCCGAGCTAATATCAAGCCCGAGAATGATCACGCTGTTTAATGAAGTCACCCAACGCTATAAGTCGCGAATTGTTATCTATGATATGCCCGCTATTTTGCCTCGAGATGATGTACTAACCGCACTTAATCATGTGGATTGCTTTTTAATGGTTTTGGAAGAGGGGCGAGACTCCGAAGCAGACATAAGAAAAGCCATACAGTCCATGCAGAATGCCAATATTGTTGGCACCGTGGTTAATAAATCACAATCGATTGAAGCCGGATATATGCCGTCATTAGTATAAGGTCACCCCGCACAGACATTCAGGGATTGAATAAATATGTACAAAGAGTTTTTTCACTTAAAAGAAAAACCGTTTAGTCTCAACCCAGACCCGGAGTTTCTCTACCTCAGTAAAAACCATATTCGCGCACAAACCATGCTCGAATACGGCTTTCACAGCCAAGCGGGTTTTACCGTCATCACCGGCGATATAGGCGCAGGTAAGACAACCCTGGTCAACTACTTGCTCGCCCAAGAAGGGGACGAGGTAGTGATTGGTGTGATTAATAACACCCATGAATCTTTTGGTAACCTAATGACCTGGGTGTTATTAATCACACCAATCACTACCTCGTCCCCTTCTTGGGCGAGCAAGTAGTTGACCAGGGTTGTCTTACCTGCGCCTATATCGCCGGTGATGACGGTAAAACCCGCTTGGCTGTGAA
>CAWUVN010000009.1:0-85243 GCA_963925995.1 uncultured Pseudomonadales bacterium | reverse complement strand
GATGGCACTTCGCTGTGGTGGCGAAGTCTTGGGCGCAATAAAAAATGTATTTCTCTGGATCTTAAAACCCCAGAGGGGCGAGATTTGGTTAAACAGCTGTTGAAGACCGCCGATATAGTGGTGGAGAACTTTCGCCCCGGTGTTCTCGAAGGCTGGGGTCTGGATCCAGAGTCACTGCGAGCAGATAATCCGGATCTTATCTATGCGCGGATCTCCGGCTATGGCCAGACCGGCCCTTATTCAGAGAAGGCCGGTTTTGCATCGGCCTGCGAGGCTATCAGTGGTTTTCGCTACGTCAATGGCTATCCAAATCAGGCTCCGGTAAGACCTAATCTGAGCTTGGGGGACACTATCTCCGGTCTGCACGCCGTGCTGGGGATATTGATGGCGTTGCGCTCCAGAGACCGCGGTGATGGTGGTCAGGTTGTCGATGTGGCGCTCTATGAGTCGATGTTTAATCTGCTAGAAGCGGTGGTGCCCGAGTACGATGGTGCCGACGTTGTCCGCCAGCCCTCTGGAACCACTGTAACCGGCATTGTGCCAACCAATACTTATAGATGTGCAGATGATAAATATCTGGTGATTGGCGGCAATGGCGATTCCATTTTTGTCCGGCTGATGAAGGCTGTAGGTCGAGATGATATGGCTGTGGACAGTCAATATGCTAGCAATGCCCAGCGAGTAGTCCATGAAGCGGAAATTGATCAGGTTTTAACTGACTGGTGCGCAGGCCAGTCTCTGATTGCTGCGATGGAAATTCTTGAGCAGCACCGGGTACCCTGTGGTCCGGTCTACAACGTTGCCGATATGATGGCCGATAAGCACTTTAAACAGCGCGGTTTGTTTGAGCAGGTAGAGATCAATGGTCAGCCCTTAAAGATACCGGCGATTATGCCAAAGTTAGCCAATACCCCGGGTACCACCGACTGGCCGGGCCCAGAGATTGCCAGTCATACCGATGAAATATTGCAGGGGCTGGGTCTCGACTCTAAGCAGATAGCTGATCTAAAGAGCAGTGGGGTTGTGGCTGATAGCCAATAGCTTTTTTAGACGCTAACTTTAGCCAATAAAGCCGGTTATTGATCCGTCGGCATTAAATCCATCAGCGCTATAACCGTGGCATGAACCCCTCGGGTTACCGCGGGCTGAGGGTCTATTTTAAACAGTGGGCTATGGTGTGAGGGGATAGCCGGGCCGCCCTTGGATGCGGCTTGATAGTCGCTGATACTGGTACCGCCAATAGAAAAATAGACGCTGGGAATAGCCGGTTCGGTGGTGAAGTAGGGGAAGTCTTCTGCCCCCATACCCTGTGAACTCAGGGAAACCACCTGATCATCTCCCAACTCTGCCTGCCAAGCTGCTTTAAGTCGTCGAACTAGCGGGCTGTTATTGACGGTGGGTGGTGTCGATGATTTTGAATAAATCACTTCTGGCAATTTATCTTCGGGAAGACCCGCTGCACGACCCAAATTCTCCGCAATACGCTTAATTCCTTTTAACAGAGTCTCGCGGGTTTCCAGATTAGTGTTGCGAACAGTGAGTTGCAGATGGGCGCGGTCGGAAATAATATTGTGTTTGGTGCCACTGTGAAAAGAACCCACTGTAACCACGCCCGGTTCACGGGGGGGCAGTTCTCGAGATACCAGGGTCTGCAGGGCGACAACAATCTGACTGCCTAATAGTATAGGGTCTTTGCCAGCATGGGGTGATGCACCGTGGGCACCGACACCGTGGACAATAATATCCAGACTGTCGGAGCCGGCAAATGGCGATCCCTCCTGAACATTGACCAGACCTGCAGGTAAGCCTGCGGCAACATGGAAGGCGAGGGCATAATCCGGTTGACCAAAGCGTTGCCATAAATTGTCGTCCATCATCGCCTTGGCACCCTGAATGCGCTCTTCTGCCGGCTGGCCGATCAGCATCAATGTGCCAGACCACTGGTCCATTCGTGCCGACATCTGTCGCGCGGTGCCAATAAGACTGGTGATATGCACATCGTGGCCGCAGGCGTGCATAACTGGTACTTCAGTGCCGGTAAGCGGATCTGTCTGTGTGACTAAAGAGGCGTAATCGAGGCCGGATTTTTCTTTAACTGGCAGGCCATCCATATCGCCGCGCATCATCACCAGAGGGCCATCGCCATTTTTTAAGATTGCGACTATGCCGGTGCCACCAACTTTTTCGGTGACCTCAAAGCCACTGCTGCGCAACTCACTGGCGAGTTTTTTGGCGGTTTTAAATTCAATAAAACTGAGTTCGGGATTGCGGTGAAAATGAATAAACAGGTCACCGAGACGGTCGTTGTAATCGGCATTAATGGAGGCCGCCAGATCGCTGGCTTTAAGGTCGGCATGGGCGAGTATGCTGCCCAGTGAAAATGTTAGTGTCAGGGCCAACTGGGAAAGCTGTTTTATTTTCATCACCGTTCCTAAAATTTTCTAATAAATTATTAAGCGGGCTTATTTAGCGAACTTATTTAGCTTTAGTGTAAATCAATTCTACAAGTACATTGCCGACCTGCTGCAAACTTTTGCTACTGCAGCGCTCAATACTGTCTCCGCTGGTGTGCCAGGATTGCGGAAAGGGTGAGTGAATAAGATTGACCACTTTCAAACCGGCCTTTAAAAACGGCAGGTGGTCATCATTGATGTAGGTGCCTTTGATATCGACAAATACCTCAGCCTGCTGACTTGCTGCAATATCCCAGATTTTATTTTGCAGTGCGGGAGCGCTATCGCGAGAATAGCCCTCTCGGGGAATAACCAGATCTCTGTCGCAGACCATATCGACTATTACCCCAGTGGTGGGTCGGTAGAAGCGGTTTTTGCGGACAAATTCACTGGCGCCAATCGAGAACGGTAGATTATTAATTTCACCCATATCTTCAAGATCAAAAAATACCAGATCTACAATAACCGGCGCACGCTGAGTGCTCAGTAGTCGGGCGATTTCCAGAAGTACCCCAACGCCGGAGCCACCATCATTGGCGCCAATAACCGGCTCCGCTGCCCGTGTTTTGTCACTATCTCTGTCGGAGATAGGGCGGGTGTCCCAGTGGGCGCCGAGCATAATTCTTTTGCGTGCGGATGCACTTTTGTGCATGGGATAGAAACTCGCCCAGATATTATTGCCGTTTAGACCGTGGCGCTGAAAAGGCTGCACCACAAGTTTGTCAGCCTCAGGCAATAGCAGCTCGCGAATGTAATCGAGGGTCTGCTGTTTGGCGGGATGGTCGATAATTCGAGGCCCAAAGTCTACTTGTTTGGCAATATGCTGCAGGGCTAACTCGCCGTTAAAAACAGGTTTTTGTAGAGCTTTTTCAGCGCAGTGAGCGCTGTTGGCAAAGCCTATGCAGCAGAAAGCTGCCGTTATCCATTGGGCTGATTTTGTTATATGCCCAGATTTTTTCATATTAGTTGCTGGCCACTGCTTCTTCTGACGGGAGTTTTATCTGATAAAAGCCATAGATAATGGCAATAATCGGGCAGCAGATATTAAAGATCGCGTAGGGCGCATAGAGAAAGGTGCTGACCCCCAGCGTGGCGGACATGTAGGCACCACAGGTATTCCAGGGAACCAGTACCGACGTCAGGGTGCCTGAGTCTTCCAGAGTTCTCGATAGGTTGATCAGCTTGAGTTTTCTTTTGCGATAGGAGTCGGCGAACATCTGCCCGGGAATAACAATCGATAGATACTGATCGGCGGCGAGAATATTGGTACCTATACAGGTGGTTACAGTGGTGGTGATCAGGCCACCGGCAGATTTTACTCTGCTCAGCGCCGATTCTACCAAGCGTTCCAAGAGGCCTGTGCGGGCCATTGCGCCACCAAAGGCCATGGCATTGATAATCAAGCCGACGGTGGTCAACATACTGCTCATACCGCCTTTTGAGAGCAGTGTATCCAGCGATTCATTGCCACTGACCGAGCTGTAGCCGAGGAACATCGCGCTTAGCAGTCCCTTAAAAATTGCCGCGACGCTGTTAAGACTGCTATCTGCGGCCAGGGCGATTATCGCCTCTGATTGAAAAGCCACCGCAAATACGCAGCCAATCAGAGCGCCGACAATTAATGTCGATAGAGCCGGCTGTTTCTTAACCGCCATTACCAGCAATAGCGCCAGAGGCACGAGCATAAACGGGTTGATTAAAAAGGCATCTTGCATGGCCAGCTGTAAAAGTTCTATATCCTCTACTGCGACATTCGAGCCGCTGCCAATACCGAGTACAAAAAAGACTGCCAGAGCAATAATAAAACTCGGTGTGGTGGTCCACAGCATATGTTGGATATGGTCAAACAGATCGCTGTTTGAAACGGCTGCTGCAAGGTTTGTGGTATCTGAGAGAGGGGATAATTTATCGCCAAAATAGGCGCCAGATATTATCGCGCCGGCACTGATCGGCAGAGATAGATCCAGTGCCGCGGCTATACCCATAAAGCCGATGCCCAGGGTGCCAGCGACGGTCCATGAGCTGCCAATACTAAAGCCTACCAGAGCACAGACTAGGCAGGAGGTGACATAGAAATAGTTAGGGGAGATTAATTCGACACCATAGTAGATCATGCTAGGCACTGTGCCGGCGAGTATCCAGCTGCCAATCAGTGCGCCGACCATTAACAGTATCAGTATGGCGTGCAGTGACATGGTGATGGTGTCGATCATCCCTGCTTCGATAACTTTCCAGCTCAGACCGTTCTTAATACCTATAAGTGCCGCCACTGCAGCGGCGAAAATTAGCGCAACCAGATTGGGGCCAAATGAGTCTAGGCCGAATACATAAACGGTACCGGCGAGCATTGAGATTAGGAGTACAACGGGGATTAGCGCGTCTAGAAGGCTTGGTTTTACGACTGCTCTGGTCATGGGCGGCTCTGTTTTTATTATTTTAAAAATTAGCTTTTGAGATTAGCTTTTGAGATTAGCTTTTAAAATTAATTCTATACCAGAGTGTAACCCACTAGTGCTGCGCTGATCTATCGGCCTTTAAACTTAAAGCTTACGTTTTAGCAGCAGGCTATCAATGGCATTTTCAGCCAGCTTGGCACGGGCATAGGCCATGCTAGAGGCGTCGGTAAACGGACCGACCAGAACTCGGTGCCATTTCTCACCGCCGCCAATGCCGACGGTTTCAACAGTGGCGCTGAGATTTAATAGCAGTAATTTAACGCGCTGGGCTTCTGCATCACTGGCAATTTTGAAGGAGCCGGCTTGCAGCAGATAGAAGGAGTCTTCATCGCTGCTAAAATCTTGTGTATCTGAGGGTTTATCGCTGGGAACAATAATCTCAGTCTTTTTCAGCAGAGTGTAAAAGTCGAACTTTAGCTCAGAGGCCTCGGCTTTGACAGTTTCAGTCACTTCCTCAACGGCGATGGTAGCTGTGGGTGCGGTTTTTAATAATGCCGGTGCGAAATGCATCAATAGCGCGCCAAAAACCATACCAAATAAAAACGTCGGCAATGACGAATTCGGTTTGGCGGGCTGCTTTTTGGCAGAGCGACTAGAGGATCTTTTGTATTCTTGCGGCATTTATAGAGCTCCAATTCAGAGCAGGGATTGTAGGGGATTATTCTGCTTAGGCAAACCTTCTACTATTAAAATTAGCGACAAAAGCAACGACAAAATTCCCACTAGAGTTCCTGAGGGTCAACATCGATAGACCAGCGCACCTGACGGGATTCGAGAAGTTTCTCCAGTTGCGGGCAGAGCGCAGATAGAAGTTGTTGTAAGTTGCTTCGTCGCTGACCACTGAGTTGCAATATATAGCGGAAACGCCCGGCGCGCTTTTCCATCAATGCCGGAAGTGGTCCCAGATACCCCAGGTCGGGTGAAGGTGGTGAAATCGTTTCTGCCAGGTTGCGCGCTGCCCTTAAAAACATTTCGGCACTATTGGGGTTGTTGGATTCCGCGCGAATAATCGCCATCTGATTATAGGGGGGTAGCTGGGTCAACTGGCGTTGGTCGAGAAGTAATTTCGCGTACTGGCTGTAACCCTCATTGATTAATAATTGCAAAAGCGGATGCTGAGGCTGGTGAGTTTGCACTATCACTTTGCCTGCAGTTGAACCACGGCCGCTGCGTCCAGCCACCTGAACCAGTAACTGGCCCATACGTTCATGACTGCGGAAGTCGGCGCTAAATAGACCGCTATCGGCATCGATAACTACCACCAGAGTGATATTGGCAAAGTGATGGCCTTTGGCGAGCATCTGGGTGCCGACTAATATGCAGGGTTCGCCACTGTTGGCTGTATCAAAGACCTTTTGCATAGCGCCTTTATTGCGGGTGCTATCGCGATCCACTCGAAGAACAGGCGTATCTGGAAAACTCTCCTGCAACCAGGCTTCACTGCGTTCGGTGCCTTCACCGGCGGCAATTAATTCTCTGCCCTGACAGCTCGGGCACTGATGAACAGTGCGCTGCTGATAGTTGCAGTGGTGGCATATCAAGCGCCCACGGCCGCGGTGGACGGTGAGACGTGCATCGCAACTGCGACATTCGGCAACCCAGCCGCACTGGTGGCAGAGCAGGGTGGGGGCAAAGCCGCGGCGGTTGAGAAAAACCAGTACCTGCTGTTTTTTACTGATAGTTTCTCTAATAGCGGCAAGTGTTGACCGACCAATACCGCATTCGAGAGTTTCGGCTTTAAGGTCGACCAGTGCCCAACTCGGCTGCACTGCCTTGCCTGCCCGGGTATCTAAAACCAGATGATGATAGCGCTGCTGGTTGCAGTTATTCAGGGATTCCAGTGAGGGGGTGGCAGAGCCGAGAATAATCGGAATATTTTCCTGTTTGGCGCGAATAACCGCGAGATCTCGTGCCGAGTAACGAAAGCCCTCCTGCTGCTTATAGGATTGGTCGTGCTCTTCATCGAGGATAATCAGCCCGGGATCTTTGAGCGGGGTAAAGATCGCCGAGCGTGTGCCGAGAATAATTTGTGCCTCACCAGATTTGGCGCGCGCCCAGGCGTCGAGTCGGGCTTTGTCGGTAAGTCCGGAGTTAAGGGTTACTAGCGGCACATTAAAGCGATCGCGAAAGCGTTTTTCAGTCTGCGGGGTAAGGCTGATCTCAGGAATTAAAATCAGTGCCTGACGGCCATAGCGGAGAACTTTCTCAATCCCTTGCAGATAGATCTCGGTCTTGCCGCTGCCGGTAACCCCATCTAATAGAAAGCTTTTAAAGCCGTGATATTCAATCGCATCCATGGCCTTCTGTTGTGATTCATGGAGTTTCAGCGGCTGTTCCCTGAGCAGATTGTTGAGTGCTACAGGTTTGGGCTTTTGCATTACCAGTTCAATCAGGTCTTTTCCCCTGAGCTGTTTAAGGGCTGCACGGCTATGGGTTTCAAGCAATAAGTCCTCGCGGATCAGCGGTTCTGCAAGCAGGTCGTCCATCAGCGCTCTCTGTCGCGGTGAACGCTTTAGTGAGTCTGGGCCCAGTCCTTTGCCAAGGGTGGTGGCGCGCCAGTTGGTAATCTGTATTTCCGGCAACTCACTGCCACTGCGCAGCAATACTGGCAGGGTGCTAAACAGCGCATCACCGATCGGGTGTTGGTAGTAGTTGGCAGCCCAGATAAACAGCTTAAACAGCGACTCGGGCAGTAGCGGCTGGCTGTCGATAATGGCGCTGATCGGTTTGAGTTTTTCCAGGGCAAAATCACTGCTGTCAGTAGATTCAATAACCAGCCCGACCACTTCGCGCTTGCCAAACGGAACGCGCACCCTACAACCCCTCTGAGGCGGCGATTCTGCCAAACTGTCGGGAACCAAATAATCAAAGCTACGGCGCAATGGCGAGGGTATCGCAACGCGAATAATTAGAGGTTTTGAGGCCAGCATAATAAAGTTGAGAATTCCTTTTGTAACCAGGTCTATTTCTGCTAGAATCCGCGCTCTTTAGAAATGGCCTGCCGTGCCATACGTGAGTTGGATTTTATGTTGTCTGGTTTAGTGGTTTATTTACCGGAACATTCTATCAGCTGATTGATAAGGTGGCGGCATGCAAATTGGAGTATATGATGAAAACAGAGATTCACCCAGCCTATCACGAATTAAAAGCGACCTGCAGCTGTGGCAATGTTATTGCTGTTGGTTCAACACGCGAACAAGCGCTCTACCTAGACGTATGTTCAGCATGTCACCCGTTTTATACCGGTAAGCAGAAAGTTGCTGACACCGGTGGTCGAATTGATCGCTTTAACAAGCGTTTTGGTTCTGCCAAGAAGTAAAGTTCTGGAAGACTGCTTTCAACAGCAAGTTTCTGGAATACAAAAAATGCGCTTCGGGTTTTCCTGCGGCGCATTTTTTTATTGTTTTTTTTTGTCAATTTTTCTGTGGATTTTTTGTCGAGTCGGCGGCCAGCGAGTACAATGGAGATCAGATTATTTTGTACTACCTCTTCTAGATAAGAGGCTTAAGACAAAAAGGAGCTTTCGATGCGCGCGCTGTGGATGTTGATAAAATTTATACTGGTTCTGGCGATTGTTGTGGTCGGTGCCATGTTCGCTATGGAAAATAACCAGCTGGTCGAGGTGGACTTTATTGTCTTGCAGAGCCTGACCATGAGTCTGGGTCTGTGGTTGATGATTTTTCTAACCGCAGGCTGTCTGCTCGGGCTATTGGCTAGCTCAGTACTTATTACTTACTATAGGCGCCAGTTGGCCCGCGCACTTAAAAAGGACTAATTGGCTTATGGCCGCACTCGATTCTAAAACCGATTCTCAAACCCAATCAAAAGTTATTGTTGCCCTTGATTTTGATAATCAGCAGGCTGCGCTGAGCTTGGTAGAAAAGCTCGATCCAACTCAGTGTAGGGTAAAAGTCGGCAAAGAATTATTTACCGCTGCCGGCCCGGGACTGGTGAAGGGATTGGTCGATAGCGGCTTCGATGTGTTCTTGGATTTAAAATTTCACGATATTCCCAATACTGCTGCCAAGGCGGTTAGCGCAGCGGCAGATCTCGGCGTGTGGATGACCAATGTCCATGCCTCCGGGGGCAGTCGTATGATGAGTGCTGCCAAGCAGGCGCTGGAGCAGAAGGGCAGTTCGATGCTGCTTATTGGTGTCACTGTATTGACCAGTATGGATGAGGCTGATTTGCAGGAGATTGGGATTCAACGCAGTCCCAGTGAGCAGGTACTGCACCTTGCCGGGCTGACCAAGAACTGTGGTCTCGACGGCGTGGTCTGTTCTGCCCGTGAAGCCAGTGTCCTAAAAACCGCTCTGGGCGCAGACTTTCAGTTAATTACCCCGGGTATCCGCCTGCCGGATAGCGTTGCTGACGATCAGCGTCGAATTGTCTCGCCGCAGGATGCGATTGCACTGGGCAGTGATTACCTGGTGATCGGCCGTCCAATCACTCAGTCTGCAGATCCATTGCAGACCCTTATGCAGATCAATAACTCGCTTTAATTCCGTTAAATAATTTCCGGTTAAAAAAAGACCTCTTTTAGGGGTCTTTTTACAACGCTGTGATTTACTTATTAAGATTAAATAAATATAGCTTTCAGCTTATTGTTTGGTGCAGAATTGCGCCAAATTGAAATGCGCTTATTTGTTGATTGGCTAGCGTGCTGTTGTTGTAAAGGAGAATCCCTTGGATCAGATTTTAGACCAGAAAAAAAACCAACCCTGGCAGGCCAAACAGTCGGCTGATCTTTACGGAATCGAGCGCTGGGGAAATGATTATTTTGGTCTTTCCGATGCCGGGCATGTAACGGCAAAAACCCTCAACACCGAAGTTGCACTGGTGGATATAGTTAAGGGTATGGTCGATCGGGATTTACAGATGCCAGTGTTGCTGCGCGTCGAAAATATTCTCGATGCGCAGATTAAACGTCTTAGCGAAGCTTTTTCCAGTGCTATAAATGAGGCTTCCTATACCCAGCCCTATCAGGGTGTGTACCCGATTAAAGTTAATCAGCAGGCTCAGGTGGTTGAAGAGATCGCTGACTTTGGTGAGCGCTATCACCACGGGCTTGAGGTGGGCAGTAAGCCGGAGATGATTATTGCGCTGTCTTCTCTAGAGCCCGGTCGTCTGATTATCTGTAATGGCTACAAAGATGAAGAGTTTATTGAGCTTGGTCTGCAGGCGATTAAGCTGGGCTTTGAATGTTTTTTTGTGATCGAAACTCCTTCGGAATTGCCGATTATTATCGAACGCAGTCGGGCGATGAATATTCGCCCGATGATTGGTATTCGCATTAAGATGATCTCTCAGGTCAGCGGTCACTGGAATTCGACCAGTGGTGACCGGAGTATCTTTGGTCTTACCGCTACCCAGCTGATCGATGTAGTCGATAGTCTAAGGCAGGAGGAGATGCTCGACTGCTTGCAACTGATGCACTGTCATCTGGGCTCACAGATTCCCAGTCTCGAGGACATTCGCAACGGGGTGATTGAAGCCAGCCGCTACTATGTGGATCTGGTTCGTGAGGGCGCTGCGCTGACGCATATTGATTTTGGCGGCGGGCTGGCGGTGGATTACTCGGGTATTCAAAGTGAGGATAACCACAGTCGCAACTACAGCCTTGAAGAGTACTGCAAAACCCTTGTCGGAACCCTTAAACAAACCCTTGACAATGAGGCTGTTGCTCATCCGGTGATTGTCACCGAGTCAGGTCGGGCCGTGGTGGCTTACGCCTCCGTGCTGCTGTTCAATATTCTCGATACCACAACCTTTGAATCCAGCGGAAAAAGCCTAGCTCAGCCGGATGAAAATCCGCTGCTGGCAAAGCTGCGCAATATCTCTACACATTTGACGACAGATAATATTGAGCAGAGTTATGAACAGGTTCATCTGTATCGTAATCAAATCCGTGATGGTTTTAAGGCGGGGCAGGTTGATCTGCGCTGTCGCGCCAACGCAGAGAATATCTTTCTCGATGTTCTGCATAATATTGCTGATGCGCTGGATACTATGGATCAGATCCCCGAGAGTATGGCTGGTCTAAAACTCTCATTGGCGGATATTTACTATGGTAATTTCAGCCTCTTTCAATCACTGCCGGATATCTGGGCAATTGATCAACTGTTCCCGATTATGCCGATTCATCGCCTTGATGAAGAGCCGACCAGACAGGCAGTGATAGCGGATATTACCTGCGATTGCGATGGCAAGATTGATAATTTCATCGGTCTTACCGAGCCGGAAAAAACTCTGCCACTGCATCCGTTAAAAGTTGGTGAAGAGTACTATTTAGGAGTCTTTTTGGTGGGTGCCTATCAGGAGACGCTGGGTGATCTGCACAATCTATTTGGCGATACCAATGTTGTCAGTGTGCGTTTAAACCGCGATGGCAGTTTTGACTTTGTTAAAGAAATGATCGGTGACACCATCGCTGATGTGTTGAGCTATGTGGAATACGAGCCGAAGCAGTTGGAGCTGAGTTATCGCAATACCGCTGAGCGGGCAGTGCAGCAGGGGCGCATTACGGTGGCTGAGCGTCAGCAGATGATCAAGGCTTTTAGAGCCAGTATGCAGGGTTATACCTATTATGAACGAGAGCATTAAAGAGAGCATTGGAAGAGAATATTATGGCTAAAATTATAATTATTGGCGCCGGTGGCGTAGGCCAGGTTGTGGCCCACAAATGTGCCCAGATGGCAGATGTATTTGGCGAAATTGTGCTAGCTAGTCGCACCGAGAGCAAGTGCAAAAAAATTGCCGCGCAGATTCAGGAGAGTTACGGTCGCTCTATCGAAACCGCCGCTGTGGATGCCGATAAGGTCCCGGAACTGGTGGCGCTATTTGAGCGGGTTAAACCGTTTATGGTGATCAATGTCGCCTTGCCTTATCAGGATCTGACGATTATGGATGCCTGTCTCGAAGCGGGTGTTCACTATATGGATACCGCCAATTACGAGCCGCTGGATACTGCGAAGTTTGAGTACAGCTGGCAGTGGGCTTATCAGCAGCGGTTTGCCGATGCCGGTCTTATGGCACTTCTGGGTTGTGGCTTTGATCCTGGTGCGACCAATGTATTTACCGCCTATATTGCCAAACATTATTTCGATGAAATTCATACGCTAGATATTATTGATGTTAATGGCGGCGATCACGGTTACCCCTTTGCCACCAACTTTAATCCGGAGATCAATATCCGTGAAGTGACGGCGGAGTGTCGGCACTGGGAGAACGGCGAATTTGTTACCACGCCGGCTATGTCCACCAGCCAGTCTTTCACCTGCCCTGAAGGGGTTGGCCGTTTTGATATCTACCGTATGTATCATGAAGAGCTGGAATCCCTGACGCTAAATTTCCCGACGATTAAAAAGGCGCAGTTCTGGATGAGCTTTGGCGAAAGCTATTTAAAACATCTTGAAGTGTTGGGCAATGTGGGTATGACCGGTATTGAGCCGCTCGAATTTCAGGGCCAGAAAATTGTCCCTATCCAGTTCCTCAAGGCACTGCTGCCAGACCCTTCAACTCTGGGGCCGAGAACCACTGGCAAAACCTGTATTGGCTGTGTGGTGAGCGGCATTGTCGATGGACGTGAAAAAACCGTTTATCTATACAATGTTAAGGACCATCAAGACTGTTATCGTGAAGTGCAGTCACAGGGTATTTCCTACACAACAGGTGTGCCGGCAATGATTAGCGCCAAGTTAATGGTTGAGGGTCAGTGGATGAAACCGGGAGTATGGAATATCGAGCAAATGGATCCGGATGCCTTTATGGCTGATATGAATCAGCATGGGCTTTCCTGGAAGGTTATTGAAGAGCCCGATTTTGATTTGCTTTAATTACTTTTAGTGAACGGGAAGCCAAGCGCCGATGATCAAGTGTAAAACGTTTAACACCTTTGACCCCTCGCGGGTGCCATCGCCCTGTTTTGTTGTTGACGAAGTGGCGGTCGAAAACAATCTGCGTATTTTACAGCGCGTGGAGCAGGAGTCTGGTGCCAAGGTGTTATTGGCATTAAAAGCCTTCTCAATGTTTAGTATGGCGCCACTGTTTGATCGCTACCTGAGTGGTACCTGTACCAGTGGCCTCTATGAGGCGCGCTTGGGTAAGCGCGAATTTAGCGGTGCGGTACATACTTTCTGTGCCGCTTATAAAGAGCATGAGCTGGCTGAGGTGATGCAGATTTCCGACCATGTGGTGTTTAATTCTCTGGGTCAGTGGCAGCGTTTTCAGTCGTTGACTGAGCAGGCCAGAAAAGAGCGCTCAGAACTAAAATTTGGTCTGCGTATTAATCCTATGCACTCTGAAGGAACCACACCAATCTATGATCCCTGTGCACCGGGTTCGCGTCTGGGTATTCCTAAAAGCGAGTTTGCCAATCAAGATTTAAACGGTATCAGCGGGCTACATTTTCATACCCTCTGTGAGCAAGATTTCGCTCCCTTAGATCGAACCTTGGCGGTTGTTGAGGAACAGTTTGGCGACCTATTACACAGCATGGAATGGGTTAATTTTGGTGGTGGCCACCATATTACCCGCGGGGATTATCCGGTCGATGCGCTGATTAAACGGATTGTCGAATTTCAGGAAAAATACGCTGTTCAGGTTTATCTGGAGCCGGGCGAAGCCGCGGTCCTACAAAGTGGCGTGTTGGTCACTGAGGTTTTAGATATCACCTACAACCAAATGCAGCTGGCGATTCTCGATACTTCGGCGACCTGCCATATGCCGGATACGCTGGAAATGCCCTATCGTGCGGATGTTTTTGGTGCCGGTGAAAAGGATCAAAAATCCTTTGCTTACCGACTCGGCGGCCAAACCTGCCTGGCCGGCGATGTGATGGGTGACTATAGCTTTGACGCACCATTAGAGATTGGTCAGCGCTTAATGTTTGACGATATGGCCCATTACACCATGGTTAAAACCATGACCTTTAATGGTGTTGGGCTCCCCGCTATCGCCAGCTGGAACTCGCAGACTGATGAGCTAATAGTGGTAAAAGAATTTGGCTACGATGATTTTAAACAGCGCTTATCCTAAGCGGCTTTTTATTAAAAAAATTTCCTGAGGGGGATTCAAAGATGTCAGAATTTGATCAATTAGCGGCTCCGGGCTATCCGATATTTTTGGGTTCGGAATTTAAGCATCCAAAACCTGAGCAAGCTTTTTTTCATATCTTGCCTATGCCTCTCGAGGAGTCGGTGTCCTACGGCGGCGGTACCGCTGATGGCCCGGCCTCTATTCTAGAGGCATCCTGGCAGTTGGAAACCTGGGATGGCAAGAGTAATCCCAGTGAAAAAGGCATTTACACCCATCCCCCTGTGGATGTTAGCGGCACGCCAGAGCAGGCGGTCGATCGAATCGCTGCGGCGACTACGGCATTGATTAAAGCTGGAGGCTTTCCGGTGGGTTTGGGCGGCGAGCATACGGTGACCTACGGTATTATCAAGGGGCTCATCGATGCCGGTATTGAAGATTTTGGTGTGGTGCAAATTGATGCCCATGCGGATCTGCGCGAGGCTTACGAAGGTAACCCCTACAGCCATGCGTCGGTGATGAAGCGTATTGTCGATCTGGATATTCCGTTATTTCAGCTCGGTGTTCGGGCATTCTGTCAGGAGGAGAGGGATACTCGTAAACTGTTTGGTGTGGAGCATCTCGACGCGGATATTCTGGTGCCGAAAAATATTCAGTCGATCGATCTGCCCGATGATTTTCCCGACAATGTGTTTTTCACTTTGGACATTGACGGTATGGATCCGTCGATCTTTCCCTCTACGGGTACGCCGGTGCCCGGTGGTCTCGGTTGGTATCAAACCCTGTCGCTATTTGAATCAGTGGTTAAACAGCGCAATATTATCGGTATGGATATTACTGAGTTTGCGCCAATCGCTGGTTTTCACAGCTACCAGTTCTGTGCAGCTCAGTTGGCCTATAAGATGATGGGCATTGTCGAGCGAGAAACCCTCAGATAAAAAAACCTGTTTTCGATTTAGCAATCGGAAACAGGCTTTCGCGTTTTTCTGATTAGCGGTTATTCAAATTCATCCGCCCAGATCGGTGGTGCTCCAGGGCCAGCGCCATCCGCATAGACTCTTATGTAATCAATCTCCATTGCGCTCTGGGTGAAACTTGCTGGGTTGTCAGGGTCATCAAAATTAATTGCAACATTTAATAGCAAGTACTGCTCTGCATCATAGGGCCAGTTTGATGAGTTTTTAACCGCTGGCGCATCAAATCTGTAATGCTCAAAACCATTAACGCTAAAGATCATCCGCTCGCTATTCCAATCCATCTCATAGATATGGAATTGTGATGAGGCAGTACTAATAGGCTGTCCCCCATAGGTGTAATGCCTGGAACCACCATGGCTGTCGGGGAAGTGCAAGGCGCTCTGCACATAGTTTTGTCTGTTACCCCAGTGCTCGATAATATCGATCTCGCCACAGTCCGGCCACTTAGTAGTACCGTACCCCTGAGTTTGCCAGTAACCACCATTTTCCGTAATGTTTTTACCCAGTGTCCAGATCGCAGGCCAGGTATCAGCACCTGTGGGCATTTTTGCTCTAACTTCTACTCGTCCATATTTGAAGGCGAACTTGGAGTTGAGGCGCGCAGAGGTGTATTCCTTGGTATGCCCCTGATCTCTAAAGCTCTCTTTGATAGCAACGATTTTTAAGCTGCCATTGTTGACATAGGAGTTTTCAATACGGTTGGTGTAGTGTTGCTGTTCCTCATTAAACCAGCCCCAACCATTGGGCAGTCTTGTCTGGTGGAACCAATTTGTTGAATTAATCGCTTTAACCGTAGCGCTACCTGGACCAGTCGTGTTATCACCTCCGGCACTAGAAGCAGTCACTATTTCTCTTTGGTCATCAGTAACAATAATATTTTTTACGATAACTGGAGAATCGCGCTCAACCACATACAATAGGAAGGATGAGTAGGTATTGTTCGCATCCTTTGGTGGAATCATTACTGTGTATTCAAGCTCAGCTTCACCAGTAATCAGAACGGGCGCTAAATTAAAGCTTGGCTCTACATCGGGATGAGGTAAGCGCTCAAACCGGAAGTAAACATTGGTATCGCTGCCGCCGGCTGGAATAGCTGCGGTAAAGGTGATACTTCCGCCATCAGCAAATGAAAAGGGGTAGACATCAAAATTCATATTGGCAAAACCGGCCCAAACTTCCGAACCTGTTGGGAAGCTGTAGGTCGATGTGTTTTCGTCAAACAGTGCGCCACCAAACCCTTCGATCATACTGATCGGGTCATTCTCGGTGCTGCCGCTATCGCCTGATCCACTGTTACCGCTGTCAGGGTTGTCCTCGGGCTCCTCGATGATCACAGTACGGGTTACAGTCGCACTGTTACCGGCACTATCTTCAACGCTATAAGTCAGGGTATAGGTACCAGCTGCGCTGCCAACTGAACCTGTTGTGGTTATTTTTTGCGTAAGAAACCTATCAACATTATCGTTTGCAGTTGCACCCGGATCGGAGAAAAATTGTCCCGCTTCAAGAATAACTGTCGCTTCGCCGGTAAGAGCAATAACTGGATTAACAGTGTCTGTGCTGGTATTCCCACTATTATCGCCAGTATTGCCAGTATTGTTGCTACCAGTATCGGTGTTATCACTGCTACTTCCACCACCGCCGCCACAGGCGGTTAGGGTAATGGTTAAAGCGAGTAGTAGTACTGTGGTTAATTTGTTGTAAGCCAAAATTTTTCCCCCTGGATATTTACCTCGTGGGTAAATATTTTTTTATTTAATATCTTCTCCAAGTTTAGGATTTGGAGAAATTGGTCTTTTTTGAAGCCGGAAGAGTACACAGCTCAGTAGAGAATTGTGTCTTTATTCGCCAATAGGCATATCTTGTGCGATAAATGGGACTTTTACCCTAGATATTCCCTGAATATGCCTAAATTCAACTGTAAAGCTCAGGCTCTATTTAGATTGGACTCAGATTAAAAGTGCTTTTTATATTTTATATTGGGGTTTGCGTATTTGGACTGCTCTTTGCGTTTTTGGTTGCCGTACGTTGCTTAAGAAATTCCTTGGCGCTAATAGGCGGATATTTACCCTCCGGGCCATAAATAGTTTGTCGGCCATTGGCCTGACAGAAAAAAGCCATGGAGTGGCGGTCATCAAAGGAGCCGCCACCTTCAGGCATGGTTACTCGGTGAGGCGTAGAACGCAGTTTATCATCACTCCAGCGCATTAACATATCGCCAATATTACAGGTGATTAAGCCTTCATCAGGAGTCACTGGAGCCCAGCTCTGAGCTTCCTGTTTCTCTTCACAGCAGACTTCCAACCCCCGTTGGTGATTGCGTTGAAAGAGCAGGGTTAAACAATTGTAGTCGGTATGGGCGCCGGCCCACCATTGGTGCGGAGGTTTTTTTTGTGGTTGAGCCTGGGTTTGAGGTACCTTTTCGTTTTTGTCGTCACTGGCGTAATAGTGCAGCAGGCGCAAGGTGCTCTGATAATCCGATTGGTCTGGATTGTGAGCATCGGTAAAGAAATCTTTCTGCATGCCAAGTTTTTCAGCAAAGCAGCTCATCAATTGCATACTTAAAAACCAGCAGGATTTTTCAAAGGCGAGTAATTGCCGCTTAAAGCCCGGAAGCTGCGATTCTTTCGGCCACAGACCTCGCATTCTAGGTTGGATTATCTGGTAGGACTCTTTCTGGTCGGCGAGCCCGGTGGATGAACGCACTTGCTTGCGCGATTCCCATCCGGCATTTTTAAATTTACGCAGTGAAAAGGTTTCTTTTGCACTCTCCGTCAGATCAAAAAAACGACTCCCCTGAATAAATGCAAAATCAATATCCTTGGTTGGGATACCGTGACTAACTAATTGGAAGAAGCCGTAATTGGTGGCGGCATCCCACAGCTGTTCACTGATCTCTGCTCTGCGTCTTGAAAAATTAGACAGGTTGATCAGTGGGATAGTGCGTGAGGCACTAGCTTTATTGGACGATCTATTCGAGACTTTTGAATGACTTTTCTGAATCGATTTTTTTTGCGCTTGGGCCATTATCGCGGGGTCCTGATTTGCCGGGTAAGTCGATGCTGAACTGGTTTGGATCTGATAATTATTCATTAGTGGATCGCTATTATCTTATCTGCAAGAAGTTGCAAATACTGACTGCAATTTTTGTGCCTAAAAGCATAACCCTTAAGCTCTGTAGCTAAATGCTGGGTATCTTCTCTAGTCTTGCTGGAGGGCCGGCGAATAGCCCTTATAAAAACGCACCAAGTCAGCCCAATTCCAATTTAAAAGAGATCTTTTGTTCATATCTTGAACCATTTAAGTGCGCAGGTATTCCCTTTAAAAAATAATTAAAAGCGTCGATGTTTTTATTAATGCTGTCACTTGATCTATTCGATATCTGCCGAAGCTATTCTTGATTTGCTACAATGCCGCTGCTAAATAACTTTCCATTAGTTCGAAAGCCTGAGTTTCCAGATTAGTAGCAAACACTATATTCAAGGTAATTTATGTCAGATCAATATGTCTCCTGTGCACTGTATAAGTTTGTCACACTGCCAAATTATGCAGCCCTGCGTGAGCCTCTGTTAGACGCCATGTCGCAGAACAATGTGTTTGGCACTTTGCTGTTGGCCAGAGAGGGTATTAATGGCACGGTTTCGAGTACCCGCGAGGGCATCGATGCGCTGCTAAACTGGCTGAATCAGCAGCCGGGTCTGGAAAATATAGTCACCAAAGAATCCTACCATTCTGATATCCCGTTTTATCGCACCAAGGTTAAGCTTAAAAATGAAATTGTCACCATGGGTGTTGAGGGCATAGACCCTAAACAGGTCGTTGGCACTTACGTTAAGCCTGAAGACTGGAATGCGCTGATTTCTGATCCGGATGTGGTGTTGGTGGATACCCGCAATGACTACGAAGTTGAGATTGGCACCTTTGAAAATGCTGTAGATCCAAAGACCAAAACCTTTCGTGAGTTTCCGGCCTGGGCGAAAGATAATCTCGATCCGCAGAAGCACAAAAAGGTTGCGATGTTTTGTACCGGCGGTATCCGCTGTGAAAAGTCCACGGCTTATATGAAAGAGCAGGGCTTTGATCAGGTCTATCATCTCGAGGGTGGCATTTTAAAATATTTAGAAAAGGTGCCCAAAGAGCAGACCCTGTGGTCTGGCGAGTGCTTTGTGTTTGATAATCGCGTGGCTGTGGATCACGATCTGAAAAGAGGGTCTTACGACCAGTGTCACGCCTGTCGTATGCCGATTACCGAGCAGGAGAAAGACCATCTGCACTATCAGGAGGGGCTTTCCTGTCACCATTGTTATGGGTCTGTGGATGAGGAGCAGAAGCAGCGTTTTGCCGAGCGCCAGAAGCAGGTAACCCTGGCTAAAAAACGCGGTGAGGAACATATTGGCAATGCGGCTCAGGAGGCAACTGAGCGTCGTAGAACTGAAAAGAAAGCCCTTAAGAATGCAAACCGAGCGCGCTCTCAGGAATCTGACCTGTAGTTTTCTTTACATTAACTTTCCCTGACCAGCCAGTTTAGTTTGTATCCCGCCTCGGGAGATTGACTGAGAGTAGTTGTCAGCCAGGGCAAGATATCTTCCATCTGTTGCTTTAACTTCCAGGGTGGATTGACAATAATCATGCCCGAGCCGGTCATTCCATAGCGATTATTGGCTGGCAATACATTGAGTTCAATCTGTAATGTGGCGGGCAATTCCGCGGCGCTAAACTTACGCTCGAGAAAGCTCACATCTCTACTGTGAGCAACCGGATACCAGATAGCAAAGGTACCGCTGGCCCAGCGCTTTAAACCATCCATGACCCCTTTGACCACATCGCTGTATTCATGGTCGAGTTCGTAGGGCGGATCTATTAATACCATTCCCCGACGCTCAATCGGTGGCAGTGCAGATCTAAGGTTGGAGAAGCCATCGGTTTTAGTGATCTGTGTGCGTCGATCCTGTTCAAATAATGACTGCAGGCGCGGAAAGTCTGCTGGGTGTAACTCACTGAGTCGCAGCCGATCCTGGCGGCGGCATAGCTCTTTTGCCAGCAGCGGGCTGCCCGGGTAACTATGCAGTTCGCCATCATTATTTAGAGCTTTAATAACCTCTATATAGGGCTGAAGCTCTGCGGGGCAATCCTGCTGCCATAGGCGCTGGATACCATCCAGATACTCACCGGTTTTATCCATCTCTTTGGAGTGCAGGTCGTAGCAGCCGGCACCGGCGTGGGTATCGATATAGACGAAGGCTTTATCCTTTACTTTAAGGGACAGCAGGATTAAAGACTGAACGGTGTGTTTCAGGACATCGGCATGGTTGCCGGCGTGAAAACTGTGACGGTAAGACAGCATATTTTAAGCTCTAGGCCTCTGCGCTATGTAGGGCGCAAGAGTAAATTTTGGGTAAGTTTTATCAGGTTACTTATCGACAAGTACTCGCTGAATCGCATCGTTCCAACCTGCCACTTTTTTGTCGCGCTGTGGCTTATCCATCAGCGGGTCAAAGTGTTTATCAAGTCGCCAGCTCTCAGTAAAACCCAACTGATCCGGCCATACTCCAGCGCGAGATCCAGCTAGCCAGGCAGCACCCAAGGCAGTGGTCTCGGCAATAACCGGACGATCAATCGGCGCCTGTAGAATATCCGCAAGTCGCTGCATGGTCCAGTCACTGGCGACCATTCCGCCATCCACTCGCAGAACGGTTTTTGCATCCTGCTGCCAGTCGGCGTGCATGGCATTGAGTAAATCCAAGGTTTGATAACAGACAGATTCCAGTGCTGCCCGGGAAATTTCCGCCGGGCCTGTGCCGCGAGTTAAGCCTATTAATGCGCCGCGTGCTTTAGGGTCCCACCAGGGTGCGCCAAGTCCGGTAAACGCCGGAATCATATAGACATCCTGATGTTCGTCGGCCTGTGCCGCGAGCTCACCGGATTGTTTGGCGGAGTCGATAATGCCCAGTCCATCGCGCAGCCACTGAACAGCGGCTCCGGCAATAAAGATCGAGCCTTCGAGGGCGTAGGTGACTTTTCCATCTAGCTGATAGGCGATGGTGGTGAGCAGTCTATTGCTTGAGCTTACCGCAGTCTCGCCAGTATTTAGCAGCGCAAAACAACCGGTGCCGTAGGTGGATTTAAGCATTCCTTTTTTAAAGCAAGCCTGTCCCAGTGTGGCGGCATGCTGATCGCCGGCGATGCCCATAATGGCAATCGCCTCGCCAAATAAATCTGTGCTGCCAAAATCCGCTGCGCAGTCTTTAACTTCTGGTAAGACTGAGGATGGAATATTGAAAATCTTTAAGAGCTCTGGGTCCCATTCGCCGCTGTGAATATTATAGAGCAGGGTGCGCGAGGCATTTGTGGCATCAGTTGCATGAGATTTTCCGCCGGTTAGATTCCACAGCAGCCAGCTGTCCATGGTGCCAAAGGCCAGTTCGCCGCGCTCGGCTCTATCTCTGGCACCGGAAACATTGTCTAGAAGCCAGGCAATTTTTGTCGCAGAAAAATAGGGGTCGAGTAGCATGCCGGTTTTACTGCTGACCATGGGTTCGAGACCCTCGGTTTTAAGGTTGTCGCAGAGATCTGCAGTGCGTCGATCCTGCCAGACAATCGCATGGTGGATCGGCTCGCCAGTTTGACGATCCCAGAGCACAGTGGTTTCGCGCTGATTGGTAATGCCGATACTGGCAATCTGTTCGGCGCTGACTCCAGCTTTGCTTATAGCCTCTCTGGCAGTGTCGAGGCTGGTTTGCCAGATATCCAGGGCGCTGTGTTCAACCCAGCCGGAATTGGGGAAGTGCTGTTTAAACTCGCACTGGGCCTGCTCGACAATTTCATAGTCGCTATTAAATAGAATCGCTCGCGATGAGGTGGTGCCCTGATCCATAGCCAGCACAAGTTTGTCTTTTAGGTTGCTGTTCTTGGCTAGCTTAGTCATGGCAATCCTCGTCGGTTATTTAAACTGCGCTATTTTGTCGGTGGCAGCAAAACAACTTCGGTGCCGCTATAAATATCATGGAGTGTGGCTTTGGCCGGTGCAATAAGACACCAGAGATAGCCGATTCCAAATAATCCCAGCGATAGGGTCGCCATAATGCTGCGTTTAATACATTGCTCGGGGGTGGCTAAAGAGCCGTCTGTTTGCTGCAGTCTTAAGCGCCATGATTTCATGCCCAGAGTCTGTCCCTGTTTGCGCCAGCAAACAAAATAGTAGCCGGCGAGTGTCACCAGTAGTCCGGCAGAACTCAGCCATTGTAGAACGGGGCTGGGCTGAACCTCTTCCAGTCCTTGAGTGCCATTAAAAATAACTTTTATCAGTAGCAGTAAAAGTCCGTAGGCGAGGGTGATGGCGAAGAGTAAAAAAGCATCATAGACCAGTGCCGCAAGTCGTCGTGCTAAATTGGCGCTGGGCATTTTAGTATTGGCGCTGGGCAGCTTGGTTGTGTCTGGGTTAATAGTTTGATTAAGGGGGTTAGACATAAATTATGGCTTATCAATAGGATTCATCTTCGAATTTTGCCGAAAGCCAGTACAATGCGCAATCAATAGAAACCCCATCGGGAGAATTTAGTGGATTGGATTTACGGCATACATGCTGTTCAGACCATGCTTAAGTCAGCACCTCAGCGAGTTAAAGAGCTGCATGTGCAGCGCGGACGACAAGACGATCGCCTGCAAAAAATTCATAAACTGGCCGAGCAGCACGGGGTAACGCTGCAGTGGGCGACGGTTAAAAATCTCGATGATAAGGTCGAGGGTCGTCATCAGGGGGTGATTGCTCTCTGTGAGTCGGGCCAGACCTACGATGAAAAGTTTCTTTTAAAGCTGGCAGAGGAAAAGGCGGGTGAGGGACTGTTCTTGGTGCTCGACGGTGTCACTGATCCGCATAATCTCGGTGCCTGTTTGCGCTCTGCGGATGGTGCTGGGGTTCACGCGGTTATAGTGCCCAAGGATAACTCGGTGGGGTTGACTCCGGTGGTAACAAAAGTTGCCTGTGGTGCCGCTGAGAGCGTGCCTTTGGTTATGGTGACCAATTTGACACGAACTCTGGATAAACTTCAGCAGCAGGGTGCCTGGGTGGTGGGTGCTGCTGGGGAAGCTGAGCAGTTTCTCTATGATCTGGATCTGACCGGGCCACTGGTTCTGGTGATGGGCGCTGAGGGCAGGGGTATTCGACAGTTGACCCGCAAGCAGTGTGATTTTCTCGCCAAGCTGCCGATGGCTGGAGAAGTTAGCAGTTTAAATGTGTCGGTTGCCACTGGTGTATGTCTGTTTGAGATTGTGCGTCAGCGACGCGGTTGATGTTGGTCAACTGACTGAGGATATTGGCGATTTTTTCATTTAGGCCAAATTTCCACTGTTTTTCAACTATGCTAATTATCGGGAATAAAGAATAGTATGTAATCATAAATAGACTGTAATATTAGCTTGGGATGTTACTGAAGAGCCTATTGGAAGAGGGATGGCAATGGATCGAAAAAAAGAAACACTCTACTCAGTGCCGAATATGCTGAGTATGACTAGGCTGGTTCTGGTACCGGTTCTAATCGGTCTGGCTGTTAATGCTAAAGCTCAGGCCTTTTTACTGGTTCTCGCGGTATCGCTACTCAGTGATGTCTTCGATGGTTGTCTGGCGCGAAAGTTAAATCAAATAACTGATCTCGGCGCAAAGCTGGATAGTTGGGGCGATGTGCTGACTTACGGTGCGATGATTTTGGGACTCTATTGGATCTGGCCTGAGGTGTTCGCTGAGCAGTTGTGGTTTGTGGTTGCGGCAACCCTCTCCTTTATAGTGCCAGTCGCCTATGCGTTCAATAAATTTGGCGAGTACCCCAGCTATCACACGCTAGGAGCCAAGACTGCGGCGGTGCTGATGGCGCCAGCTTTCTATACCCTGATACTGCTCGATTGGGATCTGTTCTTTCAGGCGGTGATTATCTTTCATATTGTGGTGGCGTTTGAAGAGATGGCGATCACCTCAGTGCTCGATCGGCCACGCACCGATGTGCTGTCGATACTAAGCCTTGGGCGCTATTCTAATACAGCTGCCAGTGCAGTTCATGAAAAGGCTGAAAAGCCGCGTTAAAGCACTGCTTAAAATACTCTTTAAAACTCTTTTCAAAACACCCCTGAAAAGACCCTATGAAACAGCCTAAATTGGCTGTTGCAACGTGCAGGGCAACTCTCTACAATAGCGCGCCTTACAGCGTCCGGGTATAAATCCGGGCACTCCTTGCTTCACTACAGCGACCTAATGTCGTTAGTGGGAAGCTTTTAACCCTTGAGGAGATACAATGCGTCACTATGAAATCGTGTTTCTAGTCCATCCGGACCAGAGCGAGCAAGTTTCCGGTATGATCGAGCGTTACACTGCTTCTATTGAAGCAGGTAATGGCAAGATCCACCGTCAAGAAGACTGGGGTCGCCGTCAACTGGCTTACCCAATCAACAAAATTCACAAAGCTCATTACATTCTGATGAATGTCGAATGTAGTCAGGATGTCCTCGACGAGCTTAATTCTACTTTCCGTTACAACGACGCGGTTCTGCGTAGTCTGGTTATCCGTCGCGATGAAGCTGTTACTGCTGAATCTCCGATTATGAAAGTCGAGAATGCTGACAAAGCGGATAAAGAAGCCCGTGAACGTCGCGCTGCTGCCAAGCAGAAAGCTGATGAAGCTAAAGCTGCTGAAGATGCTGCAGCTAAGGCTAAAGCAGAAGCAGAAGCCCCTGTAGCTGAAGAGCCAGCGGCAGAAGAAGTTGCTGCAGAAGCGCAGCCTGAAGCGAAAGAGGGAGAAGAATAATGGCTAAGTTTGTACGTCGTCGTAAGTTTTGTCGTTTCAGTGCCGAAGGCGCCCCTGAAATCGATTATAAAGATTTAGATACGCTGAAAGGCTATGTTGCCGAGAACGGCAAGATTGTTCCTAGCCGTATCACCGGAACCAAAGCGCGTTATCAGCGTGAACTATCAGAAGCTATTAAGCGCGCTCGCTATATTGCGTTGCTGCCTTACACTGATAGTCACAAGTAATTAGAGGTTAAAACTTTGCGAGCCCTTGCTGAAATTATTATGCGCGGGCGTGCTCAGGCATGTGGTGTTGCTCTATTTGGTTGGTTGTTGCCTCTGGTAAGTCCGGCAACAATTGGTCTGGTATCACTGCGAAAAGATAGTTCAGAAGGTTTGATTGTTACATTGTGGGCAGTATTGCCCTGGCTGGCGCTGTATATGGCCAGTGATGTCAGCCCTCTGATCGTACTGGTGCCCTTAGCGGCACTAGTGGTGATTGCAGCTGTTGCAAATGTTTTACGCAGCACCGCATCCTGGCAGTGGGCATTAGTTGCCACAGGATTAGCCAGTGCCTTAGCGGCTATTTTGTTTGGCGTTATTGCCAGTACTGATGTCGATTTGGCCGTTGCCAAAATCGCAGAGTTTTTTGCACAGATAAGTGCACAGGCAGAGATATCGGATGAGCTTAACTTTGCTCCCGATAGGACCTTTGTACTGGGCTTAGTTGCCTGGTTAATTGGCTCCACTGCAGCCTGTGGTCTGTTTGTTGCTAGATGGTGGCAGGCGCTACTATTTAATCCCGGCGGGTTCCAAGAGGAATTTCACGGGTTTAGATTAGATAAGCCGGTTGCGGTTATCTTAATTGCTTTAGTTATTGCTGGTGTGAGTTTGCCCATTGAGTACAGACCCTGGGTTGAGTTGTTGTCACTGCCGTTGTTAATTGCCGGTGTGGCTGTGGTTCACTCAAGTGTCAAATTGATGGGGATGGGCGCACACTGGCTTGGATTAATGTACTTCGGGCTGTTTTTTATTGGCCCTACAGGTACTGTGCTAGTCGGTCTTGGGTTGATTGATAGCATATTGAATTTACGCTCTAGGCTTGCGGCCTTTAAAAACCGCAACTCTTGAGCCAAGTGTGAAACGAGGATATTAAGATGGAAGTCATTCTTTTAGAAAAAATTGGTAAGTTGGGTGGTATTGGTGACAGAGCTAATGTTAAAGCTGGTTTTGGTCGCAACTACCTGATTCCACAAGGCAAAGCTGTTTTCGCTACTGAAGCGAATTCTGCGGCATTCGAACTGCGTCGTGCAGAGCTCGAAGCCAATGCAGCTGACAAGTTGGTTCGCGCCGAAGGCCGAGCTAAGTTGCTCGAAGCTCTGGGTGCTATCACTATCACTGTAATTGCTGGTGATGAAGGCAAGCTATTCGGTTCAGTGGGTGTTCGCGAACTGGAAGATGCGATTGTTGCCGCTGGTGGTGATATCAACAAGAGTGAAATCAACATGCCAGAAGGTCCTATCCGTTTTGTTGGCGAGTTTACTGTTGAGTGTCAACTGCATGTAGATGTTGTACAAAACATCAGCATCGTGGTTGAAGCTGAATAAATCCCCGACTAATCCGGGTAAATTTATTGCAAAACGGCACTGCTTCTGAATAAGATGCAGTGCCGTTTTTGTATCTCCCGTAAATTGTGTCAGCAGAATTAGGTCAGTAAATTAAGAAATGAACGAAGCATTGTTTGCAGAGCCAGCCGCCAGTCAGCCACTCCCTCATTCGGTAGAGGCAGAGCAGGCCGTGCTTGGCGGATTGATGCTGAAAAATGATGCCTTCGATTCGATTGCTGCGGTCATCGCCGATAGTGATTTTTACAATACAGACCACCAGTTAATTTTTAACGCCATGACCAGTCTCGCCGAGGCCGGTCAGCCCTTCGATCCGATTACCCTCAGTGAGTCATTACAGAACAGCAATGAACTGGCCAGCATTGGCGGCGCTGAATATCTGGTAGATCTTGCCAGCAGCACGCCGAGCTCGGCGAATATCCAAGCCTATACCCAGATCGTTCTCGAGCGCTCAATTGTTCGTCAGCTAATTGGTGCGGCCAGCGATATTGTTCGTAAAGGTTATAACCCTTTGGGTTGGGATAGCTCAAAACTGCTCGCTGAAGCTGAGAGCCGGCTGCAGGAAATTATTGAAAATCGCCCTAAAAAAGGCGGTTTTAAAGAAGTTAACTCGCTGCTGAAAGAGGCTGTTGAACGCCTTGACGAGCTGTTTAGAAATGATGCTGATATCACTGGTTTGAGCACTGGCTTTAAAGATCTCGACGGCATGACCTCGGGTTGGCAGCATTCAGACCTGGTGATTGTCGCCGGTCGACCCTCGATGGGTAAGACCGCTTTTGCCATGAATATGGTTGAGCACGCGACATTGCATCAAGACCGACCGGTATTGGTTTTCTCTCTGGAGATGCCCGCCAATCAGCTGATTATTCGACTGCTGTCGTCGATCGGCAAGATAGACCAAACCCGTATGCGCTCGGGTAATCTCACCGAAGATGATTGGCCGCGCCTCAGCAGTGCCGCACAGCGTCTTAAAGACCGCCCCTTATTTATTGATGATACCTCCGGCATCACACCACTGGAGATGCGCAACCAAATCAAGACGTTTACCCGCGAGCGGGTAGAGCAGTTGCGTCAGGCCTGGCATAAGGAACACGGTTCGGATACCCCAGCTGATATGGAAGCGATTAATAAGCAGGCTCAGCCGGGCATGATTATGGTCGATTACCTGCAGTTGATGAGTGGTAGTAACCCGGGTGAAGGTCGTGTTCAGGAGATCTCGCAGATTTCCCGTGAATTAAAGAATATGGCGCGAGAATATGAATGTCCGATGATTGCACTATCGCAGCTCAGTCGTAATCTCGAGCAGCGACCCAACAAACGTCCGATCAACTCGGATCTACGTGAATCTGGTGCGATTGAGCAGGATGCCGATGTTATTGTCTTCCTCTATCGCGATGAGGTTTACAACGAAGATAGCCCCGACAAGGGCAGCGCTGAAATTATTATCGGCAAGCAGAGAAATGGCCCTATTGGCACCTGTCGTCTGGCGTTTTTGGGTAAATACACTAGATTTGAAGATCTGGCTGGCGATTACTTCGTCGAAGATTAAGTCTTTTAGCTTAAGCCCTTAATATTCAGGATTGTTAATCATGAGAGTTTTCCACACCGTCAGTGGTCTTCGAGATGCTTTAAGAGTCGTCCGGCTCGACGGCCTGCGGATTGGCTTTGTGCCGACCATGGGCAATCTCCACGATGGCCATCTGGCACTGATTGAACAGGCTCGCAGCACCTGTGATATTGTTGTTTGCTCTATTTTTGTCAACGCACTGCAGTTTGGTCTCAATGAAGATTGGGATAAATACCCACGCACCTATCAACTGGATTGCGACAAACTTCGCGATGCCGGTTGTGACTACCTTTTTCATCCCGACGATACTGAGATGTACCCCAATGGGCTCGATACTCAGAGCCGGGTGATCTGCCCGAGTATGACCGATGTACTCTGTGGCGCTAGCCGCCCAGGACACTTTGAAGGGGTGACCACGGTGGTCACCAAGCTGTTCAATATTGTGCAGCCGGATGAGGCTATTTTTGGTATTAAAGACTACCAGCAGTTGGCGGTGATTCGACGTATGGCTGAGGATCTGTGTATGCCGGTGCAGATAACCGCCGCACCCATCCATCGTGAGGCCGATGGTTTGGCGATGAGCTCGCGTAATGCCTATATTACTGATCAAGAACGCCCCAATGTAGTTGTGCTCAAGCAGAGTCTCGAGTGGGTTGCCGGACAGATTAAGAGCGGTGCTCGCAACTTTACTGAGCTGGAGGCGACGGCGATTCAACGGGTTGCTAATGCCGGGTTTAAAACCGACTATATTACAGTTAGTAACAGCAGAACTTTAAATCCCGCGGCTGAAGATGATCTTGAAATTACCATTCTTGGCGCCATATTTACCAGTGCAGCCCGCCTGATCGATAATTTAAGTATTAACCTTTAATGCAATGGCGATAGTACGCTGATGATAGCTCGGCGATAATAGCCCAGTGATTGATCTAAATTGCATCGAGAAGCTGAAACAAATTTAAACGGAGATTGTGAGTGTTATCTACATTTTTAAAAGCTAAATTACATATGGCGTCGGTGACCCAGGCAGAGCTCTGGTATGACGGTTCCTGTGCCATTGATGCGGACTTACTGAAAATGTCAGGGATGCAGGAATTTGAACAGATTGATATCTACAACGTAACCAATGGCGAGCGCTTTACCACCTATATTATTGTTGCGGAGCCCGGTTCGGGGATTATTTCGATCAATGGTGCTGCGGCTCGCAAGTGTCAGGTTGGCGACAGAATTATTATTGCCACTTATGGCCAGCTCACAGCTCAGGAAGCTGAGCAACACAAGCCCAAGTTGGTCTATCTAAATGCCGACAATACCGTTGAACGTTCAACCAATACTATTCCCACCCAGCTGGCCGAGTAAGTAAGTTTTTAGTCGGTGGTTGAAACCTATCTGCCCCGGCAGTTGGATCGCAAGTATTCACGCATTTTAGAAATTTCTTCGAGTTTTTCCTTATTTGGTAGATAGCGGTACTCACCGTTTTGCTCATCCAGCTGGCGAACCCTTCCGGCATTTTCCAGTGCGATCAATTTTCGGCTCGCTTTCGAGCAGTTGCTGCGTTGCACTTCTAGCTGCTGCTCTGTTGGTTGCGAAGGTTCCAGTGCGGGGGATTTTTTACTGCTCCCGGTTGCCGCTGCTGTAGGTTGAACGTCTGATTTTTCAGTGGTGGGACTGCCGGCCTTTACCTGAATTAGGGTTGCCGGAATATCTTCAGGTCTGGTTTCGCTGTAATGAGTTACTCCATTCTTGTCGATCCATTTGAAGTATTTCTCAGCGTTGACTGATATGGAATTGCCAATTAAGCCTATTAGGCAACTGATTAAAAAAACTGATTTCATCCTCTCTCCCTGTTAGAACACTGTCCTTAAATTCTGTCCTTAAATATCGCCTGCAGGTTTAAGTATAGTTTTCATAATTGTCCTCAAGGTGGAATTTTTTACGGCGAGCTTTGAATAAGCTCGAAAAAGTGTTAAATTGCTGCTGTTCTGTGCGTATTGCTACAGAAATTTGGACAAAGTACCAGGTAGGCGTTATCCATGCCGCTGGTCATCAAGAGCGAAGGCACCAGTACCCAATGTGCCAGCTACAGTCAAAAAGCACTTACCCGTGTGACTGGAACTTGCCGCAATCGCGGCGTCACTTCTGATGTAACAGCCAATTGCCACTGCGAAACGTCCCAAATAAAATTATTTGTGAGGACTTATTGTGGATCTCTTATCCGGCGGTGAAATTTTAATCCGCGCTCTAAAAGATGCAGGTATCAAGAATGTCTGGGGTTACCCGGGCGGCGCTGCATTACATATCTACGACGCCCTGTATCGACAGGAAGACGTACATCATATTCTAGTTCGTCATGAGCAAGCTGCGGTTCATGCTGCTGACGGCTACTCTCGCGCTACCGGTGAAGTAGGTACTGCCCTGGTGACGTCTGGTCCAGGTGCAACCAACGCGATTACCGGTATTGCCACTGCCTATATGGATTCTATCCCCCTGGTGGTTATCTCTGGACAGGTTCCGTTGACCAAGATTGGTCAGGATGCCTTCCAGGAAACCGATATGGTCGGTGTTTCCCGTCCTATTGTTAAGCACAGCTTTCTGGTAACTCGCGCGGAAGATATCGCCGAGACCATTGCCAAGGCCTACTACATTGCCTCTACTGGTCGCCCCGGCCCGGTTGTTGTCGACATCCCCAAGGATGTCACAGACCCTAGCCACAAGGTGCCTTACAGCTATCCAGAGCAGGTTAAGATGCGCTCCTATCAGCCCACTGACAAAGGTCACCGTGGACAGATTAAGCGTGCGGTTAAAACGCTTATTCAAGCTGTGCGCCCGGTTATCTATGCCGGTGGTGGTGTGGTGCTGGATAACGCCTCAGAGCAGTTGACTGCTCTGGCGCAGAAACTCAATTTCCCGGTGACCAATACGTTGATGGGCCTCGGTGGCTATCCAGGTACTGACAGACAGTATCTGGGTATGCTTGGTATGCACGGTACATTTGAAGCCAACACCGCCATGCACCATGCGGACGTTATTTTCGCCATTGGCGCGCGCTTTGATGATCGTGTAACTAATGATCTGGACAAGTTCTGCCCTCATGCAACAATTATTCATGTGGATGTTGATCCGACGTCGATATCGAAAAATATCGATGCGCATATTCCGATTGTTGGAACCTGTACTGCTGTTCTCGATGAAATGAACAGCCTCAGTGAGCAGATGGCTATTGAGCCAGATGCAGAAGCGATTGCCGAATGGTGGACGCAGCTCGATCAATGGCGTGCTGACAAAGGTATTTATACCGCGTCGCGCTACGAAGAAAGCTCTGGTAACTGCATCAAGCCCCAGGATGTGATCAAGATGCTCTACAAGATCACCAATGGTGAGGCGATTATTACCACCGATGTTGGTCAGCATCAGATGTTTGCTGCACAGTATTATCTGTTTGATAAGCCGCGCACCTGGATCAATTCCGGCGGTCTCGGCACTATGGGCTTTGGTCTGCCTGCTGCTATGGGTTGCCAGTTGGCATTTCCGGATAAAGCAGTTGCCTGTGTTACCGGTGAAGGCAGTATTCAGATGAATATTCAGGAGCTGTCTACTTGCAGTCAACACAACCTGCCGGTAAAAATTATCAATCTTAATAATGCTGCTCTGGGTATGGTTCGTCAGTGGCAGGATATGAATTACAGCAGTCGCTACTCCGAGAGCGTCTATGAAGATTCATTGCCTGATTTTGTAAAGCTGGCCGAGGCCTATGGCCATGTGGGTATGAAAATCACCCATATTGATGAGCTCGAAGAAAAGATGCGTGAATGCTTTGCGATGAAAGATCGCGTGGTATTTATGGATATTGATGTTGATCGCTCTGAGCACGTTTACCCGATGCAAATGCCCGGTGGTTCTATGCGCGATCTGTGGTTAAACAAGACGGAGAGAACCTAATGAAACGGATAATCTCTATTCTTTTGGAAAATGAGTCAGGTGCTCTGTCGAGAGTTGTCGGTCTATTCGCCCAGCGCGGTTATAATATCGATACTTTGACGGTTGCCCCCACTGATGATGACACCCTGTCGCGTTTAACACTGACTACGCAGGGCGATGATCACATGGCCGAGCAGATCGTCAAGCAGCTGCACAAGCTGATTGATACGATTAAGGTTGTTGATTTAACCGTCGGTTCGTATATTGAACGCGAGCTGATGTTGGTTAAAATCAAAGCCACAGAAAATGATATTCGCGCAGAGTTAAAAAGCTGTGTGGAAATCTTTCGGGGCCACATTGTTGATGTGACTCCACAGACCTATACCGTCCAGCTGGCGGGCGACAGTGAAAAGCTGGATGCCTTTATTGAGGCAGTGAAGGATATAGGCATTATGGAAGTGGTGAGAAGCGGTGTTTCAGGCATCTCCCGCGGCGACAAATTTTTACGTGTTTAAATTTTTTAATTACTAGCTCTTAAATTACAAGCTCTACTAAATATTAGGTGAATTCAATGCAAGTTTATTACGACAAAGACTGTGATCTCTCCATTATCCAAGGCATGAAAGTTGCCATCATTGGTTATGGTTCTCAGGGCCACGCCCATGCCAACAATCTAAAAGATTCTGGTGTTGATGTAACTGTTGGTCTGCGCGCTGGATCTGCTTCGGCAGCCAAAGCTGAATCTGCTGGCCTTAAAGTAGATAACGTACCAGCCGCTGTTGCCGGTGCTGATCTGGTTATGATTCTGACCCCTGATGAGTTTCAGTCACAGCTCTACCGCGATGAGATTCAGCCAAACATCAAGCAGGGCGCGACTCTAGCTTTTGCCCACGGTTTTGCTATTCATTACAACCAGGTTGTGCCGCGCGCTGACCTCGACGTGATTATGATTGCACCAAAAGCGCCAGGCCACACAGTGCGTAACGAATTTGTAAACGGTGGCGGTATTCCTGATCTGGTTGCGATCTATCAAGACGCTACTGGCAACGCTAAGAAAGTGGCTATGTCTTATGCGTCAGGTGTTGGCGGCGGTCGTACTGGTATTATCGAAACGACTTTTAAAGACGAAACTGAAACCGATCTTTTCGGTGAGCAGGCAGTTCTTTGTGGTGGTGCAGTTGAGCTGGTTAAGGCCGGTTTTGAAACATTGACCGAAGCGGGTTACGCGCCTGAAATGGCCTACTTCGAATGTCTGCACGAACTCAAGCTGATTGTTGACCTGATGTATCAGGGTGGTATTGCCAACATGAACTACTCAATCTCGAACAATGCTGAATACGGTGAGTATGTGACTGGCCCTGAAGTTATCAACGCCGAATCACGTCTGGCTATGAAGAATGCTCTTAAGCGCATTCAGGACGGCGAATACGCGAAGATGTTTATTACTGAAGGTGCAATGAACTATCCTTCTATGACAGCTTATCGTCGTAACAATGCGGCACACCCGATTGAAAAAGTCGGTGCCGAGTTGCGTGGCATGATGCCTTGGATTACCAAGAATGCACTGGTTGATAAAGATAAAAACTAAGTTGTATTTTTGATTTTTAACACTAAAACGGCTCGCTTTTCAGTGAGCCGTTTTAGCATGGGTCACGTAGAAAATTTATACTGAAAACCTATTGATAGTGAGCGGCAGATAAACATGAAAAACAGCATGACCAGAGTAGTCGACCTGGATGGCGGGATTAACTTTCGCGATATAGGCGGCTATACCAATAGTCAGGGAAGGACGGTTAAGTGGCGCAAGATTATGCGCTGTGGCCACCTTGCTGGACTCAGTGATAATGACTTGGATGCACTGGAGCAGATTGGTATCAACCGAGTGCATGATTTTCGCCGCAGTGAAGAGCAGGTGCAGTCACCGAGTTGTGCTATTCGCGCTGAGTTTATTGATGACTATCAAATTCTGATTGGCGATATCTCGCGCTTTTGGGAATTTTTGTTTGAAGGTGAACTGACCGCGGAGTCCTCCCATCAGTTGGTGGTTAACTCCTATAAAACCTGCATCGAAGCGGTTATTCCTCCGTTTAGTCGTTTTATGCGTCATATTGTCGACAACGCCGACAATGCTTCGGTATTCCACTGTTCAGCAGGTAAAGATCGCACCGGTATGGCCGCGGCTTTAATTTTGTCGGCGTTGGATGTGCCCCGCGAGACTATTATTGAAGACTATATGCTGACTATTGAGCACTACGATTCGGATAAGTTGATTGCCATTGTCGAGGGCCATTTACGCGCCGCTAAGGTTGAGAGCTGGGATCGTGAATGGCTGCTGCCTTACTGTTCTGTGCATCAGGACAATATTGTTGCTTTCCTCGATGGGATTGAAGATGGTTATGGCGATGTTAAAAATTACCTAATTTCCGGGCTGGGTTTATCTCAGGCGGATCTGGATAAAATGCATCACTGCTATTTAGAAGGCTAAACTGCTTTTTATAGGGCTAAAGGCTTTTCATAAAGCTAAATGCTTTTTATAGGGCTAAAGGCTTATAATGCGCGAATAAGCACTCCTAGCTAATCGTAAAGGGTACCAGCATGATTGATAAAGTAGAGCAAACAGAGAAGGTTGTAGACCTCAAGCCGGCAGCGGCAGGGGATACGCCAACTCCGCGCAAAGGTATCTACTTGCTGCCCAATATACTCACCACCGGCGCTCTGTTTGGTGGTTTTTACGCGGTACTCTCTGGTTTTAGTGGCCAATTTGAATTTGCTGCCCTGGCTATTTTTGCGGCAATGATTTTTGATGGTCTGGATGGTCGTGTTGCCCGCATGACCAATACCCAAAGTGATTTCGGCGTTCAGTACGACAGCCTCTCGGATATGGTCTCGTTTGGTGTGGCACCAGCGGTGGTTGCCTACGGCTGGGGCGTTAGCGATCTCGGCAAGTTGGGTCTGGCGGCAGTTTTTGTCTATGCATCCTGTGCGGCACTACGTTTGGCACGCTTTAATGTGCAGGCTGAAATGGCCGACAAGAAAACCTTTACCGGCTTGCCCAGTCCTGTGGCAGCGGCGTTGGTGGCAGGCTTTATCTGGTCTACCTACCAGATAGAATCTTCTTTGGGGTTGTCGGTAACAGGCGCCATACTGACTGCGACTGCCGGTCTGTTGATGGTGTCCAACTTTAAATACCCAAGCTTTAAAGAAGTTGATTTGCGCGGCAAGGTTCCCTTTATCGTTATCCTGTCGATTGTGATGGGTTTTGTGGTGATTACCATTGATCCACCGCGAATTCTTTTTGCTCTGGCGCTGACCTTCAGTTTTTCTGCACCGGTAATCTGGTTGTGGAAAAAGTTGACGGTCAATAAGCCTAGTTGATTTTAGCGCTTGGAAAATTGCTAAAACTCTGTTTGAATAATGACTATGAATAATCTAACTCAAAATAATGTCGTTAATATCAGTCTTGGCACTGATATTTCTGCGCCTTTATTTTCTGTCTCTTTATTTCCTGTCTCTTTATTTCCTGTCTCTGGATTACTTCTCCTCCTGCCCTGAGGGGCATCTATTGTTATACCTCATCCAAAATTTCGTTTATTGCACCAGTTGCAATGAAATACTAGCCCCACAGTGGGTGAATCCGTTTTACAATGTAGCTCTTTAGTTAAGTACTTGAGTTAAGTACATAAGTTAAGTACTTAAGTTAAGCTCTTAATCTAAGCTTTTAAAAAGAAGCTGCAGCTCCAATTAGGGACAGAATAGATCATGAATACCCAGTCTAAAGAAAAATTAGTTATTTTTGATACCACCCTGCGCGACGGTGAACAGAGCCCCGGCGCATCGATGACCAAAGATGAAAAAGTGCGCATCGCCAAAGCGCTGGAAAAACTGCGTGTCGATGTTATCGAAGCCGGCTTTGCGATTTCTAGTCAGGGTGACTTTGAGGCCATTCAAGCGATCGCCAACACCATTACCGGAAGTCGTATTTGCAGCCTTTCGCGTGCGATTAGAGGTGATATTGAGCGCGCTGCAGAAGCTCTGAAGGGGGCCAATGCTGGGCGTATTCATACCTTTATTGCGACCTCACCGATCCATATGAAGCACAAGCTGCAAATGCAGCCGAATGAGGTTCTTGAACAGGCAGTAGGGGCGGTAAAGATTGCCCGCAGCCTGATTGATGATGTTGAGTTCTCTCTGGAAGATGCCAGTCGCACAGAATTTGAGTTTATGTGCCGGATTACCGAAGCGGTAATTAAGGCCGGTGCGCGCACCATTAATCTGCCCGATACCGTCGGTTATTCCGACCCCGGTGAATACGGCTCAATGATTAAGCGTCTGTTAAATACCGTGCCTAATGCCGATCAGGCCATCTTCTCGGTGCACTGCCACAATGACTTGGGTCTGGCGGTGGCTAACAGTCTCGCCGCTGTGCAGAACGGTGCGCGACAGGTTGAATGCACCATTAACGGTTTGGGTGAGCGAGCCGGTAACGCCTCTCTTGAAGAGCTGGTGATGGCAGTGCGCACGCGCAAGGATGTGTTCCCAGTCGAAACCAATATAGACGCAGTGCATATAGTGCCGACCTCACGTCTGGTCTCCGGTATTACCGGATTCCCTGTGCAGCCCAACAAGGCGATTGTCGGTGCCAATGCCTTTGCCCATGAGTCGGGGATTCATCAGGACGGAATTTTAAAATTCCGTGAGACCTACGAAATTATGAAAGCCGAGGATGTTGGCTGGAGTACCAATAAGTTATCTCTGGGCAAGTTATCCGGTCGTGCGGCACTCTCATCGCGCCTTGACGAACTGGGCATCAAATTTGATAGCAAAGAAGAATTTAACGCTGTGTTTGTGCGCTTTAAGGCACTGGCGGATAAGAAGCGTGAGATCTTTGATGAAGACTTGCAGGCGCTGGTTTCTGAAGCGCAGATGGGCACTGAAGCTGATGCCCTGGCACTGGTTGATCTTGAAGTTCTATCCAAGTCTGGACAGGCTCCGCAGGCAAAAATTGCTCTCGCCTATCAGGGCAAGGAACACCGTGCAGAAGCCTCGGGTGATGGTGTTGTCGATGCAATCTTTAATGCGATTGAAAAGCTGGTGAGCAGCGAAACAACCTTACAGCTCTACTCGGTCAATGCAGTGACTGAAGGCACTGATTCCCAGGGTGGTGTCACTGTCCGTCTAGAGAAAGATGGGCGGATTATTAATGGCCAGGGGGCAGATACAGATATTTTGGTGGCCAGTGCTAAAGCCTATTTAAATGCGCTTACTATAATGCGCAATCCTGGTCGTCTGCACCCTCAGTTGGGCGGTGTTTAATGGACCACAGGCTTCAGCATCAATATTTACAGACTTTGGGCGTATTGCAATATGTGCCCAAAGATACTGTTTATGAAGATGTTGTGGCTGATAGTAAACCAGTTCCCAAGATAGAGGTGCCAGTCTCGGCAGCTGAGGGATTTGAAACCGCTGCCAAGTTAGATGCTGGCTTTGATCAGTCTCGTAACCAGGCTCCTAATCAGGCTCCTAATCAGGGCATCGCTAAAAAGCCCATTGATGTAGCCGCTTTGGTTAATCTGGGTCTGGATGATAATCCCACTGCACCGGCTAAAGCCAAAGTGGCTGCAACCAAGCCATCGGTGGCTCAGAATAGTCAGCCGACAGCGGTGATAGAGGTTAAGTTTTCACTCTGGCAGATCACTGATGAACTGTTGGTCTGCAGTGCCGTTGAAGGCGCTCTGGCAGAGACTGCCGAGATGCAGTTGCTAACCAATATGCTAAATGCCATCGGCTGTGGTATTGGTCGGTTGCCGCAGATGGATTTGATTGAGTGGCCACCCTATCCCAATGCGCCCAATGATGAGGCTGAGGCAAGGGAATATCTTGCCACTCTGCTAGAGGCAAAATTAGCCGATAAACCAGTTAAAACGGTTTTATTGTTAGGTGAAAGTGCGGCTGATTGGTTGATAAGCCCAGATAAGATACCTAGTGATAAAGCCCCGGTGGCTCTGTCGGAGCAGACAACAGCGCTGCTATTACCCTCACTGGCGACCATGATAGATAAACCACAGAATAAAGCCGTTGCCTGGCAGGTGTTGCAAGTGTTACCGCCCACTAATGCTTCCTCTGTCTAGTTCCTGCGAGGTGCTGCAGTGACTTCCCCAACCGAACCGACTTCAAAACCCCTTATACGCCCTATGTGCAGAGATGATCTGCTACAGATTGTTGCGATTGAGTTAGAGGCAACGCCATCTCCCTGGAGTGGTGTACAGTTTGAGCAAAGTCTTGAGCAGCACTGTTGTCTGGTGCTCTATGATACTAAGGTCGATACTAAGGTCAATTCCAATATAGTGCTTGGCTACGCCATAGTCTCGACAATACTGGATACAGCCGAGGTGCTGAATATCTGTATTAGCCCGGAGTATCAGGGCAGGGGATTGGGCTCGCAATTGCTGACCCATCTCCTAAACCAGTTAGCTGATGATATTGAGGTGGTCTATCTGGAAGTGCGCGTTTCAAATTTTCGTGCAATACATCTCTATCACAATAAGGGTTTCCGTGAAGTGGGTCAGCGGCGTGATTACTACCCCACAGAATTCGGTCGCGAGGATGCTATCTTGATGAATCTGACACTGTCTCAAGGGGCTAACAAAGTCTAAGGCTTTTTACTTCGGCTTCTTAATTGGGCTTTTTGTTTGGCAGCTGGATTATTAGGCTATTATGTAGCCATCAATGTTGTGTTCTAATTTATTACTGAATAGTGTGATTTAACGAGGGAAGATTATGGAATTCGAACTGTTGTATTGGCACTGGTTAGTGTTTGGTATGTTGTTGGTGGCGGCTGAGATATTTATTCCCAGCTTTACGGTTCTCTGGTTTGGTCTCGGCGCCTTGGTTGTCGGGCTGTTAATGCTGGTACTCGAACTTAATTTTCCCGCACAGATATTAATTTGGACAGTCTCTTCTGTTCTCTGCACTGTCTTGTGGTTTAAATATTTTAAGCCGAAGATGATCGATAGAACCACGGCAGGTATCAGTCGCGATGCAGCGATTGGTGAATCCGGGCAGGTGATCAAAGTCCCCACCGAACACAGCCGTGGTCAGGTACGTTTTACCACGCCAGTACTGGGTGACGACGAGTGGGATTTTATCTGCGATGGCGAGGTGACGCTTGGCGATCGTGTGCATATTAAAGAGATTTCGGGCAATACATTAATTGTTGTTAAATTGAACTAATGTTATCTAACAGCAGTGTTTAAACAGACAGACTAAATAAAGATAATGGAGAAAATAAGATGGAAGGTTCTATTGTAGTAGTGGTTTTTTTACTGCTGGTTTTAATCACTCTGCTAAAGGGGATAAGACTGGTACCGCAGGGTTCCAAATGGGTTGTTCAGCGACTGGGAAAGTACCATATATCCCTCAAGCCCGGCTTGAATATTATTGTTCCCTATATCGACAGTGTCTCCTTTAAGGTGACGACCAAAAATATAGTGCTGGATATCCCTTCTCAGGAAGTGATTACGCTGGATAATGTGGTGATTGTTGCCAATGCGGTGGCCTATATTAATATTGTTGCGCCAGAAAAAGCGGTTTATGGCGTTGAAGATTATGAGCTGGCCATTCGCACACTGGTTCAGACCTCGCTGCGTTCGATAGTTGGTGAGATGAAGTTAGATGACGCACTTTCATCCAGAGACCAGATTAAAGCCAAGCTAAAAGCCTCAATTTCAGATGATATCGCCGACTGGGGTATCACCCTTAAAACCGTGGAAATTCAGGATATTAATCCCTCCGGTACTATGCAGGCAGCGATGGAAGAACAGGCCGCTGCAGAGCGTCAGCGTCGCGCTACAGTAACCCGTGCCGATGGTGATAAGACTGCCGCTATTCTAACCGCGGATGGCCGTTTGGAAGCCTCGCGTCGCGATGCAGAAGCACAGGTGGTTCTGGCTGAGGCAACTAAGGCGGCACTGACCAAGGTCAATGAAGCGATTCAGGATAAAGAGTTGCCGGCGATGTACCTGCTCGGCGAAAAGTATGTCGAGGCACTGAGTCAAATGGGTAAATCAGATAATGCCAAGCTAGTAGTACTGCCTGCGGATATTCCGGCAGCGGTGCGTGGGATTATGAATAACACTAAATAGATCGAGAGAATAGATTTAGAAGGACGTCAACCGAATGACTCGGTTGGCGTTTGCTTTTAGCAACTTCACTGGTTAAGGAAAACGTCTATGTCTAAGCTCTATAGTTCTCTTTTAATACTCACTTCGGCAGTACTTCTAACCAGTGGCTGTGCCAATGGTTATGGTGGTTATGGCGCACCCAGGCAGGTGATTATCGATACTCAGGGTGTTGATATGAGCGACTATTATCAGGATTTGGCAGACTGTGAAGATTACGCTCGCCAGATTGATGTAGGTGCTAAAACCACTGAAGGGGTTGTCGAGGGTGCAGTTGTCGGTGGTGTTATTGGTGCAGTTTTAGGCAACCATAAAACCGCAGAGCGAAGTGCCGGAGCTGGTGCTGTGTTGGGGGGTGTTAAGGGAAATAAGCAGGCACGGCATGAACAGGAGCGAATTGTTCGACGCTGTTTGGGCGGGCGCGGTTACAACGTTTTAAATTAGCCACTCTGTCACTCTGTCAACTTCTAACCGGCCGCTTCTGCAACTTTCTTTGCAACGTCCGTCGATGCATTCCCAAACTTCTTGCGGTGGCAGAAATATTGCCATCGTTCTCGTTTAGGACACGCTGAATGTGCTCCCATTCAAGTCTGTTTACCGACGGCGGTGAGTCCTGCACTTCAACCTTGCCCTCGCTCCCCTCAAAGGCAGCGATAATTTCATCGGCACCAGCAGGCTTGCAAAGGTAGTTGGTCGCACCCATTTTTATCGCTTCTACCGCAGTCGAGATACTTGAGTAACCCGTCAGAATAACCACCTCGAGATCCGGTTTTACAACGCACAGTTGCTGCAAAATAGATAGGCCAGATTCCCGCTCAAGTTTTAAATCTAGCACCACCCGATCAATAGACGTCTCGGAGCACTGAGCTAGAGCCTGTTCACCATTGATCGCCGTCACCGCACTATTACCCCGGCGAACCAGAACCTTGGCTAGAACCGAGCTAAACACCGCATCATCATCGACCAATAAATAATTCATTCTGTGCTGTTCCTCAGAGGTAAAAGAATGCGGGTTAGGGTGCCGCTCTGAGTGTCGCTAGCGGCGACATTCTGCAGCCTTACCGAACCTCCAAAGCGGGTCAGGGTTGCCTGAGAGAGGAATAATCCAAGGCCCAGTCCATCAGCTTTATCGGTGACAAAGGCTTGCCCCAAACGATCCATCTTTTGCGAATCTAGCCCGTCGCCATAATCACGGATAGCAATAGCTGCACTGTCACTGTCCCAGCTAAGCTCAACATCCACCGTTTCACTGGCATCCGCTGCATTGTTTAGCAGGTTGAGTATTGACTGGGCAATAGTGGGGTGAAAGATGGCATAGCTATCAGCGCAATCCTTGAAGTTAATATTGGCCTTAAGCGTTGGCCGCATCAGCTGCCATCGCTCAACCACTGTCGAAAAATAGGTTGTTACAGACTGCGCTTTAAGTCGACTGGACTGGGATTCTTCCGCAGTAGTCAGCAGTTGTTTTAAAGTGGTTTTACACTGATCAATCTGCTGATTAAGCAGTGCCAAATCTGAGTTATCGACTGGCATCTTATCAACTAGCATCTCATCCACTAACAGTTTCATTGTGTTGAGTGGGGTGCCCAGCTCGTGGGCTGTCCCTGCGGCAAGAGTGCCTACAGCGAGTAACTGTTCATCGCGCAGCTGCGCTTCACGCTGCAGGGCAATTTCCTGCTGCTGAATTTTTAAGGCCGAGGCCATGCGGCTAATAAAATAGATAATAATCGCCGCGCTGATCGCGAAGTTTGCCCACATACCCAATATATGCAGGCTGTTATTGCCAGCCCCGTGATGGTGACTGGGGGCAAGGGCGGCGATCGGCATATAGTATTTCAGCAATAAGCTGTAGGCGACCATGGCCGTTAGTGCGACAAAAATACTGTAGCGCCGTGACAATGTGATCGCGGCGATACTGATCGGAATTAGGTAATAAGAAATAAACGGGTTCGATGCGCCACCGCTAAAATACAGCAGCAGGGAAAAGAACAGTATATCGGCGAGCAGATGGGTAAAAAACTCATTGTCTGTGATCGGTACCTGCATACGACTGCGCTGCCAGGTGGCCGCGGTTACCGAGGCATAGACAGCCAGAACCACGGCAATGGCGGTGGCGGGCAATCCAATGGGGCTGATTTGGGTAAAGTAGACCAGCGCGACAATTTGCCCGAGTAGAGCCACAGCTCTAATTGAACTGAGGCGAATAAGATTTTGCCTGACGGCCGAGTAGGTCTGCTGGTAAGCGTCTTTTGTCATCCGCAAATGGTATCAGAAATAGCCTATAAAATTGCCCGCAGCATTGTTAATCGTCTAAAAAACGTTACTATGTGCGCCTTAAAGCCCTAACGTTAAAACATCAATGTTAAAACACTAATGAGTAAATTCTATGCAGCCACTCTCTGATGACCTACAAGAAAATCTCGACCGCATGATTGTTGAATGCCTGGAAAATGGTTGTGTCTGGGGTTTGCAGGACGCCGATGAAAACTGGGCGCTGGTCGGATCCACGGACAATGAAACTATCGATGTTATTCCGTTTTGGTCTGACCGCGAGTTGGCTGAGGCGCTGTGCAATGGCGACTGGGATATCTACAAGCCGGTGGCCATAGAGATGGAAGAGTTTCTCGATGATTGGTTACCCGGTATGCACAGCGACGTGTTGATGGTCGGTGTTAACTGGAGTGTAGATCTTGAAGGTCAGGAATTTGAGCCTCTGGATTTGCTCGAAGAATTTGAAGCTGAATTAGATTAAACGTTAATCCTATTAAAACTAAAAATATTAACAGCGAGCTAGATAACAAATGTTTTTAAACCCGTATCACAGTGCCAATAATACAAAAATAACTATCAGTGCCGAGCAGGGTAGCAGTTTTGCAAAAGATATCAGCAATGATTTTAATCCGATCCACGATCCGGACAGCAAGCGCTTCTGTGTTCCCGGTGATCTGCTATTTGCACTGGTATTGGGGCGCTATGGTATCAGCGAGAAAATGAGCTTTAATTTTGCCGGCATGGTTTCGGCAGAGACAGAGCTATTATTTCCCGAAGCTCCCGGTGAGCATTTTGAGATTTTGGATGGCCGTGAAAAGTCTTATCTGGAAGTCTCACGCAGTGGACAGGTATTGAAAAATGCATCTGCTGTCGAGAGCCTGATCAAAAATTATGTCTACTTCTCCGGTCAGAATTTCCCTCATCTGTTGGTGCCAATCATGGCTGAAAATAACATTATGATTAATCCCCAGCGTCCGCTGGTGATCTATGACTCAATGTCATTGCAGTTTGATACCCTCGATCTTGTGGCGCCGACTGTTGAGCTCGCCGGCACCAGCTTTAAAGCGGAAGGTAAGCGCGGCGATGTGCAGTTTGAATTGCGTCTGATGGATCAGGGTGTGCAGGTTGGCAGTGGCGTAAAGACGCTTATTCTCAGTGGTCTGCGTGAATATCAGCAGGAAGCTGTAGATGGCATGGTCAGCGGCTATCTGGCCAGTAAAGATCGCTATTTAGAACCTGCGTAATACAGTTTGTCTAAGCAGCGATCCTTTCTGGGATTGTTAGAGCAACTCCTTTAAGAAACGACCGGTATGTGAGGCTTTAATCGATGCTACAGTCTCCGGGGTTCCCTCGGCAATAATCTGTCCGCCACCAGAGCCGCCCTCAGGACCGAGATCGACAACCCAGTCAGCGGTTTTAATCACATCCAGATTATGTTCAATCACCACCATAGTGTTGCCCTGATCGCGCAGGCGATGCAGAACTGCCAATAGCTGTTCTATATCGTGGAAATGCAGGCCGGTGGTTGGCTCATCGAGAATATACAGGGTTTTACCCGTATCCCGTTTAGAGAGTTCCTTGGATAGCTTAATCCGCTGCGCTTCACCACCGGAGAGGGTGGTCGCAGACTGTCCGAGCTTGATATAGGAGAGACCGACATCCATCAATGTCTGGAGTTTTCTGGCAACTGCTGGAATCGCATCGAAGAATTCGCGGGCATCTTCCACGGTCATATCCAACACCTGATGAATATTTTTTCCCTTAAAGTGAATATCCAGGGTTTCGCGGTTATAGCGTTTGCTCTTGCAGACATCGCAGGGCACATAGATATCTGGCAAAAAGTGCATCTCAACTTTGGTGACACCATCACCCTGACAGGCTTCACAGCGTCCGCCTTTAACATTAAAGCTAAAGCGGCCGGGGTTATAGCCCCGCGAGCGGGCTTCCTGTGTACCGGCAAATATTTCTCGAATCGGGGTAAAGATGCCAGTGTAGGTGGCTGGGTTGGAACGTGGTGTTCGACCAATGGGGCTCTGGTCAATGTCGATACATTTATCCAGCTGATTAAGGCCGGTAATCGTCTTATGAGGCGCTGACTTTAATGTTGTCGCCTTGTTTAGGGCCACCGCGGCCGCCGGATACAGGGTCTCGTTGATCAGGGTGGATTTTCCCGAGCCGGAGACGCCGGTGATGCAGGTAAATAAACCAATTGGAATCTGTAAATCTACATCTTGGAGGTTATTGCCACAGGCGCCAGTGACATTGATAAATTTACCCTTATCTTTGTTGCGCTCAGCGGGAACAACAATACCCCGTTTGCCGGAGAGAAATTGACCGGTCACCGAGTTGGGATTGTTTTTAATTTGCTTGGCGGTGCCCTCGGCAACCACCTTGCCGCCATGGACGCCGGCACCCGGTCCTATATCAACAATATAGTCGGCTGCGGCAATTGCCTCTTCATCGTGCTCGACAACAATCACTGTATTGCCCAGATCACGCAGCCGTACCAACGTTTTTAAGAGTCTTTCGTTATCGCGCTGATGCAGCCCGATAGAGGGTTCGTCGAGAATATACATGACCCCAACGAGCCCAGCACCAATCTGACTGGCCAGACGAATACGCTGGGCTTCACCGCCAGACAATGTGTCTGCGCTGCGATTAAGTGAAAGATAGTTAAGACCTACATCGACCAGAAAGCGAAAGCGCTGACGAATCTCTTTGATAATTTTTTCGGCAATCTCGCCCTGACGACCCTCGAGTTGAATCTGGTCGAAATAATCACAGCACTCACCAACCGGCATACTGACTATATCTTCGATACGACGTTCATCGATAAACACATGACGAGCGGATTTGCGCAGACGAGTACCACTGCACTCTGGGCAGTGGGAGCTAGTCATATATTTTCCCAGCTCTTCGCGTACCGAGTTGGATTCAGTCTCCCGATAGCGCCGTTCCATATTATTGATCACACCCTCAAAGGTATGTTCTCGGCGGAACATGGTGCCGCGGTCATTGACGTAGCTAAAGGTGAGCTCTTCATCGCCACTGCCGTAGAGCACTTTTGACTGATGCAGTTCAGTAAGCTCTTGCCAAGGTGAATCTATATCAAAGTCGTAATGAGCGGCTAGCGAGGAGAGCATGTTGTAGTAATACAGCGTGCGTCGATCCCAGCCGCGAATCGCGCCCTCGGAAATAGAGGCTTCTGGGTGCTGAATCACTCGATCAACATCAAAGAACTGTTTCATGCCCAGACCATCACAGGTCGGGCAGGCGCCCACAGGGTTGTTAAAAGAGAACAGTCGCGGTTCCAGTTCATTGAGGCTGTAGTTACACACCGAGCAGGCAAATTTTGCCGAAAACATTTGGTCTGGCTTGTCCTCATCCATATAGCTGATGGCAGCCAGCCCCTCTGCAAGAGTCAGGGCGGTTTCAAAGGACTCGGCAAGACGCAGCCCCATATCCGCCTTGACTTTAAAGCGGTCGACAACAACTTCGATATCGTGTTTTTGTTTTTTATTCAGAGCTGGCGCTTCATCCAGATCGCAGACCAGACCATCGATTCTGGCGCGGATAAACCCCTGGCGACGGAGGCTTTCGAAGAGGTGCAAATGCTCTCCCTTGCGGCCTTTGATAATCGGTGCCAGTAGCATCAGCTTGGTATTCTCTGGCATCGCCAGTACCTGATCGACCATCTGGCTAACAGTCTGTGCCTTTAGAGCCTGATTGTGTTCGGGGCAGCGCGGTTCGCCGGCACGGGCAAACAGCAGGCGCAGGTAATCGTAGATTTCGGTAATTGTACCCACGGTAGAGCGCGGGTTGTGGGAGGTGGATTTTTGTTCAATCGAGATAGCCGGAGAGAGGCCCTCAATATGATCCACATCGGGCTTTTCCATCATTGACAGGAACTGTCGAGCATAGGTCGACAGCGACTCTACATAGCGGCGCTGGCCCTCGGCATAGAGGGTATCGAAAGCCAGGGATGACTTGCCGGAACCCGACAGGCCGGTGATAACAATTAACTTGTCCCTGGGAAGATCGAGATCAATATTTTTGAGATTGTGGGTTCGTGCGCCACGTACCTGAATGGTATTCATTGGAAAATCTTATTCTTGAGTTAAACGACCGATTATAGGCTGCAGTTAACCCAATCGCCAAAGTGAATTTTTAAATATTAACCTCTGATACGCATGCAGAAGTTCTACAGACTGAAATCTGTTGAAAATAGATCAATTAAAGCTAAACCCGACGATAACTAATTGCACTGATGCTTTTCGCTGTTACTATATTGCCCTTAAAAAGTAACCTGAAATAACCTTGAATAATTCCTCCACATTTTCCGCCATCGAAAAGCGCGCCACAGCCTCTCTAGCCACCCTTTACGGCTTTAGAATGCTGGGCCTGTTTATGGTGCTTCCAGTACTCGCGCTGTATATAGATGACTACAGTGGCGCCTCGCCATTCTTGCTGGGAGTGACTCTGGGAATCTATGGCCTGACTCAGGCCGTGCTGCAAATACCGATGGGATTGCTGTCGGACAAAATTGGCCGCGCGCCGGTGATTGTCGGCGGGCTGGTGATCTTTATTATCGGCAGTATTATCGCCGCCAACGCGGAGAGTATCAGCGGGCTGATTATTGGTCGCGCAGTGCAGGGTGCCGGTGCTATTGCTAGCACATTAATGGCACTGGTCAGCGATTTGACCAGTGAAGAGAATCGTACAAAATCCATGGCTGCCATAGGCGCAAGCATCGGCCTGTCGTTTATGTTGGCAATGATTATCGGGCCGATTATTTCTGCAGTTATGGGGCTCTCGGGAATATTTTGGGTAACCGCATTGCTCGGATTAATTGGCATATTTGTTTTTTTGGTTGCAGTGCCTCGGGCTATATCAGTCAAGCGCAATCGCGAGACCCTGACCGATGTCAGGCAGATTGGAAGACTTTTTTACGAGCCAAATTTGTGGCGGCTTAACGTTGGTATTTTTACCCTCCATTTGGTACTGATGGCTGGCTTTGTGGTGATCCCAACCATCCTTACCCAAGAGATGGGAATTTCCGGTGACAATCTCTGGTGGGTTTATCTGTTATTGATTGGCGGTGGTTTCTTTGCCATGCTGCCAGTGATGATTCTGAGTGAAAAATACCGCCGCCAGAAGAGCAGTTTTGTGGCAGCAGTGGGATCTATGGCGGTACTGATGTTACTGCTCGGCTTATTTCGCGGTAGTCTACTAACCGGTTTTATGTTGTGGCTATTTTTTGCCGCTTTCAATCTACTCGAAGCTATGCTGCCCTCTTGGTTGAGCAAGGTCTGTCCGGCCGGCCGCAAGGGCACCGCCATGGGTATCTACTCCACCAGCCAATTTCTCGGCGCCTTCGCTGGCGGTATTCTTGGCGGATGGAGTTTGCAGCAGTTCGGTATTGATGGACTATTTATTTTACTGGCTGCGATTCTGGCTATTTGGTGTCTAGTGGCACTGGGTTTAAAGACCCCGAGAGGGTTGCAGACAGTAGTTTTAAATGTTGGTGATATGGCTCATGAGAAATTTGCGAAATTAATCTTAAAGTTCCCGGCGTAGAAGATATACTCGTCGTCAAAGGGGAGCAGTTGGCCTATGCCAAAGTCGATAAAAAGACCGTGGATATGTCGAGTCTAAAACCTTACTTTAATCGTTAAATAACAGGGGAATAAAATGGCGCGCGGAATTAACAAAGTCATCATCGTTGGTAACTGTGGTCAGGATCCGGAGACCCGCTACCTGCCTTCAGGTGGTGCTGTCACCAATATCAGCCTAGCTACCTCGGAAGCATGGAAAGATAAGAATACTGGCGAGCAGCAAGAGCGAACGGAATGGCACCGTGTGGTGTTCTTCAACCGTCTGGGTGAGATTGCCGGTGAATACCTGAAGAAGGGTTCAAAAGTTTATGTTGAAGGCTCACTGCGCACGCGCAAGTGGCAGGGCCAGGATGGTTCAGATCGCTATACAACGGAAATTGTTGCCAGTGAAATGCAGATGCTCGACAGTCGCGGTCAGGAAGGCGGTGGATACCAGCAGCAGGCTCCACGTCAGAATCAGGCGCCGCAGCAGCAGAGTCAGGCGCCTCAGGCGCAGCAGAATCAAGCACCTCAGCAGCAGTCTTCTCAACAGCAGGCACCTCAGGATATGAGTGGCGGCTTTGACGACGATATTCCTTTCTAGGAATTACCGGAAGTCGATAGAAAATAATTTAAACAATATAAATTTGAGGCAGTTATGACAATTCAGGTTGGCGATAAAATTCCCGAAGGGATGTTTACGGTGATGGGTGCAGAGGGTCCTACGGGCATCAGCACTGGCGAAATCTTCGATGGCAAAAAAGTAATTCTATTTGCTGTTCCCGGTGCGTTTACACCAACCTGTTCAGCAGCTCATCTGCCGGGTTTTGTGGTTCATGTTGACGATATTAAAGCCAAGGGCGTAGACACGGTTGCCTGTATGTCAGTCAATGATGTGTTTGTGATGGATGCATGGGGCAAGGGTTCCAACGCTGAACATATTGTGATGCTCGCCGATGGCAATGCTACTTTTACACAGGCTCTGGGTCTTGAACTGGATGGCTCTGGTTTTGGTATGGGTACTCGCAGTCAGCGTTTTGCGATGATCGTTGATAACGGTGTTGTGACTCTGCTGAATGTGGATGCAGGTGCGCTTGAGGCCTCCAGTGCGGAAGCTATTTTAGCAGCACTGTAAGCAGCGTCCTCTCCGTCACCCCAGCGAAGGAACGTCACCCCAGCGAAGGCTGGGGCTGGGGTCTAGTGAGTTACGCTGCGGGTTATATCTAAAGGGGGCTGATTTCAGCTCCCTTTTTTATTGCCGCCCGAAATTCAGCGGGCACAAAAAAGGCGACCGAAGTCGCCTTTTTTACTGGTTTGTTACAGACCGCTTATCAGCCTTTGTAACGCTCCATAATCAATGTTGCATTGGTGCCACCAAAACCAAAGCTGTTCGACATAATACGGTCGAGCTGCTTCTCTTTGGTCTCAAGCAAAATAGGTAATCCCGCAGCGGCCTCATCGATAGTATCGATATTCGCAGAACCGGCGACAAAGTTATTTTCCATCATCAGCATGCAGTAAATCGCCTCGTGTACGCCAGCAGCACCGAGGCTGTGGCCGGAGAGAGATTTAGTCGAGCTGATATCGGGGCAGCTGTCACCAAAGGTATTGCGAATCGCGCCGAGTTCAGCGAGATCACCTACTGGCGTACTGGTACCGTGAGTGTTGATATAGTCGACGGGACCTGAGGCAGTTGCCATAGCCATCTTCATGCAGCGCTCAGCGCCTTCACCTGAAGGTGAAACCATATCGGCACCATCGGAAGTTGCACCGTAACCGGTAACCTCACAGATAATATTGGCACCACGAGCCAGCGCATGCTCAAGCTCTTCAACCACCACTGTCCCGGCACCCAGACCAGGTGCAAAACCATCGCGGTGTGCATCGTAGGCACGTGAGGCAATCTCTGGAGTGTCGTTATATTTGCTGGTCAGTGCGCCCATGGCATCAAACATGCCGGCCATAGACCAGTGCATATCTTCAGAGCCGCCGGCGAGCAGAACATCCTGCTTGCCAAGCTGAATTAACTCAACGGCGTGACCAATACAGTGAGCACTGGTGGCGCAGGCCGAAGCGATAGAATAGTTAACACCTTTAATCTTGAACGGTGTGGCAACACAGGCAGAAACCGTGCTCGCCATAATCTGTGTTACGCGGTAAGGGCCGGCGCGTTTAATACCGCGGGCACGCATGACATCGATAGATTCGGTAAACATTTCGCCAGAAACACCACCAGAACCCATCACCAGACCGGTGCGCGGGTTGGATACCATCTCTTCGCTCAGGCCGGCATCGGCAATAGCGCGTTCAGTGGCAATATAGGCGTAGGAGGCCGAAGGGCCCATAAAGCGAATGACCTTGCGATCGATATGATCTTTGGGGTCTAGGTCAAGTACGGCGCCAACATTGCAACGCAGTCCCATTTCAGCAAAATCTTCACGGCGGCGAATGCCCGAGATTCCCTCTTTTAGGGAGCGGGTCACAGACTGTCGGTCGTTGCCGAGACAGGACACAACACCAAGGCCGGTAATTACTGCACGTCTCATCGGTAATCCTCTTGTATTAGGTAGTAGGTAGAGTTATTTATACTGAGCGTTAGAAGTTATCAGTGCTCTCGAAGAGACCCACTTTGAGGTCTTCAGCGGTATAGATTTCTCTTCCATCAACTTCAACTGAACCATTGGCGATACCCATAACCAGCTTGCGCTGAATAAGACGGGTCAGTTCGAGTTTGTAAGTGACTTTTTTGGCGGTAGGTAATACCTGACCAAAGAATTTCACATTTCCGGCACCCAGTGCACGTCCGCGACCCGGGTTGCCATTCCAAACCAGAAAGAAACCGACTAATTGCCACAGGGCATCGAGACCAAGACAGCCGGGCATAACCGGATCGCCTTCAAAGTGACAGCCGAAGAACCACAGGTCCGGAGTAATATCCAGCTCTGCAATAATCTGTCCTTTACCGGCGACACCGCCAGTATTGTTGATTTCAACAATACGGTCTGCCATAAGCATGTTAGGAGCCGGCAGTCTGGCATTGCCTGGGCCGAATAGTTCGCCGCGCGAACAGGCGAGAATTTCTTCACGATTATAAGATGACTGTGGTTGGTGTGTCATGGGGTCCTTAATTAATGCTGTTTTAGAGGCGTGCATCGTACCCAGTTATGGCCAAAGCGGCAACTTTTAAGCGTTAAAATAACTCTAAATACCCTCGAAAAGAGGTTTAAATGACAAGAGTTTAGGGCCCTTAAACTAATATGGGTTGACAGCATAGCAGCGGCTCCCTAGCATTCGCCGTTATTAATTACTGTAGATAACCACGCATCCATGCTTTCATTCCATAAAGCTGTTGAACAAGACTTTTTAGCGGTCAACGATCTGATTATTAACAACCTTCACTCGAAAGTGGGTCTGGTCGAAAATATTGGCCACTATATAGTTGATTCTGGTGGTAAACGCCTACGCCCAGTGATTGTGTTGCTTAGCGCGCTGGCCAATGGCTATCAGGGGAAACAGCATCTGTCTGTGGCTGCAGTCATCGAGTTTATTCATACCGCAACTCTGCTTCACGATGACGTGGTGGATGTCTCCGCACTGCGTCGTGGCCGCGAGACTGCCAATCAGCAGTGGGGCAATGCACCCAGTGTATTAGTAGGCGACTTTCTTTATTCAAGAGCGTTTCAAATGCTCGTCGAGCTCGGTGATATGGATGTTATGGGTGTCATCGCCGATGCTACCAATGTGATCTCTGAGGGTGAAGTTCAGCAGATGGTCAATGCCGGCAAGTCAGATATCGATGAAAAGATCTACTTCGAAGTAATCTACCGTAAAACAGCTAAGTTATTTGAATCTGCAGCGCAGATTGGCGCTATATTAGCCTCGGCTGATCCACAGCCTATGGCCGATTATGGCAAGCATTTGGGCATGGCTTTTCAGATAATTGATGATGTGTTGGATTACCAGGGTGATGTGAGTTCGATTGGTAAAAATGTTGGGGATGACCTCGCCGAGGGCAAAATGACTCTACCTCTGATTCATGCCCGCGATCATCTTGCTAACCCTGAGCAAGAGGTAATTTGTCAGGCGATTGAGAATAAGAGTGGAGAGAATTTTGCAGCTATTCTTAGCGCGGTGAAGTCCTGCGGAAGTCTGGAGTACTCGATAGAACAGGCGAAACTGCAGGCAGAGCTTGCCAAAAAAGCACTTTCTGGGCTTCCAGATAGCCAGTTTAAAACGGTTATGGCTGATCTAGCCGACTTCTCGGTTTCGCGCCTCTCATGATTGCAACATCAATTTAGTATTGGTATTTTCTAAGTTTTGTATTTTCCAAGCTTTGGATTGTTGACAAATAGCTAGGTTTCGTACCATTCTTAGCCACCCATAAAAATAATTATATTCACTGGAAAAGGAGAGTTGAGTGATAATCGGAATTCCCAAGGAAATCAAAACTGGTGAGCAGCGGGTTGCTATGACCCCCGCCAATATTGAGTTTTTAATCGACAAAGGCTTGCAGGTCCTTTTTCAAACTGACGCCGGCTCTGCTGCTGGCTACCCGGATGCAGAATACACCGCTGTCGGGGCTACTCTTAGTTCCGATCGCGCCGAGATATTTGCCCGTTCAGATATTATTTTGCAGGTTCAGTCTTTCGGTTCTAACTCTGAAAACAGTGACGATGATTTAGCTCGCCTGCGCAGCGGACAGTTGGTTGTCGGCATGATGGATCCACTGGCCTCACCCAGTGCTGCTCAGGCAGTCGCTGATAAGGGGGCCACAGCAATCGCCCTTGAATTAGTTCCGCGTATTAGCCGCGCTCAGAGTATGGATGTACTTTCATCCATGGCGACTCTGGCTGGTTACAAAGCGGTGCTTATTGGCGCCTCTGCCTCGCCGAGAATTTTTCCACTGTTAATGACTGCTGCAGGTACATTGCAGCCCGCCCGAGTATTGATTATGGGTGTTGGTGTTGCCGGCCTGCAGGCCTGTGCAACCGCCAAACGTCTGGGTGCTGTGGTTGAAGCTTACGATGTACGTCCCGCCGCTCGTGAACAAATTATCTCGGTCGGTGCCAAGCCGGTAGAGTTGGATTTGGATACCGGCGAGTCTGAGGGTGCCGGTGGCTATGCCAAAGAGCAGGGCGAAGATTTTCTCCGTCGTCAACGCGAGCTGATGACCGCTGTAGTGGCCGAGCAGGATATTATTATTACCACCGCCGCGATTCCTGGTGCCAAGTCACCGATTCTGGTGACTGAAGATATGGTTGTGGCAATGAAGCCGGGTTCGGTGATTGTCGATTTGGCTGCCGAGAGAGGTGGTAACTGTGATCTTACCGAGCAGGGTAAAACTGTAGTCGTGCACGATGTGATTATTGTCGGTCCGGAAAATGTCCCTTCCGATCTCGCCTACCACGCAAGTCAGATGTACGGCAAAAACATGCAAACTCTATTGGAATTAATTCTCGACGAACAGGGCGACCTCAATCTTGACTTCAATGATGAAATTGTCGCCGGCACTGTGGTCGCCCATCAGGGGGATATCCCTCATCCACATATGCGTAAATTATTGGGTCTAGCCGAGCTGGTAAAAGAACAGCCAGAAAAGCCAGCTGACTCCGCTGAAAGCAACCAAGAGGAAAAATAAAAATGGAAATTTTAATTTTACTACTGGCGCTGTTTGTACTGTCGCTATTTCTCGGTGTCGAGCTGATTACCAAAGTGCCACCGACCCTGCACACCCCACTGATGTCCGGTACCAACGCAGTATCCGGAATTACTCTAGTGGGTGCACTGCTGGCCGCCGGTAGTGATGGATCGCCAATGTTGGTCAATGTACTCGGCTTTATTGCGGTAACCCTGGCGACAATTAATGTTGTCGGCGGTTATCTTGTGACTAATCGCATGCTTGCGATGTTTAAAAGGAAGTAAGCGATGAATCCAAATATTGTAAATTTTATTTATCTGATTGCTGGTATTTTATTTATTCTCGGCATTAAAGGCCTGACCAAACCAAAGACAGCGGTGCGCGGTAATATGCTCTCGGCGCTGGGAATGTTATTGGCCGTGGTGGTTACGCTGCTGAATATTAATACTGTCGACTACAGCTATATAGTCGCCGGTGTGGTGGTAGGTGGAATCGTTGGCTCGGTGATGGCGCTGCGAATTCAAATGACCTCTATGCCGCAGATGGTTGCCCTGTTAAATGGCTTTGGCGGCGGTGCGTCCCTGACTATTGCGCTGGCGGAGTACTTCACCGTACTCGGTGTTGCCCCACAATCTTTTACAGATCTGTTTACCTCGCTAGCTGTGGATAGCAGTGCATTTGGTGTGGGTGTGGAAGGTACTATCGCTCTTGTGGCTATTGGCCTGACCGTTCTTATTGGCGCGGTGACCTTAACGGGTAGCTTGGTTGCCTTTAGCAAGCTGCAGGAATTGATGAAGAAGAGCTACGGACTGCCCGGTGGCCCGATTGGCAATGGGTTGTTTCTGGTCGCAGCTCTGGCAGCGTTAGTCTGTATGGTTATCAACCCAGGTAATCTGGTCGCCATGGTGACTATTGTCGCTCTGGCATTATTGCTTGGCCTGTTTCTGGTTATGCCAATTGGCGGTGCAGATATGCCGGTGGTTATTGCCTTGCTAAATTCTTATTCAGGTATAGCCGCAGCACTGGCCGGCTTTGTGCTTGGCAATACGGTATTGATTATCGCCGGTTCTCTGGTCGGAACCTCAGGGTTAATCCTTACCCAGATTATGTGTGTGGCGATGAACCGTTCGCTGGCCAATGTACTGTTTGGCAAAATGGCCGCCGGTGGTGAGAAAATTGATGCCGATGAAATCTACGCCGGAAAAGTGACCAGCGCAAAGCCAGAAGAAGTGGCGATGATGCTCGAAGTGGCAAAGCGGGTGGTTATTGTTCCAGGTTATGGCATGGCAATGGCGCAGGCTCAGCACGCAGTACGCGAGTTGGCCGATGCTATGGAAGCGCGTGGGATAGAGGTTGAGTATGGTATTCATCCAGTGGCGGGGCGTATGCCCGGGCATATGAATGTTCTTCTAGCCGAAGCCGAGGTTCCATACGACAATCTGGTTGAAATGGATAGAATCAATCCGACCTTTGAAGATACTGATGTGGTTATTGTTATTGGTGCCAATGATGTCACCAACCCTATGGCAAGAGATGCCGAGGGCAGTCCGATCTATGGAATGCCGATTCTGAATGTGGATAAAGCTAAAAATGTTGTAGTGATTAAGCGATCGCTGAGTCCGGGTTTTGCCGGACTACCCAACCCGCTGTTTGCAATGGATCACACGCTGATGGTCTACGGCGATGGTAAGAAAGCGGTTGTTGAAATGACTGCGGCACTTAACCAGGCTTAGCGACGCTCATCCAAGCCTAGCTTGTAAAAACACAGCCCCTAAAAAAACGGAGACACAAAAAAACCGGCGTTAGCCGGTTTTTTTATTCACAGCGAAAAATTACTTTTCGCCGAGAGCTTTTTATTTGCTAAGGGCTTTAACCTGAGCATTCAAGCGACTCTTATGACGGGCAGCTTTATTCTTATGAAGAATGCCTTTGTCCGCCATACGATCCAGAACTGGAACTGCTGATGTGTATGCTGCTTGAGCATCGGCTTGAACACCAGTCTCTATAGCTGCATCAACTTTTTTCAAATAGGTGCGAACCATTGAGCGCAGGCTGGCATTATGCTGGCGGCGTTTCTCGTTCTGGCGTGCGCGTTTCTTAGCTTGGGCTGTATTTGCCACTTGTTTGTACTCCTCTCAAAGGGTCTCACTGAAGGCGCGGAAATATACAGGGTTTAACAATCACATTCAACTCAATTTTCACGGTAATTCCGGATACGGGCAAAGTGCTTAAAAGTAGTTCTGAGAAGGAAATTAATTAGCCAGACAAAGCCGCTTTTACATATTCACTTGGCGATGTTCATGGAGGTCGTTAAACTGCGCTGATTAAACCTGTCAAAGTAGAGTAGTGAATTGACTCAAGAGCCATCGCAGAAACAGCAGCAACCGACTAAAAAAGCGGATGGCGGATTATTGCGCTCCAGCGGAGTTGTCAGTTTTTTTACTATGCTGTCGCGCTTTATGGGACTGGCGCGAGATATTATTTTTGCTCGGGTGATTGGTGCTGAAGCCCTTGCCGACGTTTTCTTTGTTGCGTTTAAGATTCCCAATTTCTTTCGTCGGCTGTTTGCTGAGGGTGCTTTTGCGCAGGCGTTTGTGCCTGTGCTTGGGGAGTATCGAGAGAAGGGCACCCAGGCTGCCTTAAAGGATCTGATCAATCGGGTCTTTGGTACCCTCGGCTTATCTCTATTGCTGTTAACGGTGGTGGTGGTGCTTGCCGCGCCTGGGTTTGCAGCGCTATTTGCACCCAAGTGGTATTTAAATGACCCGTTTAAATTTAATGCCACCGCGGAAATGCTGCGGATTACCTTTCCCTATCTGCTGTTTATCTCCATGACCGGTGTTGCCGGGGGAATATTAAATAGCTATGACCGTTTTGCGGTGCCGGCATTTACCCCGCTACTGCTCAATATATCAATGATTTTTGCCGCCTTAATTGCCGCGCCTTGGTTTGATCAGCCAACCTATGCTCTGGCCTGGGGAGTTTTTGCCGCGGGCATTATCCAGTTTGTTTTTCAGCTGCCGTTTCTGGCGCGCATCCATATGCTGCCGGTGCCAGTGGTCGATTGGCGTCATCCCGGGGTTAAAAAGATACTCGCTCTAATGGGCCCGGCGATCTTTGGAGTCTCGGTCAGCCAGATCAATCTTTTGTTGGATACCATGTTGGCGACTTTTTTGCCCACCGGCAGTGTCTCCTGGCTCTATTACTCAGATCGCCTCTCGGAGTTACCGCTGGGAGTCTTCGCGGTGGCGATTGCCACGGTTATCCTGCCCAATCTCTCCCGTCATCACTCGGCCAGCTCCACTGAGGCTTATTCCCAGACATTGGACTGGGCGCTGCGCATGGTGCTATTGATTGCGGTGCCTGCCGCCTCCGCGCTTATGCTGCTTGCTGAGCCGATTTTGGCGACGCTGTTTTTATACGGCGATGTAATGACCGCGCGAGATATAACTATGGCGACCTATAGTCTGCGCGCTTATTCGCTGGGTCTAATCGCCTTTATGCTGATTAAGGTATTGGCGCCGGGCTTCTTTGCTCGTCAGGATATGCGTACGCCAGTGCGAATTGGTGTCATTGCCATGGTCGCCAATATGTTTCTAAACCTGCTGTTTGTGCTGCCACTGCATCACTATTGGCAGGTCGGTCATGTGGGTCTGGCTCTGGCAACCTCGATCTCGGCATTTTTAAATGCCGGGCTGTTATTTTATGCGTTGCGGAAAAAGGCGATTTATGCCCCAAGCCGCTCCTGGCTGCGCTTTATGATCGGTTTGATGCTAGCTGTTGTCGCTATGCTGGTGGTGCTGATACTGACCGCTGACCAGTTTGGTGCGCTGGATGTCAGTGTCTGGCAGCAGCAGAATTGGTGGCAGCGCAGTTCGGCTATTGGCATTATCTGTGGTGCCGGCTTTGGGGTCTATTTAGCCATTTTATGGCTTAGCGGTATGCGTCTCTCGGATTTGCGTGGTCCGGCCAAAGCAACCAGCCGCGATCATTGATTGCGGTCTTGCTATCGCGAATATCAGCCGTCCTAAATTACCGTCTTAATTTGCTCTCTAGGTTACCTTTCTGGCCGTGGCTAGGTATACTCGCCGATCAGTTTAGAGAGTGAAAAATACGGTTGTGCAGCAGGGTAAAATGACCTTTATTCGCGGATTGCATAACCTGCAGCCGGGGAAACAAAAATCCGTGGTCACCATCGGCTCTTTCGATGGTGTTCATATTGGTCATCAGGCAATTCTGCAGCAGGTCAAAGAGGCCGCTGAGCGCTTGCAGCTACCCTCGGTGGTAATGACTTTTGAGCCGCAGCCGAGAGAGTATTTTTCCTCTGAGCGCGCACCGGCTAGACTGATGCGGCTGCGGGAGAAAATTGATGCGCTATTGGATTTTGGTATTGATCATGTGGTCTGCCTGAAATTTAACCGTCAGTTGCGAACCCTCTCTGCGCTGGACTTTATCGACCGAGTACTGGTTGATGGTCTGGCGGTAGAGCATTTGATTGTCGGCGATGATTTTCGTTTTGGCTGTGATCGCAGCGGTGACTTTGCGATGTTGACCGAGCGTGGCAAGCAGAGCGGATTTGAAGTGATGGATACCGCTACTGTCGAGATTAATGGGCAGCGGGTCAGCAGTACTCTGGTACGCGAAATCGTTGAGCAGGGAGATTTCCTGAGAGCCGCCGAGCTATTGGGGCGACCTTTTTCAATCAGTGGAATTGTCGGCTATGGTCAGCAGCTGGGGCGCGAGTTGGGATTTCCCACCGCCAACGTGCAGCTAAACCGTTTTAGTGCGCCCCTGGCAGGGGTTTTCGCGGTCAAGGTTAAGCTGGATGGAAAGGTTTATCGTGGCGCCGCCAATGTGGGTGTGCGGCCAACAGTAGGTGATTTAATAAAACCTATTTTAGAGGTGCATCTGCTCGATTTTGACGAGGATTTATACGGTCAGCGAATTGCCGTGGAGTTTGTCCACAAGATTCGCGACGAAGAAAAATTTACCAGTCTGGAAAAACTGATCACCACTATTCAGCGCGACGTAGAAACAATCAGACTGTGGTTTACCAATAACACTTAAGATAAGGCAGGCCTGTAAGGCCCATAAAAGAGACTAATGACCGACTATAAAGCAACACTGAATCTGCCGAAGACGGCTTTCCCAATGCGCGCAAATCTGGCGCAGCGCGAGCCGGGAATATTAAAAGAATGGCAGGACACCAATCTTTATCAGCAAATCCGTGAGGCTCGCGCCGGTTGTGAGAAATATATTCTTCACGACGGCCCTCCCTACGCCAACGGTGAAATCCACCTCGGCCATGCGGTCAACAAAACTCTTAAAGATATAGTTGTTAAGTCGCGAACTCTAAGCGGTTTTGATGCGCCTTATATTCCCGGTTGGGACTGTCACGGCCTGCCTATTGAGCACAATGTAGAGAAAAAGATTGGCAAAGCTGGCGTCAAAGTCGAGTACTCCGCTTTCCGCAAGAAATGTCGCGACTACGCGATGAAGCAGGTTGATGGCCAACGTGAAGGCTTTGTGCGCATTGGTGTATTTGGCGATTGGGAGCGACCCTATCTGACCATGAATTACCATGTTGAGGCGGACACTATTCGCGCCCTCGGTAAAATTGCCGCCAATGGTCATCTGGTCAAAGGCTACAAGCCGGTTTACTGGAGTGTTGTCGGCGGTTCGGCGCTGGCCGAAGCTGAGGTTGAGTATCAGGATAAAACTTCTTACAGCATTGATGTTGCCTATCCGGTAGTTGGCGATCAGCTGGAAAAAATAACCGCGGCCTTTGCGGGCGCGCCCGGCGAAGGTGAGATCAATATATTGATCTGGACCACTACGCCCTGGACTCTTCCCAGCAGTCAAGCTATCTCCATTGGTGCCGACCTCGATTATGCGTTGGTGCAAATCAACACTGAAAATGGCCCGAAGCGTCTGGTCTGTTCGGAGCTGTTGCTCGAGTCAGTGATGCAGCGTCTGGAGATTGAAGATTATAAAACTCTGGCCACCTGTCAGGGCCAGCAACTGGAAAATATTGTTGCCCGACATCCATTCTATGATCGCGATATTCCAGTATTACTCGGTGAGCATGTGACCACAGATGCAGGTACCGGCTGTGTGCATACAGCCCCTGATCACGGTATGGAAGATTTCGTGGTAGCTAAACAGTATAGCATCGAGACCCTTAACTACATTCTGGATAACGGTGTCTTCCACGACGATGTTGAGCTGTTTGCCGGTCAGCATGTTTACAAGGTCGATGACTCTGTTCTCGAAGTACTGCGCGAACAGCATCGTCTACTTAGTTGTGGAAAATTTGTTCATAGCTATGCTCATTGCTGGCGCACCAAAACACCATTGATCTATCGCGCCACCCCCCAGTGGTTTATCTCGATGGATAAAAATGGTCTGTTGGAAAAAGCCAAGGCGGCGATCAAAGATGTTAGCTGGCACCCAGATTGGGGGCAGGCACGAATCGAAGGTATGCTCGACAATAGCCCGGACTGGTGTATTTCCCGCCAGCGCACCTGGGGTGTGCCTATTGCCCTGTTTGTTCACAAGCAGACCGGTGAGCTTCATCCCAACACCCCAGCGCTGGTTGAGCAGGTTGCACAGCTGGTCGAGAAGGACGGTATTGATGCCTGGTTTGAGTTGGATGCGGCGGATTTAATCGGTGCAGATACGGCTGATTATCAGAAGGTTACCGACACGCTCGATGTCTGGTTTGACTCCGGTGTTACCCACGAATCAGTGGTCAACGCCCGTGAAGAATTACGCTATCCGGCAGACCTCTATCTAGAGGGTTCGGATCAGCATCGCGGTTGGTTCCAGTCATCGCTGAAAACAGCAATTGCGATCAATGGCACTGCCCCTTATAAGGCAGTTCTAACTCACGGTTTCACCGTGGACGAGCACGGTCGCAAGATGTCCAAGTCGGTGGGTAATGTGATCTCGCCGAAGAAAGTGATCAACGATATGGGTGCGGATGTTCTGCGTCTGTGGATTGCTTCGGCAGATTTTAGTGGTGAGATGACTGTATCCGATGAGATTTTAAATCGCGCGGGAGATTCCTATCGTCGAATCCGTAACACAGCGCGTTATTTTCTCTCCAATTTGGATGGTTTTGATCCTGCCGAGCACGCTGTTGAACACAGTGAATTACTTGCTCTGGATCGCTGGGCAATCGATTGCGCGGCGCAGCTGCAAGAAGAAATTATCACTGCTTATGACCAGTTTCAGTTCCACCTGATCTACCAGAAGTTACACAACTTTTGTGTCCGCGATATGGGTGGTTTCTATCTGGATATTATCAAAGACCGAATCTATACCTGTCCTGAAGACAGTCTGCCGCGACGTTCGGCACAGACCGCTCTGTTTCATATTGCCGAGGCGTTCACCCGCTGGATCTCTCCTATCCTGAGCTTTACCGCTCATGAGATCTGGGGCTTTATGCCCGGCAAGCGCGAGTCTTCAGTATTTCTTGCGGAGTGGTACCCACTGCCGCGCCTGATGGCTGATGAAGCGATCAATCAACAGGATTGGGCGGCGATACTGCAGGCCAAAGAAGCGATCAATAAGGTGATTGAAGATCAGCGCAATCAGGGTGTTGTCAAAGGTTCTCTAGGTGCCGATATACAGCTGTTTGCCTCTGCGGAATTACAGCAGTCACTGGCTAAACTGGGTGATGAGTTACGCTTCGTGACCATTACTTCAAAGGCCAGCCTGTCACCTCTGACTGAAGCAGCAGATGCCAACGAATCTATGCTAGAAGGGTTAAAGATTTCCGTGCAGCGTTCCACTGCGGAAAAATGTGTACGCTGTTGGCACTTTATTGCTGATGTAGGCAGCAGTGCAGAGCACCCGGAAATCTGTGGTCGCTGTGTTAGCAACCTGGATGCCGGAGGAGAAGTTCGCCATTATGCTTAAATTTATCAATACCCACACATTGCGCTGGTTTGCGCTTGCGGCGACGGTTCTGTTGCTCGATCAGCTCACCAAGCTGTGGGTTATGACCGAGTTTACCCTTGGCGACAGCCGCTATATCACCGGGTTTTTCAATCTGGTTAGAGCCCACAATGAGGGCGCGGCGTTTAGTTTTCTCAGTGATGCTGGTGGATGGCAGCGCTGGTTTTTTACTGCCTTATCCTCGGTTATCAGTCTGGTGATTGTGGTTTGGCTGGCGCGTCTGCCCAGACAAAAGATTAATGAGGCCATCGCGCTTTCGCTAATTCTCGGTGGCGCACTGGGCAACCTGTACGATCGAGTCACGCTTGGTTATGTGGTCGACTTTTTGGACTTTCACTGGGCCGGTTGGCACTTTGCGGCATTTAATGTCGCCGATATGGGCATCTCAATCGGTGCCGCTTTAATTATTATCGAAGCATTGTTTTTTGCTGATAATACTCAAGCTGACAAGTCAGAGTAAAATTAAAAGTCACAGTAAAAGTAAAATGGTCCAGTTAAGACTGGCATTCAAAACATTTAGAGACGAGTTTATATATGACTATCCCGATTGATAAAGGCACCACCGTCACTCTGCATTTTGCGCTGCAACTTGAAGATGGCGCGGTGGTGGATTCCAATTTCGAAGGAAAGCCAGCGACCTTTTCAATTGGTGATGGCAACCTGCTGCCGGGTTTTGAAGAGACATTGCTTGGACTGCACAAAGATGATCAGCGAGAGTTTATTGTTCCTCCGGAAAAAGCTTTTGGTCAGCACAATGAACAGAACCTTCAGCGCGTGGCGATGGATAATTTCTCCGATCTTGAGATTGAGCCCGGTGCGATGTTTTCATTCCAGAATGGCGATGGTGAATTGCCCGGTGTGATCACTGAAATTCTCGATGGTGAGGTGATGGTTGATTTTAATCATCCGCTAGCGGGGAAAAATATTATTTTCCAGGTCAAGATTATGGATGTGACACCAGAGAACCTGCACTGATGATGAGTGGTTATTAATGGATATTAAATTAGCTAATCCACGCGGTTTTTGTGCCGGTGTCGACCGCGCTATCGATATTGTCAATCGTGCTCTTGAAATTTTTGGCGCGCCGATCTACGTGCGTCATGAAGTGGTGCACAATAAGTTTGTTGTCGATGACCTGCGCGCACGGGGTGCGGTATTTGTCGATGAGCTGGATGAAATTCCCGATGATGTGATTGTTATTTTTAGTGCTCACGGTGTCTCTCAGGCCGTTCAGAATGAAGCTCAACGCAGAAGTTTAAAAGTTTTTGATGCAACCTGCCCACTGGTCACCAAGGTCCATCTGGAAGTGGCTAAGTACAGCCATGAAGGCATGGAATGCGTGCTTATTGGTCATGCCGGTCATCCGGAAGTGGAAGGCACCATGGGTCAGTATGACCAGTCTCGCGGTGGCGATATCTATCTGGTTGAAGATGTCAAAGATGTCGCCAATCTGGCTGTTAACAATCCTCTTAAGCTCGCCTTTGTCACCCAGACAACCTTGTCGATGGATGATACTGCGCGGGTTATTGATGCACTCAGGGAGCGGTTTCCAACGATTGATGGGCCGCGCAAAGATGATATCTGTTATGCGACCCAGAATCGTCAGGATGCGGTTAAGCAGTTGGCGATAGAGTCGGATCTGGTGTTAGTGGTTGGCTCGGTGGCTAGCTCCAATTCAAATCGACTTCGCGAGTTGGCGGAGCATTGTGGCTGTGATGCCTATCTGATTGATGGCCCGGACGATATTCAGCCCCAGTGGCTGGAGCAGAGTTCATCCATTGGCATTACTGCTGGTGCCTCGGCGCCGGATATTCTGGTATTGGATGTGATTAGAAAGTTGGTTGATATGGGCGCCAATGCCCCCCAGGAATTGGATGGCGTGGTTGAGAATGTCAGATTTTCACTGCCCAAAGAGCTGCGCGCTTAAATTCTTGCCCTTTTGCCTCTCGGCATAAACCTCAATACAAAATCACTGGCTTGGCCCGATTGTGCCAAGCCAGTGTTGCTTATCTGCTTTTTACTGGCAGGATTCGATATAGGCAAACAGTGCCTGTGTCGAGGCATCTAGCGGTGCGCTTGAATCACTGTTATCGGCAAGTAGCTGGTTGGCCATCTTCTTGCCCAGCTCAACACCCCACTGATCAAACGAGTTGATATTCCAGATACAGCCCTGAACAAATACCTTGTGTTCATAGAGTGCAATCAGGCTGCCAAAATTCTTTGGCGAAAGTTCATTTAACAGCAGAACATTGGAAGGTTTGTTGCCCGGGTAATAGCGGTGCTGTTCACCGGCTGGTGCTTCCTGACCACACATTAACGCTGAGGACTGAGCGAGCATATTGCCGAGCAGTACGCGATGGTGCTCTTCATTGCTCATCGTGTCTTTAGCTAAGGCGATAAAATCAACTGGCGCTAGACGTGTACCCTGATGTAATAACTGGAAAAACGCGTGCTGTCCATTGGTGCCGGTCTGGCCCCAGAGTATTGCACCGGTGTCATAGTTTACTGGTTGCCCATCCTGAGTTGTCGATTTACCATTGCTCTCCATATCCAGCTGTTGCAGGTATGAGGGCAGGAGCAGCAGTCGCTCGCAATAGGGAATTACTGCGTTCGATTGGGCGTTTAGGAAATTGTTATACCAGATACCTAGCAGAGCCATGATCACCGGCATATTTTTTTCTGCTGGTGCCGACTGGAAGTGAATATCCATCTCTCTGGCACCGGCCAGCATCTCTTCAAATTGGTCATAGCCAAACGATATGGCAATCGACAGTCCAATACTTGACCACAGTGAATAGCGGCCACCGACCCATTCGGCAAACTCGAGAATCTGCTCTTTGGGTATGCCGTAGGCCAGCGCGTTTTCGCGGCTAGCAGTCAGGCCGACAAAGTGGCTGGTGGTCTGGGCATTTTTAAGGCCGAGTTGTTGTTCAAACCAGTTGAGTGTGGTCTTGGCATTGAGCAGAGTTTCCTGAGTGGTAAAGGTCTTGCTGGCCAGTGCCACCAAAGTTGTCTCAGGGTCGAGCTTTTTCAATGTGCTAAGAATTTCGGCGCCATCTACATTGGAGATAAAGTGCAGATTAATATTTGGGTGGGCGAATTCCTGCAGGGCACTGCAGGCCAGTTTGGGGCCTAAATCTGATCCGCCAATACCAATATTGATCACATCGGTAATCGCTTTGCCGGTGCTGCCAACCCAGTCGCCACTGCGAATTTTTTCGCTGACCAGTTTTACCTGACTCAACTGCTGCTTTACCAGACTGACACGTTGATCGGATTCCTCTGCAGCTGAGGCGACTTTTTGATCGCCAATCTCTGCGCGAAGAGCGGCGTGAAGTACTGCACGATTTTCCGTGGTGTTAATAGTCTCGCCGGAGAACATCGCTGCTCTAAGTGTCTCAAGTGGTGATTGATCCGCCAGTGCTAACAGCGCCTGCCAGGTTTGATCGCTGACTAGATTTTTCGAGAAGTCGAGATGAAGCTGGCCACATTCAACTGACATTTCATGAGTGCGGTTAGGGTTTTCAGTGAAAAAATCCGTAATCCGTTCGGCACTCGCTGACTCAGCCTGTTGTTGCAGGGTGTTCCATGCGCTAGTTGCCGTGGGTGAATAGGTCATTATGTGGTTATTCCTGTGGGTCAGTAGATCATTTGATTCGCTGCTTAGAGCGCGTAAACTGCTGTAATTCATGAGCTGCAAAGCCAAATTGTTGCCAACAATAGCGTATTTTTCGGCCAGTTGCTGCGGCAAACAATTATTGTAATAAAATTACATTAATATGGGGAATAATACATTATTTATAGCTAAATTTCGTAATTTTGTTACAATTTCACCTTCGTCAAAGCGGAGCCATTATGGGCCAGTTAAACACTACAGTCGCTGAAGTTACTCAGCGTATTATTGAGCGAAGCAGCAGCCTGCGAGCTGATTACCTGCGTCAATTAAAAGAAGATCACAATAACCGTCCAGAGCGCGGAAAACTCAGTTGCGGCAATCTTGCCCACGGGTTTGCGGCCTGTGGTCAAGAGGACAAAGATAGTCTGCGGTTGATGGAGGCGAGCAATATCGCCATCGTCACTGCTTACAATGACATGCTCTCAGCCCACCAGCCCTACGCGGTCTATCCGGACAAAATCAAGCAGGCTATGCGCGAAATTGGCTCCACGGCACAGGTTGCCGGTGGTGTTCCTGCAATGTGTGACGGTGTCACTCAGGGTCAGGATGGTATGGAGCTGAGTCTTCTGAGTCGCGATTTGATCGCTCAGTGCACGGCAATGTCTCTGTCTCACCAGATGTTCGACGGTGTTTTGGCGTTGGGTATCTGTGACAAGATTGTTCCCGGTCTGTTGATGGGTGTACTCAGCTTCGGTTATCTGCCGGCCCTGTTTATTCCTGCCGGCCCTATGGAGTCGGGTTTACCGAATAAAGAAAAGCAGCGTATTCGCCAGTTATTTGCCGAGGGCAAAATTGGTCGTGAAGAGTTGCTGCAAGCCGAGTCTGATTCTTATCACAGTGCCGGTACCTGTACTTTCTACGGTACTGCTAATAGTAATCAGGTAGTCCTTGAAGCGCTGGGTCTGCAGTTGCCAGGCAGCTCGTTTGTCAATCCTGAAAATCCACTGCGCGATAAGTTAACCACTGAAGCCTCTCACCAGTTGGCGCGTATTACCGCCCTAGGTAATGATTATCGTCCAGTTGGCGAGATTGTTGATGCCCGCGCTATGGTCAATGGCACTGTGGCCTTGTTGGCTTCCGGCGGATCGACTAACCACACTATGCACCTGGTAGCGATTGCCCGTGCGGCTGGCATTCTTATGAACTGGGATGATATTTCCGATCTCTCTTCAGTAGTACCGCTTCTCGCCAAGGTCTATCCAAATGGCCATGCCGATGTAAACCATTTCCATGCTGCGGGCGGCACCAGTGCTATGTTCCGGCAGCTGCTTAAGGGCGGCTTTATGCACGGCGATGCAAAAACCTCGTGGGGCGAAAACTTTGCCGACTTTACTCAGGAGTCATTCTTGGATGGCGACAAAGTGGTTTGGCGCGAGTCTCCGGAAGTGCCCTTAGATTTAGAAGTTCTTACCACTTTGGACAAGCCGTTTTCACCTGAGGGTGGCCTGCGTCTGTTGGCGGGTAATCTCGGTCGCGGTGTGATTAAAGTTTCTGCGGTAGCGCCTGAGCACCGTATTGTTGAAGCACCTGCGGTAGTGATTGATGGTCAAGATCAGCTGGCTGGACTGTTTGAATCTGGTCAGTTAAATAAAGACTGTGTTGTTGTGGTTCGCTATCAGGGTCCGATGGCTCTGGGTATGCCTGAACTGCACAAGCTAACACCGATGCTGGGTATTCTTCAGGATAAGGGTTACAAGGTGGCTCTGGTCACTGACGGACGTATGTCTGGCGCATCGGGTAAGGTTCCTGCGGCTATTCATCTGGTTCCAGAAGCTGCGAAAGGCGGCATCTTAGCCAAGATAGTCGATGGCGATATTATTCGTGTTGATGCGATTACTGGTGATCTGTTGTTTATGGGCGATATGCAGGAACTTGAAGCCCGCGAACCTGCAGCTCAACCGGATGCCGGTCAGCGCGGCTGTGGCCGCGAGTACTTTGCGGTAAACCGCGGCAATATCAGCAACGCAGAGCAGGGCGCTTCGTACCTGTTTGGTGGAGAGTAACCAGTGGCAGAACCATCGTGGAATCTGGTCGCTGATATTGGTGGAACCAATGCGCGCTTTTCGGCTCTTTTAGAGGGCCAGCTCGAGAGCGAGTTTGAGTTTCATCACTCGGTGGAAGAGTATCCGCTGTTCAGTGACTTGGTAGTTAAGCTCAGAGATGAGATAGCTGCGGTAACTGGTCTTAGCAGTGCGCCAAATGCCGTCTGTCTGGCCGTGGCTTGCCCAGCAGATGTTGAGCATATAGCCTTTACCAACAGTCACTGGGAATTTACCAAGACGCAGTTGCTCGAGTGGTTTGGCTGTCAGCGACTTGTGGTTATCAATGATTTTGAAGCGGTTGCCCACGGTATTACCGAGTTGGGTGAAGAAGACTGTCTGCAGATTGGCGGTGAGTCTCCCCAGGCTGAGAAACCAATTGGTATTCTCGGTGCTGGAACGGGTCTGGGTATGGCCGCTCTGGTTACCCATTCTGATGGTTACCATGTACTGGATACTGAAGGCGGTCATGCGGACTTTGCACCAGTCGGCCAGCGTCAGGTAGATGTACTTGGCTGTCTGCGCGAGACCTACAAACGAGTCTCTCTGGAGCGGGTCTTATCCGGCAAGGGCATCGTTAATATTTATAAGGCAATCTGTTCCATAGAGAATGCCGAAGAGCTGTTGCAGACGCCCCCAGAGGTTGTTGCCGCAGCGTTGGATAACAGCAATCCACAGGCGCTTACTGCGTTGAATACATTCTGCGAATCGATGGGCGCGGCGGCCGGTAATCTGGCGCTAACCTTAGGCGCCAAAGGCGGAATTTATATTGCCGGTGGTGTAGTGCCACGCTTTAGTGAATTCTTTGCCAACAGCGGATTCCGCGATAAATTTGAAGAGAAAGGTCGCTTTGCTGCCTACCTTCAACCTATACCAGTTTACCTAGTTATGCGCAGCAATCTTGGGCTGCTGGGCGCTGCAAAAAAATTACAAAAAATTTGAGGAGATCAATGTGCGAAATTTACTAGCCGGTAATACGGTTATCCCGGTAATTGTTTTAGATCGAGAAGAAGATGCTGTTCCACTGGCCCGTGCACTGGTTGCCGGTGGCCTAAAGGTTCTCGAAATTACCCTGCGCACCCCTGCAGCTGTTGGTGGTATTAAGCAGATTATCGCACAGGTTCCTGAGGCTATTGTTGGCACTGGAACTGTGTGCACGCCAGAGCAGGTTCAGCTGTCTGAAGATCTGGGTTGCCAGTTTATGGTTTCACCGGGCGCCACTGACAAGCTTTTGGAAGCGGCTCAAAAATCATCCGTTGGCCTATTACCCGGCGTATCCTCAGTAAGTGAGATGATGCGTTGCATGGAATACGGCTATCAGGACTTTAAATTTTTCCCCGCTGAAGCTTCTGGTGGCGCGGCTAAAATTAAAGCCCTCTCAGGACCTTTTGCCGATGTTAAATTCTGCCCGACTGGTGGTATTGGCTTGGGCAATGTGATGGATTACCTGTCGCTGCCAAACGTTATGTGTGTTGGTGGCTCATGGATCTGCCCTGCCAATCTAGTCAAAGAACAGCGCTGGGACGAAATTGAGCAGTTGGCACGTGAAGCTAGCGCACTCGGACAATAATAAAAATTTTACAGCAGATGGTTAATCCATCCTGAGGTTTATGATGAACAGTAATATTGATTTGGTAATTTTTGGTGCTCGCGGCGATCTCGCTGAGCGCAAACTGCTTCCGGCTCTCTATCAGTTGGACCGCGCTGGTCTACTTGACGAAAGTATGCGCATTGCAGGTCTGGCTCGTCAGGAAGTCACCACTGAAGAGTTTGTCGGCACTACCCATGAAAATCTTAGCAAGTATGTGCCCGCCTCGGATTGGGATGAGCAGTGCTGGGCGAGATTTAGCAGCCGACTGACCTACGTAAAAGTGGATTTTTCCAAGCAGGAAGAATATCAAAATCTTAAAGGTTGGCTGAATGAAGAGCGCACGCAAATTTATTATATGGCGACGCCACCGAGCATCTTTGGCTTAATCTGCGAAAACCTAGATGGTTCCGGCTGTGTTTTCGACTCCTCGCGTATTGTTCTGGAAAAGCCAATTGGTCACGACCTAAAGAGCTCCAAAGAAGTGAATGGCACCGTGGGTGCATTTTTCCCCGAGCGCAATATCTACCGTATCGACCACTATCTGGGTAAAGAGACTGTACAGAATCTGTTGGCCCTGCGTTTTGCCAACCGCATGATCAACTCACAGTGGGACAATACCTGTGTTGACCATGTGCAAATTACTGCCGCAGAAACTGTGGGTATTGAGGGGCGCTGGTCTTACTACGATAAGGTTGGTCAGCTTCGCGATATGGTTCAGAATCATCTGCTGCAACTGCTTTGTATGGTGGCCATGGAGCCGCCAAATTCACTGCAGGCAGATGAGATTCGTGCCGAGAAAGTAAAAATCTTGCGCGCGTTAAGCCCAATTACTGAAGATAATGTTGTCGAGCAGTCGGTACGCGGTCAATATGCCGCTGGCTGGATCGACGGTCAGCCGGTAGTTGGCTATATGGAAGAAGAGGGCAGTGAGCGCAATACCAGCGACACTGAAACCTTCGTTGCCTTAAAGACTTATGTTGATAACTGGCGTTGGGCTGGGGTTCCTTTCTATCTGCGCACCGGTAAGCGCATGAAGACTAAAGGCACTGAAGTTGTTATCACCTATAAAGAGCATCCTCATGCGATTTTCCCGGACAGCGATGATCAGGCTAACAACCGTTTGATTATTCGACTGCAGCCAAATGAAGGTATTGAGTTAGAAATGTTCTCGAAAAAGCAGGGCCTTAAAGAGCGCTCTAGTTTGGAGAAACGCACTCTCAATCTGGACTTTTTTGACTCCTCTGGCGAGTCGCGTATTGCCGATGCTTACGAGACCTTGTTGCTAGAGGTTATCAAAGGCGACCAGTGGTTGTTTGTTAGCCGCGATGAAGTTGAGAGCTCTTGGGAATGGTGTGACACATTATTGGATGCTTGGCACAACAAGGGTATCAGCACTAAGTCCTATGGTTCAGGTACCTGGGGACCTTCAAAGTCGGAAATGCTGATCGAGAAAGATGGTCGCAGCTGGCGCGAAGCTTAGGTTGCAATAGAGTTAAGAGAAACTTAACAAAGAGTTAATAGAGAATTAGTTATGAATGAAATGCTTGAATTTGAAAATGCCTCGGCCCTTGATATTGCCCTGAGCGAAAAGGTTGCTGGGCTTCTCGGTGGTTCTATTGACGCGCGCGGTGATGCTTCTTTGGTAGTCTCTGGTGGTCGCACGCCGATGGGCTTTTTCCATCTGCTGTCGCAGCAGTCATTAGATTGGTCAAAGGTCACTATCCTGCTCGCCGACGAGCGCTGGGTAGATGCTGATCACGCCGATAGCAATGAAAAGCTGGTGCGTGAGAATCTGCTGATTAACGAAGCTAGTAAGGCGACTTATCTGGCGCTTAAAAACAGTGCCGATCAGGCCGTTGATGGTGAGGCTGAATGTGCATCTGCACTGGCTGAACTGGATGCTTTTACGGTAGTTATTTTGGGTATGGGTGATGATGGTCACACTGCATCGTTATTTCCCGGTTCCGACGCTCTGGCTGCAGGTCTGGCGATGGATTCTGGTCGTGACTGTATCGCGGTAACGCCACTACATGCGCCACATCAGCGTATGAGTCTAACCCTGCCGAGACTGTTAAACAGCCAGCAGATTGTGATTCATATCAGCGGTATGTCTAAGCAGCAGGTTCTCAATCAGGCGAATAGTGGTGATGATGTTATGGAGTTGCCGATTCGAGCAATCCTTCAGCAACAGCAGGCGCCGCTTTCGATCTATTGGGCAAAATAAGCTGATGTGATTTATTCAGAACATAAAAAAACCGGCTGCTAAGGCCGGTTTTTTTATGTGCTTTTTTTACTGTCTGTAGGTAACTGACAGTACCTCTAGCAGTTACTGAATAGCATCACCAACACGAACAACTTTCAGGGTGTTTGTGCCGCCCTGTACATTGACGAAGTCACCTTTAGTGATCAGTACCAGATCGCCATCTTCGACAACCTTATGCTCACGTAATGTTTCCACAGCTGAGTGGTTAACCTGCTTTGGATCCATGGTTGAAGCCGGGAAGGGAACTGGAATCACACCTTTATAAAGTGCAGTGATCTCACAGGTGCCATGCTTTTCAGCCATCGCGTAAATAGGCAGCGACGAAGTAATTCTCGACATGATCAATGGTGCAAACCCAGTTTCAGTCATACAGATAACCGCTTTAACGCCCTCTAGATGGTTGGCAACATACATAGCAGCCAAGGCCAGAGATTCATCAATACGCGCAAATGATTGATCGATTCTATGCTTTGAGCGCTGAACTAAGGGATGGCGCTCAGCACCTTCAATAACTCGTGCCATTGCTTTAACTGTTTCTACAGGATACTCACCAGCGGCAGTTTCCGCCGATAGCATCACAGCATCAGTGCCATCCAATACGGCGTTGGCAACATCAAATACTTCCGCTCTGGTTGGTGTTGGTGCGGTAATCATCGACTCCATCATCTGAGTCGCAGTAATAACCACTTTGTTAGCATTGTTAGCGGCTTCAATTAGCTGCTTTTGCACTGCTACCAGGTTGGCATCACCAATTTCTACGCCCAGGTCACCACGGGCAACCATAACGCCATCAGCGCTTTCGATAATACCGGGTAAAAACTCTTCGGTAATCGCTTCGGCGCGTTCAACTTTAGCAATAATATGTGCGCCACTGTTTTCTACGGCCAGCAGTGCGCGAGTCTCTTCAATATCTTCATAGGAGCGAACAAAAGAGATTGCCAGATAATCGGTGTTTAGAGCAGCGGCGGTTTTGATATCCGCTTTATCTTTTTCGGTTAGTGCCGGTGCAGACAGGCCGCCACCGAACTTGTTGACGCCTTTCTTACTTGAAAGAGGACCACCCTGAGTAACACGACAGGTTACTGAGTGATTGTTGCGCGACTCAACAGTAAAGGTCAGACGGCCATCATCGAGCAGTAAGATATCATCTACGCCAATATCGTTAAGTAGCTCGCTATCAATAAATACGCCGTCCTGATTGCCTTCATAAAGGCCGATCTTGCTGTCTAGGCGAAACATATCACCGTTGGCCAGGCTGATCTTAATATCGTTAGCAAAGCAGCCGATACGAATCTTCGGGCCCTGCATATCGCAGAGAATGCCGACGGGTGTTTTCAGTTCATCGGCTACTGCGCGAATAGTTTCTGCGCGCAAGGTGTGCTCTTCAGCACTGCCGTGAGAGAAGTTGAGACGAAACACATTAACGCCGGCTTCAATCAGCTGGCGTATAGTCTTTTCATCGTTACTGGCTGGGCCAAGTGTCGCGACAATTTTTGTTCTACGCGGCATCTTGTTGCTCCGCAGCTGCGCCTAAAAGTACCAGCGTGTTGTCGAGCATACGATTTGAGAAGCCCCATTCGTTGTCGTACCAAGCCATAATTTTCACCAGATTTCCATTGACGCGTGTTTGAGTAGCGTCAAAGTTACAGGAATAAGCGATATGGTTAAAGTCCACAGATACCAATGGTTTGTCGTTGTAGCAGAGAACTTCTTTAAGATTGCCCTCGGAAGCCTTGCGCAGGAGTTCATTAACCTCTTCGACCGAGGTTTCGCGGCCAGCATTAAAGGTCAGATCAACCAGTGAAACATTGATGGTTGGTACACGAACGGCCATACCGTCGAGCTTGCCAGCCAGTTCTGGAATTACCAGAGCGATAGCGGCGGCAGCACCAGTTTTCGTTGGGATCATCGACATGGTTGCCGAGCGCGCGCGGTAGACATCTGAGTGACAGACATCGCTGAGCTGCTGATCGTTGGTGTAAGCGTGAATAGTGGTCATATAGCCACTCTCAATGCCCATCGCGTCTTGAAGGGGTGCAACCATAGGTGCAAGACAATTGGTGGTACAGGATGCATTGGAGATAATGTCCTGAGTGCCATCGATAACATTGTCATTAACACCGTAGACAACCGTGGCATCAACGTCTTTACCCGGTGCTGAGATAATTACCTTTTTGGCGCCAGCTTCGATATGCAGAGCGGCTTTTTCACGAGTGGTGAAAACACCAGTACATTCGCAAACCAGATCAACATCCAGATCAGACCAGGGCAGATCCGCAGGGTTGCGTTCGCTCGACCAATTGACAACATCGCCATTGATGATAATTGAGTTATCAGTCACCTGAACATCCTGATTGAAGCGGCCATGAACCGTATCAAACTGAAGCAGGTGAGCATTGATCTCAAGGCTACCAAGATCATTGATAGCGACTATTTTAATTTTGTCTTGCAGTTCTGGGCGCTCGTAGAGTGCGCGGACAATATTTCGACCGATACGGCCAAAACCGTTAATGGCGATTCTGTACATGATAGAGCCTTAATTTATGTAGTAAACTTACGAAAATTATAGGCTTAAACTGCTTTTGAGGCAATCTAAAGCCGCTTTTGCGAGTTAAAATTACCTATTTAGGTCGTATTAATGTAACTTAATGACATCTTTGTGAAATTTTCTTACGAGATTGACGTGTAGAACCAACTTTTGTCGACTATAAATCTACTGTGAAAAAGGTTTGTAGGAAATAGGAAGACAAATTAGATAATAAAAAAGGTTTATAGGATGCACTCTCAGAATTTGATTAACATCATTGCCGACCAGTTACCCGAACTGAACAAGTCCGAGAGCAAAGTGGCACGGGTAATTTTGGCTGATCCGGATCGCGCAACCAGTTCCAGTATTGCGGCACTGGCCAAAGCTGCCGATGTTAGCGAACCCAGTGTGAACCGTTTTTGTAAGCGCTTTAATGCCGCCGGATTTCCCGACTTTAAGCTTAAGTTGGCCAAGGCTCTGGTCAGTGGTGTGCGCTTTGTTAACCGCAATGTCGATCCCGGGGATGATGTCACCAGCTATACGCCAAAGATTTTCGATAGCACGATCAATAATTTAGCCATGGTGCGCGACCGCATCAGTCACGATATCGTCAACCAGGTTGTCGATAAGCTGATACAGGCCAAGCGTATCTACTTCTTTGGTCTTGGTGCCTCAGGCTCGGTTGCCCGAGATGCAGAGAACAAATTTTTCCGCTTTAATCTGCCGGTCTCGTTTCATGACGATGTGCTGATGCAGCGGATGCTGGCATCCACCGGTGGCACTGGCGATGTGTTCTTTTTTATCTCTCATACAGGCCGCACCAAAGAAGTTGTTGAAGTTGCCGAAATTGCCAAGGCCAACGGTTCTACAGTCATAGGTTTAACCGCTCCAGATTCACCATTGGCAAATATCAGCAGTGTAACTCTGGATGTAGAGGTTCCTGAAAATACCGATGAATATATGCCAATGACATCGCGCATTGTGCACCTGGTTATCCTCGATGTACTTGCGACTGGCGTTACCTTGCGTCGCGGTCCAGACTTCCTGCCCCATCTTGAGAAAATCAAAAACAGCCTTAAGCCGACTCGTTATGTAAAAGAAAGCTAAACACAGCTGAAGACTTAGGCAATTTTAGAGTTTTAAACTAGACTAGTGGTAACCAAAAATTTTCCCTACTGAGGTTTTTCGCTATGTCCGATTTCTCTATTCATCCTGTTTCGCAGCAATGGTCTAATTCTGCATGGATTGATGATCAGACATATCAGACGATGTACCAGCAGTCAGTAGAGAATCCCGAGCAATTTTGGGCCGATCAGGCCAACCAGTTTTTAACCTGGGAAACCCCTTGGAAGACAGTTTGTGATACTGATATTTCCCAGGGCAAGGCCAACTGGTTTGCCGGCGGTCAGTTAAATGTCGCGGTCAATTGTATCGATCGGCATCTCACTGCGCGATCCGGGCAGACGGCGATTATCTGGGAGGGAGATGAGCCCTCAGATTCTATGCATATCACTTATGCCGAATTGCACGAGAAAGTTTCTCGCCTCGGTAATGTTCTCCGTAAGCGCGGTGTAAAGAAGGGCGATCGCGTCTGTATCTATATGCCGATGATTCCTGAAGCCGCCTATGCAATGCTTGCCTGTGCGCGGATTGGTGCAATCCACTCAGTGGTTTTTGGCGGCTTTTCTCCAGAGGCGCTAAAAGATCGTATTCTCGACTCTGACTGTCAGCTAGTGATTACTGCCGACCAAGGGGTTCGAGCCGGCAAACCTATACCACTTAAAGCCAATACCGATAAAGCGCTGGCAAACTGCCCCAATGTTCATACCTGTTTGGTAGTGCGACGCACGGGCGGTGCAATAGATTGGGCTGATAATCGAGATATCTGGTACCAGGAGGCTATTGAGGGTGTGTCAGGGGAATGCCAGCCGGAAATGATGGATGCTGAGGATCCGCTGTTTATTCTTTACACCTCGGGCTCTACAGGTAAACCCAAGGGCGTGGTGCACAGCACCGGCGGTTACCTGCTGATGGCTGCGATGACCCACAAATATACTTTTGACTACAAAGACGGCGATGTCTTTTGGTGTACTGCCGATGTCGGTTGGGTGACTGGCCACAGCTATAGCTTGTACGGCCCGCTTTGTAATGGCGCAATTACGCTTATGTTTGAGGGCGTGCCGACCTACCCGGATGCCTCAAGATTCTGGCAGGTGATCGATAAGCATCAGGTCAGTCAGTTTTATACCGCACCCACCGCCATCAGAGCGCTGATGGGCAGTGGTGACGATTGGGTGAACAGCACATCGCGAAGTTCTCTAAAACTTTTGGGCACAGTGGGCGAGCCGATCAACCCAGAGGCCTGGGAGTGGTATTACCGCGTGGTTGGCGACTCTCGCTGTCCAATTGTTGATACCTGGTGGCAGACCGAAACCGGCGCTCATATGCTGACACCTCTGCCCGGGGCAACTGCCCTGAAACCCGGCTCTGCAACCCGACCGTTTTTTGGTGTGCAGCCAGTACTGCTTGATCCCGAAGGGGCTGAGATCGAGGGCGCCGGTGAGGGTCTGCTGATGATTAAGGCTTCATGGCCAAGCCAGATTCGTTCTATTTATGGTGACCAGCAGCGATTTATTGATACCTATTTTAATGCCTATCCGGGTTATTATTTTACTGGCGATGGCGCCCGTCGCGATGAAGATGGTTATTACTGGATAACCGGTCGTGTCGATGATGTGCTGAATATTTCCGGGCACCGTATGGGTACCGCAGAAGTTGAGAGTGCCCTAGTGTTACACAAGGATATTGCCGAGGCCGCTGTTGTCGGTTATCCCCACGATATAAAGGGTCAGGGCATCTACTGTTATGTAACACCAATGACTGGCGTTGAGCCAGATAAAACCCTGCGCGATGAGCTGATTGCACTCTGTGCTTCAGAGATCGGCCCGATCGCCAAGCCGGATATTATTCAGTGGGCGCCAGGTTTACCGAAAACCCGCTCCGGGAAAATTATGCGACGAATACTACGCAAGGTGGCGGCTAATGAGTTAGATAGTTTGGGTGATACCTCGACACTGGCCGATCCCTCTGTTGTGGATCAGTTGATTGCCAACCGTCACAATAAATAGATATCCAAAATTGTTAGGTTTTTTTTAATGAGAAAATTAATCTCTTCTCTGCTGGTTGTTGCGCTAGTTTATGCCACTTTATTGATCTGGCCGACCAACAACCGAGTTGCGGATATCCCTTTCTATGCGGATAACTCTTTTAATATTATTGCCCATGGCAATGGACGCGCGCTGCAACCGGGGAATACCTTAGAGGCTGCGGCCAATGCGCTGTCTGTTGGAACAGATATACTTGAGCTGGATGTCCATTTAACGGCGGATAATATATTGGTGGTTCGCCACGACGAAACTATAGATTCAACAACTAATGGCAGCGGCAGGATTGCCGATATGACACTGGCTGAGTTATCATGGTTTGATGTGGGCTTTAATGAGTACGACTACCCAGGAAAAGTTGCTGAAAAAGGCATTCGTATACCGACCCTCGAATCGCTATTTGTTGCTTTTCCGATCAATCGATTTTTAATAGAGATAAAGCCGGAAGTTTCTAAAGCTGGTGAGAATCTCTGTCAATTGGTCAAAGATTACGAGTTGATAGATCAGGTAATAATTGGTTCTTTTTATTCGTCCGTTTTGAAGTCTTTTCGGCAACACTGCCCTGAGGTTCCGACCTCGCTGGGTGAAGAAGAGGCGCGCTGGATGATTATGCTGAGCTGGATCGGATTGGGACACCTCTATAACCCGCCCGGTTATTCGGTGCAGTTACCTCTTGAGGAGGATGGCATAAGAATCGTTTCAGGATCATTGGTTGAAACAATTCACCAGCTTAATTTAAAGCTTGATGTGTGGACGGTTAACAATGTCGATGAAATGGCAGGCCTTATCAAGTTGGGCGTTGATGGAATTATTACTGATCGACCTGATTTACTTGATGGGGTTGTAGAAAATGGCAAAGCAATATTTTAATTGCGCAGCAACAATAAAACTGGCAATCCAATGAAAAATTGCCTAAAAATGTTACATCATTGGATAGAAAATAACAGTATCAAAGATGAGTGATAAGCATGAGTAAAGAACTAGCACGTTTAATGGCAAAAGAAGGTATTTCGCAGAGTGGACTGTCCAGAGCTACTGGTGTTCCGCAGCCAACCATTAACCGAATACTGAGTCAGGTTACCCAGGATCCGCGTCGTGATTCAATGGCTGCACTAGCCAACTACTTTGGCGTGCCTATTGATTCTCTCTACTCCAGCGCGTTACCCAAAAAAGGTTCCAACAAAAAAATTAATTCTGTCGAAGAGATCTATAGCCGTATTTTAGGTCTATCGAAAACCGAGCGTTCAAAACTTTTTTCCAAAGTTTCCGACAGGTTTAATCAGTAAGCATTTTAGATAAGCTCTTGAGTATAAGCTTGGTCTCGAATGTGAGTTATTCCTGACTAAACTGCTCTAGCAGATCAACCAACTGCAATTTTCTATCATCGCTAACGCTGTGAATCAGGGCTTCAAACTCCATGAGGCCCGCAGAAAACTTCTCTTCCAATACCTTGTGATTAATAAGGTTCTCACTTTTTGCACTTACATCAAGATTTAACATAAAGGGTCTCGTTTGCGGTCACTGTTGTTTGTTTTTTAGCCTTTATAAATAGTGTTTAATAACAAGTCCGTTTGTCTATTAGTCCCGATCTTCGGCACTTATTCTTATTGATTTATGAATGACAGGGAATAGCCTTTGCGTACTAATACTTTAGTATTAGGCCTGATTAAGTCAGTGTGCTTGTTTGGTTGTGAGACTTTGGCTGTTCAAACGGGATACAACGACTGTTTTTTTTAACAGCTTGCTAGCTGTTGCTTAGCGGTTAGGCTGTTGCTTTATTTAGATATGCCTGTATAAAAAGTTATTGTGGTTAGTTCTATTTAAAAAAAACGAGTCATCCTGAGGATGCTAAATTGGATACTGGATTTTGGTTGTCTGTCACTCTAGCCTGTTTGCTGGGCGCTATGTCACCGGGCCCCAGTCTTGCGGTGATTATTAATTTATCCTTATCCCAGGGCCGGATTGCGGGCTTAATAGCCGCAGTCAGCCACGGCTTGATGATCGGTTTATTTGCCTTTGCTACAGCTTTTGGATTAGTGGTTATTGTCGAGCGCAATCCATTGATTTTTAATACCGTGCAAATAGTCGGCTGTGTGTTTTTAATCTGGATGGCAGTTAAATTGCTGTTCACAACAGCCAATCGCGAGATCGTTTCACTAGTCACTGCCCAGTCCTCCAAATGGTTGGCCGCCCGGGATGGTCTGCTAATCGCTCTGGTTAACCCGAAGATTATTATTTTCTTTAGTGCCCTATTTAGCCAGTTTGTCGATGCCAGCAGTCAGCTCTGGGAAAAAACGCTGTTGGCGCTGATTGCCGGTACTGTTGATGTGCTCTGGTATATGTTGATGGCGGTGGTTATTTCTAACTCAAGTTCTAATGAAACTGGCCTAAACGCATACAAGAAGTATGGTCAATGGCTGGATAAGCTGTTTGCGGTTGTATTATTAGTTATTGCCATAGGCTTTATTATCCAAATTATTGGCTGAACAGGCTATATACTATTGCTTAACTGATAATTTCGATGAGACTAATCTGTGGCGACCTCCTATAAACAACTTTATACACTGGCGGCAAAAAATCGCGGCGGTGCCGATGAGCTTGAAGTAATACTGCAGCGGCCAAAGACAGCTAAACAACTCGCTTCCCAAGACGATAGTCGCTATCTGTCGATGATGACCCGCTGCGTTTTTCGGGCTGGTTTTGTCTGGCGGGTGATAGATAATAAATGGCCTGGTTTTGAGGCGGCCTTTTCTGAATTTAATCCTTTGGCTATTGCCCACTTTAGCGATGAAAAGCTCGAAGAGCTGGCCAAGGACACAAGGATTGTTCGCAACTTCACCAAGATAGTCTCGGTCAGGCATAACGCGACCTATGTGCTAGACAGGCAGCGCAGCCATGGCAGCTTTGCTAAGTTTATTGCCGACTGGCCGGAGGATGATTTGATTGGTCTGTGGCTCGAGCTTAAAAAACATGGCTCAAGGCTTGGGGGCAACTCTGGCCCGATGATGTTGCGCAGTATGGGCAAAGATACCTTTCTACTCAGCAAAGATGTCTGTGATGCGTTGATCAATCAGGGATTGATGAAGAAGTTCAGCCCGACAGCGCAGCGGGATTTACGGTTGGTGGCGGAGGTTTTTGCCGATCTGCGAGAGCAGTCCGGTCGCTCTCTCTGTGAAATCAGCCGGATTCTTGCCTGTACGGTTTAACTACAAAAGTGTTTTTAGTTGGCCTATGACTTATCTCAATAGGGGTTACTTTTTAACTCTAAAGAGTCAATATTTTTTATACCTTCTATGCAGCGTAATGTTATTATGCCTGCGTTTCCTAAGGGGCGGCCAACTACTAGTGAGTGGCCTGAGATGTACCCTTTGAACCTGATCCGGATTATACCGGCGTAGGAATAGGACTATTAGCAAGTTTGCCTTTCACCTCGTCTTTTGACTCCGGGTCTCCTTAACTTTCATTAATGTTACTGAGGCTCACTATGAATTTTTATCTCACCATCCTGAATGCTCCCCTAAATACCGCCCGCGGGGCTTTCTTTGCAGCTATTGCTGCGACTGTTTTTCTTGGTTCTTCCCTGTTCGCTGAAGAGGCGATAGAACGTTCGCTCAACGAAGTTATCATCAACGCAGATTTCCGTGGCGGATCAGCACAGTTATCTCCTTCGAGCTTAACTGTTGTCTCTAATGCAGATCTTCAAAATCGTGCGGCTCAGCACTTGGAAGATGTATTAAATCTGGCCCCCAATGTGAATATCGCAGCAGGAGCTTCGCGCGGCCGCTTTTTTCAGGTAAGAGGTATTGGCGAACGCAGCCAGTTTAAAGAGCCTTTGGATTCCTCCGTAGGTCTCGTGGTTGATGGAATTGACTTCAGTAATCTAGGTTTGGCCGGTGGTATTTATGATGTCGAACAGGTTGAAATATTGCGTGGCCCTCAGGGAACAAGCTTCGGATCTAATGCAATGGCGGGTCTTATTAATATTCAATCATCTGCGCCAACTGAAGAGTTTGAGGGTCGAGTAAATTTAGGTGCAGGAAATTACGGTTCTAAAACCGTTGGTGTAGTTGCTAGCGGAGCCATTAGTGACGATCTTTTAGGCCGTGTTTCGATCAGTAAAAACACTGGCGATGGATATATTGAGAATGATTTTCTAAATCGTGATGACACTAATAATATCGATGAGCTGTTTGCGCGAGTTAAATTGAACTGGCTAGTGTCGGATGAGCTGAGCGTTGATCTTACGGCTATTTATATTGATGCTGATAATGGTTACAACGCTTTCTCTCTAGAGAATAGCAGAAATACCCGCTCTGATGAGCCAGGCCACGACCGTCAGGAGTCAAGCGCTCTGTCAGTGCTAGCGATTTGGGATGGCTCCGATAGCTATACATTGGAAACTCAAGTTACGGCTGAAGAGTCAAATCTTGAATATGGTTTTGACTGGGATTGGTCGGATTTTGACACTGTTGGTGTGAGAGGTTTTGAAAATAATGCTCGTGACCGCCAGGCGAAAAGTGTTGACCTAAGATTCCTCTCCAAACTGGGTAGCGAGATTCTTGGGGGAGCCAGCTGGGTAGCAGGCTTGTATGGCTATGACCGCGAAGTTGATTTAAGTTATAGCGAGGATGCAGACTATTACGGTGCTTGGACTGATGGTCTGACGAGTAGCTTTGATAGCAGTCGCTATGCCGCTTATGGCCAGCTAGATTGGACTCTGGATGATCAATGGCTACTGTCATTGGGCACTCGTTTTGAACACTTTGAAAATAACTATTTCGACAGTTTTGGTGTTGTCGGTGATATAGAGGACGATTTGATCGGCGGTAAACTCAGCCTGCAATACCGAGTTGATGACAATGCGATGGTTTACGGTGCTTTAAGCCGAGGCTACAAAACTGGCGGCCTTAACACTGACGCTTATGGCAAGGCACTGGTTAGCGGTGATGCTGATACCATCGCTCTTCTCAGTCAGCAATTAACCTATGAAGGTGAAGCGGCATTAAATTATGAGCTGGGTTTAAAAGGCAGCTATCTTGAAGATGCTGTGACGCTCAATCTAACTGCCTTTTATATTGATCGCCAAAATATGCAGGCCAAATTGGCCTTGGAAATTTCTTCCGGCAATTGGACCTCTTATCGAGACAATGTTGAAGGTAGCGATAATTACGGCGTTGAGTTGGAAACGGCGTGGCAGGTTACCGATCAATTCCGAATTTTTGCGGCGTTGGGGATACTTGAAACCCGGCTGGGTGACTTAGTGGTTCTGGATTTAAACGATGAACCTTTAAATCAAGCAGGTCGTGATCAGGCTCATGCTCCCGCTTATCAGTTCAATCTAGGTGCAGCCTATAAATTTATGGATCACTATTCATTGACAGTGCAGGTGGACGGTAAAGACAGTTTCTACTTCTCTAACAGTCATAACCAGGAATCCAGTGCCTATGAACTACTTCATGCAAAATTAGCCTATCAGCAGGGGCCTTTGACACTGTCGCTTTGGGGTAGGAATTTAACCGATCAGGATTATGACGTTCGTGGCTTTTATTTTGGCAATAACCCCAATAATGGTTGGATAACTGAGTCCTATACGCAGCTAGGTGAGCCCCGTGTATTTGGCCTTAGCGGCAAATACGATTTTTAAAACAGCAGATTAAAAAGGAGTTTGACTATGCAGGTGACTATCGATATCAGTATGTACCCCAACCGCGAGAATTTTATTCCTCCGATTAACGGGTTTATTGAAAAGATTAATCAATTCGAAAATCTTAAAATCACCACATTCCCCACCAGCACTGTAGTGCAGGGTGAATTTGACTATGCCATGCAGGCGGTGCAAAGCACGATTGCCGCCTGTTATAGAGAGTTTAATATGGCCGTCTATGTGGCGAAAATTATTCCTGGTTACGAGGCCTTATAAGTTGTTAGAGTTAGCAATGTTTGACTGGGTTAATCTTGAAACGGTGGCGGTAGTCCTATCTATCGCCTACCTGCTTTTGGCGATGAAAGAGAACAGCCTGTGCTGGTACTGTGCATTTTTTAGCACGGCTATCTATGTGTGGATTTTTGGTGATGTCAGCCTGTATATGGAGTCTGCGCTAAACGTCTACTATATGGTGATGGCGGTCTATGGTTGGTATCAGTGGCAGCGGGGTGGTCAGGATCATAGTGGGCTGCAAATCTCCCGCTGGTCGCTATCCAATCACGCGACGGCTATTGTGGTTATCCTGATAGCCACGTTGATTTCAGGCTATTTATTGACTGGTAACACCGACGCACGACTGCCGTATCTGGACTCTTTCACCACCTGGGCCAGTGTGATTACCACGCTGATGGTAGCGCGCAAAATTATTGAGAACTGGCTGTACTGGGTGGTGATCGATTTTGTCTCGATCTTCCTTTATCTGGATCGGGGTCTCTATCAAACTGCCGCATTGTTTGTGCTGTATATAGTGCTTGCCGTAGCCGGTTATATTATCTGGACAATAAAATATCGTGAGCAAATCTCAACAAAATATCCAACAGATACTTCAAAAAGCTCTATCTAGTTGGCAGAACTGGCAAACTGGCGGGGAAGTTCTCAACCGCCAGCCTGAAGTTCTCCACGAGCTGCTGGGCGGTAAAACTAACCGCTCTTTTTTAGTCGCAAGCGGCTCTTTTAAAGCAGTTATTAGAGTGAACGCCGCGAACAGCGTCAGTCTGGGTATTAATCGGGATCGAGAGCGAAAAATACTTCAGTTGCTTCAGACCACAGGATTTGTGCCTAAGGCTCTGTTTGCCAGCGATCAGGTATTAGTCACTGCTTATTGCGAAGGCCGGCAGTGGACTCAAGCTGACCTCAATAATGCGGATAATCGCCGTGCAGTTAATTCTATGCTTGAGCAGATACAGTCGATTGCGGCGCCCAATCTAAAAGCGCGCAACTATGTTGATTACTGCACTGATTATATTAATCAGCTAGTAGAGAGCCCCAAGCTGATAGAGAACTCTAAGCTTACAGAGAGCCCGGAGCTGATAGAGACAATTTTATCCGCCGCCGCAGAAATCGATAAAACTCTCTGGAAACCGGTTATCTGCCACCATGATCTGGTACCAGAAAATATTATTGTCACAGCTACTAAGGATCTGATCCTACTAGACTGGGAATATGCCGCTATGGGGCACCCGGCATTGGACTATATCCGCCTCTATAAAAGCGATCTAACATCAACTAACCTAGCGTACGACGGGCATACCATCGAGCAGTTGGAAATTGTCCAGCGCGGTATGGATGATCTATGGTCAATGGTGCAAGTGGTATAAGTACTTCAAGTGCTATAAGAGTAAATTTACGGGGAAGCCTATGAGTAAGCAGTTGAATCAATTAACACCGCATGAGAAGTACGTTATCCAAGGCAAGGGTACCGAACAGCCATTTACCGGTGAATATACCGACAAAACTGACGGCGGACTGTACCTTTGCAAGCAGTGCGATAGCCCGCTGTACAACTCGGAACATAAGTTTCTCTCCCATTGCGGCTGGCCGAGTTTTGACGATGAGATCGCCGGGGCGGTCAGGCGTGAGTCGGATGCGGATGGACGACGTGTAGAGATTCTCTGTGCTAACTGCGATGGACATCTGGGTCATGTATTCGAAGGTGAGGGTTTAACCGCCAAGAACATTCGCCACTGTGTCAATTCTATTTCAATGAAATTTGTTGCCAAGTAACTAAATTAGCCCGTTGAAATAAGACGATAGGCGCATCTTCAGGTTTCTGCCTGTGCGCCGAAAATCCCTGAAAAATGGCTTTTACAGCCTATTTCCTGTAGGCTGCGCGCCATTCTCCAGGTCCACTCAATTTCGAGTGGCACCAAGCACAAAAAGACACCTTATGACCTTTAAAGAACTGGGCCTGTCAGCCCCGATACTCAAAGCCATTGCTACGCAGGGCTACGAGACACCATCACCGATTCAGGCGAAAGCCATTCCGGCCGTTTTGGACGGCCACGATGTTATGGCCGCCGCGCAAACCGGTACGGGTAAGACCGCTGGTTTTACCCTGCCGATACTTGAAAAATTAAGTACCGGTCGTCGTGCCCAGGCCAACCATGTTCGCACCTTAATCTTAACTCCAACCCGTGAGCTCGCCGCTCAGGTGGGTGAAAATGTTGCGCTCTACGGCAAGCATATGTCACTGACATCTGCGGTGGTATTTGGGGGTGTAAAAATCAACCCGCAGATGATGAAACTGCGCAGGGGCGTCGATATTCTAGTGGCGACTCCCGGTCGTTTGATGGATCTTCACAGTCAGAATGCGGTTAAGTTTAGCGATCTCGAAGTGTTGGTTCTCGATGAAGCTGACCGTATGCTGGATATGGGTTTTATTCACGATATCAAGCGTATTATTCAGGTTCTGGCGACGTCTCGGTAGCAACTGAATAATACGCTTGATATCGTGAATAAAACCCATATCCAGCATACGGTCAGCTTCATCGAGAACCAACACTTCGAGATCGCTAAACTTAACCGCACTCTGACTGTGAAGATCCATCAAACGACCGGG
>CAWUVN010000008.1:0-11230 GCA_963925995.1 uncultured Pseudomonadales bacterium | reverse complement strand
TGTTCATCACCGAGCAGAACAGCACCACAGCGCTTAATAAAACGCCGACCCAGAAGAAAATCTCGATTACCCTGCTGGATAAACAGACTAACCCCGGAATCGCTCAACTTGCGCAGAGCATCCTGAACCTCAGCAGCCATCGCCGTCGGATCATCATCACCAATCCAAGCCTCAAACAGATCGCCCAATATATACAGAGCCTCAGACGCCGAGGCGCGATCAGACAGGAAAGACAAAAACGCCCGGGTTACCGCCGGGCGTTCAGGTGCGAGATGTAAATCTGAGATAAACAGAACAGGCATAGAATTCTCGACGACTACCTATTTGTCAGAGTAAGCATCGCTGACAATAGTCTCAGTTATCTCAATAGTTTCAACGGGAACATCCTGGTGGTGACCAGAGTTACCTGTAGGCATTTTAGTGATGCCATTAACCACATCCATACCGTCCACAACATTGCCAAATACCGCATAGCCCCAACCCTGGCTGTTTTTGCCACTGTGGTTGAGGAAGCCATTGTTGGAAACATTGATAAAGAACTGTGACGAAGCAGAGTGGGGATCGTTAGTACGCGCCATTGCCAGAGTGCCGATATCGTTAGACAGACCATTGTCAGCTTCATTCTGAATTGAATCGCGGGATGCTTTTTCCTGCATATTGGTATCCATACCGCCGCCCTGAACCATAAAGCCGGGGATAACACGGTGAAAAATAGTGCCGTTGTAAAATCCGTCGCGAGCATACTGCAGGTAGTTGGCCGCAGAGGCAGGAGCGTTAGCGAAATCCAATTCAATGGAGATATCGCCTTGAGTAGTGCGCAAAGTAATCATAAAAGATCCCTGTAGATATATTTTGAAATAATTAAAGTCCGCTATTTTAGTTTGTAAGTTGGCGAATTTAAACCAGTCTTTGCTTTAAATCCGCCAAGTTAGGTGCCAATTGAACTGATGGCCGATAAATATGCAGCGAATACCGCCTTTTTGTTTATTGCAATGATTGCTGCCGCTATAATCTCGGCCACCTTATAGCGACCAGATTTTTATCCATGACTGATATTGAAAAACCAACAAACTTTATCCAGCAAGTAATCAGCGCCGATCTCGACGCTGGCCGTGTTGAAACTGTAATCACCAGATTTCCACCAGAGCCAAATGGTTACCTGCATATAGGTCATGCTAAGTCTATCTGCCTGAATTTCGGTCTCGCCAAACAGTTTGGCGGTGTCTGCAACCTGCGTTTTGATGACACCAACCCAGAAAAAGAAGACGATGAATATGTACAGGCGATTATCGAAGATGTTCGCTGGTTGGGTTTTGACTGGGCTGGCGAGCCAAAATTCGCCTCCAACTATTTCGGCCAACTGTATAGCTGGGCGCAGCACCTTATACGTGAAGGCAAGGCCTATATCTGCGAGTTAAATGCAGAACAGATGCGCGAGTATCGCGGCACCCTCACCGAAGTGGGCAAAAACAGCCCTTACCGTGAGCGTCCTGTTGAGGAGAGCATTGAGTTACTCGAAAAGATGAAAATCGGTGCAGTTGATGAGGGCACTATGACCCTGCGTGCCAAGATCGATATGCAGTCGCCGAATATCAATATGCGCGATCCGGTAATGTACAGAATCAAAAAGATGGCCCACCATCGCACTGGCGATGCCTGGAATATTTATCCCTCCTATGATTTTGCCCATGGTCAGGAAGATGCCATCGAAGGTGTAACTCACTCGGTGTGTACCCTGGAGTTTGCTGCTAATCGGCCGCTCTATGAATGGTTTACCAGCAATCTGCCACTGCCATCCACGCCTCATCAGTATGAGTTTGGCCGCCTAAATATTAATTACACAGTGACCAGCAAGCGCAAGTTAAAGCAGCTGGTGGATGAGAAGCATGTGGATGGTTGGGATGATCCGCGAATGCCGACTATTTCTGGCCTACGTCGCCGCGGGGTTACCTCAGCGGCGGTTCGTGAATTCTGCGACAGTTTAGCCGTGGCGAAAACTGATGGCATTGTTGACCTGGCTCAGTTCGAACACTTTATTCGCGATGATCTCAATGCAACTGCAAGACGGGCGATGTGTGTTTTGAATCCGCTAAAAATTACCCTGAGTAACTATTTAGAAGGCAAGGAAGAGCTGTTGAGTGCCGCAGGGCACCCCAATCGCGATGACCTGCCTGCTCGTCAATTGCCGTTTGGCCGTGAAATTTATATTGATCACAGTGACTTTAGTGAAGACACTAGCCTGTCACGCAAGAAGTTTAAGCGTCTGGTGATTGGTGAATATGTTCGTTTGCGTGGCGCCTACGTTATTCGTGCCGATCAGGTTATTCGCGATAGCAATGATCAGATTATTGAGATTATTGGCTCCTATGTGCCTGATACTGTGGGTGAGAATCCTCCAGAGGGTATTCGCCCCCGTGGTGTTATTCACTGGGTGTCGGCCACTAACTCTGTCAATTGCGATTTGTATCTGTATGAAAATCTATTTACTGAGGCTGCGCCAGATGCCGGGGAGGGTTCTTTCCTCGACCATCTCAATCCGCAGTCACTGAAGATTGTCGAGAACTGCAAAGCGGAGTTGGGCCTTGACGATGCAGTTGCCGGTCAGCAGTATCAGTTTGAGCGCGAGGGTTATTACTGTTTGGATGCGAAACATAGCACCGTTGAAAAGCCCGTCTTTAATAGGACTATTAATTTGCGCTAAGGGCTTTTGCCTAGAGCTAAAGGCTAAAGGCTAAAGGCTAAAAACTTTAACAGAATAAAAAATATAAAGAGAGAATAATGGGTTTAACGCTATACAACACATTGACACGCAGCAAGCAGCCCTTTGAGCCAATCGATAGCGAAAGGGTCACCATGTATGTCTGTGGGCCAACCGTTTACAATCGCGTTCATATTGGTAATGCGCGACCAGCGGTAGTCTTTGATACATTGTTTAGAGTGCTTAACACCCTTTATCCAAAGGTTGAGTACGCGCGCAATATCACTGATATTGACGATAAGATTATGAAAACCGCCGCGGAACTTGGCGAAGATATTAGCGCCTTATCGGCGCGTTATGCCCAGGCTTATTTTGATGATATGGCTGCGCTGAATAACCTCTCGCCTACTATTGTTCCCTATGCGACTCAGCATATTCCAGAAATGATTGATATGGTCGCCCGGCTGATCGAAAAAGGCCATGCCTACAATATTGATAACGGTGTTGAAGGTGAACAGGGTCATGTATTGTTTGCCGTGCAGTCTATGGCGGATTACGGTTCACTCTCCGGTCGTTCACTTGATGATATGTTGGCCGGTGCCCGAGTTGAAGTTGCCTCCTATAAAAAATACGCTGGAGACTTTGTGCTCTGGAAACCCTCTGCGGACGATGAGCCCGGTTGGAATAGCCCTTGGGGCCGTGGTCGCCCCGGTTGGCATCTTGAATGTTCGGCGATGATTGAAAAGCATCTCGGCGATTCTATTGATATTCACGGTGGCGGTCAGGATCTTATCTTCCCGCATCACGAGAATGAGATCGCCCAGAGCTGCTGTGCCCACGATGGCAAACCCTTTGCCAACGTCTGGATGCACAATGGCTTTATTAATATTGAAGGCGAGAAGATGTCCAAGTCACTGGGCAATTTCCGTATGGTTAATGACCTGCTCGAGCAATATCCAGGTGAAGTGCTGCGCTATGTGATTTTATCGGCCCACTACCGATCAGAGCAGAACTTCGGTAAGGATCTGCTCGACAGTGCATGGCGTTCCCTAGATACACTTTATGGCTTTTTACGTACCCAGAATGATACAGAAGCTGCATCAGTGGATATCTCTGAAAGCGACGCCTACAGCGCGTTACTCGATGATTTAAATACACCCATGGCGATAAGTGAACTGCATAAACTAGCTCGCGAAATGCACAGTGCAAATGGTGATGATCTAACACTAGCTAAGGGTCGCCTATTAGCCATTGCCAGTCTAATGGGATTGCTGCAGCAGGATCCTGAGCAGTGGTTTACGCTATCTCGCGGTGGCGATGACATTTCCGCCGAGGAGGTTGAGGCGTTAATAGCTAAACGCAATCAGGCTAAGGCCGATAAAGATTATGCCGGTGCCGATGCGGTTCGCGAAGAGCTTAAATTATTAGGTGTGGTTTTAGAGGATAGCCGTGAGGGGACAAAGTGGCGTCGTGGTTAAAAGTCGGTCCTATATAACATCTAAAGTAGGAATTAAATTTCTACTTTAGATGAATCTTTAACTTTGCGTCGACCTTCCAATCCCATAGATTTAATAATTTTCTTGATCGCTACCTCTGCTGTAGCTCTATAGCCAGTCAGCTTGCCACCATACACAGCTAGATAGTTTTCACTCTCCGCATACTGCACTTCACGACTTCGACTAAAAGGACTGCTGCCACTGGACGGCAATACCCGCAAACCGGCCCAGGCTTTAATCGGTTTGTGATTAAAGTGCGGGAAGTGATAGCGGATAACCTCGAGTAAATATTCAATCTCTTCAGCGCTGGGTTGTACCTGATCTGGATCGCCGTTAAACACTTTTTCCGTGGTGCCGAGCAAGGTTCGGCCTTTATAGGGCATCACAAAAATTGCTCGATGATCCTGTTGCGCCTCGAGGTAAAAACATTCGTCGCTAAGCTGCTCATCAAACTCTAAGTGAGTTCCCTGAATTAGATCCACATTGACCATCGGCGGTTTCGGATGGATTGTTTCTGCGACAGGATTAATCCATGGCCCTGCAGCATTTACTAGATAGCGACAGTAAATAGTTTTTCTTTGGCCATCGAGATTAAGGTCGATTGAATAGCCTTTATGGGTTTTTTCTGCACTTATTACAGTAACCGGACAGAGTAGGGTGGCACCTTCGGCTTCAGCGGATAGAGCGACTCTACGAGTCAGAGCCTGATCATCGGTCTGGGCATCCTGATAGGCAAATACAGTTTGCAAATTAGCGGTATTGAGGCCTTTAAGCTGGCTCCACTGTGAGCGGCGCAGGCGTTTAAAACCGGCGAGGTTTTTACGTCCGGCAAGTATCCGATAGAGGGTTAAGCCAATACTTAGCTGCCAAGGTTTGTGCTGGCTGTTTTTGTAGACCGGCAGATAAAACCAGTTGGGTTTAACTATATCTGCAGCGATATTAAGCAAGGTGCGCCGCTCTTTAAGGCTTTCGCGCACCAGACCAATTTCAAAGGATTGAAGATATCGAAGGCCGCCATGAATTAGCTTGCTGGATTTGGAGGAGGTCCCAGCGCCCCAGTCGCTCTTTTCTAATAGCGCTACAGATAGGCCAGAGAGGGCAGCTGCCTGTGCAATGCCTGCACCCTGAATGCCGCCGCCAATTACACAGATATCAAAGTTTTGTTCCATTGATTAATAATCACTGTTTAGGGTTATTTTATTGTTAATTATAGCTGCCAATAATCTCACTACAGAGCTTATTGACCGGCTTCGAGTAAACCCTGTATATCAAAGGTCTCAAAAATAGGGACTTTTTGGTTGGCCAGTTTTCTTGCCAGCTCAACTGTACCCACTTCATAGGCGACTAATTTGGTTTTTAGCATTGTTAGGTCAACCTGCAGTGGAATAATTTTGTAATCAACAAAGGTATATTCCCCGTCAATCGCCTGAACCTCTGGGCTATGGATATCTATCCAGTTGCGCAGAACCACACCAACCTGTGGCCAGCCCTTACTTCTAGACGTCTGAATAATGCTGTAATCAAAGCTTATTAGCACCGCACGCTGGGCAATCGGCTGCAAAACTGCGTAGATATTATGCAGCATAACCTCTGCAGCAAAATGATCAATCGATTCCTCTTTTAGCTCGACAAATAAGGTGACTGTCGGATGCCGGCGAATAATCTCAACCACAGTTTCGAGGGATGAGATGGGCTCTTCGATAAACTCTTCGCCAAGTCGTTGAGGTTCGTAGGCGGGAAGCTTTTCCAGCTGTTCACGGGATAACTCCGTGATCGAACCAGCGCAGCCACTAACCCTTTGTAAGCTGATATCGTGATAGACCATTGGTTGCTGATCGCGGCTCAGTTGAATATCAATTTCTACAAAGAGGGCACCAGCCTCAATCGCCTTGGTAACCGCCAGTGCCGTATTTTCTGGATAGCGCTTTTGATAGCCTCGATGAGCGACAAGTTGCTGGGCGGTTAAGGGGTTATTCTCGATCATAAGTATTCTTTAGCTTGTTGACGGCTATTTTATATCGACTATACGGTAAGCGCATCCACCTTTGAAGAGTTGCGGTGCTATCCTTAAGTTTTGCTATGGTTCAACTGAGATCAATACTATGTCCACAGTCCTGTTTGAGATCCGCGATAACGCGGCACTGATCAGTTTAAATAATCCAGATAAACGCAATATGCTCACTCAGGAGGCCTGTGGGCAGATTGTTGACTATGTTGATCAGGCTGAGGCCAATCCCGAGGTCAAGGCATTAATTGTGACTGGCAGCGGGCGCGCGTTTTGTGCCGGTGGTCAGCTCAGTGATCTAAACCCCAATCAACAGGTGTTGGAGAAAATCTATAGCGGCTTTTTAAGTGTCGCCAACTGTTCGCTGCCAACTATTTCCGCGGTGAATGGCCCTGCAGTGGGTGCCGGTTTTAATCTGGCGGTGGGTTGCGATGTGCGCATAGTAACTGAGGCTGCCCGTTTCGAACCGCGCTTCTTTGGCCTTGGTTTGCATCCTGGTGGCGGCAATACCTGGATGCTGAGACAGATAGCCAATTGGAATACCGCGGCGGGAATGCTGCTGTTTTCGCAATCATTAACCGGTTTGGAGGCGGTCGAAAAAGGGTTGGCGTGGAAGTGCGTGGAAGCGGACTGTCTAATTGATCAGGCGTTTGAATTTACCGAGAATATTCGTGATCTACCCAAAGAATTGTTGCTGCGAACCAAGCGCACTCTTCGAGAGGCGGGCGCGAGTAAAAATAGCCATAAGGAGATTCTCGAATTGGAAACGGCGCAGCAGATGTGGTCTATAGAGCAACCCTATGCGCGAGATTCGATTGCGGCAATGATGGAAAAGATTAGTCGAAAACCCTAATCTTTTCGCCTTTCTCATTGGCTTTTTAGAGCAGGCTTTTTTCTGCAGCTGCTACAGACTGTAGTATCAGGGTGTTAATAGTCATGGGGCCAACACCACCGGGAACTGGTGTGTAGGCGGCCACTCGATCAACCAAGGGCGCCAGTTCGATATCGCCAACACCACCGGGATGGTAGCCAGCATCGACCACTACAGCGCCATCTTTAATCCACTCGGCTTTAATAAACTCTGGACGACCTACAGCACCGACTAATATATCGGCCTGCTTGATCAGCTCAGGTAGATTTTGCGTTTTCGAGTGGCAAATTGTGACAGTAGCATTTGCGTTAAGTAGCATTAGCGCCATTGGCTTGCCGAGAATAGGGCTGCGACCAACTACGACGGCATGCTTGCCGGTCATTTCAATATTGTAGCCTTCCAGAATCCGCATAATGCCTTGGGGCGTCGCTGAACCATAGGCGGGTTCATTCATTGCCATACGACCAAAGCCAAGGCAGGTGACACCGTCGACATCTTTCGCAAGGGCGATAGCATCAAAGCAGGCGCGCTCATCAATCTGTGCAGGTACTGGATGCTGTAAAAGAATGCCGTGGCAGTTGGGATTGTTGTTGAGCTCGGCAATCTTTTCTAACAACTGTTCAGTAGTTGTATCTTCAGACATTTCAACCGCGATAGAGTCCATGCCGACGCGTTTACAGGCATTCTGTTTCATTTTCACATAGGTTGCCGAGGCTGGATCGCCTCCGACTAGAATAGTTGCCAGAATTGGCGCTTGTCCTGCGTTTTTATCTTTCAGGGTAGCAACGCGCTGGGATAACTCAGTTTCAGTTTGCGCGGCCAGTGTTTTGCCATCAAGAATAAGTGCAGACATGTTGATACCTGTATTGTTTGTTAAGTTATTAATTATATTGAGGGCGATAAAATAGGCGTGAGATACGTTTAACGCAACCTTTTTTAAACTTTATCAGGAAAATTAATAGTTAAAATATGGATTAAGATGTGTTTCAAAAAGAGATGCAACAAGAAAATGGGGTGGACGACGGGGATTGAACCCGCGACCACCGGAATCACAATCCGGGGCTCTACCAACTGAGCTACGTCCACCATTAAAGCAATATATCTAGGAATTTTTAAGTTCAAACCAATACAGACAACAACCTTGGTCCGCCCACCAGGGCTCGAACCTGGAACCTTCCGCTTAGAAGGCGGATGCTCTATCCAATTGAGCTATGGGCGGCATAGCTTTCAAACCGGAAAGTGGTCGGGGATGAGGGATTCGAACCCCCGACATCCTGCTCCCAAAGCAGGCGCGCTACCAGACTGCGCTAATCCCCGAATGTCTTACCATACGGTCTCTTTCGAGAGCGCGCATAATACTGACCAAGCCGGTTTGCGTCAATGTGAAATCTTAACATCTTGAGAGTTTTTTCGATATTAGGCTTTTAAACACTAAAATAGGCTTTTTATCGACAAACTGAAGCATCGAAAGCCTGTATTCGGGGCGGCTCTGCTGACATACTGAAGCTACTTAATTGGCTATAGATATAAATAATAAAAATGATTCAAACCTCTGTTATCTGTCCTCTGTGTTTATCTTCTGATTCTCACCATTTCTTCAAGGACAGACTACGTGATTATTTGCGCTGCGATCAATGCCAGCTGATTTCTGTACCACCCAAGTTCCATCTCAACGCTGAAGACGAAAAAGCTCAATACGACCACCATGAAAATAATCCCAATGACAGTGGCTATAGAAAATTTCTTAGCCGTTTGGCTGATCCCTTGCTGCAGCGTCTAGCGCCCAGTAGCCAAGGTCTGGATTTTGGCTGTGGACCTGGACCCTGTCTTTCGGTGATGTTGGAGGAGCAGGGGCATAGTGTTTCTCTCTATGATCTCTACTATGCAGATAACCGCAGTCTATTTAAGCAGCAGTATGACTTTATAACCGCCACCGAAGTGATTGAGCATCTGGCCAGTCCAATAACTGAGCTGCAGCGTCTCTGGGAGTTACTCAAGCCAGGCGGGTATCTGGGACTGATGACCAAGCTGGCTGGCGATGTCGAAAAGTTTGCCAACTGGCACTATAAAACTGATCCCACCCATATCAGTTTCTTTTCACAGCAGAGCTTTGAATATCTCGGGGAACTATGGGGCAGTGCACCGCTAATTATTGGTGCTGATGTGATTATTTTTCAGAAGCCGCAATGACCGAGTCTCGCGATTTAATAAAGGTCTGTACCGAACGGCGAATATCGTCTTCAGAGGTCACCCATGAGCAGACGCTAATACGAATAACCTTTTTGCCATTCCATATAGACCCTCCCACCCAGCATTCGCCAGACTGCTGAATTTCCTCAAGAATTGATTGTGTGATTTGTTCATCTGTAGACGGAGAAACAATCACCTGATTAAACACTACATCATTGTGAATATCGAAATCGGCGGCTTTAAGTAAATCGGCAAATTGTTTAGCCCGCTGATGCATACCCACGACTAACTCATCGACACCATCACGCCCGAGATATTTTAACGCCGCCCATAATTCTATCGCTCTGGCGCGGCGTGACATCTCCGGTGTGAAGAGCATTCCATCACGACTCTCGCTGTAACAGGAGGTCAGATAGGAACCAGTCGCCTGCAGCGCACTGACCAGCGCCTCCTTATCGCGACAGAGCAATATGCCGCTGTCGTAGGGAGTATTCAGGGTTTTATGACCATCCACCGACCATGAGTGGGCTTTTTCCATGCCAGATGTCAGGTGTTTAAGCCGCTCTGTTCCTGCGGCCCAAAGCCCAAAGGCGCCATCTATATGCACCCAGGCATCTACAGCAATGGCGTCGTCACAGATTGATTCAAACGGATCAAAAGCCCCAGAGTTAACATTGCCGGCCTGCAGTAGCACGATGCAACTATTATCCAGAGCGGGCATCTGCTCGGGAATAATCCGCCCCTGATCATCACAGTCAACCCATTCAATATTATCTATACCAAAACCCAACAGGCCGATCGCTTTAACCACCGCACCATGGGTATGGCGGCCAGCAATAACGCGAATCGGTGGGGCGCCATTATGCCCCTGCAGATTAAAGTCCCAGTGATGGTTGGTATAGATTCGATAACGTGCAGCGGCGAGGCCGCAGAATATTGCTGATGAAGTACCGCTAACAAAACCCGCCACGGTAGTGTCCGGCAGCCCCAAAAGTTCTTTTAGCCACTGCTCACAGACTTCTTCAAGTTTGGAGGTGATCGGCGACATAACTTGCAGTGCGGTATTCTGATCCCAAAAATCTGTTAGCCATTTAGTCGCCAATGTCACCGGAAGAATGCCGCCATTTACAAAACCAAAATAGCGTCCACCGGTTTGTGCAACGGAAGCGGGAGAACCGTATTGGTGAAGCTGTTCGAGGATCGCCGCAGGATCACCGGTTGTTGTGGGCAGCTGTTCGACAAACTGATCAAGATCTTTTAAAGCCTGATCTGAGGGGAATACATTACGTAGTAAAGCCTCATCCGCATACTCAAAGGCATAGCCCTGTGCCTGCTTGAAAAGGGCTTTTTGCTGTTGCTCCAGTTGCATTTTTTGGCGCAGGTTCATAGTCGAATATCCAAGGCTAAAAAGCAGAAACGCTCAGTCGCAGTAAAACATAGACTATGCTTTTAACCAAGATAGAATAATAGTCAATTATTTTACGATTACCGAGGATATTAACTGCTATGTTTCAAGGAAAAACGCTTAGTCTAGTGCAGCTAGAAAATGGTTTTGTCGAACTCAATTTTGATAATCAGAGTGGCTCGGTCAATAAATTTAATATTGAAACTCTCGGCGAACTGCGAGAGGCGATTGATATTCTTAAGGCTGCTACAGATATAAAAGGCCTGCTGCTAACCAGCAATAAATCAGTCTTTGTAGTCGGTGCAGATATCACTGAATTTAAGGGGATGTTCTCTGCAAGCAAGGAGCATTTTATCGAGGGTGCACAGCATGCCAATGGACTGTTTTCCGCCATTGAAGATATGCCTTTTCCAACGGTTGCAGCGATTAATGGTTTTGCACTGGGTGGCGGTTTTGAAATCTGTCTCGCCTGTGACTGCCGGGTTATCTCTTCGAAAGCGGCGGTTGGCCTACCGGAAACCAATCTGGGTATTCTGCCGGGCTGGGGTGGCTCTGTGCGACTACC
>CAWUVN010000007.1:0-9549 GCA_963925995.1 uncultured Pseudomonadales bacterium | reverse complement strand
TCTTTAACTTCGCGCCAGTTGCGAATCGGATCGCCACCCGGCGGCTCAACCTTAATCACCTCAGCACCAAAATAACCGAGCATACAGCCGGCAAAAGGGCCCGCTAAAAGCTGCCCCAACTCAATAACCCTTAACCCCTGCAGTGGTTTACTCACCATCTTCCCCATTATTCTCTCTACATTTTTAACACTATTAACAGCCGCCCTAAAAAACTTGCCGTTGGAATGGAATCTTATTCATCAGGGTATAAACTATAGATATAGGCCTGAAGATTAAAGAACATTGGTAGCTAAAATAAAAATAAATTCCGCAGACTGTTTTTAAACGCAGTTTTTGGAACTAAGTTTTCAAGGCAGTATACAAAAACCCACGGAATCCGCTTTGAAAATTAATCCCAATGGAACCGGCAGGGATATGCCCACTCTAATTTTTAAAGCAAATTTGGGAGCGCACTATGAGACCCAGCAGCAGAGCGATCAACTATAGACCACCACAGAGCATAGATCTGGTTATGCAGATGCTGATCTGTATGTTTATAGCTATGGTTCTAAGCACTGAGGCAGTCGCCCAAACAACCTCCCCAGAGAATCCAGAAAGCGACCCTATCAGCGACTATCTGGAAGCCATAGAAGCAACTGAAGCCGAGCGCAGCGCCTATTCTACAGAACTTTCTGACCTCTACTTTGGCCTTGGGAAATCGCATTTTTCAAAACGTGAATATGAGCGTGCACGTCGCGCCTATCAGCGCGGAATGCAGATTGAACGAGTCAACTACGGCCTTAACAGCCTCTCTCAAACCCCCTATCTACTTTCCATAGCAGATGCCGAGAGCTTTCTTGGCAACTGGGAGGAATCTCAGGATGCTCTGGAAAATATCTACACTATTAACTCGCAAGCCTATGGTGAAACTGATCCGCGGATGCTGCCAGTGCTCGATGAACTTCTCGACTGGTATTTGGATACCTATAAAGAGAGAACCCGCAATGGTGCCTACCAGAATTTAGTCATGTCCGAGCGCCTGGGAAATCGTATTTCTAATATCCTCAAGACCCATAGTCTAGTCGACGACGCGGATGCAGCATTGCGATACCGCAAAATCAGTCATCTGCACTATTTTATCGCCAATCATATAAAACAGTATGGCGAGCCCTCAGATTCTGGCTTCACAATAAACTCTGGTGCCACTACAAACAGCCCAACAAGCACTTCACATCTGCACTACCAGCGCGGCAAAGCGGCGCTAAAAAAAGTGATTGAGTCCCTTGAGCAACAACCGAACAGCAGTGCTGCCGAGAAAGCCGAAGCCGTGGCAGAACTCGGTGATTGGTATCTGGTATTTGGTCAGCGCATGTCTGCCAGCAAGGCCTATAAGCTTGCCTTCCAGACACTTCTGGCGACTAGCGAATCAAAGCAGCAGCCAGAAACCCTATTTGACCAACCAAGCATTATTGAATTTACCGCCCTGGACGAAGGACAGGGAAGACAGGAATCACCACAACAGGATCTTCAGGTAGCCATGACTGTGACCAAAACTGGCATGCCAATAAAAATGGAGATTCTCAATCCGCCAGAAAGTATCACTAAGGCTGAGATTCGATCAATTCTAAAAGATATTCGCAGCAAACGTTTCAGACCCAAGCTTGTAGAGGGAATCACTACTGAGAGCAGTATTGTATTTCCCTATTCAAGCAAACAAACACAGGGATAATAAAATAACCGCGATGAAAATAATGACTGATAAAAAACTCAGCACAAACCAAACAACCGGCTCACAGAGGCCAATGGTTGTAGGTTTGCTTATCGCTTCAATTTTAGGCCTGTGTGCCTGTTCGATGCCATCACCGACTAGCGGCGGCTCCAGTTCCAGTGGAGGTTTACCAAGCTCTGGCGGCGGTTCAACAGGGCCTTCAAATACAGGAGGGGGAGTGCCAAATCCGGGAGGGGGAGCACCAAATCCAGGAGGGGATGCGGGCGGCAGCACACCACCACCCAGTGGCGGTGGTGGTAGTGCTGATGGCAGTAATGATGGTGGCGATAGCTCTGGAGGAGAAAGTGGAGATTCGATAGAAGGCCTAGATGAAGCGCTCGATGAATCCCTAGAAGATTTCGACGAGACGGTTCTCGGAGAGGGCAATCGCAATGGCTCTGATAGCATAGATATTCTTAGCCCCAGCGGCACTAGCGGTGGGATCGACAGCGATGAACCCCTGTTTGAAGAAGCCGGTAGCGGCACTGCTCAGGGCAATGCCTCAATAGAACAGCGAGCGGCTGAGGGAGCGCCACCCGGAACCGAGAGTACTGAAGCGCAGACCGGCCAAGCCAGCTCTGGCCCGGAACAGGTCGACAGTGAAATCATTCCAATTCCTGACGATATAGATGATGGTCAGGGTGACGATATTGTTTTACGACAAATTCGTGACGCAGCTATCAAAGAGCGAGATCCGATACTGAGAGAAAAACTCTGGGATGAATACCGCCGTATAAAGGGTCAAGGATAGAAAAATGACAAGAGTAAAGTTACTAATGAACAGCCTCAATATCTTAAGTTCATCTGCAATGAGCGCACTTATAACAGTGATGCTCAGCCTCGTACTGTTCGCCGCACCTTTAACAACAGCCTATGGCGCTGTAGACAAAGTAACCTCCTCAACCACCTTAACGCTGGCAACTCCATCGCGCTCATTCCCGATAGAGTCACTATTAGACGTAGGAATCCCAACCCTGAATGACGGGCTCTATCTGACCGACGAAGACGACACTGTATTTCCCGAAGTTCGCTATGCAGAGGCGATCTACTTTTCCAATCAGTTGGGAAAAGTCTTAGAAAAAAGTGGCGCCTGGGGCGCTATTCGAGTGACCCCCAACAGCGATGTGATTATGGATCTATATATCACCGGCACCATCTTTCAGTCCGACGGCGAGACCATGGACCTAGAAATTGCAGTGGTTGATAGCAGTGGCAAGCAATGGTTTAAAAAACGCTATAAACAGACCACCGGCAAGTACGCCTACGACCGGCGTTTAAAAAGCCTCGGCGATCCCTTCCAAAACCTGTTTATTCGTATTGCCAACGACCTACTCAAGTATCGAGAAAAAATCAGCGATCAGCGGGCACAGGAACTGCGAACGATATCGGAACTGCGATTTGCCAAAAAATTCTCACCAGAAGCTTTTGATAACTATGTCGAAGAAGACCGCAAAGGGTTTTTAAGTATCGCGCGACTGCCCGCCGAAAATGACAGCATTCTTATCCGCGTGCGCAAAATCCGCGAGCGCGATTATCTCTATGTCGACACCATGCAGGATTACTACGATGGCTTCTCTCAGCAGATGCATCTGGCCTATCAGGATTTTCGCCGCTCCTCCTACGACTCAGTGGTCAAAGCGCGACAGCTCAACGCCCAGGGCAATAAGCAAATTATCACTGGCATAGGCGCCATTCTGGCAGGCATTTATGGCCGCTCTCAGGCGCGCACCAGTATGGCCGATGACGCCGGGACCGCCACCGCTGCGGTCGGCGGATTTGTGATTAAATCCGGTCTCGACAAAAAACAGAAAGCCTCCGAATACAGCGAGTCGGTAGCCGAAATGGGCTCCTCTCTAGAAGCTGAAATTGCTCCTCAGGTTATCGAACTGGAAGATCGCACCGTCACCCTGACCGGTACGGTTCAGGCTCAGTATCAACAGTGGCAGGAACTGCTCGGCAAGATTTATCAGCAGGAACGTGGGGCACCCTAAGTCATGGATACCAGAGACGCCAAACAGACTAGCGCACACCCTGCTTTTAACGGACAAAACAACAGCCAACAAAAACCAGTGAACAGTGGTGGGCGTAAAAGTGGTGTGCATCAGAGCGGCGTACAAAAAATTGTTATCACTGTGCTCCTGCTGCTCGCCAGCGCGGTTATCTTTATCCTCCCCAAGGGCGTTACCGAACCCTGGGTTAACTACTCGGCGCAGTCTGAAAACAGCTCCCTTAAGCCAACAGCTACAAACGTCAGCCCCTCAACAGCCGCAGAAAAAACCAAATATCGACAGGATTCACAAACGCTGTTAGCGCAGATTATTGCCTACCGCGACCGCCTTCAAGAAAAGCGTGTCGAGCTGTGGGGAGAGTTTGAATACAAGCAGGCGCTATTGCAGATAGAGCGCGGTGACCAGCAATACCAATACGGCGAATACGCTGAATCGGTTGCCAGTTACCAGAGTGCTCTGGACCAACTCAGCGTCCTTGAGAGCCGCGGAAAATCGATTCTCAGCGAGGCTATAGCCAACACCGCCAGCGCTATCGAAGAGACTGTTCTCAGTACTGCCACCACAGCCATAGAGCTGGCCAGCGCCATGGCTCCCGGCAATAAACAGGTGCAACAGCTCAGTCAGCGCGTCGCCAACTTGCCGCAGCTGATAGAAGCTATGCAGCAGGGCGAAAAGTTCAGTGCACGCAGCCAACTCAGCGCCGCCAAACAAGCCTTTAACGAAGCAGTTAAACTCGATCCAGAACATAAACAAGCCGCCGCAGCACTAGCTAAAACCAACCAGCAAATCACTGAACAGCGCTTTCGAGGCTTTATGAGTGAAGGCTTTAGCGCACTGGATAAAGACAAATTTGTCGACGCCAAAGCCGCCTTTAATCGAGCCGCCACTGTATATACCGACCACCCTGCCATCGCGCAGGCGCTTGCCCTATTGGAGACGCGCCGCTCGCAACTCTGGGTGACCAGCAATATGGCCCGTGCAGCGGAATTTGAAGCTCAAGAAAAATGGCAGCGTGCCAAAACGGTCTATCAAAAACTATTGCTCGCCGACAGCAGCCTTAGCGATGTCAAAGTAAAACAGATTCCGGTTGCCGTGCGCGCCGATCTGGATAACCGTATCAAGGCCATTATCGAAGACCCTCTCGCGCTTTCAGCGAGTAGCCAATTTCGGAAAGCCCAACAGGCCCTGCAAGATGCTTCGGGAATTTCCACCCCCGGCCCAATACTCAAACAACAGATTGCCACCCTTAGAGAGACTCTAAAAGTCTCACAAACACCGGTAGAGATCGCCCTGACCTCCGACAGCAATACAGAGGTGACATTATTTAGAATCGTCAAACTCGGAACCTTTGAGAAAACCTCAGTGGCACTAAAACCCGGCCGCTATATAGCCGCTGGTACCAGAAGTGGGTATCGGGATGTGCGGATTGAATTTACCGTCACCGGCCAAGGCTTTGATGCACCGATTACGATTAGCTGTAATGAAGCTATTTAAGAGATTTGAACTCAAAAGAAAATTTTAAACATCAAAGGGAATCAGAGGCCATACTGATATCACGCAAGCCTCACTCACCAAAGCGGTTCTAAATATAATTAGAAATTATGGTCGACAATAAAGATGCCCAACCACTAACTGCAACCGACTTTACGCCGCTGAAAAGCAAGGCGAAAAAGCGTGGCACCCGTCCATCTGCGGCACTGCTTTTTACCACGGCATTCACACTGATCGCGCTAGTTATTCTAATATTCCTATTTGCCGCACGGGCGACTATCTTACGTCTCGACCCGGCCACTGCCGTGGTCGATATCAGCGGCCTGACCTTCCATATTGGCGATAACTATCTGCTGTTGCGCGGTGAGCATCAGCTAAGTGCCGAAGCCCCGGGATATTTTCCGCTGAACAAAACCATACAGGTCACCGATCAGGCCACTCAGGAGATCGACGTCACGCTGCAACCCCTGCCGGGCAAACTCTTGGTCAATGCCAACCTCAGTGATATAGAGGTATTTATTGACGACCAGTTGGCGGGTAAAGTGCCGGGAACCCTAGAGGGTATTAGTCGCGGAGCCCACAAACTCGACTTTAAAAAATATCGCTATTTCCCACTGCAACAGGAAGTACAAATCGAAGGGCTAGGGAAAACCCAGGCCATAGATATTTCCCTACAACCGGCCTGGGGGCATATTGATTTCACATCGACCCCTTCAGGTGCTGAGCTGTATATTGATGACCGCCTAATAGGCACAACCCCGCTCTCAGCGGAAGTACTGGAAACCGGAAGTCAGCTCAGCCTAAAGGCAAGCGGCTATAAAACCCTGCAACAGCAGGTCAGCGTTAAAGCCGGCGGCAAAGCTCAACACCCGCTGATTGAAATGATTGTGGCGGATGGCAGCCTGTCTATTAACAGCTCTCCTCCGGGCGCCAGCATTACCATTGACCAACAATTTTCAGGTGTCACACCTTTATTAGTCGATGTAGCACCGTTTAAAAAACATCAGGTTGAGTTATTTCTCGAAGGCTATCTAAAAGCCAGCCGATCCATGCAGGTTGAACCCGAGCAACGAGCGCAACTAAGTGTCGATCTAAGACCCAATATAGGCACAGTGCAGTTAACAGTGAGTCCTGCAGATGCAGTGGTTAAAGTCGATGGCAAGCTGTATAGCAGTAGCAGTAAAACCGGCAGTCAGACCCTGTCTCTCAATGCCAAGCCTCACAGTATCAGCGCGGAAAAGCCCGGCTACCAGACCAAGTCGATGAGTATCACCCCCAGACCCGCCCATCAGCAGGCTCTAACGATTAACCTGCTGACTCTAGAGCAGGCTTACTGGGCATCCCGCCCACCACAGATAAACAGCTCGGTAGGTATCAACTTAAAACTATTCCGCCCCGATCCGCAGCAGCCGTTTATGCTCGGCGCACCACGGCGACAGCCGGGCAGACGAGCCAATGAAGCAGAGCGCTCCGTCGCCCTGCAACGCCCCTTTTACCTAGCCACCCATGAAACCACCAATGCCCAGTATCGGCAGTGGAAAGAACAGCACAGCTCAACTGCTATTAAGGGCCAAACTCTGGATATGAATGATCAGCCAGTCGCCAAGGTCAGTTGGGAAGATGCTGCGTTGTTCTGCAACTGGTTGAGCCACAAAGAGGGTTTAGCGCCTTTCTACAATGTCGAACAGAGTCGTGTTGTCAGTGTTAACTGGGATGCTTCCGGCTACCGGCTTCCCACCGAGGCGGAATGGGCCTGGGCAGCAAAAATCGATCTGCGCTCAAAAAGTCATATCTTCCCCTGGAGCAACGACCTCTTCCCACCACTAAAGATCACCGACAATTATGCGGATAAAAGTGCCAGTGCTTTTCTGACCTTTACACTGCCCAACTACAATGACCAGTATCCAGTGTCTGCGGTGGTTGGCAGCTTTAAAGCCAATAGCAAAGGGCTCTATGAAATGAGTGGAAATGTCGCCGAATGGGTCAACGACTATTTTGATATACGCCCGCGGCGCGGTGAACCGCAACTCGACCCGCGCGGCCCGCAACAGGGTAATAAACATGTTATTCGCGGTGCCAGCTGGGCCCTCGCCTCGCGCACCGAATTGCGCCTTAGCTACCGCGACTCAGGCAACGATGGGCGCATTGATCTGGGCTTTAGAATCGCCAGATATGTAGACAAACCCGGCAGTGACCTATGAATCGCCCACTTAAAACTATTAAGCAAATAATCCGTTTAGGGCCTGCACAGACTCTGGTTACTCTTCTAGTGTTGGCAGCAATTACTTTTTCAGTAGCGCTTTGGTCCGAGGATAAAGTCGAGGCTGCTGAGATGTCAGAGGCTCCAGAGACAGCACAACAGCCGCCCAAAAGCGATCAAGAACGACCAGATCAAGCCGCAGACGAGCCCAAACCTCCCAGCGACTTCATACCCAACGAAGAGATTTCCGAAGACTTTCCGGTTCCTCTTCCCTCTGATATTTAACAGTTTCTACTTATTAACAGCCCCAGGGATACTCACATGAAAAGTCATACCAATGAGATGTTCTTCCAGTTAATCGCCCTGCTACTCGCCGTGATTGTTGTCCACGCAATCTTTGTCACCGTGGTGCGCCCCAATGCCGAGAGCACCATTCGCCAGCACGCCGAGATGGCTGCTGCCGGTGAAGCCTACGAGGTACCGAGATCATTTTTTATTGTGATCAAAGACTTTGAGCAGGAAGCCTGTTTTATTCTGATGTTCTGGGCTCTAGCGATTATGGGCTACAAAACCCGCAGCGCGATGAACGAACAAAAAATGTTCGCAACCCAGCTGATCTCAATTAGCGAGGGGTCAAGGGTTCTGCCCGAGGATGCCAGTCAGTTGGCACGGCCGCTGCAGTCCCTTCCGGAAGATCAACGGCCACTATTACTGCCCCGTGCGCTGCAAATCGCCCTAACCAGATTTCAGGTTACCGACAGTGTTCAATCCGCAACCGATGCGGTCAATACAGTCTGCAGCAATGAAAATGACCGCCTCGATTCGGAACTGTCGATGGTTCGCTATATTACCTGGGCAATTCCCTCGATCGGATTTATCGGCACAGTGCGCGGTATAGGTGCTGCACTGGGGCAGGCTCACGAAGCAATGGAAGGCAATATTGCCGGGGTTACCAGCAGCCTCGGCGTCGCCTTTAACTCAACATTTATCGCTCTGATGATCAGTATGGTCGTGATGTTTTTTATGCACCAGTTACAGCTTATTCAGGAGCGGCTGGTGCTCGACTCTCATGCCTACTGTGAAAACAATCTGCTGCGATTTTTAAAAGCGAAATAAACCATGAGCACTGCTGTTCTCGAACTTAACGATCAGGCGCTACTGATTAAAACTCAAACGGGCGAAGTCTATTCCGAGCCAGGATTTGCCCTGCATACAGAACAGGGCATTATCACCGGTCTTCCGGCCCGTCAGCAGGCCTGGTTACAGCCGCAAAATATCTATCGCGAATACTGGCGACAACTCAATCAGGCGCCGCTCTCCGGCGAACAACAGTGGGCTCGCCATCACGCTGATATCGCCTATGCACAACTGCACAGCCTACTCACCAAAGCCGGCACACCCGAGCAGTTAATACTCTGTGTTCCCAGCACATTTGACGATCAGCAGCTATCGCTATTGCTCGGTTTAATAGATGCCTTTAAAACCGGAGCAGTTAAAACAACGGTAGTCTCAGTAATAGACAACAGTCTCGCCAACTGCCTTTATCTGGAAGACTCTATTGAGAGTCCTGAGAATATTAAGTCGTCGGAAAAACAGACCCTGCACGTTGATTTACAGATGCAGCAAATGATCGTCAGCCAAGTTAGCTTTGAACGCAACAGCCTGCGTGTTGAAGCCCATCAGGTAATTCCAGATATAGGTGCCAGCCACATCTACAACGCCCTAGCCAGCTATATCAGAGATCTGGCGATCAAAAATCATCGCTTTGACCCACTGCATACTTCTGAGGGAGAACAGGCTATTTATGATCAGCTGCCCAATCTGGGAGTACGCTTTGGCGGTATCTCTGAATGCGAACTTATCCTCAGCTCACCGCGAGGAGATCTGCCGATACTGTTACGCAAAAGCGAACTCGAAGCGTTACTCGAACCTCGTCTGCAGAGCTTGACCCGACTGATCAGTAAAAAATCCGCCGCCGATATCACCCTTTCGCATAACACAAAATTGATCTCTGCCCTGCACTCAGGTTTTAGCCGCGCACGACAACTCAATGAGACTCAGGCGGTTGATAACTGCCTGAGAGGTTACGATAGCCTTTTAAA
>CAWUVN010000006.1:0-24736 GCA_963925995.1 uncultured Pseudomonadales bacterium | reverse complement strand
ATTCCATGGAATTTCCCGCTGTTAATGGCGGCATGGAAATTGGCGCCCGCATTGGCCGCAGGTAACTGTGTGGTAATGAAGCCTGCTGAGCAGACGCCGGCGAGCATTCTTGTACTTATGGAAGTCATCGCAGACGTTTTACCTGCCGGTGTTATCAATATAGTCACCAAGGGGCCGGAAGAGATAGCGAAAAACTCTGCTGGTGCAGTTATAGGTGACTTTGGCACAAGAGAGGTATGGTTGGCCGCAGAGGGAGAAACTGGCGAGATTGCCTATTCAGCGGTTATTGAATTGGGCGAAACCGATGGCACGGATGAGCAGATTGAGAGCGATGCCCAGAGTCTGTTTGATTTACTCTCGGGAACATCGGTATCAAATGCTCCTGGATCGGTTAATCGTTCACAGCAAAATATCGATATCAGACTCGAGGCTCTCTACAAAAAGATGCGCTTTAGACTGGGCAGTCAAATTCGCAAAGATATTGGTGATGGTGCCGGCGCAGCTGAGACCTTAAATCCAACCAATAAGTTTGCCAGCCAGCGTTTAAATTTTGATTTCACCTATACAGAAGCCGAACTTTCTAAAAACACCTCCCTTGAGTTTCAGGCCAGTTATCTGGATACCTCCCAGGAAGTTGAAGGCAACTTTATTCTCTATCCCCCGGGTTCCAGAGGTCCATTTTTCGATTCATTGGGCGCGCCGATCTTTCCGCCTTTCCCTGACGGCGTAATAGGCAATCCGGAAATTTTTGAAAATCATTTTCGCGCTAGCCTGCGGCTCGACTACAAAGGCATAGAGCATCACAACCTGAGTATGGGCAGCGGCTATTACCATGGCCAGATCGACAAGGTTACCGAAGAGAAAAACTTTGGTATCCACCCGGACACATTGTTGCCGATTTTGCCCGGTGATCCGCTAGTGGATGTCTCTGACACACCACTGGTATTTTTGACTGAAGACGAGCGGGACAATCACTATCTGTACGTTCAGGATGTCTGGTTGATTGATAATGACTGGGAGTTGACCGCAGGCCTTCGTTTCGATAAATATTCCGATTTTGGTTCTACCACCAATCCGCGTATCGCGCTGGTCTGGTCGACCAGCTATAAGTTAACCACCAAGTTCCTCTACGGCGAGGCGTTTCGTGCGCCATCTTTTGCCCAGACAAGAGCAATTAACAATCCATTGATTCTGGGTAATATCGATCTTAAGCCGGAAGAGATTAAGAGTTATGAGATTGCATTCGATTATCGTCCGAACTATGAATTAACCTTGAATACCAATTTTTTCTACTATGACTGGACAGATATTATTCAGTTTATACCGGATATGAGTGGCAGCACTCGAACGGCGCAAAATGCCGGCGAGCAGACTGGTTACGGTATGGAGTTTGAGGTCAATTGGTCAGCGACAGATAATTTAACTATCAGCAGTAACTTTTCCATTCAGAAATCTACCGATGAAACCAAGGATGTAGCTGCCTCCAAATCACCGGAAAAGCAGTTTTATCTGCGTGGAGACTGGACATTGCCCAGTGATTGGCGAGTGAATATGCAGGCTAACTGGGTGATGGATCGAAATCGCATGATAGGAGATTCACGTCCACAGATTGATGACTACCTTATTGTCGACGTATCAGTTCGTAAGATTTTAACAAAGTCATTTGAGGTCGGGTTTACGATTAACAATGCTTTTGATGAGGACGCTCGAGAGCCGAGCCCCAACTCTGCCCCAATGCCTTTTATACCCAATGATCTACCCTTATCAGGAAGAACAGTACTGGGTGAAATCCGCTATAGCTTTTAAACGCCGGTTAGACTGAGGGTGAAAGTGAGGGGTTCAATGTCAGCTTTGGTCTAGATGACTGGCTGACTTTTTTACAGCAGTACAGGGAGTAGTGCTATAAAAATCAAACAGATGGTGTCTGTATTTTGGCTGGCTCTGGCCGGTCTCTCCTCCACAGGAGTTGTATCTCTGGCTGGCGCTGCAACTGTTGCTGAAGAAACTATTGATCTGGTGATTATTTATCCGGAAGTGCGCGAACCCTTTGCCAGGATTTTTGAAGAGGTTGTTCGGGGGGCAGAAGAGGGCTATCAGCAGGAAGTTAGACGAGTTTCTATGGCTGATAATCAATCACCGGTCGACTTTGTACATGTGCTGGATCAGAGCTCTCCGGTGTTGGTTCTCGGCAACCGACTGGCACGGCAGGTCACTGAACACAATGCCGACCGGCGTTTAATTGTTGGCGCGGTCAACAGTGAATACAACAATGTATTTGGTATTACGCTTGTTCCTGACGCCGCGGTTGTTGCCACAAAGCTGCCGGTGCTGGTACCCGGAGTCAAGACTGTGCATATTGTTACCAACCCTGATAATAATCTACTCGATTTTGATCATGTAACAACGGTGCTGCAGCAGCAGGGTATAGAGCTCTCTATTCATCGGGCTGAGGATATTAGGGTTGCCGCTGGGGTCTATCGGGATCTTATGGCAACTCTGAGTGAACAGGATGCTGTGTGGATTCTTCCGAAGGGTTCATTTGTTAACAACGCTGTGTTGGCAATTCTGCTTCATGAATCATGGGAAAAACACTTTGTGGTTTTTTCCTCAAATCCTATCCATGTTAAGCGCGGTGCGCTTTTTTCAATCTATCCGAATAATTACAAAATGGGCTTAAGTCTCGGTCGTATGGCTTGGGATATAGCTCAGGGTAATTCCCCTCAGCGCCAGATGCAGGCGTTGGAGGACGTATTCATTACGGTCAATGAGCGTACTAGTAATCACCTAGGTATTAACCTTAGTGACGATATACGCAGTCATATTGATTTGATTCTGCCTGCTCGCTAACCATAAAAAGATAATCATGAAAAGACAAGCTAGAAAAGGTTGGTTCGATAAGCTGAGATTTAGAACTCAGTTTTCACTGGTGTTTGTCATCGGTATTTTACTGCTAGCCACCGTGACCTCGGTGGTGGTGAGCAAGATATCCAGTGGCATTATTGAAGATCATCAGGTTCTTCAGGGAAAGCAGGTCACCGAATCTCTGGCGCGTCAAAGTGAAGTGGCACTGCTCTATCAAAGCCCCGAAAGCGCAGAGGATATAGGTAGAAATGCCATTAATTTTCCCGGGGTAAAGGGGATTGTTATTGAGACAGAGAAATCTGACCTGCTCTTTAGCATTGGTGTTACTTCACTGACTTCCTCCACTTCAATGGTTAATGAAGATATATCCGCAGAGCTAAGCTTGGCGGAAGAAGACGAAAATCTTTGGAAGTTCACCTCTCCGGTATTTGTCAGTAGTGATGGCAATGAGTTTGATATACAGGATTTGGAAGAGATCGAGAATCTTGACAAAGAGAATATTTTGCTCGGCTATATAACCGTTATCGTCGGTAAAGATACCCTGAGGCTGATGCAGCAGAGCACCCTGCGAAATAACCTGTTGGTCTCCTTTGCTGGGGCGATGATTTTACTCTTGATACTGCTGTATTTTTCCCGCCGTCTGACGCGGCCGATTGAGCGCTTGTCGGCAGTGATGGAGAGAGCACGAGACGGTAAACGGAAAAACATCCGAGCCAGAGTCAATGGCCCGGTTGATATCACCGAGATGCAGGACTCGTTTAATAGCATGATGCAGGTGCTCGAAGACCGTCAGGGTGATTTGGAGCGGGCGATGAATTCGGCTCTCGAGTCTGCGCGGGTAAAAGGTGAATTTGCCGCCAATGTTACCCATGAGTTACGCACACCGATGAATGCGGTGTTGGGTATGCTCGATCTTTTATTGACCATGGGACTAAGTTACAAACAGAAGGAGTATGTAGAGACCGCCAAGTCATCTGGTGAAAGTTTACTGAGCCTTATCGACGAGATACTAGATTTTTCTGAGGGCGATGCCGGTAAAATCAGTATCAATAATCATGACTACCTGCTCAATGAAAGTCTCGATGATATTGTCGGCTTGCTGTCTAGCACAGCACTGAAAAAGCAGATAAATATTGGCTATATAGTAGATCCGGATGTACCTCAGGCGCTGCATTCGGATAGTGTAAGAATCCGTCAGGTACTGATCAATCTGGCCGGTAATGGTGTCAAGTTTACTGATAGTGGCGAGGTCTCGATTCATGTCAGTGTCGATCGCGATAGTGTGGGTAAAGAAGTTGCAGGCAGCTTGGTTACAGATGCAGATGCAGTTGAAACTACTACTCTTCTTGAAACTACTACGCAGCTTAAATTTGTGGTTAAAGACACCGGAATAGGAGTCTCTCTGGAAGATCAGTCACGGGTTTTTGACGCCTTTACTCAGGTTGATTCATCGACCACCAAAGAGTATCAGGGCACAGGTCTGGGACTGGCAATCAGCACGCAGATTATTGAGATGATGGGCGGCGATATATTTGTCTCCAGTGAAGTGGGTGTCGGCAGCGAGTTTGGTTTTACCTTGCCGATACAAACCTGTCAGCCACCGGAACAGCCAACATTGCATGAGGAGCTAGATGGTATTCATGCGCTGTTTATCAGTAACAGTGAAATATTAAATACAGTGGCCAGCCAAAAACTCCCGGAATTGGGTGTCAGGGTTCAGTTCGCCAATTCTGGATCTGAGGCATTAAATCTTATTCGCGATAGCACGGCTCAGGACCGCTTCGATATTATGTTTGTCGATCAGAGTATCGCTGACATTAAAATCAATGATTTTATTGGTTTCCTCAAGAAAGAGGAAAATTTCGGCAAGCGCTTGGCGGTGATGTTGAGTAATCCCTGGTCAGTCGATCCACAGATTCGAGATCTGGCACTGCCGCGTTTAAATAAACCTCTGCGTTCCAATTCCTTTGCTGAATTACTGGTTAAATATTTTGTCACCGAACATCTTAGCGAATCAGATGAATATCAAATCTTGAAAGAGCCTGAGAACAAAGGATGCCGGGTGTTAATTGTCGATGATAATCGCGCCAATCAACAGGTCGCTCTGGCCATGTTGGAAAAGCTCGGCTGTCAGGCCGGTGTTGCAGAAAATGGTCAAAAAGCACTAGAGCGGGTAGCTCGAGAGCACTTTGATCTAGTCTTGATGGATTGCAATATGCCAGTGATGAATGGCTATGATGCGACCACTAAAATACGCGAACTTGAGGGTGATAAAGCCGGAACTCTGCCAATTATTGCCATGACCGCCAATAACAGCAAAGCGGAAGAGGAGCATTGCCACGATGTGGGTATGAATGATTTTTTACCCAAACCATTAAGCCTCAACAGGTTGAGTGAAAAGTTGGATCAGTGGGTCGGCAATGAATTTCAACAGTCACAGTTACAGCCGGCCAGTAGTAGCGAAGTACAGCAGCCTGAAGCCACCTATAGACCACTCAGCTATGACGTAAAAGTGGTTGAAGCGCTGCGCGAGGCGGTGGGCGAAGTTGTATCCTCAATGGTTGCTGCTTTTGTTGAAGATACACCGGTCTATCTGGAAAAATTAAGGGCTGCTGGGATAGAAAACAATGCCCGTCATGTTCGCGAGATGGCACATACCATCAAGGGTAGCGCGGCTAATTTTGGTGCTCATGACCTAGTACGACTGAGCAAGGTTCTCGAAGATCGTGCAGCGCAGGAAGATCTCAGTCGTGTGCTCGATCATGTGACTAAAATCTCTGACGCTTTTGATCTTTTAAAAGATGATTTAAAGCAGGAGATATCACCGGTTAATCAGGCCGCCAAAGTGCCGTTTAAAAATGATCACCACAGTCGCATTCTGGTTGTCGATGATGACCGTACCATGCGTCTGGCTCTGGTCGATGCCTTTCTTAAAGAGAACTATGAAGTTGAAGAAGCCAGCAATGGTATGCACGCGCTCAATATCTGCAAGCGGCGCATGCCCGATCTGGTGCTGATGGATGCGGTGATGCCCGAGTTGGATGGCTTTGATGCCTGTCAGATGATTCGTGATACAGCTCAGGGCGGCGATATACCTGTATTGATGGTTACCGCCCTTGAGGATGAAGAGTCGATAGTCAAAGCCTTTTCAAGCGGCGCTACAGATTATATTGCCAAGCCAATCAATTTCTCGGTAATGAAACAGCGAGTGGCACGGCTGATTAAAGCCAACAAGGCAGAGAAAGATGTTAAGAAACTCGCCTACCACGACCCGCTGACTGGTCTTCCCAATCGCGCCCAGTTAAAACAGCAGATTCGCATTATTGTTAACCGCGCAGCCATAGAAAAGCAGCGCTTCGCGATTTTGTTTCTCGATCTGGATCGCTTTAAAATGATCAATGACACCATGGGTCACGATGCCGGCGATCTGTTGCTTAAAGCGGTTGCCGATCGGATTCGCCACTGCGTGCGCGAAAGTGATTTTATTGCCCGCCTTGGGGGTGATGAATTTACCATTGTTTTAGAAGATATAGAGAGCCCAGAAAGCGCCGCTAATGTCGCCGAAAAGATCTGCAGATCAGTAGGCCAACCCTTTGTATTTATGCAGCAGAAGATGTTTGTGACTACTAGTATTGGTATCTCGATTTTCCCCGATGATGGAGAGGATGTCAGCGCGCTAATCAAGCACGCGGACTCGGCAATGTTCCGCGCCAAAGAAAAGCGCAATAATTTCTGCTTCTACGAACAGGGCATGGAAGCGGAGATAGCCAAGCGCCTTAAGCTGGAGCAGGAGCTACGCAAAGCTATTGACGAAGATGAACTGGTTTTACACTATCAGCCGCAGGTTAACTTAAAGAGCGGTGAATTGATTGGTGCCGAGGCACTGGTGCGTTGGCAGCACCCGGTTAAAGGACTGGTATCGCCGGATGTATTTATTCCTCTGGCTGAAGAGAGTGGCCTGATCAATCAGCTCAGCGACTGGGTTCTGGAAAATGCCGCCGTGCAGTTAAAGCGTTGGATTCAAAAGGGCCATAAATTAACCCTAGCGGTGAATCTATCAGTCAAAGACCTGATGGCAGAGGAACTGCATACTAAATTACATGACCTTATTCAGCGCAATAGCTTGCCGAAAAATGTGCTTGAGCTGGAAATTACCGAGAGCACATTGATGGATCATCCAGAGCTGATGATCACTGAAATTAATAAAATTAAAAGAATGGGTATCACCATTGCCGTGGACGACTTTGGCAGTGGTTATTCATCGCTCAATTATTTAAAACGGCTGCCGGTGGATGTGCTGAAAATAGATCGCTCGTTTATCTCTGATATTGAATCAGACCCCAGTGACAGTGCCATTGTTGCGGGTATTATCGGACTCGCCAAAAGTCTTAAGATGGGAACCGTTGCCGAAGGTGTGGAAACTGAAGAGCAGCGCCAGATATTGGAAACCTTGGGCTGTGATAATTATCAGGGCTATCTGTTCAGCAAGCCGCTGACGGCAAAGTTATTCGCCAAGAAATTCCTATTTACTGAAAAAGTCACCTAAATCGACTTATTGGCTTATTTATATGGGGTGCTATATGGGGTGCTGAAAGGCTTGCTGTATGGGATAATGATGGCGAAGTTTTTTAACTGCTATTTACATACCATTTTAGATTACTAATGAGTGCCAGTCCTTGAGCGAATATCTTTCTATCCATCCTGAAAATCCCCAGCAGCGTCTGATAGCCAAAGCGGCAGAAATTGTTCGCAAAGGCGGCGTTATTGTCTATCCCACCGACTCAGTGTATGCCATCGGCTGCCATATTGGTGACAAGCAGGCCCTCGATCGAATTCGTGCCATTCGGCATATCGACAAAAATCATAACTTTACCCTGATGTGCAGAGACCTCTCTGAGCTGGCCAGTTATGCCAAGGTTGATAACAGCGCCTTTCGCAGTCTTAAAGCCAGCACTCCGGGGCCTTTTACTTTTATTCTGCCGGCCACCTCTGAAGTGCCGCGTCGACTGATGCACCCCAAACGTAAAACCATTGGCCTGCGAGTCCCCGACAGTCCTATTGCCCAGGCGCTTCTTGAAGAGCTGGCTGAGCCAATGATGAGTGTGACGTTGATCTTGCCTGACGATGATTACCCGCTCTCCGATCCCTACGATATTCGCGCCGCCATGGAAGCTCATGTGGATGTTATTGTCGACGGCGGTTACTGTGGGCTTGAGCCTACTACAGTCGTGGATATGACCGGATCTCTGCCGGAAATTACCCGACAGGGCATGGGTGATTTTTCGACAAATTGATAATCGTGGTGGTTAACATGATGGTTAAGTGCTGCATTGCGGTTATAATCTCGCCCATATGATAAATTGAGTCGACCGTGACTACCCAAGCTACTCCGCTGGAAGAAAATGCTCCCCTCGAACAACCCGGTGACCTCGCGGTCAACAAGTTGCGCCCGGAGCAGGAAGAGATGCCTTTTGCCATGGTGCAGGGCAAAGAACTGACAGTAGTTCCAAAAGACCTCTATATCCCGCCGGACGCCCTGGAAGTTTTTCTCGAAGCTTTTGAGGGGCCGCTCGATTTACTGCTGTATTTAATCCGCCGTCAAAATCTCGATATCCTCGAGATCAATGTTGCCGAAATTACCAAGCAATATATGGGCTATATCGGTCTGATGGAATCTATACAGCTTGAACTAGCGGCAGAATATCTGGTGATGGCAGCCATGCTTGCCGAAATTAAATCGCGTATGCTGCTGCCCCGTCAGGTATCAGAGGAAGAGGACGAAGACGATCCGCGGGCAGAGTTAATTCGTCGTCTGCAAGAATATGAACGCTTCAAGAAAGCCGCAGATGATATTGATGAAATGCCGCGACTTGGCCGCGATATTCATCAGGCATCAGCCCATGCCCCTGAGCGAGATCAGGAAGTACAGCACCCCGCCGTTGATATGCGTGAAGTGCTGGCAGCGCTTGCAGATGTACTGCAGCGCGCAGAAATGTTTGAAAGTCATCAGGTGGAGATGGAAAAGCTCTCCACCAGAGAGCGTATGACCATGGTGCTAGATACCCTTCAGGGTGAGCAATTTATCCCTTTCGTCAGCTTCTTTAAGCTCTCCGAGGGCAAACTTGGCGTAGTGGTAACATTCTTGGCCATTATGGAATTGATTAAAGAGTCACTGGTAGAAATCGTGCAGAGCGAATCCTTTGGCCCAATACATGTAAAAGCTAGAACATCATGAATGCAGATTTAATAAAAAGAATTATTGAAGGTGCCCTGTTAGCGGCAGGTAAGCCGCTGGATATCGCCAGAATTGAAAACCTCTTTGAAGAGGCCGAACGGCCGCCGCGCGATCAAATTCGCGCCGCTCTGGACGAGGTCGAGTCAGACTGCCGCGGACGTGGATTTGAATTGATGCAAACTGCCAGCGGTTACCGCTTTCAGGTGCGCCAGGATCTTTCCAGCTGGGTCAACCGACTGTGGAGCGAGAAGCCCAAGCGTTACTCGCGGGCAATGCTCGAAACTCTGGCGCTCATCGCCTATCGTCAGCCGCTAACCCGCGGTGATATTGAGCAGGTGCGTGGTGTTGCAGTGAGCTCAGATATTATCCGCACACTGCAGGAGCGCGACTGGGTGAGAGTAGTGGGCTTCCGTGATGTACCGGGTAAACCTGCACTCTATGCAACCACCAAGAACTTTCTCGATTACTTTAATATTAAAAACCTTGAGCAGTTGCCAGCACTCAGTGAGATCAAAGATTTCGCCGAGCTCGACCCAGAGCTTGAACTGGCTCTTTCAGGCAACTCCGGTAAAAATTCAGTAGAGACATCTGCCCCAGAGGCAGCCAACGATGAAGTATCCGACACCATTGTCGAAGACTTCGATTTGCAGCAGCAGGCCGACGGCGAAGATAGCGTTGATGATGTTGATGCAGATATTGATTCAGACGATTTAATAAGCGGCGCCAACTCATGAGTGAAAAACTACAAAAAATATTGGCAACCGCAGGTCTGGGTTCGCGCCGTGAACTTGAAAAATGGATTTCTGCCGGACGTGTTTCTGTCAATGGTGCGGTGGCCAAGTTAGGCGATCGTGCTGAGAACGATGATCGAATTCTGGTCGATGGCCGGCCGATTAAAATTGTTACCGACGATGTTCCAAGAGTGCTGATGTACAGCAAACCTGAAGGTGAGGTGTGCACCACCTCAGACCCAGATGGCCGACCCACAGTATTTGATCGCCTGCCGCGCCTAAGCCGTGGCCGCTGGATCGCCATTGGACGTCTCGATATCAACACCAGCGGACTGCTGCTGTTTACCAACCACGGTGAATTAGCCAACCGCCTGATGCATCCGTCCTACGAAGTGAAGCGCGAGTACATGGTGCGTATTCACGGCGACGTTGATGAAGCAATGATCAAGCGCCTGACTGATGGCGTGATCCTGGAAGATGGCATCGCCCGCTTCCAGACTGTAAAAGCTCAGCATGCCCGCAGCTCAGCTGATGAGGGTGGACGAAATCGCTGGTTTAGAGTGATTCTCGCCGAAGGGCGAACCCGCGAAGTTAGACGTTTGTGGGAGTCTCAGGATGTTGAAGTTAATCGCCTAAAGCGTATCAGCTATGGCCCCATCGACCTGCCGTCAATCGTGCGCAGCTCAGACTTTATTGAGCTCGATCCGAAGCAAGTGGTGTCACTGTTTAATGCGGTTAGCCTTAGACCACCGAAGTTTAGTGAGAAGAGTGTTTTCCGCGATATGCGTGAGCGCAAAGAGAAGAAGTTACGCGCCCGCGGCAATACTTACAAATAAAAGCTCTTTCTTAAGCGTTCTTATTTAAGAGCTTTAGCGTTGAGGTTGCGCGTCGATAGATTGACCGTTGACCTCTTTGCTATCCCCACCCAGCAAGTAAAGATAAGCCGGCATAATCTCAGCCGCTGATTTTAGGCTGCCGGGATTTTCCGCAGGAAATGCCTGCGCGCGCATACCAGTCGCAGTGGCGCCGGGATTAATCGCATTAATCCGCACCGAACCCAGCCCCTCAAGCTCCGAAGCCCAGACCTGCACCATACCCTCAACCGCAAATTTCGATACCGCGTAAGCACCCCAGAAAGAGCGCCCAACGCGACCCACACCAGAGGTGGTAAAGATCACCGAAGCATCCGCAGACTTTTCCAGAACCGGCATCAGCGCCTGAGTCATCTGGAACTGGGCAGTAACATTGACTTGCATAACCTTATCCCAGACATCCGAACGATAATTGCTCAGCGGCGTGCGCTGGCCGAGAATCCCAGCGTTGTGTAACAGGCCGTCGAGATGGCCGAGCTGCTCGTCAATATGACCGCATAACTCATTGAAATTGTCGCTGGTGGCGCCTTCCAAATCTATAGGGTAGATAATCGGCTCCGGCCCACCGGCCTCGACAACCTGGTCGTAAACCTGCTCCAGTTTGGCGACTGTTCTGCCGGCAAGAATCACCGTTGCGCCATGGGCTGCACAGCTCAGTGCTGCAGTTTTGCCAATACCGTCGCCAGCACCGGTAATAAGAATATTACGGCCTGTTAGTAGATTGGTTTCTGCTTGGTATTCGGCAATCTGTGTTGCTGATAGCATATTTCTTTGTACTCTTTTTATTTAAACGTAAAAGTCATTTTTTCATCCCGGCCGATCATTCTTATGTCAACCTGAGAGAGTGAACCGAACCGAAGGATCTCTGTATAACCTCGGGAGATCTTTCCACTCACTTCGTTCGGTCAAGATGACAGAAAAACCACCGTCATCCCAACTAAAGAACGCCACCCCAGCTAAACAACGCCACCCCAGGTAAAGAGCGTCACCCCAACTAAAAAACGTCACCCCAACTAAAAAACGTAACCCCAGCTAAAAAACGTAACCCCAGGGAAAGAACGTCACCCCAGCGTAGGCTGGGGTCTATCGAATTACGCTGCGAACCATAAAGATACTGGCCTTTACCAGTATGACGAGCGCTTTACTGTAAGTGTCCGTCACTCGCCAAACAGCATCGAATGCAATTCCTCAGATCGCTCAACAACCCAGTCAGCTCGCCAGTCGGCAATATCCACACCCTGCTCAATATATCCCCAAGCTGCCGCTATATTACGGGTGCCCGCAGCACGCCCAGATTCAATATCTCGCACATGGTCACCCACATACAAACAGTCACCGGGCGCCATAGAAATCTCCGAGCAAGCCAGCAAAATCGGTTCCGGATGGGGCTTAGTCTGAGTCACATGATCCGGACAGATCACCGTAGCCGCAGCCTCCATCAAACCCAACTGCACCATCGCCGATTCCGTATAGCGCCATGGTTTATTAGTCACCACGCCCCAGGGAATACTTCGCGAACGACATTCATCTAAAACCTGCTGCAGTCCCTCAAAAAGGGCTGTTTTATCCGCCAGATTGGCAAAATAAAGTTCCAGGAATTCTTCGCGCAGAGCCTCAAACTCACGGTGGCCGGGATCAATTTTAAAACCACTCTGAATCAAACCCACCGAGCCATTAGTGACACTAGTGCGAATAGCATTATCCGGCAGCGGCTCACGACCATGCAGACTCAACTGCTTGTTTAACGCCGTAATAAAATCCGGCGCTGTATCCAGAAGTGTTCCATCCAGATCAAACAGCAACCCCTTAAAATCGAGCATAGTAAAAATCCCTTAGGCGGGTTTGCGCGCGCAAATCATATAATTCACGCTGACATCGGAATCATTCAAACGATAGGTTTTCGTCAGCGGGTTATAGGTCAGACCAGTCATCTCATCGATCTCCAGCCCCGCCTCTCTAATCCACTGGCCAAGCTCCGCTGGGCGAATAAACTTGCCGTATTCATGGGTGCCCTTGGGCAGCATACGGAGTACATATTCAACGCCAATTACCGCGAACAGATAGGACTTGGGATTGCGGTTAATGGTCGAGAAGAACAGCGTGCCACCGGGCTTGGTTAGCGCTGCACAGGCGGCGACAACGGAAGAGGGGTCAGGCACGTGTTCAAGCATCTCCAGACAGGTAACCGTATCAAAAGTCTCGCCGTGCTTGTCGGCAAAATCTTCCGCGGTAGATTTCTGATAATCCACCTCTACGCCAGATTCCAGCTTGTGAAGATTGCCTACCGCCAGTGGCGCCTCACCCATATCAATACCAGTGACCACTGCGCCGCGCTGTGCTAGAGCTTCACAGAGAATACCGCCACCACAGCCGACATCGAGGATCTCCTGCTCGGCGACCGGTGCCAGCTTATCGATCCAGTTGGCGCGCAGGGGATTGATATCGTGCAGCGGTTTGAATTCACTGTTGCGATCCCACCAGCGGCTCGCCAGTTTTTCAAACTTGGCAACTTCATCGGGATCGACATTTAAATTCGCATTATTTTCGCTGTTAGACATAAGCAATTATTACCAAAAATTATCAGGGTTAGCCGGGTTTTAGTCGGATTTAGTCAGGTTTAATCTGAGTACGCCAATCGTCGGCGGTCTGGATCAGCTCAGCTTCATTCAAGGTCAGCAGCTTGCGCTCTTCCATCAGTGTTCGACCAGCCACCCAACTGTGAGTCACCTGACTGCCGGCATTGGTATAGACCATCTGCGATGCTGGATTATACAGCGGTTTCTGGCTGAGAGATTTGATTTCAACGGCAATTACATCGGCGCTCTTACCTGCTTCCAGACTGCCGATCTGATCCTGCCAGCCCAGCGCCTTAGCGCCATTAATCGTTGCCATACGCAGGGCGGCGTGGGCATCCAGTGCTGATGCATCACCAGAGACGCCTTTGGCCAGCAGTGCCGCAGTTTTTAATTCGCCAAATAAATCCAGATCATTATTACTCGCCGCACCGTCGGTACCCAAAGCAACATTGATACCCGCATCCATCAGCTCGGCAACCGGGCAGAAGCCGCTGGCCAGCTTAAGGTTGGACTCGGGGCAGTGCACTACATGGCAATTGTTATCCTGAATTAGACGAATATCATCGCTGTCAATCTGGGTCATATGCACCAGCTGAGTCTGTGGCAGCAGAATGCCTAAATCATCGAGTCGCTGCATCGGTCGGCAGCTGTGGAGATGGATTGAATCAGTAATTTCCTTAGCGGTCTCATGGCAGTGAATATGCACCGCCATATCCAGCTCATTGGCATAGGTGGCGATTCGGCGCAAAGTCTCATCGCCAACCGTGTAGGGCGCATGGGGTGCGCAGGCGATCTTAATTAAATCATTGTCTTTATAGGTGTCGCGGAGTTTGAGGCCCTGGTGAATATAGTCATCCGGATCCTTGCCGCCGGCTGTCGGGAAATCAAAGACCGTAAAGCCGATTTGGCTGCGCATGCCGCAGGCGCGAACCTGCTCTGCAGCGCTGTCGGCAAAGAAGTACATATCGGCAAAACAGGTAGTGCCGGTTTGAATCATCTCGGCCATTGCCAGTTTGGTGCCGTCGGCAACAAACTGTTCACCCAGAAAACGATTTTCAACTGGCCAGATATGCTCTTCCAACCAAGGCTCCAGTGGCTGATCATCGGCATAGCCGCGCAGCAGGCTCATGGCGGCATGGCCGTGGGCATTAACCAGCCCAGGCATAAGTACATGGTCGTCTAAATCCACCACCGAGTCCGGGTTAAATTTGCTTAAAGCCTCGGCCTGCGGGTAGATGCCGACAATCTTTTGCTGGTCAATGGCCAGCGCGCAATTCTCAAAAACGCGGTTCTCTGGAACGATGGGGATAATCCAGCGGCTATTTATAAGTAAATCGATTTTTGTTGGCTGCATGTAGCCTCCTGAGCAAGTGCTGGGAGTATACCGACTTTTCAATTGGGTTTAAGCTCTGTAGTGACTTTCAGGGCAATAAAAGCGACCCATTAGGGGTATATATGTGGTAATATTTCGGCCTTTGAAAAGGTCGGTTTTAGCACCCCGTGGTGCGCGGTAAAGATCAGCCGGTTTACAGCCAAATGCGGCGGCAAAACAATAGCAATAAAAAACCAGGACGCAACGGAATCTTATGGGTGAAATAGCAAAAGAAATTGTTCCAATAAATATCGAAGACGAGCTCAAGCAGTCATATCTGGCCTACGCGATGAGTGTTATTGTCGGCCGTGCACTGCCGGATGTTAGAGACGGCCTCAAGCCGGTTCACCGTCGCGCACTCTTCGCTATGCACGAGTTGGGTAATGACTGGAATAAAGCCTACAAAAAGTCAGCCCGTGTTGTTGGTGATGTGATTGGTAAGTATCACCCCCATGGTGATTCGGCCGTTTACGAGACCATTGTTCGAATGGCTCAGCCATTCTCACTGCGTTATATGCTTGTTGACGGCCAGGGTAACTTTGGTTCTGTTGACGGCGACTCCGCTGCGGCAATGCGATACACCGAAATCCGTATGACCAAGATCGCCCACGCGCTGATCGAAGATTTGGAAAAAGACACAGTCGATTTTGTCCCCAACTATGATGAAACCGAACAGATTCCAGTGGTTATGCCAACCCGTATCCCCAACTTGTTGGTTAACGGCTCGTCCGGTATCGCAGTGGGCATGGCGACCAATATTCCGCCCCACAACCTGACTGAAGTGGTTAAAGGTTGTCTGGCGATGATTGAGAATCCGGAGATTACCGTCGACGAACTGATGGAATATATCCCCGGTCCCGATTTCCCCACCGGCGCTATTATCAATGGCCGAGCCGGCATTATTGAAGCCTACCGCACTGGTCGTGGTCGCATTCGTATTCGCGCCAAAGCGGATATTGAAGTCAATGAAAAGACCAAGCGGGAAACCATCATTATCACCGAGATTCCCTACCAGCTGAACAAGGCGCGTCTGATCGAGCGTATTGCCGAACTGGTTAAAGAGAAAAAGCTAGAAGGTATCTCCGAGTTGCGCGATGAGTCTGATAAAGACGGAATGCGCGTCGTTATTGAAATTAAGCGTGCCGATGTTGGCGAAGTGGTTCTCAATAACCTTTTCGCACAGACTCAGTTACAGAGTGTATTCGGTATCAACGTTGTGGCACTGGTCGATGGCCAGCCAAAGATTCTCAATCTTCAACAGCTGATTCAGGCCTTCCTGCGTCACCGTCGAGAAGTAGTCACGCGCAGAACAATCTATCTGCTGCGCAAGGCTCGTGAACGCGCCCATACGCTTGAAGGTTTTGCGGTTGCACTGTCCAATATTGATGAAATTATCACCCTGATCAAGCAGTCACCGACTGCGGCAGAAGCCCGTGAAGCACTGGTTGCGCGCGGTTGGAGCCCGGGAACAGTGACCGCCATGCTAGAGCGCGCTGGCCCCCAGGCGACTCGACCCGATTGGTTGGAAGAGCAGTTCGGAATGCGTGATGGCAAATACCATCTGTCGCCAGAGCAGGCCAAAGATATTCTCGAGCTGCGTCTGCACCGTCTGACCGGTATGGAGCAGGACAAGATTATTGCTGAATTTGCCGTCAAGCTTGAAGAGATTGCTGAATATCAGGATATTCTTGGTGACCTGACTCGTCTAATGACGGTTATCCGCGAAGAGCTGGAAGCGGTTATCGAAGAGTTTGGCGATGAGCGTCGTACCGAGATTATTGAATCCCTCCACGATCTCACCATTGAAGACCTGATTACTGAAGAAGACCGTGTTGTTACCATTTCCAACGGAGGCTATGCCAAAACTCAGCCATTGAGCGATTATCAAGCGCAGCGTCGCGGTGGTATGGGCAAATCGGCAACTGCAGTCAAAGACGAAGATTTTGTTGAGCACTTACTTGTTGCCAGCACCCACGCAACTATTCTGTGCTTTACCAACCTCGGCAAGGTTTACTGGCTCAAGGTTTACCAGATTCCGGTGGCTGGCCGCAATTCACGAGGTCGCCCAGTGGTTAATCTGCTGCCCCTTGATGAAGGTGAACGCATCAGCTCAATCCTGCCAGTAGAAGAGTACAGTGCCGACAAATTTGTCATTATGGCAACCGCAAATGGCACCGTGAAGAAAACCTCACTGGAGCAGTACTCGCGACCACGAAGTGTCGGTCTGCGTGCAGTCGATCTGGTGGAAGGCGATCATCTGGTCGGCACCGCTATTATTGATGACGACAGCGATATTATGCTGTTGAGTTCTGAAGGTAAGGCCGTACGCTTTGCCAGCACCGACGCCCGCGCCATGGGTCGTGTCTCTAAAGGTGTACGCGGTATGCGCCTGCCGGAAGAACACAAGGTTATCTCGATGGTTGTTCCTGAAGAAGATGGCTTCCTGCTAACCGTTTGTCAAAACGGCTATGGCAAGCGTACCAAAGTCACCGAGTTCCCGACTAAGGGTCGCGGTGGTAAGGGTATGATTGCAATTCAGGCCAGTGAGCGAAATGGTCCATTGGTTGGTTCAACCCAGCTGTTTGCCGGTGATGAAATTATGCTGATCTCCGATCAGGGCACCATGGTGAGAACCCGCGGCGATGAAGTTTCGGTGGTGGGTCGCAACACTCAGGGCGTACGAATTATTCGCCTGAAGGATACTGAGAATCTGGTTCGCTTGGCACGTATTGCCGAGCCAGAGGAAGAGGACGTTTTTGATGAAGATGGCGTTTTAGTCTCTGCTCCTAATGAAGCGGCTGCTCCTAATGACGAAACTGCTGAGGGCTCTTCATCCACTGAGGGCTCTGCTCCTAATGACGAAACCGCTGAGGGCTCTTCATCCGCTGAGGGCTCTGAAGGTTAAAAACAATGGCTGAAAAGAATCCACTTCTCGATCTGAGAAACGAAATTGATGCCCTTGATCAGCAGATCATGGAAAACATTAGTGCCCGTGCGCGCTGTGCACAGACTGTCGCAGAGATAAAAGAAAAGCTCGGTGACACTGCATACTACAAGCCTGAGCGCGAAGCTCAGGTGCTGCGTTCAGTGATGGAAAAAAACACCGGGCCGCTCGGCAACGAAGATATGGCGCGCCTGTTTCGACAGATAATGTCCGCTTGTTTAGCTCTTGAACAGCAAATCAAAGTTGCCTTTCTCGGCCCCGAGGGAACCTTTACTCAGGAAGCCGCGCTCAAGCACTTTGGCGACGCTGCAGAGACTGTCCCCAAAGCGGCAATCGACGAAGTATTTCGCGATGTTCTCGCCGGTTCCTGCAACTACGGTGTAGTCCCAGTTGAAAACTCAACTGAGGGCGTAGTCAGTCATACCCTAGACAGTTTTATGGATTCATCAGTCAAGATCTGTGGTGAAGTTGAATTGCGTATTCATCAGCACTTTATGATCGGGCCCAACACCAATAAAGACAATATTACCCGTGTCTATTCCCACGCTCAGTCCCTGGCGCAATGTCGCAAGTGGCTGGATTCCAACTACCCAAATATTGAGCGCGTAGCCGTAAGCAGCAATGCCGAAGCCGCACGACGAGTAAAAGGCGAGTGGAACTCCGCAGCAATTGCCGGCGATATGTCCTGCGATCTCTACGAACTGGATAAGCTCTGGGAAAATATTGAAGACCGTCCGGACAACTCTACACGCTTCCTGATTATTGGTCGCGAAGCAGTAGGTCCCAGCGGCAACGACAAAACCTCAATCGTGGTATCGGTTAACAACAAACCCGGTGCACTGCACGACCTGATTGAGCCTTTCCGCAAACACGATCTGGATATGACCCGACTCGAGTCGCGACCCTCGCGCAGCAGTAAATGGTCCTATGTATTCTTTATCGATTTTGCTGGCCATCAGGACGATCCGGTTGCCGCCAAGGTACTCAAAGAACTCACTGAAGATGTCGCTGAACTCAAGATTCTCGGCTCCTATCCTCAGGCGGTGCTGTAACTACTTTCTAGTCTATTATTTAGCGGATCTGTTTTACTCAAAGTGATGTATTAATGGTTAAAATTTCTCACACTGCCGACAACTCTATCAATCGACTAGTTGTTATCGGACTCGGCTTGATAGGCTCAAGCCTCGCCGTAGCTGCTCGCAATGCCGGGCTGGTCAACGAAGTCGTGGGAATCTCTCGCCGCACATCAACCTTGGATCTGGCACTGGAAATGGGCGTGATTGATCGCGCTGAACAGAGCCTGGCAGCCATTGCCCCGCAGCTTGGCAGTGGCGACGTCGTGGTAATCGGCGTACCAACCCTTACCGTGCCATCCATTCTAAAAGACTGCCACAGACTGCTCTCACCTGAAGTGACGATTACTGATGTCGCCAGTGTAAAGGGCAGTGTGGTCGATGCCGCACAGACTATTTATGGAACGCTGCCAGCGCAGTTAGTGCCCGGACATCCAATTGCCGGCTCAGAAAAGAGTGGCGTTACCGCCGCCAAAGCCGACTTATTTAAAGATCATCGGGTTATCTTAACCCCCCATGCCAACAGCACTGAAGATCATATTCAGCGAGTCGAAAAACTCTGGCAGTCAGTCGGCGCCATCGTCTCCTCAATGGATATCAAAGATCACGACGAAGTCTTGGCCGCCACCAGTCATCTGCCCCATTTTCTCGCCTACTCGCTGGTCGATACCCTCGCCGGCATGCGCGATAACCGCGAAATCTTTCGCTATGCCGCCGGAGGCTTCCGCGACTTTACCCGCATAGCAGCAAGCGACCCAATAATGTGGCGTGATATAGCTCTCGCCAACCGCGAAGCCATTCTCAGCGTACTCGATAATATTATGAGCGACTTTAACGAGATGCGCAGCGCCATCGACAGCGGTGATCAGAACTACCTGATGGACGTATTTACTCGTGCACGCGATGCACGAAATCATTTTGGAAAATTAATAGAAAGTAAGGCGCTAGAACAACCCATGTCAGAAAAAATAATAAATTACACAGTCTCTCCCGGGGGAGAAGCACGCGGTGATATCCGCGTACCAGGCGACAAATCCATGTCTCACCGCTCAATTATGCTCGGTTCTATTGCCGAGGGAATGACCGAAGTCACCGGCTTCCTTGAAGGGGAAGATAGTCTTGCCACATTGCAGGCATTCCGCGATATGGGTGTTGTCATTGAAGGCCCTAATGACGGCCGCGTGGTCATCCACGGTGTTGGTCTGCACGGTCTTAAAGCTCCGGAAAAACCTCTTTACTTAGGTAACTCAGGCACCTCAATGCGCCTGCTCAGTGGCCTGCTAGCTGGCCAGAGCTTTGATGTTGAACTGACCGGTGATGAATCACTCTCAGGTCGCCCCATGGCCCGTGTTGCCGATCCACTCGCCGAGATGGGCGCAGTGATCGAAACTGCACCGGGCGGCAGACCGCCAATGCTTATAAAAGGTGGCAACAAACTTAAAGCCATTGATTATGTTCTGCCCATGGCCAGTGCCCAGGTTAAGTCCTGTGTACTTCTGGCAGGACTTTACGCCGAAGGCGTAACCTCCACCGTCGAACCAGCTCCGACTCGTGATCACAGCGAGCGTATGCTGCGCGGCTTTGGCTACCATGTCACCAGCGAAGGCAGCAAAGCCTCATTGAGTGGCGGCGGATCATTAAAAGCCACACGAATTGATGTGCCAGCAGATATATCCTCCTCGGCATTCTTTATGGTTGCCGCGGCAATTACTCCAGGATCCGATATCACCTTGCGTCATGTAGGTGTAAACCCAACGCGTGTTGGTGTGATCAATATCCTTCGCCAGATGGGCACCAGCATAGAGCTGTCAAACCAGCGCGAAGTCGGCGGAGAGCCGGTGGCCGATATTCGCGTTCGTTACGCTGAATTAAATGGCATAGTGATCCCTGAAGATCAGGTACCGCTGGCGATTGATGAATTCCCAGTACTCTTTATAGCCGCAGCCTGTGCCAAGGGTGAAACCGTATTAACCGGTGCTGAAGAACTGCGGGTTAAAGAGAGCGACCGAATTCAAAGCATGGCCGACGGCCTGGTAACTCTGGGTGTTGATGCCCAGTCAACGCCTGACGGCATTCGTATTCAAGGCGGAAAAATCGGCGGCGGTGAAGTTCACAGCCACGACGACCACCGTATTGCTATGGCATTCGCGATTGCCGGCTTGCGTGCAGAAAGTGAAATACTGATACACGACTGTAACAATGTTGCGACATCATTCCCTGACTTTGTCGGGTTAGCCGCTGCAGTAGGGCTGACGATCAACGTAGATACAGCGGAGTAAAGAATGCCTGCGAAAAATAACCTAGCCGTAATCACCATTGACGGCCCAAGCGGTGCTGGAAAGGGCACTATCAGTCGTATCGTCGCGAAAAAGCTCGGCTATCACTACCTCGATAGCGGCGCTCTGTACCGTCTACTCGGTCTTGCCAGTCAACGTCACAACGTGAAACTCACCAGTGTCAGCTGTCTGGCGACGCTGGCAGAGCATATGGATGTTAGCTTTAAAACCTCCGGTCAGGGTGACCTGAGTATTCACCTCGAAGGCGAGAACGTCACCCGCGAATTACGCACCGAAGAGACCGGTGCATTGGCCTCTCAGGTCGCTGGATTTCCGGAAGTTCGCGCCGCACTGCTCAAACGTCAAAGAGCCTTTGCTCAGGCCCCCGGCCTGGTTGCCGATGGCCGCGATATGGGCGCCGCAATATTCCCCGATGCGCCAGTTAAGCTCTACCTTACCGCCAGCGCCGAAGAACGTGGTGCGCGACGCTACAAAGAGTTGCTAGCAAAGGGCGAAAATGTTAGTCTGCCCGCCCTTGTAGAGCAGGTACGCTCTAGAGATGAACGCGATATAAACCGAGAGGCCTCCCCACTGCGAGCCGCAGAGGACGCCATAGAGATAGATACCTCGGCAATGTCGATTCAGGAAGTGACGGACGAAGTACTAAACCTGCTATCTGTTAAAGGTTTTGTGCAACACCCGTAAGGGAGTTTTAAACTTAATGGGCAACGCAGCAATCGCCAGCTTATATTGCTGTAGGCCTTTATTTTAACTGACCCGCGTAAACTGGCCACGCGGAAAAAAGAGATCGACGCGAGCAGTTCTTCTGTCGACTCTCTGTCATATATCAGGTGTTTTTCCATGAGCGAAAATTTCGCAGATCTATTTGAAGAAAGTCTCAAGACCGTTGAGATGAATCCCGGCGCCATCATCACCGGCGTAGTTATCGATATCGATAAAGACTGGGTAACCGTACACGCAGGACTGAAGTCAGAAGGCGTCATTCCAGCAGAACAATTTTTTAACGATAAAGGCGAACTAGAAGTTGCTGTAGGCGACGAAGTTCAGGTAGCCCTCGAAGCTGTTGAAGACGGATTCGGTGCAACCAAGCTTTCTCGTGAAAAAGCCCGCCGCGCAGAATCTTGGATCGAACTTGAAGCAGCTCACAAAGCTGACGAAGTGGTTATCGGAGTTATCAGCGGCAAGGTTAAAGGTGGCTTCACAGTTGATGTTCGTGGCTTACGCGCTTTCCTACCGGGTTCACTGGTAGATGTACGCCCACTTCGCGAAATCACCCACCTCGAAAACATTGAACTAGAATTCAAAGTTATCAAATTAGATCCTAAGCGCAACAACGTTGTTGTAAGCCGCCGTGCCGTTATGGAGAGTGCAAACTCTGTAGAACGTGAAGAACTGCTGGCTAACCTCGAAGAGGGCGCATCACTCAAAGGTGTCATTAAGAACCTTACTGATTACGGCGCGTTCGTTGATCTGGGTGGAATCGATGGTCTGTTGCACATTACTGACATGTCTTGGAAGCGTATCAAGCATCCATCAGAGATGATCAATGTTGGCGACGAGATTGACGTTAAAGTACTTAAGTTTGACCGCGAGCGTAACCGCGTATCTCTGGGCATGAAGCAGATGGGCGAAGATCCTTGGGGCGACATCAAAGGCCGTTACCCAGAAGGCGCGCGTGCTAAAGCCAAGATCACCAACCTCACTGACTACGGTTGTTTTGCCGAGTTGGAAGACGGTGTTGAAGGTCTGGTACACGTTTCTGAAATGGATTGGACTAACAAAAACGTTCACCCATCTAAGATCGTTAATCTGGGCGACGAAGTTGAAGTTATGGTTCTGGATATCGACGAAGAACGTCGTCGTATTTCACTGGGTATCAAGCAGTGTCACACCAACCCATGGGACGACTTTGCTACAACAATGGGCAAAGGCGACAAGATCTCAGGTAAGATCAAGTCAATCACTGACTTCGGTATCTTTATCGGTCTCGACGGTGGAATTGACGGACTGGTTCACCTGTCTGACATCTCCTGGAACGAAACTGGCGAAGAAGCCGTTCGCAACTTCAAGAAAGGTGAAGAAGTTGAAACAGTTGTACTTAGTATCGATGCAGAGCGCGAGCGCATCTCACTGGGTATCAAGCAGCTTTCTGACGACCCATTCAATGAATACGTCACAATCAATGACAAAGGCGCTATCGTAACTGGTACCGTTAAAGAAGTTGATGCCAAAGGCGCAACCATTGATCTAGGCAACGACATCGAAGGTTACCTGAAAGGTTCTGAGTTATCTCGCGAGAAAGTAGAAGATGCTCGTCAAGAACTGCAAGAAGGCCTGCAAGTTGAAGCTAAGATTATCAACGTAGATCGTAAGACCCGCGCCATTAGCCTGTCTATCAAGGCCAAAGACGTCGCTGAAGAGAAAGCTGTTGTTAAAGCTCATCGCAAGACCGAAGCTGATTCAACCTCATCTACAGCAACAACGATCGGTGATCTGATCAAAGCTCAGATGGACAAGTAATTAACCACTTGTTTTAAACTGAGAATGAAAAAGGGTGGCTCTGCCACCCTTTTTTTTCGCCTAAAAAACCTAAAGTGGACAGTTTTTGCTTGTATAAATCTAAAACTTCAATAAAATCAACGAGTAATAAATATTCGTGAGTGATTTTTAAGCTCATTCATAGAACCACAAAAGAAAAGATAGCCGAATTAAGCATGACAAAATCTGAATTAATCGAAAAGATCGCCGCGAGCCAAGATCAGCTTCCCCCTCGAGATGTGGAGCTTTCTGTACGAATGATTCTAGAGCGCATGACTCAGGCAATGGTCAACAATGAGCGTATTGAAATTCGTGGCTTCGGAAGCTTTTCCCTGCACTACCGCGCACCCCGCGTGGGCCGCAACCCCAAAACAGGTGACCCAGTCACCCTAACCGGCAAGTACGTACCCTACTTCAAACCCGGTAAAGATCTGCGTACACGGGTTAACGATAGCCTCTAGTTTGTCATTCTGACAGAGCGAAGCGACGAAGAATCTCCATCAGATCTCTCACATTGATTAGAGATGACAGTCAATAGCGAACTCCGTCTCTCTAGCGAAGTAACCGTCGCCCCAGCGAAACAGCGCCGCCCCAGCGAAACAACGTCGCCCCAGCGAAACAACGTCGCCCCAGCGAAGGCTGGGGCCCATCTACCCATAAATGGATTCCCGCCTTCGCGAGAATGACGAGAACTCGGCCCAACCCCGTCATCCTTACGCCCAACCCCGTCATTCTGATGCCCCAACCCCGTCATCCTGACGCCTTACCCTTGTCATCCTGAGCGAAGCCGAAGGACCTCACCCCACTCACCCCCAACCCTTGTCATCCTGACGCCTTACCCCTGTCATCCTGAGCGAAGCCGAAGGATCTCATCCCACCCACTCCCATCTGCTATAAATAAACCAACCCAAAACAAAAAATCCCAACCCAACCCAACCCACTGGTGAATCCCGGGTCTGAATCCCGGGTCAGATGAAAGTTTTTCTCAGTTAGATTGAATCCCGGGTCAGATGAATCCCGGGTCAGATGAAAGTTTTTCTCAGTTAGATAGAAAAGTCTCCCGCCACAGGTAGGGATTTCTCCACATTCAGAGTCTTATTACTAAGAGTCTTATTACTAAGAGTCTTATTACTAAGTGGTGCCTCATCCCCACTAAACCCAAATAAAAAAATGCCTGCGGCTGTGCTAATCCGCGGGCATTTACTATTCTATCTATAAAGAAATGGAGTTTCTTAT
>CAWUVN010000005.1:0-5367 GCA_963925995.1 uncultured Pseudomonadales bacterium | reverse complement strand
CGGATTGCATCCCTGCGATCCACAACTACAGATACATCACGAGTGATGCCCAGAAGAACCTGGTCAATAATTTTCTCTGGTGACTCAGTGCGCGGATTGTCGCTGGTCACCACAATTTTATCGGCACGATGATCGGCGACTTTGCCCATCTCGGCGCGCTTGCCAATATCGCGATCGCCACCGCAGCCAAACACAACCCAGAGCTTACCCTGACAGTGACGGCGCAGTGCCTGCAACGCTTTTTCCAGTGCATCCGGCGTGTGCGCATAATCAATCACTACCGCTGGACGGGCATTGGTATCAACCAATTCCATACGCCCACTCACCGCGGTTAAGGACACTGCTGCCTGAAGAATCTTATCTAGCGCAAAGCCCTGTACGCCTGCAGCACCAATAACCGCCAACAGATTGGCGAGATTAAATTTACCTAGCAGCGATGACTTTAAGCGGCCTCTCCCCCAGGGAGTGACAACCTCAGCATCTATTCCTGAAGCGCTAATTGAAATTCGGTCACAGTGGATATCGGCACTGTGGTTTTCCACGCTGTAGCTAATGCCATTCACCAGCGGATCTATATTGGCCAGAATCAGCCGGCCGACATTGTCGTCGATATTGATCACGGCATTTTTAAGGCCGGCCACGGCAAATAGTCGCGCTTTGGCCGCGGCATAGCTATTTAGATCACCGTGATAATCGAGATGGTCGCGGGTTAAATTGGTAAATACTGCGGTATCGATTTGCAGCCCTGCGACTCGACGCTGAACAAGGCTGTGGGAAGAGACTTCCATAGCAATTCGCTTGGCGCCAGCATCTTTAAGTTCGGCGAGTATGCGCTGAACAGAAATTGCATCTGGGGTGGTTAGGCCTGTGCCTGTAGTCGCTGTATCGTTGTCACTTAGTCCGTAGCCGCTAAGCCCGTAACCAAGAGTCCCTATAAACCCAGTGGTTTCGCCAAGCAGACCAAACAGCTGCGCCAGCAACTGTGAACAGGTGGTCTTACCATTGGTGCCAGTAATAGCAGTAACCGCCATCTGTTGTGACGGTTGGCCGTAAAACACACCGGCAATATCTGAGACATATTCGCCTAACTCTGGCAGGGCAATCACTGGCACTGCGCAATCGGCAGAAGCTAGCTCTTGCTCAAGTAAAATTGCCACAGCGCCCTTCTCTATAGCCTGAGCAATATATTGCGCACCATCTGTCTGCGTGCCTTTTACCGCGATAAACAGATCACCGGGCAAAACCAAGCGACTATCAAGGGCTACGCCCGTAACAGAAACTGGCGGACAGCCACTGGTGTCCATAAGATCTTTAAGAAGATCAACAAGGCTGATTGCAGGCGAAAGGGGAAGAGTCATCATGGATTCCCTCGCTTCGCCAACATTGCTTTGACGCTGGCGATATTGCGATCCACATCCATATTATCCGGCGTTACCTGCAGCAGACGCAGTGCGTTGCCGGTCACTTCAGAAAATACCGGTGCCGCCACCAGACCGCCAAAATAATCGCCTTCGCGGGGCTCATCAATCACCACAATGGTAACCAAGCGCGGATCATCTACCGGAGAAAGTCCAGCAAAAACCGACATATAACGGTGGGGGTCATAACCGCCACTAGCTTTAACTTTGTGCACAGTCCCTGTCTTGCCACCCACCGAATAACCATCAATCATGGCGCGCTTACCAGTACCTTTTTCCCCAACTGCTGTTTTCAGCATTCCACGAATACTTTTAACCAACTCCGGGTCGGCTACTTGAGTCGCTTCGGGTAATGACTCTGTCGCTGTCATACTAATTTCACGGCGAGCACCATTGTTGGCCAAAATGGAATAGGCTCTGGCCAACTGTAGTGAAGAGGCGCTTAACCCGTGTCCAAAAGCAAAGGTGGCCTGAGTCACCAGATCCCATTTTCGGTGAGCAGGAAGGTTACCCGCAGTCTCAGCAGGGAAGCCGCTGCCTATACCTTCACCAAAGCCCATGCGTTCAAATAGCTCACGGGTTGTGTCCGGATCTAACGCTAAAGCAATTTTAGTAGTACCAACCTGACTTGATTTAGTCAGAATACCGGCCATATCTAGAGGGCCGTAGTCACGGTGATCAACAAATGTTTTGTAGGCGACTTTTAAATAACCAGGGCTGGTATTGATAACCGTTTCAGGTTCGAACTTCCCGCTTTCAAGAGCCGCTAACATGGTAAAAGGCTTAACCGTGGAGCCTGGCTCCATAAGATCGGTAACCGCGCGATTACGAATAGAATCGGGGCGCAGATTAGAGCGATCATTGGGGTTAAACGACGGCTGATTAGCCATCGCCAAGACCTCACCGGTTTGCACATCGAGCACCACTACCGAACCGGATTTTGCCTGATGCTTTTGCACAGAGGCCTTTAGGGCGCGATAGGCTGCATACTGCACACGCAGATCAATACTCAACTTTAAACTGTTGCCGGGACTGGCAGGCTTAATCAGGGCAATATCCTTAATCACCCGACCAGTAAGATCCTTAACCACTTTTTTAGAGCCCGACTCACCAGTGAGAACTGCGTTGTAGGCAAGCTCCATGCCCTCCTGACCATCATCATTGATATCCGTAAAGCCGACTAGCTGCGCTGTTACTTCACCGGCGGGATAAAAGCGCTTATATTCCTGCCGACCAGAGACGCCGGGCACACCAAGATCTAAAACACGATCAGCTTCAGGCGTCGGCAACTGACGCGCCAGATACATAAAGGATTTATTACGGTAGCGCTTTAGGCGACTCTTTAACTGTGAAACTGAGATATCCAACGCCTTGGCGAGCTTTTCTATATCTGCCGCACTGGCACTCTTCTGGATATCCTGAGGATTGGCGATCAAGGTGGTTACCGGCGTACTAATTGCCAGCGGCTCACCATTTCGGTCGGTGATTAAACCGCGGTGGGCAGGAATAATTTCTTTGCGAATTGAACGGGCATCACCCTGATGCTGGAGAAAATCACGGCCCTGCTCTTCGCTGGGCATGATTTGAAGCTGAGCAATTTTGACCGCGACCGTCACCGGCAGTAACCCCAGGATCAACATTACAAAATAGTAACGCCAGCGCGGAATAACATGTTTTACCGTTTTCTTGGCCACTGTTATTGCTTCACCATCATTATTTCTTGGGGCTGCGGACCGTGCATATTCAGACTGTCCTTAGCCATAGTTTCTATCCGCTGCAGTGATCCCCAGGCGCTCTGCTCAAGTAAATATTTACCGTAAGCCACCTGCAGCTGATTCTTCTCCCGCTCGAGAGCAGTCAACTGGTCATACTTCTGTCTACATACATGGCTGACAAAGGCCACTGCCAGCGCACTGCTGAGCACCAACAACCAAAGCACGCCTATGCGTAGCGGGGCACTCATGCAACACGCTCTGCGATGCGCATTACCGCGCTGCGCGAGCGTACATTGCCATCCACTTCAGAGTCTTGCGGCTTTACTGCCTTGCCAACTTTCTTTAAGCGCACGCCACGATCCACATCTGGGATCGGCAAATTTTTTGGCAACTTAATGCCGCGCTCCTGGTCGCGAATAAAACGCTTTACCTTGCGATCTTCCAGCGAGTGGAAACTGATCACTACCAGTCGGCCACCCACCTGCAATAAATCGATAACCTGACCCAACAGCGAACTCAGATCATCTAACTCGCGATTAATAAAAATTCGAATCGCCTGAAACGCCTTGGTGGCTGGATGCCTGCCGCGCTCCCATGCCGGGTGCGCGTCCGCCAAAATCTTCGCCAGCTGTACGGTTCGAGTAATCGGCGCCACGGCTCGCTCGCGAACTACTGCGGCCGCCATACGCTTACCAAACCGCTCTTCGCCGTATTCTTTAATCACCTGGGCAATATCTGCTTCAGCGGCGTTGGCGATCCAATCTGCTGCCGATAATCCAGAACTGGTATCCATTCTCATATCCAGCGGTCCATCACGCATAAAACTAAACCCGCGCTCAGCTTGATCAAGCTGCGGAGATGAGACACCGAGATCAACCAATACACCGTTTATCTCTCTGCCTTCCAGCCAATCGCCCATATCGGCAAACGAGCCATGCACAATCGTCAATCTCTTGTCATCGGCAAACCGCTCACGACCGGCTTTAATCGCCTGAGGGTCTTTGTCGATAGCCAGAACTCTGCCCTTCTCCGATAGCTTTGAAAGCAATTCAGCGGTGTGCCCGCCGCGCCCAAAAGTGCCATCGACATAAAACCCATCTGGATCAATAACCAGAGCGTCGACAGCCTCATGCAATAAAACTGTTGTGTGCTCTGGCTTTTCAATGTTTTCCACTACAGGTCCCCTACCAAGAGAGATTCTTTAAAGCATCCGACATGTTCTCGCGATCGAGAAGCATGCTCCGATAAGTTTCCTGAGATTTTTCACGCTCAGCATTCCAGTTCTCTTCTGACCAGATTTCCAAGCGCTGTGTACGCCCCACCAGAACCAGCTTTTTCTCAAGCTGCGCATAACCGCGCAATTCTGATGGAATAAGAATTCGCCCACTGCCATCAACCTGAAGATCTTTGGCCTGACCGACCACAAAACGACTAAGCATTTCACCCAGATCATCCATCGCCGGCAGAGCGGCAACTTTTTCTTCAAATCTCTTCCATTCGGGGAGCGGCGAGAGGGTTAGACAGGTAGACTTCATATCGATGGTAATAACCAGGTCACCACGGCATATTTCATCGAGCAGGGCGCGGTAGCGGGTCGGAATTGCCATCCGTCCCTTGGTGTCCATATTAATTGGATCACTACCTTTAAACACTTTTCACCCTTTCTATCACCCTTGATATAGTTATCGCGGTCTAAATTCGCCACTTTTTGCCACAATTACCCATATGTATACACTATTGGCAGGAGGTATTAAAGTCAAGCATCGATCAAGGCTAAAAAAGTGAGCAAAATCAGTAAGTTCCGACAATATACTGAGTTTCTACAGAGTGTTACTGAAGGGTCAAAAGAATTAGCAATATAAAACATAAACGTAAAGCTAGAAGTTAATGTAACTTCTAGCTTTATTAAGCTTTAAGAATAATTTAAGCTGAATTTCGGATTTAATATACCGAAAAAGAATATCTTATCTGAGCAGATAAGATAAATGAATTAGGTGAGTTGACCGATAAGCCGGGTTCTGTCGTGGACAGTCATTCATCTGGGACAAACGTCGCCGTTTGCCTCAAGCAACCTACCCGTTCCCAACGCGGGTCGCGCCATATGGAAACCTATTTGGTCTTGCTCCGAGTGGGGTTTACCTTGCCACTACTGTTACCAGTAGCGCGGTGCGCTCTTACCGCACCCTTTCACCCTTACCTGTGTTCGCGAACGAACCATCGGCGGTCTTCTCTCT
>CAWUVN010000004.1:0-4417 GCA_963925995.1 uncultured Pseudomonadales bacterium | reverse complement strand
CCCTAGTTCGGCCTCAACAGCCAGCTAGGCCAGCCCGGGAAAGGGTTTTGACTAAAGGTTGAGGCCCGAGACTTTACGCTGGTAAAGACCCACAAAAAACACTGTTGAAGGCCACCTAAACCGTCAGTCAGTGCGATATTTTAGGGTTTATTCTTTTTTGACAAATCCATTAAATTTTCTACTTTAGATAAAACGCAATGCACAATCTCTTCAAACGAAGCGACAATTAAATTATTTCTACTCACATCTGAATTAAGCGCTTCTGCTCATCGCTTCTAGGTTTTATTGAAACCCTATCTATTCATATGTGGCTTATATTGATTTTTTATTGCGCTCTGAGTCTCGATAAGCGACACTTGTCTGAAATGGACATGCCAAAGACGCATTGAGACAGTGTTTCAGCATATCTCTGGGCTATTATCAGGTTAGCAGGAATATTTTTAGGTTTAATCAGCCTGCATATAAAGACTGGTTATACTCCCTCGCTAATCGTTGCTTTGATTAAAAATAAAATTACACGAACAATAAAGCCAATTTTTTAAATTTATGTTTTGATATTACCTCTACGAGGATAAAAAATATCTACCGATAAAAAAACAGCATTTAATAATTTACAAGAAACAACTTTTCCATGTATACGCTAGACCCTATATAACAATAATAAATACTGAATAATCTATTTTTTAGAAAGGCTTTGCACTCACTACGCACAGGGCTCAGATAGCCATGCAGCAGGGTCTTTTTGGCGAATAAAGAATAACTATAAATGCGGAAAAACCGCTTCAATACCAACAAGGGGAAGCTCCATGACACATAACTCATCTAAAAGAAGTTCATTTCTTAAACTCAGCAGCATGGCATTAGCCATAGCGACTATCTCCACCGGCACATACGCCGCCCAGCTTGAAGAAATTATCGTGACTGCGCAGAAGCGCGCTCAGAGCCTGCAAGACGTGCCTATCTCCATGACCGCCATTACTGGCGAAAGAATGCAAGATGCTGGCATCACAAGCTTCGCCGACCTTTCAGGCTTTGTACCTAACCTGGGTATTTCAGAGAATGCGGTAAACACCATTATTAGCATGCGCGGTATCAGCGTTGGGGCTAACCAGTCTTTTGAGCAGTCGGTAGGCGTTTATGTAGACGGCGTCCACTACGGCAAGAGCCGTCAGATCAGAACCGGTCTGTTTGATTTAAAGCAGGTTGAAGTACTGCGTGGCCCACAGGGCATTCTGTTCGGCAAGAACACATTGGCCGGCGCGATTAACGTCACCACTGCTGAACCTGAAATGGGTGAAGGCTTCTCAGGTAAAGTTGCCGTGACTATGGAAACCGATGATGGCGAGTTGATGGAAGGCCACCTCAACTATTCTCCCGCTGACAACCTCGGCTTCCGCTTCGCCGTTAGAGACCGTAAAGACGGCGGCTATATGGACAACACCTTTGCCGACGCTTCCAATGGTGCACCCTCCGCCATGCCGACTACCGACGAGACTATCTGGCGCTTCACCACTATGTGGGAGCCGAATGAGAGTACATCGGTTAAGTTTTCTCATGGTGAGAGCGACTTTATACGCGTTGGTGGACCTGGAATGGTAACAACGTTTGCGCCTGAGGCTAATATTCCCGCGTCAAATCAAGTTATGTTCGCTGTAATGGGCACATCATTCCCAGACTATGCAGCTGACGTCGCTTATGGCGAAATTGGCGCATTCCGTGATGGCCGTTCTATCGGCGGCTTGGCTCTGGCTCAGTCTTTGGGCCGTGACATGAGCAGCCTCGAGGAAAAGTATGAGGGCACTAGCACTCAAACTAGCGACACCGCATTACGCATCGATATCGATCTGGACAGTGGCTACAGCCTGCACTCAGTAACAGGCCGAAACAAATATGACTATGAAGATGGTATGGATGCAGATTGGCTGCCAGTAACCTTTGTGGGTCGCAGCGATATCTCTGACTATAGCCAGACAAGTCAGGAATTCCGTATAGCCTCTCCAACGGATCGAGACTTCTCGTTTGTGGCTGGCGGTTACTGGTCTAAAGCAGAGCAAAACATTGACCGTACCGTTATTGTTGATGGTACTTTGGGAAATCCTGACCTGATGAAGGTCATCACTGGCCTAGGAAAGCCAGCCAATGGCACGGCCTCTTTCTTGGATTCTCTAAGGCGCAAATTGCGGGCGCCATCCTTGGGGCACAGGGCATTACTGATGCTGCCACCATCGGAGCCTGGATGGGAACACCTACAGGCATCGGCACCGTTAATGCTTTTTGGGGCGTAGACGGAATGTCTATGTGGAACCAAGCCGGTCGAGTAAGTGAGTACAACCTTGACACAGACACCATGGCTGTTTTCTTCCAAGGTACCTATAACCTATCTGACACTCTCACCCTGACTGCTGGTGTACGTTACACCGAAGAAGACAAGGAAGCGCATGCTAAAGCTGATCTGACCGCGAGTTATACTGGTTTGGCAACGCCAAACGAAACGCCATTCCTAGCCGCGCTTCAAGCTGCATCATTTGGCGTTTGGGCGCACGACTTCAACGAGAAGCGTTCTACTAGCCAAGTTATCCCAGCAGCGAATTTGCAGTGGGAACAATCAGATACTAGCAAGTACTACATCAGCTACTCTGAGGGCTTCAAGAGCGGTGGCTTTAACTCTGTAGATGATCAGAACCCTGAAATTGCAGCAGACGGAACGGTCCTGCGTACTACTCCAGGCATAGGTTTTGAGTACGACGATGAGAGTGCAAGCTCGTTTGAAATCGGTGGTAAGCATGTGTTGTTGGACGGTGCCATGAACTTGAACTGGGCCTACTTCAACAGTGAATATGAAGACCAGCAGGTATCGACCTTTGTCGGCTTGGGTTTTGTTGTGGCTAACGCCGCAAGCTCTGAAATCCAGGGTATTGAGATGGATATGGCCTGGCAGGCAACTGACGAACTGCGTTTAGGTCTGGCCATGGCATTCCTCGATGGCAGCTATGGTAACTTCGACGCTGCAGGTTGTACTGCAACTCAGGCCTCTGCTCTGTTAGGTCTGGGCACATTGACTTCTAGCTCTCCTGTCACCTCAGCATTGGGTTGTCAGCAGCAGTTCCTAGGCAATGGCGATGCATCAGGTTCATCTCAGGATATCTCTGGCGGTCAGTTGGGTTCAGATTACTCCGGTTCGATCACTGCTGACTACATTAAGCCTCTGGCAAATGGCTTGGTTTGGTTTGCTGGAATGGATATTAACTTCACCGACATGTACTACATGACCGGTGACTTGGATCCAATCGATATACAGAGCGGTTTCGAAAAAGTTAACCTGCGTACCGGTATCCGCGGTGACGACTGGGATGTAATGTTATTCGGTCGCAACATCACCGATGAGATTACGGCTTCTGGTGCTGCTGACGTTCCTCTGGCCGGTGGTGCTCACTTTAGCTACATGGCTCGCGGTGCAGTTTGGGGCGCACGCTTCAGCTACAGCTTCTAAGCACTATCAAGTTAATGTAACTACTGTAAAAAAGCTACAACGAAAAGGACGGGTAACCCCCGTCCTTTTTTTATGCCTGAAAATAACCGGGGCAACTGCCCTGCCGCTGTCCGAAATTGCCACTGCCCTGACTGTTGACGACAGTGAACAGCCTCTATTTTTCGCTACCATAAGAGGCTTACTTTAAGTACTCATCTCACCGATCCTGCGGAACAGACTATGCAAAATAAAACCACCTTAGTAACCGGCGCCTCCGATGGCATAGGTCTCGAGTGCTGTAAAATTCTCGCTGCCAAAGGCTCCAACCTCATTCTAGTGTCCCGCCGCCAGCCGCTGCTGGACGAGATTGCCGAGAGCCTTAAAGGGCAATATCCAGACATCAACTGCACTGTTATAGCAGCAGATCTGGCCGCACCTCAGGCGGCGCAGGATCTCTTCAAGCGGGTTCAGGAGCAGGGATTAGAGGTCGATTTTTTGATCAACAATGCCGGACTATTACAAAATGGTTTCTTTACCGAGCTGGATCTGGCCGCTCAGGAGAGCATGATCAACGTCAATGTTCTTGCCCTGACCTCCTTGACCCACCTGTTTGCCAACAATATGGCCAGTCGCAGTGGCGGGCATATATTAAATGTTGCCTCCCTCGCCGCCTGGACGCCAATCCCCAATCAGAATGTCTATGCCGCCACCAAAGCCTATGTGCTGTCTTTTACTCAGGCGCTGCACGATGAGCTCAATGCGAGTAATTCCGGGGTGACGGTTACCGCCCTTTGTCCCGGTTATACCGCGACAAAGATGATGGATAACCCGGATCAGGGGGGCAAGTTATTGGTTCCTCCGGGCATGTTGCAATCGCCGCGAGAGGTTGCGGAACAGGGTATTGAAGCCTGTCTCGCCGGTCGACCGACCATTGTCACCGGGCTGGCC
>CAWUVN010000003.1:0-140338 GCA_963925995.1 uncultured Pseudomonadales bacterium | reverse complement strand
TTGGACTGCAGTGACCGGCGAAGTGCACTACAACGCCCTACTCCTAGTGCTGATTATCTACGCCTGGACGCCACCGCATTTCTGGGCCCTGGCAATTCACCGCAAAGACGATTACGCCAAAGCTAAGATTCCCATGCTGCCAGTAACCCACGGCGAGCAGTACACCAAGATCAATATCGTGCTCTATACTTTGCTGTTGATTGTGATTACCGTGCTGCCGTTTTTGACTGGCATGTTCGGCTTGCTGTATCTGGCCGGTGCTTTGATCTTAGGTGCAGGCTTCTTGTACTGGGCTCTGGTAATGCTCTATGGGCAGGACGATGACTCGGGCATGAAGACCTTTAAATACTCGATTACCTATTTGATGGTGTTGTTTGTGATTATGCTGCTCGATCACTACCTTATAGAGACTACACCGATTATTTAACTTATCCGCCCCTGGCTATTAGTTTAGATGTAGGCGTTTTTGGAGAACAGTATCATGAAGCAACAAACCGGTATCAAGTTGACCGTCTTGGTTATCCTCTGCTTTATCGTTTTAGTGATCTTTGGCTTTGCCTGGAAGATGCGTCAGCCAGTACCTATGTCCGCCGAAGATCTGCGAGTTAACGGAGCGATTGAGCTGAGCACACCGCGAATATTTAGTGACTTTGATCTGATCGATCACAATGGCGAGCCATTCACCTTGGAAAACTTCAAAGGTGTTTGGAGCATAGTGTTTTTTGGTTTTACCAACTGTCCGGATATCTGCCCCACCACTCTGTCAACGCTCAATGCGATGTACGAAGATCTCGGTGACAGCGAAAAAGAAAACCTACAGATTGTGATGGTGTCTCTGGATCCCGAGCGCGACACCGTTGAGAAAATGGCCCTCTATGTGCCCTATTTCAACGAAGACTTTATTGGCGTCACAGGCAACCCCTACTCTATTTTGGGTCTCAGTACGCAGCTCACTATTGCCTACACCAAGGTAGATCTAGGTGACGACAACTACACTATCGACCACAGCACTCAAGTGGTGTTGATCAATCCCAAGGGTCACTACCATGGATTCTTTAAAGCGCCTCACGGTGAAGTTGCTATGCGCCAGACCTGGCGTTCGATTAAAGACACTTTTGCCCGTTAACTTCGCGGCTTAACCACCAGCGAAAGGGTGAAGAGCAATGCGCCACAGACCACCACAGAGGGGCCTGCTGGCGTATCGCTATACCAAGACATAGCCAACCCCATCACAACAGTTAACATGGCAATCAAGCTTGCCATCACCGCCATCTGCTCCGGGGTGCTGCTCACTCGTCGCGCAGTAGCCGCGGGAATAATCAGCAGCGCCGTAATCAGCAGTACGCCGACAATTTTCATAGCAATGGCAATCACCAGAGCCGTTATCAACATTAGCGCCGTGCGCACTGCGGAGGTTTTAACCCCCTCAACACTGGCCAGCTCCTCGTGGACAGTAATATTGATCAGCGGCTTCCACAGCCACAACAGCAGAACTACAACCGTTCCCGCGACACCATAGATCACCCAGAGATCGTTCTTGGTTACCGAGAGTAGATCGCCAAATAGCAACGACATCAGATCCACCCGCACATCTGGCAGCAGCGAGATTAGCACAAGACCTGTTGCCAGAGCCGAGTGGCTGAGGATGCCGAGCAGTGTATCCAGAGACAAAATACCGCGCTGCTCGAGATAGACCAGGCCCAGTGCAATCAGCATGGGAATAGCGGCTACGGTAATGCTGATATTAATCCCCAGCAGTACGCCAATGGACACGCCCAGTAAGGCTGAGTGAGCCAGAGTGTCACCAAAATAGGCCATGCGTCGCCATACCACAAAGCAGCCCAGAGGTCCGGCAACCAAAGCAACACCCAATCCAGCGAGCAAGGCATAGAGTAAAAAATCAGTCATGGCTGCAGCCCTCCCCATGTTGGTGCTTGCCCTGTTTGTCGAGCACCTCACCGTGAATGCTGTGTTGGTGATCGTGCTGATGGGCATAGATAGCCGTAGTCTGGCCAAAGATATCTATATAAGCCTGATCTTGGGTGACCTGCTCCGGATGACCCTGACAGCAAATATGCTGGTTGAGGCAGATAACCTGATCGGTCGCCGACATCACCAGATGTAAATCATGGGAAACCATTAAAATTCCGCAGTTTAGCGACTTAGATAGCTCGCCAATCATTTCATACAGCGCATTTTGGCCGGTGACATCAACCCCCTGAACCGGCTCATCAAGCACTAGGAAATTGGGTTTTCGCAAAATTGCCCGCGCCAGCAGCGCTCGCTGAAGCTCGCCACCGGACAGCGTCTGAATCGGTGATGCAGCCAGATGGCTTATACCCACCATCTCCAACGCCTCATGGCAGGCTTTATGAGAGGTATTTGCCAGTTGTAGAAAACGACCGGTAGAAATGGGTAGGCTTGGGTCAATACTGATCTTTTGCGGCATATAGCCAACTTTTAAATCAGCTGCAGGGGTAATTGAACCGCTGTCCGGACGAATAAGACCGAGAATAAGCCGCACTAGCGTCGATTTTCCGGCCCCATTGGGGCCAATCAATGTGGTAATCTCCCCCTGCATTAGCTGCATGGAAATATTCTGCAGTATTGGGCGCTCGGCAAAGGCCTTGTTGACCTTGTCCAGAGTAATAAGCGGGCGTTTATTCATGATCTTGCTCTTGTTCCTGTTCTGAACTGCAATTAGGGCACAGACCAAAAAGCTCAAGAGACTGGTCTTGTAGGGTAAAGTTGGCTTTTTCGCTGGCGCTCTTAAGCAGGCCGTTAATACTATTTAGAGCCACTTCAGCGACACTGCCGCAGCCGTTGCAGATCATAAACAAGTTGCTGTGATCACTGGTCGGGAAAGGACAGCCTATATAGGCATTAAGCGAGGCAATACGGTGTATTAAGCCAACCTTAAGCAGAAACTCAATGGCCCGGTAGATTGTCGGTGGGGCTATAGGTTTGCCGGAGATTTTCGCCAGCTGGTCCTGAAGCTGATAGGCTCCCATTGGTCGGTGACTCTGCCATAAAAGCCGCAGAACAGACTCGCGGGTTGGTGTTAAGCGGTGATTTTCTGCGTCGCATAAGTCATTGGCGCGAGCCAATGCAGCATTGATACAGCGGCGATGGTCGTGAGAATGGTGGACTAATTTTGAATTGGTAAGCATAATTTTTCTATTTAAAGGTTAGCCTTAATATTCTGGCCTAATTAAATGTTAAGTTATAACATAACAACGATAAATCAATTAAACTTCAACCACTTAGCTTGAATGTAAGGAATAATCTTGTCAATAGTTAAAAAGATACAGTATAACGTATGTTTGGCGGTGCTAGCTTCAGTGATGCTTTTTAGCAGCTTTCTGGCAGTGGCTGATGAGTCACAAAAGACTCCAGCCGCACAGCAAAAGCCGCTAATTATCACGACCATCAAACCCCTGGCAATTATTGCCAAATCCGCTGTGGCCGATAATGCCCGAGTTGAATATCTGCAATCTGCGGTGCAATCGGCTCACGAAGTGTCGTTGCCGGTCTCCGCGTTAAAGAAAATAGAGCAGGCGGAACTTATTGTCTGGATCGGTGAGGGTTTCGAGGCGCGCATCGGCAAGCCGATGGCACTGTTGTCTGAAGCAAAACGAATAACAGTGATGGAATTAGACCTGCTGCCAGCTGACCATAGCGATTCTGAAAAAGAAGCCAATAAAGAAGCGCATAAAATTCAACACCATCATGAGCATCTGCAGTTCGATCCACATGTCTGGCTAAATCCAGCCAATGCCAATATTGTCGCTAACAGCATTCAGCAGCGGTTGAATCTACCAATCTTTCCGATTATTGATTCTGCGCAGATAGGGCAGCTCAAAGTAGAGCTCAATCCTTACAAAAAGAAAAGCTACCTTACCCATCATGATGCCTTTGCGCATTTTGTTACGGCGTTTGACCTCGCTGAGGGGCGCTCTATTCGCGATGCCAGTGGCGCAAGTAAGGGTGCCAGAAGCCAATATTTACTTCGTCAGCAGGCTAGCGAAAACGCTGCCAGCTGTATTTTTATCGAACCGCAGTACGCAGATAAAGACGCAAAGGTGCTTGCCCGAGAACTGCAGTTACCTCTGAAGATTCTCGATCCACAGGGATTTGATCAACCATTGACTGATGACAGTTACAGCAAATTTATGACCGGACTGGTGGCGCAATTTAAGGCCTGTTTCGAGTAAATCGTGTATCCTCTTGGCAGTTAAAAATTACCGCTAAAACCCACTCAATCATATTAAATTTTATGGAAAATATGGACACTAAAACCCCGCTGATTCTCGTTGATGGATCCTCCTACCTGTACCGCGCCTACCATGCGTTGCCACCGCTAACCAACAGCAAAGGTGTGCCGACTGGTGCCGTAAAAGGTGTGATTAATATGATGCGGCGGTTGCTAAAGGATTACCCCGAGAGCACGGTGGTAGTGGTGTTCGATGCCAAGGGTAAAACCTTTCGCGATGATATATACAGCGACTACAAAGCTCAGCGCCCACCGATGCCAGATGATTTGCGTGTCCAGATAGAGCCAATCCACAATATTATTAAAGCCATGGGCCTGCCGATGCTGATCATTGACGGCGTTGAGGCCGATGATGTTATTGGCACATTGGCAGTGCAGGCTACAGCGGCCGAGCAGCCAGTGATTATCTCGACCGGTGACAAAGATATAGCCCAGCTTGTCAATGAGCATATTACCCTGATCAACACCATGAACAATTCAACGCTGGATAGGGAAGGGGTGATTGAAAAATTTGGTATCCCGCCAGAGTTGATTATCGATTATCTCGCGCTGTTGGGTGATAAGTCAGACAATATTCCTGGCGTACCAGGGGTCGGTGAAAAAACCGCACTTGGCTTACTGCAGGGAATAGGGGGGCTGGATGATATCTATGCCCGCCTCGACGAAGTTTCCGGCCTCGCTTTCCGCGGTGCCAAAACCATGTCTCCCAAGCTTGAAGAGCACAGAGAGTTGGCCTATCTCTCCTATCTGTTGGCAACCATTAAGACCGATGTAGAAATGCCCCTGCAAATTGGTGAGCTAGAGAACGGCGAGCCAGATCAGGTGCAACTGTTGAGTCTATTCCGTGATATGGAATTTAAAACCTGGGTCGAAGAGGCCACGACAGAGTCAGCCGGAAATAGTGCGCAATCGAAGCCAGATACCCAGGCGGAAGAGTCGCAAGCCACTGAAGCTGTTGCTGAAACAGTCAGGGAAGAGATCAATAAAGACTATCAAACTGTTTTAACCGAAGCCGATTTCGATATTTGGATAGACAAGATAAAAGCCGCAGAACTTGTCGCCGTGGATACAGAGACAACCAGTCTTGATTATATGCGTGCACAGTTAGTAGGAATTTCACTAGCTGTAGCCCCTGGCGAAGCCGCCTATATACCCTTTGGCCATGACTATATGGGTGCGCCGGAGCAGTTATCTCAAGAATTTGTATTGGAAAAAATCAAGCCACTTCTGGAAGATGCTTCAATTGCAAAAGTCGGTCAAAACCTTAAATATGATATGAGTGTATTGGCCCAGCACGGCATAGATTTGCGGGGCGTCGCCTTTGATACCATGCTCGAATCCTATGTGCTCGACTCAGTGGCAACCCGTCACGATATGGACAGCCTAGCACTAAAATATCTCGATGAAGAAACCATCAAATTTTCCGATGTTGCCGGAAAGGGCGCAGCGCAGATTACCTTTAATCAGGTATCTTTAGAGGAAGCTGGGCCCTATGCCTCGGAAGACGCTGATATAACATTGCGCCTGCACAACAAGCTGTGGCCGCAGGTCTCTGCTGAAGCCACGCTGACAAAAGTGTTCGACGAAATTGAGCTGCCGCTGATTCCAGTATTGTCACGAATAGAGCGCACCGGCGCACTGGTTGATGACACATTGTTATTTCAGCAGAGCCAAGAATTATCTGAGCGTCTGGCAGAACTGGAGACCCAGGCCTGGGCTCTGGCTGGTCAGCAGTTTAATCTCGCCTCGCCCAAGCAGCTTGGAGAAATACTTTTTGAAAAGCTCGAAATCCCGATTCTGAAGAAAACTGCCAAGGGAGCACCCTCGACAAAAGAAGAAGTGCTTCAAGAGTTGGCATTAGACTATCCGCTGCCAAAGGTACTTTTAGAGCACCGCGGTTTGGCCAAGTTAAAGTCAACCTACACCGATAAGCTGCCAGTAATGATCAACCCCGAGACTGGCCGTATTCACACCTCTTACCATCAGGCCGGAACTGCAACTGGACGACTCTCATCCTCGGATCCCAATCTGCAGAATATTCCAATTCGAACCGCTGAAGGCCGTCGTGTCCGTCAGGCGTTTATCGCCAAGCCGGGCTGTGTTTTGGTGGCTGCGGATTACTCTCAGGTCGAATTGCGCATTATGGCCCACCTTTCAGAAGATCCAAGTCTATTAGCTGCGTTTAACGCCGGGCAAGATATTCACCGCGCGACAGCGGCAGAGGTATTTGCGGTTGAGCCAGAAGCGGTAACCACCGAGCAGCGACGCAGTGCCAAGGCGATTAACTTCGGGCTTATCTACGGAATGTCGGCCTTTGGTCTGGCCCGTCAGTTGGGGATCAATCGTAAGCAGGCCGCTGAATATATCGAGCTCTATTTTGCCCGCTATCCCGGGGTGCAAAACTATATGAACAATATCCGCTACACCGCCGCTGAAAATGGTTTTGTAGAAACCTTCTTTGGACGCCGCCTCTACCTGCCGGAAATAAACTCCAGAAACGGCATGCGCCGTCAGGCTGCCGAGCGCACCGCAATCAATGCACCAATGCAGGGAACCGCCGCAGATATTATTAAGCGGGCGATGATCTCAGTAGATGACTGGCTGCAAAGTAGTGAGTTGCAAAGCCGCATGATTATGCAGGTCCACGATGAGCTTGTGCTGGAGGTGCCAGAATCAGAGCTGGAAGTGGTTAAGCAGGGGTTGATTGAGCGCATGGAATCAGCCGCCGAGCTACTGGTTCCACTGGTAGTGGATGTGGGTGTTGGAGATAACTGGGATGAGGCGCATTAATGGGGGCGCACTAACAGAAGTGAGGAGCTTGAGACAGAAAAAATAGCGGTTAATGCGAAGAGGCAACGGCACTAACCTGCAAGATTTAAAATTATTTTCACTTTTTTGAAATTATTTTTGAACTATATGGGTTTGACCTGTCTTAATAAGGGCAAGACATGATTGCTTACTCTCCCCCAAATTAAGCAAACTTAAAAGCTGAACTCCCAAGCAAAGCGAAGCACACCCCGGTCCACATTGGATCGGGGTTTTTTTATGTCTGGCTATTTCTACACGAGGGAGCACTTAAAGGGGTGCGAGTGAAGTCCTGCAGAGGCCGCTGAATTACTTAAACTGTGGCCGGATCAACAAAGTCTGAGTTCATCCAGTGACCCAGCACCGACTCCAATTCTGGCAGCCCCTGTTTTTTGAGTGAAGAAAAAGTCTGTACGCTAAGCAATGTGCAGCCGGGATCAATATCGCGCAGATGTCTCTCGACCATTAACAGTGCACTCTGGGCTGGGCCGCGTTTCAGTTTGTCTGACTTGGTTAACAATAGATGCACTGGCAAACCGGCCTGGGCCGCCCAGTTGAGCATCTGCAGATCAAACTCCTGGAGAGGGTGGCGAATATCCATCAGCAGTACTAGCCCCGCCAGACTCTGACGCATCTGCAAGTACTCCGCCAGATGTTTGTCCCATTCTCTTTTCATGGCGATCGGCACTTTGGCGTAGCCATAGCCGGGAAGATCGACCAGACGCTTGCCGCCATGTAGCTCAAAGAAATTAATCAGCTGTGTTCGGCCAGGGGTTTTACTGGTTCTGGCCAGACCTCTATTGCGAGTCAGGGTATTTATGGCGCTAGATTTACCGGCATTTGAACGCCCGGCAAAAGCAATTTCACAGCCGTTATCCGGCGGACATTGTTTCAGTGAGGGCGCGCTAGTCATAAATGACACGCGCTTATAATCAATATGATTTGAATCCATGGCTAAAGGGTCATTATCTCGCTGTAAGAAGTACTACATATTAGTATATAATGCGCCGGCTTTAGCCGACGTGGCTAATGTAATGACTCCAGCATATAAGTTGGAGTTCATATATAAGTTCTATTCTAGCGGATTGCACGAGTTGATTAACCATGAAAAAAAGCTTTTTTAGTATTATTTGTCTGATCGCTGCACTGACAGCAAATCAGGCCCTGGCATCTGGTGATGCTGTAGCGGGAGAATCGAAGGTAGCTGTATGTGCTGGTTGTCACGGTAGTGACGGCAACAGCATGGTTGCTTCCTTTCCTAAACTGGCCGGTCTTGGCGAGAATTATTTAGTTCGACAGCTGCGTGATATCAAGTCTGGCGAGCGTGCCATTGCATCGATGACCGGTATTTTAGACGCTTCTTCAGATCAAGATCTGCAAGATATGGCGGCCTATTACAATAGTCAGCAGCGACAGATATCCGGTGCTCAAGAAATTACCATGATTGGTTACAGCGATCCCGACGAAGCTCTGCAGCTCGGCGAGAATATCTACCGCGGTGGCAACATTAAGACTGAAGTAGCAGCCTGTATTGGTTGTCACTCACCGGCCGGTAAAGGCAATGACCCTGCGGGCTATCCAGCACTGGGCGGTCAGCATGCTGACTATATTGAAACTCAGCTGTTAAAATATCGCAGCGGCGAGCGCGCCAGCGGTGGTAACGCAAAAATTATGCAAGGTGTTGCTGAGCGTTTAAGCAACAAAGAAATTAAGGCAGTGGCCAATTATATTTCAGGGCTTAACTAGTACTTAGTTAAAACGTTGATGGAGTGGGCTGTAAGATCAGCCCCTGCAATTTTTTACCAATGGTTGTGAGGGAGTTTCCTATGTTGCGTCGTGTTTATAGCTATTTCTTTTTGTTGCTGATGTTGCCAGCCTCTCTGGGTTGTGCTGAATCGGAGCAATACAAGGCTGGTATTGATTACGAAGTACTGCCACAGGTTGTCAGAACAGCGAATCCAAATAAAATCGAAGTTAACGAAGTTTTTGCCTACTCGTGCAGCCACTGTTATGACTTTGAAGCGGTTCTGCATCCCTGGGAAGAGACTCTTGCCGACGATGTGGATATGCAGCGTACCCCAGCCGTCTGGCAGCCAGCCATGGAAGTCTATGCTCGCGCCTACTACAGCGCACTGGCACTGAAGGTTTTGGACAAGGTACATATGCCGATTTTTGAAGCCATTCATGTGCGCAAAGAAGCGGTTAGAACTGAGCAGGATATGGCCAATTTTTTTATCGCAGCCGGTATCGACAGCGTTAAATTTTCTCAGGTGTTCAACTCCTTTGGTATGACCAGCATGGTCAATCAGGGCAAAGCCCGAATGCGTAGTTACCGCACTCAGGGAACCCCTGAAATGGTTGTAAACGGCAAATACAGAGTTAGTAGCAGAATGGCTGGTGGATTTGACGGAATGATTAAAGTCGCCGACTTCCTGATTGCAAAAGAACGTGCTGCTGCAGCCAAATAGTAAAAATGAATCCCCAATAAATACAGAGTGAAACTTGCAGCCCAATCAATCGAATGGGCTGCAACAGTAACCTTTATTTAAAAAAATATTATTTTAAAAGAAGTCTTCAGAAAAATATGAAACCGACGATTAAACCGAACAATCCGAATTTTTCCTCAGGCCCCTGCTCCAAGCGCCCCGGCTATGATGTCAATAATCTTGATATTGCCACACTCGGCCGCTCACATCGCTCAAGTCTGGGAAAGATTGCGCTGGGTCGTGCATGTGCTGACACCGCTGAAATTCTTGGGCTGCCGGAAGGCTACCGAGTTGGCGTAGTACCCGCCTCTGATACAGGTGCTGTAGAAATGATTATGTGGTCAGCGCTGGGTGCGCGACCTGTAGATATTTTTGCCTGGGAATCATTTGGCAGCGGCTGGCTTACCGATGCGGTTAAGCAGCTCAAACTCGACAATCTGAATAGCTACACTGCCGATTACGGAAAATTGCCCGACCTCAGTCAGGCCAATCCAGATAATGATATCGTTTTTACCTGGAATGGTACTACTGCCGGCGTAAAGGTAGAGAATGCCGACTGGATTAGCGATGACCGCACAGGCCTTACCATCTGTGATGCAACATCTGCAGTATTTGCCATGGATATGCCCTGGGAAAAACTCGACGTTGTTACCTTCAGTTGGCAGAAAGTACTGGGTGGTGAAGGTGCTCACGGTATGTTAATTCTCAGCCCGCGAGCGGTTGAGCGTCTCGAGAACTACACCCCAGCCTGGCCCCTGCCTAAAATTTTCCGCATGACCAAAGGCGGAAAGTTGATCGAAGGTATCTTCCGCGGTGAGACTATTAATACACCCTCAATGCTCTGTGTTGCCGACTACTTGGATGCGCTGGACTGGGTTCGCTCAATCGGTGGACTGCCCGCGGCGATCGCCAAATCAGAAGATAACCTTGAAGTTATCAAGGGCTTTGTCGCCAGTCGCGATTGGGCGCACTTTTTGGCTGAGGTTCCCGAGCAGATTTCCAATACCAGCGTCTGCCTGACCCTTGATCTCGACGCAGATCAGGTTAAGAAAATTGTTAAGCTGTTAAACGCTGAAGGTGTTGCCTACGATATTGGCGCCTACCGCGATGCGCCGGCTGGATTGCGAATCTGGTGTGGTGCCACCGTTGAAAAATCTGATCTTGAAGCGCTGCTGCCCTGGCTCGATTGGGCATACGAGCAAGTTTCACAGTAAAAATTAATTGATAAAACACAGAACGTAAAGCGAGAAGAAAAAAGCTATGTATAAAATTCGTACCTATAACGCAATCTCATCAAAAGGCCTCGAGCGTTTTCCCGCAGACAGCTATCAGGTTTCAAGCGAGTGCGCAGATCCCGTTGGCGTACTGTTGCGCAGCCAGAAATTGCACAATGAAGTAATGCCTGAATCTGTTGTTGCCATCGCCCGTGCCGGCGCTGGTACCAACAATATTCCAACAGCAGATTACACCGATCAGGGCATTGTTGTGTTTAACACGCCCGGCGCCAATGCCAATGCGGTAAAAGAATTAATCGTCGCATCACTGTTGATGGGTTCACGAGATATCTATGGTGGCATGAACTATGTTCAGGGCCTGACCGAGATCACGGACTCTGGAGAGATGGGGCAGTTGCTTGAGAAAGAGAAAAAGCGATTTGCCGGTGGCGAAGTGCAGGGCAAAACTCTCGGTGTTATTGGCCTGGGTGCTATTGGCTCGATGATCGCCAACCTGGCTCTAGAGCTGGGTATGGATGTTGTCGGTTACGATCCAGCGATCTCTGTTGAAGCGGCCTGGCAGCTGTCGAGCAGTGTTGAGCGTATGGACAGCATTGAAGCGCTGTTAGCGCGTTCTGATTTTATTACTCTGCATGTGCCAGCAATTCCTGCCACCAAGCATCTGATCAATAGCAAGACACTCTCTATTATGAAGAGCACCGCAAAGATTCTTAACTTTGCCCGTGAAGAGATTGTCAGTTCAGCAGATATGGTTGAAGCCCTAGATAAAGGCGTAATCGGTGGTTATATCACTGATTTCCCCGCCCCTGAACTGCTCGGTCGCAGCGACGTACTGTTGATGCCGCATATTGGTGCCAGTACTGCAGAAGCTGAAGAGAACTGTGCCGTAATGGCTGCCAATCAGCTGATGGATTTTCTTGAGAACGGCAATATCCGCAATTCGGTTAACTACCCGCAGATCAAGATGGCTCGCAATGGTGGCACGCGTATTACTTTCACCAACAAGAATGTGCCCAAAGTTCTGGGTAATGTCCTGTCGATACTGGCGGATAGCGAGCTAAATGTTGTCGATATGGTGAATAAGAGCCGCAATGATATTGCTTACAATATTATTGATATCGAAGGTGCATTCGACAGTAGCCTGCAAACAAAGATTGCTGAAGTAGAGGGTGTGGTTCACGTCCGCATTATCTAATTCGACGTCTGTTGTTTGTAAAAAAAGCGCCTTCGGGCGTTTTTTTATGAGCTTGATTTATGAACTAAATTTACGTGCTAGGGTTTCTCGGCAGAGAACAACTTGGCTCGCACCGTGCGCCGGTACTCCTTGGGGCTATTCCCGGACCAGTGCTTAAAGCGTGAAGAAAACCAACTGGCATCCTTATAGCCGCTGTAGTTGGCAATCTCCAAAATCGATAGATCGGTATTCTTGAGCAGATCACAGGCAAAGGTCATGCGGACCTCGGTCAGATAATCTCCCGGCGTCTTGCCCACCGCTCCCATAAAACGCCGGTTAAAGGTTCTGGTGGCCATACCAAACTGCGCTGCCAGATCAGGCACCGAGAGTTGCTTGCTGTGATTATCTTGAACCCACATCTGTGCCTGAACAATGGTTTCGTCGCTGTGCCGATTTATCTGCTGTTGATCGCTAAGGCTAATCGGGTCGGCGAGATTACGAATTTCATGGAAGAAATTGCGCTGTGCCTGCTGCGCGATAACCCGCCCAAAAATACGCTCCACCTGATGCATAATTAACTCAGCCATCGCATTGATACTCGCCGCACAATAGATATTCCCGGCCTGAGTAGTGAAGTGCTGTCGCGCCAATTTGATCTTCGGATAGGACCGCTGCAGCTGGTCGAAATAGTGCCAGTGAGTGGTCGCCGGCTTATCATCCAGCAGGCCAGCCTCCGCCAAGAAACACACGCCGGTACCCACCGCGGTGAAATTACAATTATTCTGATGTTGCGCTTGCAGCCAGGCGATATAGGCCGCATGTTTTAACACGGCAGGGCGTGGATTGCGCCATAGGGCAGGGATGTGAATTAGGTCGCTGACAAAGTCATCGTCGATAGAATGAGTTGGATACAGCTCAAATCCAGAGGAGGTTTGTACCGGCTTACCATCAGCACTGACCCGGCGAATAACCAGCTCACCCTGCTGCTGTTTGGTCGCCCTCGCCATAGATTCGGCAAAGCGAAATATCTCCGCCGCCAGGGTGCTGCTGGAAACCAGCATATTGTCACAGAGTAAAAGAGTCAGGTTAAACGCCATAATGGTGCAAATGTAACATATTGTGGCTAATTAGCTATGATAAGTGGCTGAATAATAAAAGAGAGTAGGCAGGTTCAACCCTAAACTACAGGTATACCAACTTATTTTATTCAAGGGACAAACGATGGCTAATTCACTGCCGGTTATTGTCGGTTTTGGCGGCTACAGCGCCGCCGGGCGCAGCTCTTCTCACCAGGCGTTTCGGCGCATGATTCTCGAGTCACTTTCCGCTGAAGAACAGCAGAGCACAGTTGTTAGCTTTGCCTGCCTGATGGCACAGGTAACATTAGAGGGAGAGAGCTATCGCGATCTGCAGGGCAAGCTGCTCAGCGCCGCCGATGTCGATAAGCAGTTTAGGTCAGAGGTTATCAATGGCACATTGGTGCGCAGAGTAGAATCCTTTGATCCCGCTCATGTTCCAGGCAATAAAAAGATCTCATTTGCTAACAATCAAGATCAGCAGATGGTCTTTACGATGTTGAAGCGCGATATGCCGCGCTCAATACCTGAAGATTGGCAGGTCCGCGACCTCGATAATGGGAGTGTTGAAATAACCGCCACAGGCGCCAGTGATTACCTAGTTGAATCCCACTATGAACTAGCGGCTAAAGCCGCCGGTCAATTACCCAGCGGATTTAGCCCTGGCGATCACTACAATGCACGCTTCCATCCGCGTGGTTTACAGATGGCCATACTGGGCGCCAGTGATGCCATTCATTCCATGGGAATTCCATGGGATAAGGTATTAGATTCAGTATCTCCAGATGAAGTGGGCGTTTACTCATCAAGCGCATTAAGCCAGATGAATGAAGAGGGTTTTGGCGGTCTTCTGCAGGCCCGTCTCAAAGGTGGCCGCACCACTGCCAAGCAGGTGCCACTGGGTTTAAATTCAATGCCCGCCGACTTTATTAATGCCTATGTACTCGGCAGTGTTGGCCACACCGAAGCGATTACCGGTGCCTGTGCCAGTTTCCTCTATGTATTGCAGGCTGCCGTGCGAGATATTCGCAATGGCCGCCGCCGCGTGGCTATTTTAGGTAATGCCGAAGCCGGTGTTACCCCGGAAATTATGGAAGGGTTTTCAAATATGAATGCCCTCGGCAGTGAAGAGAACCTCTGCAAGTTGGATGGCACAGATACTGCTGACCTGCGTCGCGCCAGTCGACCCTTTGGTTATAACTGCGGCTTTACGCTCTCCGAATCCAGTCAATACCTGGTATTGATGGATGACGCCCTGGCCATTGAGCTAGGTGCCGATATTCACGGTGCCGTTCCCGATGTGTTTATCAATGCCGATGGTGTGAAAAAGTCGATCTCTGCTCCCGGTGTCGGCAACTATATTTCAATGTCGAAAGCAGTGGCGACGGCAATCAGTATTGTCGGCGAGGAAAGCGTTCAAAAGCACAGCTTTGTTCACGCTCACGGTTCCAGTACCCCAGCTAACCGCACCACAGAATCTGAACTGATCGACCGCGTAGCATCGGCTTTCGATATCTACGATTGGCCAGTGACGGCGATTAAATCCTATGTCGGTCACTCTCTGGCAACTGCCAGTGGTGATCAGATGGTGGCAGCGTTGGGAACCTTTAAGTACGACATAATTCCCGGGATTAAAACCATTACCGAAATCGCGCCCGATGTTCATCAGGAGCGCGGGCGTTTTCCGCTGTGCGATATGGATGTCAGCGCGACGAAAATGGATGTCGCCTTTATCAACTCAAAGGGTTTTGGTGGCAATAATGCGACCGCGCTGGTGCTCTCACCAGATAAGGTCGACAGCATGTTGGCGACCCGCTATGCGGATCAGTTTGATCAATATCTTGAGAAGCGTGAAGCGACGCGTAGCGCAGCCGCTGAGTATGCTCAACGTGCCGACAATGCCGAGCTGGATGTGATCTATCGCTTTGGTGAAGCAGTGCTCGATGAGGCGGATCTGAGTATTTCTAGCAAGGGAATTAATATTCCAGGCTTTGCCCGGGAGATTGTTTTTACCAAAGAAAATCCCTGGTCGGATATGGCGTCAGCTGAGAATGGAATATCGAATAAGCCGCAAACGGTTGAGATTGATTAAAGACTTATTGAGAGTTTTTAAGATTGGTCTCGCAGCTAGAGACTAGCCCATATCGCCCCAGAGCGATTGCATAATACTGATGGCCGCCAGTGGCGCGGTCTCGGTACGCAGTACACGGGGCCCCAGCGCCAGCGGCTGAAAACCCTTTTCAATTGCCACTGAAATTTCTCCCTCATTAAGCCCGCCCTCGGGGCCCACTAAAAGACAAATATTGTTCACCGCCTGATGTTCACTCAGGCGTTTTGCGGTGCGGTGGTGCAGCACCAGTTTGAGTTCGTCCACAACGTTGTTTTCAGGATCAGTATTCTCAGGGCTAATCTTCTCTGAGATAGCCAGCCATTGCTCGAGCGTAATAGGGCTGTTAATTGTTGGAACTCTGTTGCGCTGACACTGCTCACAGGCACTGATAGCAATCTGCTGCCAGTGACGAACTTTCTTTGCCAGCCTCTCGCCACTCAGTTTTACTTCAGTGCGCTCGGTAAATAGCGGGGTGATTTCTGTCGCACCCAACTCAGTGGCTTTTTGCACAATCAAATCCATGCGCTCGCCCCGGGAAACGCCGATAGCCAGATGTACTTTCAGCGCAGACTCGCGATCAATCTCCCGATACTCAATAAGCTTCGCAGAGACACTGTTCTTGCAGACCTCGGTTAACTCAGCGGCATACTCTCCGCCTTGACCATTAAACAGAGTTATTTCCTGCCCAACCTTCATTCGCAGAGCCGAACCGAGATGGCGCGCGGCACTGCCGTCGAGATCTACGCTGCTATTGCAGCTTAAACTCAGGTCAGTGAAAATCCGCGGAATACGCATGGTAATAGTTTAGCTTTTTTCCGGGAAGTCGAGATTGCGGCACAGAATATCGCTCACCTGCCACTGGTTCATGGTGTAGAAGTGCAGACCCGGAGCGCCACCATCGAGCAACTTTTGGCTCAACTCGGTAATAATATCTATACCGTAGCTGACCAGATCCTCAGTATTGTCACTGCGCTCTTTAAGCTGCCAGCGTAACCAGCGCGGAATTTCGGCACCACAGCTTTCCGAAAAGCGCAGCAAATTGCTGTAGTTGGTCAGCGGCATAATGCCTGGGATTATCGGCTCACCAATACCCGCTTTGGCGCACTCGTCGACAAACTTAAAGTAGGCATCGGCACTGTAAAAATATTGCGTGATCGCGCGATTGGCACCGGCTTTAAATTTTTCACCCAGCCAATAGATATCCTGGCTGTAGCTCTCGGCTTCCGGGTGAATTTCCGGATAGGCGGCAACATTGATATTAAAGTGATCGCCAGTATTTTCGCGAATAAAGGCTACCAACTGATTGGCGTGAACCAACTGCCCTGCACCGCCCATACCCGAGGGCAGGTCGCCGCGCAGGGCAACCAAGTCGCGGACACCAGAGGCTTTGTAGTCATTGAGTAGCGCCAGTACCTCATCTTCAGGGCTGCCGCCAAAAGAGATATGTGGTGCCACGGCAAAACCATCCCCCTGAATAGCGGCAACCTGATCCATAGTAGTGGCGCGAGTTGAGCCACCAGCACCATAGGTTACCGAGAAAAATTCCGGATTAAATTTTCCCAGCTCCTGGCGGGTGACCGCCAGTTTACTCTTCCCCTGATCGGTCTTGGGAGGGAAAAACTCAAAGCTGAGATGGGGTGAATCATTGTTCATTAAATATATTTCCTTTTAGCTAAGTTGTCATTTTTCCAACTTAGTACTTGTAGCTATCGCCTTTAAATGGACCTTCAACCGGCACCTTAATATAGTCAGCCTGTGCCTGACTCAGCGTGGTAATCACACCGCCAAAACCGCCGACCATATGACGGGCAACTTCTTCGTCGAGGTGCTTGGGCAGCACTTCTACACGCAACATTTCAGCTTTGGTGGCATCGTCTTGAGCGGCAAACTGGCGCCCATAAAGATCGATTTGTGCGAGTACCTGATTGGCAAATGAACCATCCATAATACGGCTTGGGTGACCAGTGGCATTGCCCAGATTAACCAGACGACCCTCGGCTAATAGCAGCAGGTGATCGTTGTTGGCGCGGTCGCGATAAACCTTGTGAACTTGCGGTTTAATCTCATCCCACTCCCAGTTGCCGCGCATATAAGCAGTGTCGATCTCATTGTCGAAGTGACCGATATTACAGACCACACAGCCACTCTTAAGGGCCTTGAGAATATCTGAATCACAGACATTGTAGTTACCGGTGCTGGTCACCAGCATATCGGTATTGGCAAGTAAGTCAGCGTTTACACCTTTGGCTGGATCGCCTTCATTGTAGGTCGAGACCACTTCAAAGCCGTCCAGGCAGGCCTGCATAGCACAGATTGGGTCGACTTCGGTAACCTTAACAATCATGCCTTCCTGACGCAGTGACTGGGCAGAACCTTTACCCACATCACCGTAGCCAACGACTACTGCTTTTTTACCTGACAGCAGGTGATCGGTGGCGCGCTTAATCGCATCGTTCAAGCTGTGGCGACAGCCGTATTTATTATCGCACTTAGACTTCGTAACCGAATCATTAACATTAATTGCCGGTACTTTTAATTCGCCGTTCTCAAGCATTTCATAGAGACGGTGAACGCCGGTAGTGGTCTCTTCAGTCACACCGTGAACTGCATCCAGAACCTGCGGGTATTTGCTGTGCAGTAGGGCAGTTAGATCGCCTCCATCATCGAGAATCATATTGGCATTCCAGGGAACACCACCTTTTAAAACCTGCTGTTCCAGACACCATTCATACTCTTCTTCAGTCTCGCCTTTCCAAGCGAAAACCGGTGTACCGTTGGCCGCAATGGCCGCTGCCGCATGGTCCTGAGTCGAGAAAATATTGCACGATGTCCAGCGTACTTCAGCACCCAGAGCTTCCAGTGTTTCAATCAACACAGCCGTCTGGATGGTCATATGGATACAGCCGAGAATGCGTGCGCCAGCCAGTGGCTGTTCAGCGCGGTATTTTTCGCGCAGCGCCATCAGCGCAGGCATTTCAGATTCAGCAATAGAGATCTCTTTTTTACCCCAATCGGCGAGAGAGATGTCGGCGACTTTATAGTCGGCCTGATTAGCATTAATGGAATGTATTGATGCGTTCATAATGGGTTGCCTATTAAAAATTAATTAATTTTAAATTTGTCATCCGGAGCATTTCTTACTCTCGCTCTGGGTATTTCTTTCCTGTTATTTATATCTCTTGTCATCCTGAGCGAAGCCGAAGGACCTCTGCCAGTCTGCCTGAGACCCTTCGACTACGCTCAGGGTGACAGCCATAAAGAGTGTCGCCCGCTTGCTTAAAGCGCCTTACTTTTTAGAGCGCTTTGCTAAGGTCAGCGACCTTGTCAGTTTTTTCCCAAGTGAAATTTTCTTCCTCACGACCAAAGTGTCCATAGGCCGCTGTGTCCTGATAAATCGGTCGACGCAGGTCGAGCATTTCAATCAGGCCTCTGGGTCGCAGATCAAAGTTATCGCGAATTAGAGTGATAATTTCAGCATCGGATAACTTGCCGGTGCCAAAGGTGTTGATGCTTATAGAGGTAGGTTCGGAAACACCAATCGCATAGGAGATCTGAATCTCACAGCGATCGGCCAGACCAGCAGCGACAATATTTTTTGCCACATAGCGACCAGCATAGGCTGCCGAGCGGTCTACCTTGGTGGGATCCTTGCCAGAGAATGCACCGCCACCGTGGTGCGCCATTCCGCCGTAGGTGTCGACAATAATCTTGCGTCCGGTTAGCCCGCAGTCACCCATTGGGCCACCAATAATAAACTGGCCGGTAGGGTTGATATGGTACTGAGTGCCGCTGTGTAACCATTCTTCAGGCAGCACTGGACGGATAATTTCTTCGAGCACAGCTTCCTGTAAATCTGGCAAGGCGATATTTGGCGCATGCTGGGTCGAAAGGACAACCGCATCGACAGCCACTGGAACACCAGCTTCATATCTCAGCGTCACCTGACTTTTTGCATCTGGACGCAACCAGGGCAGCACACCATTTTTTCGCAGCTGTGCCTGGCGCTCGACCAGTCGGTGAGCATAGTAAATTGGCGCGGGCATCAACACATCGGTCTCATTGCTGGCGTAGCCAAACATTAAACCCTGGTCACCGGCACCAATATCTTTGTCTTCTGCGGCATCAACACCCTGAGCAATATCGCTCGACTGCTTGCCGATCGCGTTGAGAACCGCACAGGAATTTCCGTCGAAACCAACGTCTGAACTGTCGTAGCCAATACCCGTGATCACATCGCGAACAATCTGCTCGAGATCAACATAGGTATTGGTGCGCACCTCACCGGCAATAATAGTCATACCGGTTTTAACCAAGGTCTCCACGGCGACGCGAGAGTGCGGGTCATCTTTAAGGATGGCATCCAACACCGCGTCAGAGATTTGGTCGGCCATTTTATCTGGATGGCCTTCGGAGACTGATTCCGAGGTAAAAATATCGTAGTTAGACATAAACGTTCCCGATGTAATTTGTCTTTAAAGTTGCTGTTAGTTGTTGAGTGCTACTTATTCGGTTCTGGCGATTTAATAAACTGCCGTAGCTGTATTCGAAAGCCATTTCGCTGAGCCAGATAAAGGCTATTACCCTCTTCAAGTCCGGCCGCCGTTGCCCAGCGAGTTAACTCCTGAGGTTCAAAGCCAAGCCATAAATCACCGCAGGCCTTCTTTACCCAATCTTGATCGTGAGCGCAGAGATCGGTGATCAGCAACACCCCGCTGGTATTTAGCAGCTTTGCACAGTCATCGATAATATCGCCGGGTGTCGGATTGTGGTGCAGCACCATATTCAGGGACACACAGTCACTGCGCAGCTGTTCGCTGAGCGCAAAATCTGTATCACCAAGCTTAAAATCAATATTATTCAAACCCTGGGTCGTGGCTCGCCCGCGACACTGCTCAAGCATCTCAGCCGAGTTATCCAAGGCCGTTACGCGCTTAAAGCAGGCAGATAATTTTCCGAGAAACTGCCCATAGCCAGGACCGATCTCCAGCGCTGAATCTCTATTGGCGATACTGCTCTCAAGAAAACTTTCGACACTGTCGCCATAGTCTGACCAGCTGGCGATAAGATCCTGATTCTCTTCAAAACGCTGAGCATTGTGATTAAAGAAAGCCACAGAAGCTGCCGAGCGCTCTTGGTTGATCGACTCCAGTCGACCCCGCAGCGCCGGATCCAGTGCCGCATCATCAATGGTTTGAAACAGCACCTGCTGCAGTGGCTGCAAATCTGTATCCGGATGGCTCTCATTGCGGCGATAGAAAATCGTCGTGCCCTCGCGTCGCGTTGCCACCAACCCGGCATTGGCGAGAATTTTTAAATGATGACTCATCGCCGACTGGCGAATATCAAACACTTGGCAGAGTTCCAGAACGCCGTAGGCATTTTGTTGCAGCACCTTTAAAACCTGCATACGCAGGGGATCGCCGGCCGCTTTACACAGAGCAGTAATCGCGCTGGTATCGGTGGCCGACCGCGGTTGGCTGTCAAAATGGCTGAGATTGTTCATGATGCGGGACTTTAGCACAGCGCTTTTGCTATATCAAAATATTTTTATATATAGGAAGCGGTGAATCACAGTTGTAGCGGAAGCAAAATTCTCTACTGAAAAGAGCCGGTGAATAGAGAATTTAAGTTTACTGATAGGGCCGTCTAAGAGACAATGCGAGCTTATAATTTACCCTATCAGGAGTGATGATTTCATGGCCTCACGCAGAGACCTTGCCAACGCAGTTCGCGCCCTCAGTATGGATGCAGTTCAACAGGCTAATAGTGGCCATCCCGGAGCCCCAATGGGCATGGCAGATATTGCCGAAGTACTCTGGAATGACTATCTCAGCCACAATCCAGCTGACCCAACCTGGGTGAACCGGGATCGCTTCGTGCTCTCCAACGGTCACGGCTCAATGTTGCTCTACTCTCTATTGCACCTCACAGGCTATGACCTGCCAATTGAAGAGATTAAAAACTTCCGTCAATTGCACTCCAAAACCCCAGGCCACCCGGAATACGGTTATGCGCCCGGTGTTGAAACAACCACTGGCCCGCTGGGTCAGGGTATCAGTAATGCAGTGGGTATGGCGCTGGCTGAGAAAGTTCTCGCCGCCCAGTTCAACCGTCCGGGTCACGATCTGGTCGATCACAGCACCTACACATTCCTCGGTGATGGCTGCCTGATGGAAGGTATCTCTCACGAAGTCTGCTCACTGGCCGGCACATTAAAGCTTAACAAGCTGGTTGCCTTCTACGACGACAATGGCATCTCAATCGATGGTGAAGTTGAAGGCTGGTTTAGCGATGACACCCCGGCACGTTTCGAATCCTACGGCTGGCAGGTAATTGCCAATGTCGATGGCCACGACAGCGACGCAATTAAAGCAGCGATCGAACAGGCCCATGCTGAAACTGGCAAGCCGACATTGATCTGCTGCAAAACCATTATTGGTTTTGGTTCACCGAATAAGCAGGGCAAAGAAGACTGTCATGGCGCCGCACTTGGCGTAGACGAAGTTGCTCTAACCCGTGAAGCCCTCGGCTGGACTCACGGACCATTTGAGATCCCCGAAGATCATTACGCCGGTTGGAATGGTGTTGAGAAGGGTTCCGCCGCACAGACAGCATGGGCCAATCAGCTTGAAGAGTACCGTGCAGAATACCCGGAGCTGGCCTCAGAGTTTGAGCGCCGCACCAGAGGCGATCTGCCAGAAGACTTCAGTGCTAAAGCCGATGCCTATATCGCAGAATGCCAGAGCAAGATGGACAAAGTGGCCTCGCGTAAAGCCTCACAAAACTGCCTTAACGCCTTTGGTCCAGAATTGCCTGAGCTGCTGGGCGGCTCTGCTGACCTAGCCGGTTCAAACCTGACTATCTGGTCTGGCTCAAAAGGTATCAGCGGTGACAATGCCGATGGTAACTACATCTATTACGGTGTGCGTGAATTTGGCATGAGCGCAATTATGAACGGCATCGCCCTTCACGGCGGCTTTGTAAATTACGGTGCGACCTTCCTGATGTTTATGGAATACGCGCGCAACGCAGTGCGTATGTCAGCGCTGATGGGTCTGCAAAGCATCTTTGTCTATACCCACGACTCCATCGGTCTTGGTGAAGATGGCCCGACTCACCAGCCCGTCGAACAGCTTAGCGCACTGCGTTCCACGCCTAACCTGCACACCTGGCGCCCCTGTGACACCGTAGAGTCTGCGGTTTGCTGGAAGAGCGCTATCGAACGTCGCGACGGACCCAGTGCATTGGTCTTCAGTCGTCAGGGTCTGGCACCAATGCCACGCTCTAAAGAGCAGGTCGCCGCTATTGCCCGCGGTGGTTATATCCTCAAAGATAGCGCCGAGCCTCAGGCTATCCTGATTGCCACCGGTTCTGAAGTTGAGCTAGCTGTGTCTGCTGCCGACGATCTGGCCGCCAAAGGTATTCAGGTACGCGTTGTCTCTATGCCCTGTGCAGAGATATTCTCCGCTCAGGATGCTGACTACCGCGATGGCGTATTGCCGCCAGCAATTCGCGCACGAGTGGCTGTTGAAGCGCTGCACGCCGACTACTGGTACAAGTTTGTCGGCCTCGACGGTCGCGTTGTCGGTATGACCAGCTTTGGCGAGTCGGCTCCCGGCAATGTACTGATGGAAGAGTTTGGTTTCACCGTTGAAAACGTTGTCTCCAATGTTATGGAAAGCATCGGCTAATGATTAGCGTAGCCATTAATGGCTATGGCCGAATTGGCCGTTCAGTGTTGCGTGCTCTGTATGAATCAGATGCGCGCAGTGCTGTGACAGTAGTTGCCATTAATGAGCTGGCCGATTGCAAAACCATCGGCCATCTAACCCGCTATGACTCCACCCACGGACGCTTTCCCGGCACTGTTGAAGTCGCTGATGACCAGCTGTGTATAAACGGCGACAACATCGCCATTCTTCACAGCAAGCAAATAGATCAGCTGCCCTGGGGTGAGTTAAATATAGATGTAGTCCTGGAATGTAGTGGCGCCTTTGCCGATCGCGCCACCGCACAGCAGCATATTGATCGAGGGGCCAAGCGAGTGCTGTTTTCTCAGCCTGCTGAGTCCAATGTTGATGCCACCATTGTCTACGGTATCAACCAGCAGGTACTCACCGGCGAAGAAACCATTATCTCCAGTGCCTCCTGCTCCACAAATTGTGTTGTACCGGTTATCAAAGTACTCAACGATCGCTTTGGTGTCGAAGGGGGTGTAATTACCACTATTCACTCCGCGATGAACGATCAGCCAGTAATCGACGCCTATCACCATACAGATCTACGCAAAACCCGCGCCGCCATGCAGTCTATTATTCCGGTAGATACCGGCTTGGCGCTGGGCATTGACCGTCTGCTGCCAGAACTGACCGGACGTTTTCAAGCTCAGGCGATGCGCGTACCCACGGTCAACGTTTCAGCCATAGATCTCTCGGTCATGCTTAATACAAAAATTGATATAGCCGATGTTAATGCCGCCTTATTGGAAGCCTCGGAAGGATTTTTAGAGGGCGTGCTCGGTTACACCGAAGAGCCATTGGCCTCCTGTGATTTTAACCACGACCCGCGCAGCGGCATAGTCGATGCCAGCCAGACCCGTGTCAGTCAACAGAAATTAGTTAAAGTGCTAATCTGGTTTGATAACGAATGGGGCTATGCCAACCGCATGCTAGACACCCTATTGCACTGGTGTTCAACTGAACGCTTTAGTACAACCAAATAAATATTTAAGGATCAAAATGACCGTCAAATTAATGACCGAGCTAGACCTAGCCGGCAAACGAGTACTTATTCGCGAAGACCTCAATGTGCCGATTAAAGACGGCCGCGTCACCAGCGATGCAAGAATTAGAGCAGCGCTGCCGAGTATTCAGCACGCTTTAAAAGCCGGCGCCAAGGTCATCTTGATGTCTCATCTGGGACGACCCACTGAAGGCGAATATAACCTCGACTACAGTATGGGCCCGGTGGCCAAGCATCTCAGCGAACTACTTGGGCAGAGCGTTCGTCTCGAACAAAGCTGGACCAGCGGTATTGAACTGGCCGCCGGTGAAGTGGTTATTCTGGAAAATGTACGCTTTAACCCGGGTGAGAAAAAGAACGATGACACTCTTGCCAAAGCCTACGCCAACCTCTGCGATATATTTGTAATGGATGCCTTTGGCACCGCCCACCGCGCTCAGGCCTCGACCCACGGTGTGGCAAAATTTGCCGCCGTTGCCTGTGCCGGCCCTCTTTTAGCTAAAGAATTAGATGCCCTGTCTAAAGCGCTGGCCGCACCGACGCCACCAGTAGCGGCGATTGTTGGAGGCTCAAAAGTCTCCACCAAACTAATGGTTCTCGAGGCGCTCTCCGACAAGGTTGATCAGTTAATTGTCGGTGGAGGTATCGCCAACACATTCCTCGCTGCAGCAGGCAAGCCAGTAGGTAAATCACTCTGTGAATTTGATTTAATTCCCGCCGCACAAGAACTAATGAAAAAGGTCAATATTCCACTGCCCACCGATGTTGTAGTTGGCAAGGAATTTTCTGAAACCGCTGAAGCCACCATCAAGTCTGTAGATGATGTTGCCGAAGACGATATGATCTTTGATATAGGTCCCGATTCAGCCGCAAGTCTGGCTGCGATGCTTACAGAAATGGGCACCATTATCTGGAATGGCCCCGTCGGCGTTTTTGAGTTTGATCAATTTGGTGAAGGTACAAAGACGCTAGCATTAGCGATTGCAGAAAGCGCAGCATTCTCGATTGCCGGGGGTGGAGATACCCTTGCTGCAGTGGATAAATATGAAATCACTGAACAAGTGTCCTATATTTCAACAGGGGGCGGCGCGTTTCTAGAATATGTAGAAGGCAAAGAATTACCCGCTGTGGCTATGCTTGAGCAGCGCGCATAAACAGCTCCTAATTAAAAGCGTCTAAAAAACATCTATAACAAGAGTGAATAGTAGGAATATAAAACAGCGGGGAGAAAATCGTTAGCAGTAGGGCTAGATTACATAGGAGGCCTATAAGGCCAGATTGTTAAAACTACTGTTAAAAAATTTAGCACTAAAGGAATAGTCATATGGCATTAATCTCTCTCCGGCAAATGCTGGATCACGCCGCCGAGCACGGTTATGGCGTGCCAGCATTTAACGTAAACAACCTCGAACAGATGCGCGCCATTATGATGGCCGCCGATCAAACTGACAGCCCAGTGATCGTTCAGGCATCTGCAGGTGCTCGCAAATACGCCGGCGCACCCTTTCTCCGTCATCTTATTCAGGCCGCCATTGAAGAATGGCCACATATTCCGGTGTGTATGCACCAGGATCATGGCACCAGTCCCGCCGTTTGCCAGCGCTCCATTCAACTGGGCTTTAGTTCGGTGATGATGGATGGCTCACTGGAAGAAGATGGCAAAACTCCCTCCAGTTATGAATATAACGTCGATGTAACCCGGCGCAGCGTCGAGATGGCCCATGCCTGCGGCGTCTCGGTCGAAGGTGAGCTAGGCTGTTTAGGATCCCTAGAAACCGGTGAAGCCGGTGAGGAAGACGGGCAGGGCGCAGAGGGAAAATTGACTCAAGAACAGATGCTTACCGATCCTGAAGAGGCCGCAGACTTTGTTGCTAAGACCGGTGTCGATGCTCTGGCTATCGCCTGTGGCACCAGTCACGGCGCCTATAAATTTAGCCGCCCACCGACCGGTGATATTCTGGCTATTGAGCGTATCAAGGATATTAACCAACGAATTCCGGGCACCCATCTGGTGATGCATGGATCATCTTCAGTGCCTCAGGAATGGCTTGCGGTTATCAATCAATACGGTGGTGAGATTCCCGAAACTTATGGTGTCCCCGTCGAGCAAATCTGCGAAGGTATTAAATACGGTGTACGGAAAATCAATATAGATACTGACCTACGTCTGGCATCAACTGGCGCTGTACGTCGTTTCCTAAAAGAAAATCCAAGCGCCTTTGATCCCCGCGCATACCTAAAAGAAACCACTGCCGCAATGAAAGATATTGCCGTCGCCCGCTATGAAGCTTTTGGCACCGCAGGTAATGCAGCGAAGATAAAGCCAATCAGCTTAGATGCAATGACCGAGCGTTATGACCGCGGCGAGTTGGATCCAAAAATTAACTGGCTTGAGGAGCTGGTAATTGAACAGGCATGAAAAAATAAATTATGTTGAATTTCCGGCGAGAGATCTGCAAAAAACAAAAGCATTTTTTTGCCGGGTTTTTGATTGGAAGTTTGAAGATTATGGCGATGAATACACCGCTTTTTCCAATGCAGGTTTGGAGGGCGGTTTTTTTAAATCAGACCTTTCCGCCAGCGCCAAAAGCGGAAGTGCTCTGGTGGTTTTCTATAGCTCGAAATTAGAAAAGACCCAGGAAAAAATTGAAATGGCTGGTGGCAAAATTATAAAGCCGATTTTTGTATTTCCCGGCGGCCGACGCTTTCACTTTACTGATCCAAGCAAAAATGAATATGCGGTTTGGTCGGATAAAAACTGAAAGTAATATTTAAATTATGGAAGATTTACAATTTTAAAGGAATAAAAAATGAAAACGCTGGATGCAACTGGAAGCTGTCTCTGTGGAGAAGTTGAATACAAAATAACCGGAAATATGGGTATTTTCCAATATTGCCATTGCTCACGTTGTCGCAAGGTTACCGGCAGTGCCCACGCCTCAAATCTGTTTGTTACCCCGGAGCAATTTAACTGGCTTAAGGGCCAGTCATCAGTGATTAATTTTCTACCGGAAGAGACCAAATATTTTGCCACCGCCTTTTGTAAAAAATGTGGTTCATCGCTGCCCTGGCGATCAAAGGGCAGCAAGGTAATCATTGTGCCGGCCGGCACCTTGGATAGCAGCCCAGGGATCGAACCAATTCAGAATATATTTTGTGGTTCTAAAGCAGAATGGTATAAAGTCCCAAGCGAGTTGCCTGAATATACTGAGCTTCCAGTCAAGGGGTAGTAGTTAAAAACCACCCTTTTTAGTGATGACTAATCCTTATGTCTGTGGTGAATTTGATCTCAAATCTACATAAAGAGGTGTTGGTTAGAAAGGGTATGTCGATACTTATTTTTAGTCTATTAAGTAAAATATTCGATATGAATCAGGGCGCTAGCTTTTCATTACTCCCATAACGGTGAACGAAAACTTTCAGGCCTAATACTTTTTGGTTATATCTTTACTGTGTGCCCTTGCCTAGTATCTCCTCGTGGTTTTAATTCTAAAAACACATAACAAAAGGAGTATTCAGGATGAAAATCTTTTTGAAATTAGGAATTAGTATCTTATTGCTACATTCCAGCAATGTATTTTCAAGCGAACCATTTCCCATTGATAGCAAAAACCTAGAAAAATTCTTTCAATCTGTAGAACAAAATACCCAAGATAAAGTATTTGATAATAATAAATTTTCCCTCAAAGGAGCTGCCTACTTTGGGAAAAGACATCGTATTGTGAAGGCGAATCTAGACTTGTTGGCTGAAAATGGTAAGGCATTTGTAATGAATCCGTTTGATGATGTTGATTTGATTGTTAAAACTAAGGAGATAGTAACTTACCAAAATGATCTTTCTCAAAGGTGGACAGTTGAGAAACTTAATTCTCGAATTGATGTTGACGATCCTCGCCTTACCAAGGACTTAAAAGACCAGCTTAATTCCATGACTTTAAATATTCGTTCTTTTAGGCACGAAGTCAAAACTGAAAATATTAAAAGTGTTAAAGGGAATGCAATTAGTCCTGATCCATACAAGAGTCAAATACGGTCGAAACTCTATGTTAGTGGTCAATTGACCGATTTTAATAACCATTACAGAGTCCTACCTGTTGATTCCAGCGCCGAATATTATTTGGTAATAGAGCTTGATCCAAAAAGGAGGTTGATAAGGGGCGATAGTGAATCCGCAAAACAGCGTCGAAGTGCACATTTAGAGTTTAGCGAGAGACTTAGGTTAGAAGGGGATCGTGAAAAAGATGTAAAGACAAATAAAGGAGAATCAAAATGAAAAATGGAGCTTTGCTTATATTTTTGATGTCTCTTATTTCTGTAAAAGCATGGTCGATTGACCAACAGATCACAATCTTGCCTCTGTACACTTCAAACACTAGCTCATCTGCAGAAATTTCAAAAATAAATGATGCAATGGACTATTTTAAGGGGGTATTTTTAAATTCTAGCATTATTGTTCCTACAAATGTTCTTACGCCTTCATTGGCAAATGTAATTTTATCGGGAAATGTGATTCAACAATACGAACAAGCTGAGATATCTCAGACTGTAATTGATCTTCGAAATAATAATGGGGCTGATCTAGTTGTTGTTTTTACATCCAATGTGGCTGGCGACTGTGGTATTGCGCCAACCCAGCATTGGATTAATTCTTCAATACCTACGACATTTATCCCCAATGCATCAGGGTTAGATTTACGAGCAAAAGAAGACGGTTACATTGCTCTCGTTGATGTTGATTGTGATGTTGACGTAGCCGCTCACGAGCTTGGTCATTTGTTTGGTGCGGGTCATGTGACAGGTAGTGGGGGAACACATCCTTATTTGTTTGACGATAGTCATGCTGATGCCCAGTTCTTTAATATCCCTCCTCCAATAAATATATTAATTAATTATCGTACGGTGGTGTCAGACACCGATGATGAGTGCGTAAATCAAACCTTCTTCTGCACATTGCAACAAAACTTATCAACAAGAAAGCAGTTCAAACGACGGCCTATCTTTAGCTAATTATCGACAAACGCCATTGATTTTAGCCGCGCCAACGAACATTTTTGGCTTACTTGTAGGTTCATGCTCACCACCACCATATGATCATCACAGGATTTTTTGGAGTGAAGGTGGGAGTAATGTTGCCATTGACCATTTCGAGATTTTCTATTCTCAGCCTCCGACTGGAAGCTATATTTATGGTTGGTCAAAGACATTTACATCGACGGATGCTTATGTTTTTGGCCTGGATGCAAGAGTAAAGATTAGGGCATTCACAACTACACTTTGCTCGGCGTTGTCCAACTCTAGCTATTTGGCGACTTGGGGGTGTGGCTAGGAAGATAAGAGTTTTTTTATGATATGGAAAGGGCGCTTCGGCGCCCTTTTTTGTTATTGCGAATTACCATTATGGCAATTTTATGGTCTATGGTTATTCAAAAGAATGCAAGGAAGAGAAATGAAAAAGACAATTTTAGAAATATATGCTTTAGCCGTTTGTTTTTTTGCTGTGGGCTGTTTTATTGTAACTTTAGGTATGGCCATTTGGGATATGGTTGAGATAGCTGCTCCCGAATTTACTATTAGCAACAGTAATTATCAGTGCCATCAATCTGATAGTGAATATCAACAATGCTTCGCTTCCAACCGCCAGTATATTCGGGATAAAAGCCCAGAAATATTTCCTCAAGGCCAAGAGCTTACCGATGAAAGATTAGTCGCTTATGAGCGTATATTAAAACAAGAGCGGCGTCAGGGGCTGCAAAGTTTTATACAGAAACTTATTATTTTGCTGATTAATGCTTTTGTGTTCTTTTTCCATTGGCGCGTAGCAACGAAAGAGCGCTAGCTTTAAAAATATGGATAGGAAGACCTGTTCAGTCTAATTAGCGAAATCTGCAAAAGGGTTCTAAGCTTTTTATATCTCGATAACTCCGGAAGATAAAGCAGATGAATTTAGATACGTTGATCGACTTATTATTACAAAAAGGATTTACCGCAGTCACAGGTGCCGTGGGATTAAAGCTTATTGTGGTTGATGGAATGATAGGCGGCGCTGATAAAGTCGAGATTTTGGCTATTGGCGCATTTTTGTTGTCAGTGGCAACGGTGGTCTCTTATCTGGTGTGGAAGACAAGGGTTTCCGTCATGCAGCAAAAAAGTACGGCCGCAGAGGTCGCCCTTGCCGATGAGATATCTGTAAATCCCTAACAGTAAACTTGCTTAGAATCTCAGGGGGCCGGTTTCCCCGACAGTATCCCTGTGGCTTTTTGCTACTCATTGTCCCATTATTCTAAAAAACTCTTTATCTAATACGCCGCTAATGTCGTATAACCATTGATAAACCACTATGGGCTACTCCCTATGTATATTCCGGTAAAACCGCTAAAAAAATACCCTTTCTGGCTGCGACCTTTCTTTTGGAATCAAAAGCGTAAATATGGTGCAGTACTCGACCCCGGATTGCTCTGGGGGCGGGTGCCAAAGCTCTTTGCCACTGTTGCCCTGCTCTATGGCGTGCTTGATCGCAAAGGTTCACCCCTTGATCCAGTATTGCGCTCACTGGTAACGGTGCGGGTCTCACAGATTAACTGGTGCGATTTCTGTGTCGATATCAACTCTATGACATTGGCGAAACGCGCTGGGTCAATGGATAAAGTCGAGCAGCTATCAGACTGGCAGGGGCGGGATATTTACACCGATAGAGAGCGTTTGGCGCTGGAGTATGCCGAGGCGGTAACCTATTCCGATCAGCATGTAACAGAAGAGTTAATGCAGCGCTTAAAAGTTATCTTTGATGATGATACTATCGTCGAACTAACCGGTCTTATTGCCTTTCAGAATCTATCCAGCAAGTTCAATAGCGCCCTTGATGTTCCAGCTCAGGGATTTTGTGCTCATCCGGAACGTTAATAGACCACAGTATTATTATTCACTTTATAAAAGGTTATCAGCTAGATGTCAGAATTTACCAATGTCACAGTCAGCAAGGAAGCCAATGTTTATTTCGACGGCCAAGTCACTAGCCGCACCATTATATTTGCCGATGGCACCAGAAAAACTCTTGGCGTTATGCTTCCCGGAGACTATGAGTTTGGTACCGAAGTCAAAGAGCTGATGGAAATTACCTCTGGTAAGCTGGATGTACTTCTGCCCGGTGAAAGCGAGTGGCAGTCGTTTACTGGTGATATGGCTTTTGAAGTGCCTGCCAATGCCAAATTTGGCGTCAAGGTTCACCAGGTTACCAACTATGTCTGTTCGTACTTTGCCTGATTCTCGGGCATAACCGATGAGTATCCCGGTAACCCATCTGCCAGAACCAGAGACTACCTGTTCCACCTGCCAGGCTTGCTGTTGCAAGCTTGAGGTGATGCTGATCACTGATACTGGGGTTCCCAAAGAGCATATCAAAACCGATCGTTGGGGCGCTGAAACTATGATGCGTCTCGACGATGGCTGGTGCTCGGCGCTCGATCGGAGTACCCTGCTGTGCACGATCTATGAGAACCGCCCGTGGATCTGCCGGGAATTTGAAATGGGCTCTGACGAGTGCAAAACGGAGCGTTTAGTGAGCTTTTAATACTGTCTCAACCTGAATTATTTTCAATGTTTTACTTATCTTTTCGGTCCAGTCTTTATGCAAAATTCAAATAACAGCAGTATTATCGATTTTTTCAAGCTTGAGTCTGCAGGAGGCATATTACTTATGTTTGCCGCGCTTTTGGCGATGCTCTGTGCGAATACTTTTCTCGCTGAGTACTACGAACTCTTACTTTCAGTCCCAGTAGAAATTCGTGTTGGGGCATTGAATATTGCCAAGCCTCTGCTGCTATGGATTAACGATGGCCTGATGGCGATCTTTTTCTTTTTGGTCGGTCTTGAGCTTAAACGAGAGCTGGTAGAGGGAGAGTTATCAGATAAGCGTAATATTATTTTGCCAGGAGTAGGTGCTATTGGCGGAATGCTTTTCCCCGCTTTAATCTATTTGTATTTCAATCATGATTCCATGGCGCGAGATGGTTGGGCAATTCCTGCGGCGACAGATATCGCATTTGCCTTGGGCGCGCTGTCATTACTCGGTTCAAGGGTTCCGATATCGATAAAGATATTCTTAACATCTCTGGCAATCTTTGATGATGTTGGCGCTATTCTGATTATTGCAATTTTCTACACGTCAAAAATATCCCTTAGCGCACTTATTGTGGTCGCGTTCTGTTTGCCGGTTCTGGCGATTTTGAACAGACGCAATGTGATCTCCAGTAGTCCCTATATATTGATTGGTGTAATTATGTGGATTGCTACGCTTAAGTCTGGTGTCCATGCCACCTTGGCGGGTGTAGTAATGGCCATGTTTATTCCAATGCGCTCGAAAAAAGACCCGAGTATTTCTCCGCTTATAAATCTTGAACATGACTTGCATTCGATCGTGGCATTTTTTGTGTTGCCTGTATTTGCTTTTGCCAATGCGGGTATTAGCTTTACGGGTGTCGGCATTGAGCAGGTTTTTCACAGCGCCTCAATTGGCATTACTCTGGGATTATTTCTTGGTAAGCAGATCGGAATCTTTGGGTGTTGTTGGCTGGCAGTGAAGCTGAGCTTTGCAAAATTGCCTGAGGGTATGAGCTGGGCTAGTTTATATGGAACAGCCGCACTCTGCGGTATAGGGTTTACCATGAGTCTCTTTATTGGTTCTCTAGCGTTTGAAGAAAATGGTTTGGATATGTTCTTTGATGAGCGTTTGGGTATTGTTATCGGCTCATTGGCCTCTGGTCTGTTTGGGTTTTTACTTCTCTACAAAGCCCTGCCGAATAAAACACAGAAATAGCCTGTAGCCAGGCTAATGGCTGTATACTTCTGCCATGAGCACAGAGCAGCCTAATAATCCATTGCATGGAATTACCCTCGAACAGGTTGTTACTCAGCTTGAGCGGCGCTATGGCTGGGATTACCTAGCTAAAAATATCAATATCAACTGCTTTAAAAGCAATCCCTCAGTGAAATCAAGCCTCAAATTTTTGCGCAGAACACTGTGGGCCAGAGAGAAGGTTGAAGCTCTGTATGTCGCTGCCTTTAGTGATGAAAAGCCTGCTGCCCAACCGGCCAAAAAAGTTGCTGAAAAACCCAATCCATGGACATCAGGCAAGCTTAAGAGCTCTTGAGACCAATATTTGGTTGTGTAATTTTGGGTTATCTGGTCTAAGGTTGTTTTAACTAGTCGCTTTTTTAAAGAATTATCTATTTATGGAAAAATAGATTCACAGAGCACAGGGAAAGGCTATCTATGTCATCGTCTCTTACTTTCTACGAATGCAAACATTGTTCTGCCACTGGAACCTGCACCAATGGTGAGAATCAAGCCGCCTGTCGCGCCTGCGCGAGATTAAATGAATTGCCATTCTGGCGGCGTTCGGGGCAGGTTGGTTTAGTCTGTGGCTGCTGTCGGGGTCTGGGTAAAGCTGAGCCATTTACCGATCGATTAAATAAAAGAATGGCTCCTGTACTAGCGGTATTGTTAACCTTCTGCGTATTAACTTTAATAATGGTAACGTCAATTTTTAATCACCAGCACTTTAGCGAAATATTAGCGTTTGGTAGTGCGATTATTGGCACAGTTACCGGGTTTTATTTTTCAGCCAATGAAATTGATTTGTAAGTTTAATTAACCGGACTTTGGGGGGAATCCAAATTACGGAGTAAATTTAAATGGATTTAATGGATTCGAAAAATGTAAATAACAGAATTAAAAAGCGCAGTATTGCAATTGCAGTTATCGCTCATCTCTATTTGGCAGTCTTTACTTTAGGCGTATCTTTAGTACTGCTTTTAATTATTGGTTTTATAACTTCCACTCTTCTGGACAAGGATATTAACGAAGCCAAATCTAGTGCCAATAGTTTTAATAAAAATTTCCCCTTTAGATATTTTGGTCAGGTGTTTGGAAGTTTTCAGCACGTCTTTTATAACGCTTTCAGTATCGAAAAAGATATTTATGCGGCGATTGAAAATGAGTTAAAAGCGAAAACACCGATTACCTCTCTCGACGCGGTTGCTATTACGGATAAAGATAAAGACCTTAATAAAAGTGAACAGAGAAGCTTTATTAAAGGTGAATCATCGCCGACTGCAAGGGGTACGGCAATTACACTGGTTTTGAATCAATCTAATTTTGGTTCTATGCGTTCTATTGAGTGGCGAGTTTTGGCCGGTGGCTATGTGGATAAAAATGCCAAATTCAATTTAATCGCGTACTCATTATTTACATTCTTCTTTTGGATTGCGCCCTATCTAAGACGTGAAACTGATCTCCTCAGTCGGGTTAGAACCATCTATCCCGGTTCTTACAATGATATGGATGTATCCACTCAGGTGCGCTGTCTGCACGAGGCTGTATTTGACGCAATGATTGCTGAGTTGGAAAAAAATGGCATAGATACCAGCGAGTTAAAAGTCCAAAAAATGCAGACCATGAATATCAATATCTCTGGCGGCAAGGTCAATATGGGCAATGTGGTTCAGGGGGCGATGAATAAGATTGGTGGTGTGGCGAAGGGAGCTAAGGCATGACCGTTTCTGATATGAAAATTAATGTCTCTGGTGGCAATGCTAATTTTGGCAATATCAATCAGGGCGATAATGCCCAGTTGGATGCGACGCAGGAGGTTCGTTTTGAGGCGGTGGATGTGGAGGCGTTCTATCAGTCGATTGCCAATATAGCCGCCTATAACAATATTGATTTTAACGACTACCAGCAGCTTAGGGAGCAGGTGGCTGAGCTGGTTAAACACCCCGAGCAACTGGGGTTTGTGGAGACTGTTGAAGGGCTCTATAAAAAATTTAGCTGGGCGGTAAAACCTTTGGAAGCGCTGTTTGCAACGATTTGTGTTGGCGGCTGAATTGAGCGGTATTTGATCGAGCGCCTGAAGAAGATTGGTGCGGCCGCAACCAAGGATGGCCTCCCGGGACTCACTCAAGCCATCCTTGGGCGTTCGAGCGCCGTTCCCTACGGCGCACGGTCCCGGGAGGCCATCCTCGGCTCCAGCCTTAAAGCCAAACTTCGGATTTCTAAAAAAGCACTGACTAGATTTAGAAAAGTAATTCATACTTTCAGTTGAAGCTCAGAGTGGGCCAAGACTATCCCAGACTCGCCGTAAACCCGGTCGCTACCGGCATCTTGCCTAACGTGACTGGCTTGCGTGAGTCCCGGAAGACCTTCCTCGGTTCCGTCCGCTACGTTACAATTTAGAAAACAAGCGTCCCAAAGGATCAACCCATGTTTGCCGCCTACGCTTTGGTAGCCATAAATATCATCAGTATTTTTATCTGTTACGATATCGCTAAAAATCGCGACGGTAACACCCGCTTCTGGGGTTGGATGGGACTACTTTTTGGCCCCCTAGCAATACCATTCGCACTGTTTTGCAAAGCAAAAAACGGGGATAAAAAGTGACTGGTGAGACCGATCTAAAAAAGCTTTTAGCCAACCTGTCGCCGCTTCTGGATAGTCGCGAGTATGTTTTCTGCACCTTTAAAGACAGCGCCTATGGCGATTATGCCGAGCTACAGCCCATAGCGTCATTTCTTGAAGACGAAGGCTTAACCCTGGTGATTCCCAGAGACAGAGCGGATAAGGAAGGGATAAGCTATCAGAGCATATTTAAGCGCATAACCCTGAATATATACTCCAGCCTTGAAGCAGTTGGCTTAACGGCTGCAGTTTCCACTCTGCTTGCAGAACCGGGCATCAGTGCCAATATGATCGCCGCTTATTACCACGACCATATTTTTGTCAGCGCTGCTGATGCCGAGCGCACTGTGGCGCTGCTACATTCAGGCCGGCCCTGAAACCAGCATCTTTGGCGATACCTTGGGGCAGTTTTTGAATTCAGAAAAAGCGGCGCCGTTAAACAGCAAGGCTGTATAACGGCGCCTGAGATTTATTGACCAAAGCTGGCTTTGAAGATGTAGAAAAAGATAATACAGAGACCAGCACCTGCAGGCAGAGTGACTAGCCAAGATAGGAAGATCGATCCCACCATGCGCAGATTTAATGCGCCAATACCACGGGCTAAACCGACGCCGAGAACCGCACCAACCAGAGTGTGAGTGGTTGAGATTGGCAGACCGGTACCCGAGGCAATAACCACAGTAGCAGCGGCGCCCAGTTCGGCAGCAAAACCACGACTTGGAGTCAGTTCTGTAATTTTGCGGCCAATGGTGCCCATCACCTTAAAGCCGTAAGTGGCAAGACCGACCACGATTCCGCCGCCACCCAAGAGGAGTATCCACGGGGGCATAATGCTCTTTGCGGTGATATCACCGCCAGAAGAGACAATGCTCACGACGGCAGCTAGAGGGCCTACAGCATTAGCCACATCGTTCGAGCCGTGGGCAAAGGCCATAGCACAGGCAGTAAAGATCATCAGGACGGCGAAGACGCGCTCAACATTGGCGAAGCGATTATCTGTTTCCAAGCTCAGGTCACGCTTAATTCGGGATAATAGGTAGCTGCCAATTATCGCCACAACAATACCGACCACCGATGCGATCAGTGCAGAATCTGCAAAGCTCAATGCCATGCCGTTATCTTTAAAGACGTGCTTAAGACCTTTTAGCAGGGTCACCATGGCAATAAGGAAGCCAACGAAAAACATATAGATAGGAATATAGCGTTTGGCTTTTGTAAAGGGGTCTTCCTGGAGCAAGATAAGACGTTGAACGCTGCGGAAGAGCGCGAAGGACAGGGTGCCTGCTATTACGGGAGAGACCACCCAGCTGGCGACAATAGTGCCCACCTTGCCCCAGTGAACCGCATCGACAGAAACGCCAATCGCCGCAAAGCCAACAATCGCGCCGACAATAGAATGGGTTGTCGACACTGGCCAGCCCATAAAACTGGCAATCATCAGCCATGTACCTGCAGCCAGCAGCGCGGACAACATGCCAAATACCAGATCATTGGGTCTTTCGGCAAAGATGGCGGAATCGACAATGCCTTTGCGAATGGTCGAGGTGACTTCGCCACCCGCCAAATAAGCACCGGCGAATTCAAATACCATGGCGATAAGAATAGCCTGCTTAATGGTCAGCGCTTTGGAGCCAACCGAGGTACCCATTGCGTTAGCGACATCATTGGCGCCGACGCCCCAGGCCATAAAAAAGCCGGCCATCGCGGCAATGATAATTAGAATAGCGCCGTATTCAGTAAAAAATTCCATAATGTTGGTTTCCGAAAGTGATTATTTTCTAGTGGATTTTTGTAGTTATTATTTTGCTAGAAGTAGCTCAACTTGGTTGCCAATAAGCTCGGCGGTGTCGGCCAGGCCGCCGATCTGGTCAATGATGTTATACATAAAAATCACATCAATGGGCGACAGGTCAGTTTCGATATTAAATAATTTTTTACGTAGTTTTTGTTCTTTTTTATCGACTTTCTGCTCTTGTGCAGCGAGATCACGAATCAGCTTTTTAACAAATTTCACTTCCGATCCGGCAAACCCGGTTTCGAGCAGTTCATCGAGTTCATTGATCGCGCCGTGAGCTTTATGGCAAGTCTCTGCAGAGCTCTCGGCAAAGCCAATAAAGTCATCCTGGAGCTTTTTCGGTATAGCCATTTTTCTGCCGAGAATAATGCCGCATATATCTTTGGTGAGATTGGCAATATTGTCCTGCTTGGTAATTATGCTGAGAAGGTCGCCTCTTGAAACCGGCATAAACAGGCTTTTAGGCATATGCATACGAAATTGTTTTTTAAGATCGTCGGCGCTCTGTTCTTCGGCGCTGATTTTATCAAAGACATCTGCTGCCTTGTCCCAATTATCTTCAAATGTCGCCTTTAGGAAAGGGTCTAAAAGGTCAACGCACTTTATCGCTGCTGCCATATGATTTTGCAGCGGTTTGATGGGGGACACCCCAAAGATATTTGAAATCGAGTTACTCAACGCCATCTGAAACCCCTTTTAGATTATGTTTAAATTTATTTTAGCCTGCTTTTCTGCACCTGCCTAACTAAGACTACCTAACTAAGTCCGCCCATCTAAGCCTGAGCATACTCTTCGCTGTGACCCAGCCAGCGGGCAATTAATGGATCCACGTTTTCGGGGTGCTGATGCAGAAGCGCCAGAGCGATGATCTTTACCTCTGGCAGCATATGGGAATCTCTCTGCAGGTCGGCAATATGAAACTGCATATCGCCAGTTTGTCTGGTGCCCAGCACTTCCCCGGGGCCGCGTATCTCCAGATCCTTCTCGGCGATCTTAAACCCATCATTGGTCTCGCGCATAATTTTAAGCCGCGCCGCGCTGTTGCCAGAGATAGGTGGTTGATAGAGTAAAACACAGTGGCTGCTCGCGCTGCCGCGCCCGACTCTGCCGCGCAGCTGATGGAGTTGCGAGAGACCGAGGCGCTCGGAGTTCTCGATAATCATTAGGCTGGCATTGGGCACATCAACGCCCACTTCAATCACTGTCGTTGCTACTAGTAAGTTGATCTCGCCGTCTTTAAAGGCCTGCATAATCTGCACCTTTTCTTTTGGCTTAAGGCGACCATGAATCAAACCGATAGAAAGCTCCGAGAGCATTAATTGCAGTTCCTGAGCGGTTGCCTCAGCAGCCTGAGCTTCAAGTACATCAGACTCTTCAATCAGCGTGCACACCCAATAGGCCTGACGGCCAGTGGCACAGGAAGCGCGTACTCGTTCAATAACATCGTTGCGCCTAAGATTGTTGAGTACTACGGTCTCTACGGGCTTGCGGCCGGGAGGTAATTCATCGATTACGGAACAGTCGAGATCCGCATAGGCGCTCATGGCCAACGTTCGCGGAATAGGCGTGGCGGTCATAATTAACTGATGGGGGGTGGAGCCGAGACTCTGTGGATCATCACTGAGATTGGCGCCCTTCTTACGCAGAGCCAAACGTTGATGAACACCAAAACGGTGCTGCTCATCAATAATGGTTAAGCCGAGATTATGAAATTCAACCGCCTCCTGAAACAGGGCATGGGTGCCGATAATAATCTGCGCGCTGCCATCGGCAATAGCACCGAGCTGTACTTCGCGACCTTTGCCTTTGAGCTTTCCGGTTAGCCAGGCAATACGAATACCGAGTGGTTTGAGCCAAGTTTCGAAGTTTACCCGATGTTGCTCGGCGAGGATTTCTGTCGGTGCCATCAGCGCCGCCTGCATGCCATTGGCTATGGCTTGCACCGCGGCAAGGGCCGCCACCACGGTTTTACCTGAGCCAACATCTCCCTGCACCAAGCGCAACATTGGCAGCGGCTTGCTGATATCGGCACTGATTTCAGCGGCGACACGCTGCTGTGCACTGGTTAGAGAAAAGGGCAGTTGCTCAAGAAAGCGTTCACTGGCGGCAATATCTGGAGCCAGTGCGGGCGCTTCCTGCTGTTGAATTTTCTGCCGCAGTCGTAACAGACTTAAATGATGGGCGATTAACTCTTCCGCGGCGAGCCGCTGCTGCGCTGGATGCTCTCCCTCGGCGAGTAAATTCAGTGCAGTGCCCGGCGGTGGATTGTGTAATAGACGCAGGGCATCGACCAGAGAGTAGGAGAGCGTGCGATTATCCAGATCGGCGGGCAGCAGATCTACCAGTCGCTGGGTCTCCAAGCGCTGCAGAGCCTGACCGCAGAGATCGCGAATACGCTGTTGGGTTACCCCTTCTGTGGCCGGATATATAGGTGTCAGGGTTTCAGCCAAGGCCTGTGGTTTGGCCTGATTAAGATGCTGATATTCTGGATGGTACATTTCCAGACCGGCTTTGCCGCGCCGCACTTCGCCAAAACAGCGCAGCTGAGTTCCGGCTTGCAGGCTCTGTTGCTGGGCCTGATTAAAGTGGAAAAAGCGCAGGGTGATAATTCCGCTGTGATCCTGAATCCGGCAGACCAGACTGCGGCGGCGGCCATAGACCACATCAGAAGCTTTTATCTCGCCTTCAACAACCACTTCGGTGAGTGGTTGGATACCGCCAATCGGGGTGATTTTTGTACGATCTATATAGCGCAGCGGCAGGTGGAAAAGTAAATCCTGAACGCTGTGCAAGCCAAGCTTGTGAAGTTTTAACGACAGCTGTGGGCCCACGCCGCGAAGCTTGTCGACACCGGTCTCGTGAAGAGCGCTCACCGCCATTAGTTAAAGATGATCCGAGATAATTTACTGCCGTAAGTAGTATGGCAAAGGGCTGCGCCCAGAGTGGGTATGAGTTTTTTAACTGCTAGACAGGCTATACTGAGCGCCGATTTGTTTAACGGACAGCCTGAGGCTTGTTTTAGTGAATAGCCTGTGGCTTGTTTTAAAAAATAGCCTGCGGCAGCCTTGCCGAAAAATTGCGGCTGGTCGAGTGTGACTTCGTAGCGAATTTCGGTGATTGTCATTTAAACAGCCTCTGGACAGAGCGTAATCATAGCCAAATTAGATTAAATGGGAAACGTCGATTGAAAATTTTATTAGCAGGCTGTGGTGATATTGGCTGTCGTACTGGGTTACAGCTCGCACCGCAGTTCGAATGTTTTGGTCTTAAGCGCAATCCGCAAAACTTGCCGGACTCTATCCATCCTGTAACTGGCAGCCTTACCGATCTCCATCGCTTGCAGGAAGTATTGGCTGAGGGGTTTGATGTGATTGTCGTGACTCTAACGCCGGGTACATTTACCCCGGAAGCCTACCAAAAATCCTATGTGGATGGCGCGGCAACCCTCGCCACCGCGATTGATAAGGCTGAATATAAACCGCGTCTTGTTATCTGGGTTTCCAGTACCAGTGTGTACGGCGACAATCAGGGTGCCTGGGTCGATGAGCTGTCGGTGACGGAACCGCGGTCATTTTCAGGAAAGTTATTGTTACAGGCAGAAGAACATATTAGTGCACTGCCCTGCGCTTCTATTATTGTCAGATTTTCTGGTATCTATGGCCCGGGCCGTACCCGTATGCTCGGTCAGATATTGGCCGGCAAAGGCCGTCCGGCTGAGCCTCAGCAGTGGAGTAATCGTATTCACAGTGATGACTGTGCCGGGGTTTTGGCCCATTTGATTCGCTGCTTTGCAAACGGCGATAAACTCGACAGCCTTTATGTGGCGACGGATTGCGCGCCGGTGACTCAGCACGATCTACGTATTTGGCTGGCGCAGCAGTTGCAGGTTGAGTTGCAGGATGAGATTGTCGAGCAGAAGGCGATTCGCCGCTGTAGTAACCAGCGGCTTTTAAAAAGTGGCTATCAGTTTACTTACCCGGGATATAAAGAGGGGTATCAGTCTTTGATTGATGCTTTGCCAGAATAGCTGGCACTAGATTACAGCTCTAGATTACAACAATCCCATCCATTTCTACCTGCGCGCCCTTGGGTAATTCACTGACACCAATAGCGGCACGGGCCGGGAATGGCTGCTGAAAATATTCCGCCATAACTTCATTGACCGCAGTAAAGTTGCCTAGGTCGGTGAGGAAGATATTCAGTTTTACTATATTGCCGAGATCGCCGCCAGAGGCTGCGCAGACCGCGCTGAGGTTATCAAAAACCTGACGAATACTCGCCTTGATATCGCTGTCGACCAGTTCCATGGTCTTGGGGTCGAGAGGAATCTGTCCAGACAGATAAACAGTGTTGTTAACCTTAACTGCCTGAGAATAAGTACCTATGGCGGCAGGGGCGTTGTCTGTATGAATTACGGCTTTATTGGTCACGGTAGTCTCCAGTGTCGGTCATTAATTTTTAACGCGGTGGATGCGGCGCACATGTTTTAGGCCGCGGGCGCGTCGAAGAATATCTGCTAGATGAATACGGTCGCGCACGGTCAGTACTACATCGACTACGCTGGTAAAGGCATCTTTTTCATCGACGCTAATATGCTCAATGGTGGCATCGGCCTCGGTCATTCGCGATGCGAGGGCGGCAATAAATCCGCGCTCTGGGGTGATCTCTACTTTGAGTTCAACCGGGAACTCGCCACGCACGGTAGTCGACCAGGTCAGGGTCATACATTTTTCCGGGTTATTGCGTATTTCCAGCAGATTGCGACAGGACTCATGGTGAATAACCAGACCTTTACCCGGAGAGATATGACCGAGAATTGGGTCGCCTGGTATCGGGTGACAGCAGCGTGCGTACTGCAGCAACAGGCCATCAGAGGCATCGATAACCACCGGCAGTGTCGAGTTTTTACTCTCTTCACTAACCTTGCGTTTTGATGCGGGCACCAGCAGATTTGCTACAGCAAAGGGTACTCGGTTGCCAAGGCCAATTTGCTGCAGAATATATTCAAAGGTCTTGGCGCCGGTTTCTTTAAGTAGGCCTTTGATCTGTGATTTCTTGAGCTGTTTGTAGCTGGTTCCCAGGCGACTGAGGGACTGGTCGAGCAGGCGTTTTCCGAGATCGACAGATTCGTCATGTTGCTGATGTTTGAGGAAGTGGCGGATCGCACTGCGCGCTTTTGCACTGGCCACAAAGTTTAACCAGCTTGGATTTGGCTGTGCTTCCTGAGCGCTTATAATTTCGACTTTCTGACCACTCTGTAACTGTTCCGAAAGCGGTGTCAGCTGCCCGTCTACTCGGCAGGCAATACAGCTGTTGCCGAGTCCGGTGTGCACCGAATAGGCGAAGTCGATAGGCGTAGCGCCCGAGGGCAGTTCGACAATATTACCTTTGGGGGTAAAGACATAGACTTCGTCAGGGAATAGATCAGCCTTAACATGTTCGAGAAATTCCAGCGAGTCGCCCGCTTGCAGCTGCATATCGAGCAGACCCTGAACCCATCTGGCGGCACGCCGCTGATTGACGTCGGCACCCTGATGGCCGGTTTTATATTCCCAGTGCGCGGCGATGCCGTAGCTGGCCATGGCTTCCATTTCGACGGTGCGTATCTGCACTTCGATAACTACACCGTGCATACCCACTAATACCGTGTGCAGAGATTGGTAGCCATTGGCTTTGGGGATGGCGATATAGTCTTTAAATTCACCGGGCACCGGCTTAAATAGATTGTGTATCATGCCGAGTGTTCGGTAGCAGTCATCAACACTGTTGACGATTAGACGGAAGGCGAATACATCCATAATGTCACGGAACGAGCGATGCTTTTCGCGCATCTTGCGATAGATGCTCCAGAGATGCTTTTCGCGGCTTTTAACTTTGGCTTCTACGTCTTCTTTATCAAGGCGTATTTCAATCGCCTGATGAATTTCGGTAACCACTTCTTTGCGATTCTTTTTCGCGGCTTTCATGGCCTCGCGCAGACGCCGATGGCGCAGCGGGTACATGGCGGCAAAGCCGAGATCTTCGAGTTCGAGCCGAATGTCGTTGATGCCCAGCCGCTGGGCAATGGGCGCATAGATATCCAGTGTCTCGCGAGCAATACGTCGACGTTTGGCCGGGGCTAAAACCCCGAGGGTGCGCATATTGTGCAGTCGGTCGGCGAGCTTCACCAAAACCACGCGAATATCTCGCGACATGGCCAGGGTCATTTTCTGGAAGCTCTCTGCCTGCTGGTGGGCTTTTGATTCAAACTCGATTTCTGTGAGTTTACTGACCCCATCAACCAGATCGGCGACTGGGCGACCAAAACGACGACTTATCTGGCCTTTGGTAACGCCGGTGTCTTCGATAACGTCGTGAAGCATGGCAGCCATAAGGCTCTCATGATCCATGCGCATATCAGCGAGAATATGGGCAACGGCCAGGGGATGGGAAATATAGGCATCGCCACTCTGGCGCATCTGGCCTTCGTGGCATTTCTCGGCAAATTTGTAGGCACGCTCTACGCGGCTGACTTCTTTAGCTTCGAGATAGAAAGAGAGTTTATCTAACAGTAAGCGCAGCGCCAAAAAACTCTCTCCCGGGTCTTATTGAGCCTTAGATGGACGGCTCTTGAGGAGGTTCTGATGCTTGCAGCGCTGCAATCATTGCTTCGGTTCCAGCTTCAGTAGTAGCTGCGTCGCTACCTTCTTCAGCGGCATCCGCATCGACAATCTCATAGTCTTGACGAACTTCGGTAAGAATAGCGGCAGTGACTAAGCCTTCTTCGATTTCACGGAGTGCTATAACGGTAGGCTTATCATTTTCTTCAGGTACCAGGGCTGGGCGGCCGCCGGTGGCTATTTGGCGCGCGCGCTTGGAGCCAACCATGACTAGTTCAAAACGATTATCAACGTGATCCAAACAATCTTCTACAGTAATTCGAGCCATTTTATATCCACCGGGGTAAAAAAATTTAATCTAAACTTGATCGATTATTGCAACGAAATGTTGCTGAGTCGCCCAGTTTACCTAAAGCGACGAGTTACGACAATAAAGTTACTGTAATTAAGTTGCGAGAATTAACTTTCCCTTGATCGATGCTATGACAATTCGCTAAAGCGGCTCTAAGATAACTCGCCGAGGCGGCTTTAAGATAAGAGGTCTGAGAGTAAATCTTCCTGACCGGCAACCGGCAGACGGCAGTGCTGTGCCGAAACAATCGCCATCAGTTGATTTAAGGCGACCTCAAAGTCGTCATTGACGACCATAAAATCAGCCTCAATATAGTGACTCATCTCTTCAGTGGCTGCGGCAATACGCTTTTCGATAACCGCGCTATCGTCTTGACCGCGATTGTCGAGTCGCTCGCGAAGCGCCTGTTTGGAGGGCGGTAGGATAAAGATACTGGTGCTGTCTGGCAGCAGTTGACGAACCTGGGCTGCACCCTGCCAGTCGATTTCAAGGATCACATCTTGGCCAGAGGCGAGAGTTTCCTCAACCCATTGCTGAGAGGTGCCATAAAAGTTGCCAAAGACTTCGGCGTGTTCGAGAAAGGCACTCTGCTCGAGCATACCAATAAATTTTTCACGGCTGACAAAATGGTAGTTAATGCCATCTTCTTCACCGGGGCGGCAATCTCTGGTGGTGTGCGAGATGGAGGCTTTTATATTCTCCATACGCTTGAGAAGTTCACCGACCAAACTGGTTTTTCCTGCGCCAGAGGGGGCGGAGATAATAAAGAGAATGCCTGTTGCCATAATGGAATTTGATCCGCTGTTAAGAGATTACTGTTAGGTAGGCAGTTTACATTAGCGGAAAAAATATTCCAGATGCGCCAGCTTTCCAAGCGCTTATTTTATCAGCTTATTTGCCAAATCAACCGTCGGCTTCTGTGGATCAAAAATCTGATTTAACTGTCCCGCGAGACGGATGCCTGCCATCAGCAGTCGTTTTTCGATAATGGGTCTGTTGCGATTGATATAGTCTTGGCTGATGGTGATCGGGTTTTTTTCTTTCTGTGCAGGGGCTGTCAGGCCAAATTCATAGACTGGCGAGCGGAGCATTTTGGATTCTACGGCCCAGTCTAAAAAACTGCTCTGCTGCCAGAGCTGTATCTGCTTTTCACTGGCGTGGTCGAGTCGCGCCACATACTCTTCGACAGTTAGTTTTGCCGCGCCAATTAATCCGCTATCCCACACCCAGTGTAGATTTCTGCGCTTGTTTTGCTGTGGCCATTTTATTGAGATGCTATTGCCACCGCGATCATCCTGTCGACCCACATGCAGTGGCTGATGAATATCGCCGACAAAGTGGATAAAAAAGGACAGCGATTGAATGCGCCTGTCGTCGAAAAGGTCGGGGTTTTGCAGCTGCTGATAAGACTGATTCAGTGCGCTCAGTAGGTCGCCCTTTGAACTGCGTTTGGCCGTGCCGACCTGTTGGTGATCCGCAACATTAATATAATGCCAGTACTTGGATTTCTTCCACTTGGGAATGCCGCGAATTTTATCTGGCCACAGCGAAAGTTCAGATAGATCGGCATCATCAGTTATAGCCTTGAGCGCCTGAGTGGTTTTTTCGCTGAGGTGATTTTCAGCAATACTGGTGACAATGCGATGACCCTCTGCCCCAAAAGCAACGGCCTGATGGCTGAAGATTCCGAGACAGATAATGCCGATGTAAGTGAGTAAGCACTTTCGATTTAGCATATTAAAGTCTGATAGGTGTGGAAATTTAAAGGGCCTTTTTCTACAGGCTCTTTCTGTTGCAGGTTTATTCAATATTTTGAATCTGTTCGCGCATCTGCTCGATCAATACTTTTAGTTCCACTGAAGCCTGAGTGGTCACCCCGGCAATAGACTTGGACCCCAGAGTATTGGCCTCACGATTAAGTTCCTGCATCAGAAAATCCAGTCGTCGACCAATCGAATCTTTGCTGCTCAATACACGGCGTATTTCACTGAGATGCGCTTCCAGACGGTCCAATTCTTCGTCGACATCGGTGCGGTTGGCAATAATCACCATCTCCTGCTCCAGGCGATCATTGTCCAGCTGTTCTTTAAGGTCGTTAAGTTTTTGCTGCAGACGCTGGCGTTGATCTGCGAGGATGCCGGGCAGGTTATCGCGTACGATCACTAGCTGGGCTTCAATACCAACAAGGCGCTGTTCAACCATCTCCGCGAGTTTGTCACCCTCGCGTTTACGACCTTCAAGCAGTTGCTCAACGGTTGCCGAGAAGGTTTCCTTGGCGGCTGCCAGCAGTGCATCCGTGTCTATATTCTGCTCTTTTAAAATGCCCGGCCAGCGCAAAATATCTAGCGGTGAAATAGCAGCGGGATTTTTAAGTTCAGCAGAAATCACTTCGGCGATATCGATATAGCGCTTGGCCAGTTGCAGATCGGCTTCAACACTGGCATCGGTGTTGTTAAAGGCCAGCTGCATGGAGCAGTCGATTTTGCCGCGGCTGAGTTTCTTCCGCGCCACTTCGCGCAGAGGCATTTCGAGTTGACGCAAGGTATCGGGAAGTCGAAAACCGGTTTCAAGAAAGCGGTGGTTCACCGAGCGCAGTTCGCAGGTTACCGAACCCCAGCTAAAATCGATGGTATTGCGGGCAAATGCCGTCATGCTGCGAGCCATAATATCTCCAGTGTAAAATTTTAGATGCGCCATGGTAACAAAGGCGGTCATCAGGTTGGTAGATTTGCTACAATTCGCGCGATTTTTTATTTCACGCGCTTTAACTAATCCCTTATTAGGAAAAAATTATGTCTCGACCCAGTGGACGCCGCCCCGAACAACTTCGCCAAGTCAAAATTACCCGTGAGTTCACCTGCCATGCAGAGGGTTCTGTGCTGATCGAATTTGGCAATACCAAGGTTATCTGTACCGCCAGTGTTGAGCCGGGTGTGCCGCGATTTTTGCGCGGTAAGGGTGAGGGCTGGGTAACCGCGGAATACGGTATGTTGCCGCGCTCGACCAATAGCCGTATGGGCCGTGAAGCGGCGCGCGGCAAGCAGAGTGGCCGCACTCAGGAAATTCAGCGCCTTATTGGCCGCTCCCTGAGAGCTGCTGTAGATCTTAAAAAGCTCGGCGAGCACACCATCAATATTGACTGTGATGTTATTCAGGCTGATGGCGGCACACGCACTGCCTCTATTACTGGCGCCTGTGTTGCGCTGGTCGATGCTATCCGTCATCTGCAGCGCAAGAAGGCGATTGTCGATGACCCACTGTTGACCATGATTGCTTCGGTGTCAGTGGGTGTTTACAAAGGTACGCCGGTCTTAGATCTGGACTATCCGGAAGATTCCAATGCTGAAACCGATATGAATGTGGTGATGAATGCCGATGGCGGCTTTATTGAAGTTCAGGGCACGGCAGAGGCGGCACCTTTCAGTGAAGAAGAGCTGAGCTCGATGCTTAAACTCGCCAAGCAGGGTATTGCCGATCTGGTTCGTGTTCAGCAGATGGCGCTGGCTCAATAAGCATTCAGCAAAACAAGCAACCTAACCATAAAGATTAAAATTATGACCAGTGAAAGCAATTACAAAACCCAGTTTATCGATAATGGCCTGCGTAGCGGCGCGCTAAAGTTTGGTGAGTTTACCCTTAAGTCCGGGCGTGTATCGCCGTACTTCTTTAATGCCGGGCAGTTTTATACTGGTCGCGCATTGGCGGAATTAGGGCGCTGTTATGCGGCAGCGATTGTCGAGTCAGGTATCGAGTTTGATGTATTGTTTGGACCTGCCTACAAGGGCATTACTCTGGCCGCGGCAACCTCTATAGCGCTAGCCGACCACTACAATCTCGATGTGCCATACTGCTTTAATAGGAAGGAAGCAAAAACCCACGGTGAGGGCGGCAATATGGTCGGCGCACCGCTTGAGGGTCGAGTGTTAATTATCGACGATGTGATTACTGCGGGAACGGCAATTCGTGAAGTGATGGAAATTGTCGATGCAGCCGGTGCTAAAGCGGCTGGTGTGGTGATTGGTTTGGATCGCAAGGAAAAGGGTAAGTCTGAGTTTTCGGCGATTCAGGAAGTCGAGAAGCAGTTTTCTATTCCAGTGGTAGGAATTGTTGATATTGACGATATTCTTACCTATCTCAAGGCCAAGCCTGAGAGCGGTGAGTTGGTAAACTCCATTGAAAATTACAGGCAAGAGTACGGCGTATGATTAAAACGGTATTGCTGATTGTGTTGTCAGGCCCATGGATGGTGCTCGATGCAGCAGAGCTATACCGTTATTACAATCAGCAGGGGGTGTTGGTCACCACTGATGCCCCGCCGGCGGATGCGGCGGCCAATGATTATGAGGTGGTCAATGAATCCGGTCGCGTACTGCGCATTGTCTCTGCGTCCGATATTGATCAAGAAATTTCCAGCGATCAGAGCAAGCAGGACAGTTATCTGCTCAGCAGTTTTAGCCATGTCGGTGAAATTCAGTCTCTAAAACAGCGCAAGGTGCAGTTGCTGACGCGCGAAATTAAACAGCTGGAAAATAATCTTACCGCGCTGGCCGCCCGTGAAAACAAAATCTATGCTGAAGCCTCGAATATCGAACTCAGTGGTGAGGTGGTGCCGGAGTCGGTGACTCAGCAGCTGAAGCTGTTGCTGGATGCCAAAGCTGAATTAGCTCGAACACTGGCTCAGCGCCGCGATGAATATCAGGCCCTCGAAGCGCGCTATGAGGCCTATAAAGCTAGATTCCGCGCACTAATAAAGGGCCCATTAAAAAAGGATAGTAACTAGTTACTATCCTTTTCCGTTTTTTACATTTCTACTTTTTAGCGGTACTCATCAAAAGCACTACTAATCAAAAGTACTACTCATTAAAACTACTACTCAAACATTGCCGCAGTTAATAGCTGCCACTGCTCCTGCCAATCTTTGGTTGGCGGCGCCTTAAACTGGCTGCGAACAAATTGGCTGATCTTTCCGTCAGTGGTGCAGAGCATTAAGTTAGCTGCGGTTGAGACAGAGACCTGCAGTTTTAGGCCATCGCGAACTTCTGCTTCACGCAAGATCTGCTTTAACTGGGATTCCAGACGATCAAAGAATTGGGCAATACGATCGTGCAGACGGTCGGTTTCACCAGTTAGTGCATCGCCATTCAAAATACGCGTGATGCCGGGATTCTTTTCTGAAAAGGCCAGCACCAGACTGAGGATGCGGAAGCACTGATTTACCGGGTTGGGTTCGTCGCTGATAATACTGCGCACCCGGGCGAAAACCGTGTCTTCGATAAAGTCGATCAAACCTTCATACATTCGGGTTTTACTCGGGAAGTGCCGATAGAGCGCAGCTTCGGAAACGCCGAGTTCTGCCGCCAGTGCTGCGGTCGTAATACGTCCGCCACCTGATTTCTCAAGCATACGGGCGAGGGCCTGAAGGATTTCCTGTGCGCGAGTGCCGGGTTTTTTAGCCATTAGTTGAGTTCCTCTAAGTCGGACTCTTGATTGGTGATTAATGTACCAACGCCTTCGTCGGTAAAGATTTCCAGCATAACGGCATGTTCTACACGACCGTCAATAATATGAGCACTGCTGACACCGGATTTTACCGCGTCGAGTGCACAGCTGATTTTCGGTAGCATGCCACCATAAATAGTCTCGTCGGCAATTAGTTCATTGACCCGACTTGTGTTGAGTCCAGTCAAAATTTCGCCACTTTTATCTTTTAGCCCGGCAACATTGGTTAGCAAGATCAGTTTTTCAGCGTGGAGTACCTCGGCAACTTTGCCGGCGACCAGGTCGGCATTGATATTGTAAGAGGCGCCATCAGAGCCGACGCCGATTGGCGCGATAACCGGAATAAAGCCGCTGTTAACGAGCATATCGATAACGCTTTTATTGATCGAGGCGACTTCACCGACATGTCCAATATCAATAATCTCCGGCACTTCCATCTCGGGTGTCTTGTGCGAGACAACCAGTTTCTTGGCCTTAATAAGCTGCCCATCTTTGCCAGTAACACCAAAGGCTTTGCCGCCAGCGGCGCTGATCATATTGACGATCTCTTTGTTGACCGTGGCACCCAGTACCATCTCAACCACGTCCATGGTTTTGCTGTCAGTCACGCGCATACCATCAACAAATTCAGATTTGATTGACAGGCGGTCGAGCAACTCACCAATCTGTGGCCCGCCGCCATGGACAACAACAGGATTGATGCCGACCAGCTTCATCAGCACTATATCTCGGGCAAAACTCTCTTTGAGTTTGTCGTCACCCATGGCATTGCCGCCATATTTGACCACCACGGTTTTGCCAGTAAAGCGTTGGATATAAGGAAGGGCGCGGGAGATAACCTGCGCTGTGGTCTCTGCTTCTTTACGTGTTAGGGACATAATTAAATATAGTCTTCTATGTTATTTATAAAGGGTGCCAGTTCGCGGCGAAATTCCTGTTTGACCTGTTCGAGGCCGTTTTCATTGTCGGCTTCAAATCTCAGGGTCAGGTTTGCTGAGGTATTTGAGGCTCTAATCAGGCCCCAGCCAAAGCTGTATTCAACTCTCAAGCCATCAATAGTGATAACCTGAGCCTGTGCAAATTGGCAGCCCGCCGCCAGTGTCTGCATTAGAATAAATTTCTCATCCTCACTGATTGGAATCAGTATCTCCGGAGTGTATACACTGCCTTCCAGTTCATCTAAAAGCTCATCGAGGCTCTGTCCTAGATCACTGAGAACTTCGAGAAGGCGCACTGCCGCATACAGCCCGTCATCGAAACCTTTCCAGCGGTCATTGAAAAATATATGGCCGCTAAACTCTCCGCCAAGCGGTGCACTATTGTCATGGACCTGCTTTCTGACATGGGCGTGACCGGTCTTGCACATCACCGGTCTGCCGGAGTAGCGGCGGATCAGTTCTGGCAGTCTTTTGCTGCTTTTTACATCGAAGATAATATCCGATCCGGGCTTGCGGGCGAGTATATCACGGGCAAAAAGCATCATCAGTTGGTCTGGCCAAACGATTCTTCCCTGCGCTGAGATCACCACCACGCGATCGCCATCGCCATCAAAGGCCAGCCCTAAATCAGCTCCCTCAGTGACCACCTTTTCACGCAGATCAGCAAGGTTTTTTTCATCTGCAGGGTTGGGTTCGTGGTTTGGGAATGTGCCGTCAACATCGCAGTAAAGGGGAAATGCCATACAGCCGAGACTGTCGAAAAGCTTTACTGCAATTGGCCCTGGAGAACTGTTAGCGCCATCTATAACCAGTTTAAATGTTTTATTGATCAGACTGTCTTCGACAATATGTGAGATATAGCGAGGAATAATATCGGCCGTCGCAGCACTGCCCTGACCAGTGGCGAAGTTATTGCTGCGCAACATAGGTTTGAGCATCTGCAATGTCCGCCCGGAAATTACTTCGCGCTGAATAATGATTTTAAACCCGTTATAGGCGGCGGGGTTATGGCTGGCGGTTACCATAATGCCACTGCTTGCATGGCCGCCGAAGTGGATGGCGAAGTTGAGAGCGGGTGTGGATATCTGACCCAGATAGACAACATTGATCCCGCAGGAGATGAGCCCCGACTGCAGGGCGCTGGCCAACTCAGGGGAACTGAGTCTGGCATCGTGGCCAATATAGATTGTCTGTTCATTATTACGACGCAGAACGGTGCCCAGACCTTTGCCGAGCCGATTGGCGAAGTCGGCGGTAATCTCCGTGTTGGCGAGGCCGCGGATATCATAGTCGCGGAAGACTACATCGGGGATATTACTTGTGACTGCTGTATCGGTCGCGGCAGATTTCAGGCTCTCCATTAGCTGCTGCTCGAGAGCCGATGGAGTTTCCTCAAGTTCGATTATTGGGGCTTCTGCACTGGTGATTATTTCCAGTGGTTGAATTTCCGGGTTTAGAGGGGCTTCTTGTTTTGCGGGTTGTGGTTCTTTGTTTGGCTGAGGCTCTCTATTGCGCTGAGGCTCTCCATTGCGCTGAGGCTCTAACGGACCAGTACGCCCAGCAGCAGATTTTTTCCAACGCTCATGGAGAGGGTTGGGCGCTGCGTTTTGCAAATCAATCGCTTCTACCAGAGATCGTCGGCTAAGACGGAATCTGATCATCAAATACAGAACAATTAAAATTGCCGAGGCAAAGGTGCTGAAGAAAAGGCCAAAGGGTGGCAGTGCGTTATTGATGGATTTTAGCAGTGTGGGGGATGGTGAAAAGGCCACTTTCCACAGTGGGTTGGCTGTATCAAATGTCTCGCTATTAAGAGTTTGATTGCCGCTAGTGCCTATTTCCAGAATAACCGTTGTGCGATTTTGCGAGGTAATTTGCTGAAGTCGCAAAAGTCCCTCTGAGGTATTGATGGTATTTAGGGCATAGCTTAGACCGGCGGTTGGCATCTGCGCCAAAATACTGCCAATCACCTGGTTATCGGCTACCACGGCCTGACTAAAAAGAATCTTCCACTGGTTATTAATTTTTACCGCGCGCGGGTCAACAAGCTTGCCCTGCTGAGAGAGGCGCAGCATATGTTTGGCGGCAAAGCCCAGTTGATCGGAGTGGCGACTGATGGTGGGATCAATATAATAAATCGCCTCAGCATCGGTAATGGTAGTTGCTGCTGCGCTTTCTGCGCTATTTAGAATATTTTTGTCTAAGCCACTAAAACTTTCGATAGTGCCTTTTGCACTGGCCAACTGAGCAAGCTGCTGGCGCTGTTGATCTAAATAGCTGTCAACTCGATTGGCAGCTATTTTCATATTTAGGCCGTAGTGAAAATCCACCAGCTGTTGGCGAGCCTGGACCACAAGATTTTGATAGAGCGCGATATAAACACTGACCAGCAGCAGGCCCCCGATAATAATACTGCACAGCAATAGCGGGTCTTTAGAGATTTTCGAAAGGGTTGTTTTAAACGTCACTGTTATCAATCTCAACGGCGGGCTTGGCGCGCTATCTGTTTAGAAATAGCATCGATAATGTCTCGGGCCAGTTGAGTCTTGCTCCTTTTGCTAAATGCCTGACAGCTGTCCGCGGTGATCCACCAGGCTTCGTTGTCGTCACTATTAAAACCAACGTCCGTTCGTGACACATCGTTGGCAATAATTGCATCGAGCTTTTTGCGCACTAGTTTATCTCGCGCATAGGTCTCAATATCTTGAGTTTCTGCAGCAAACCCAACTACAAAAAGATCGCTATAATTCTCGGCGACAGCGCTGACAATATCCGGATTTTTTTCCAGTTTGAGCTCAATGCTATCGGCGGTTTTTTTAATTTTTTGCTCAGCCACATTCACTGGTCGATAGTCTGCGACAGCGGCGCTGGCAATAAAAATATCCGCTTCTTCACAGGCAGTTAGTGCGGCACCGCACATCTCGGCGGCGCTAACGGCCGGAATTACTGTGCAGCGGTCTGGTGCAGCAAGTGCTACCGGGCCGGAGATAATCGTTACCTGGGCGCCCGCTTCTACAGCGGCAGCCGCTAGGGAATAGCCCATTTTTCCTGAGCTGTGATTGCTGATATAACGAACCGGATCTATGGCTTCGCGAGTGGGGCCGGCAGTGATAACAACTTTCTTACCACTCAGCTGCCCAGTCTCAAAACAGTTGGCGACCTGATCAACGATGGTATCGGGCTGTTGCATACGCCCTTCACCAATATCACCACAGGCCTGAATTCCGTTGTCCGGACCGAAAATCATTACCTGTCGCTGTTTGAGTGTCTGCATATTTTCGCTAGTTGCCGAGTGCGACCACATCCCCTGATTCATGGCTGGCGCCACGGCGATTCGCGCTGGGGTTGCCAGATAAATCGCATTTAACAGGCTGTTGCCGCGGCCGTGAACCATGCTGGCAATAAAGTCTGCGGTGGCTGGCGCAATAAGTAGTAGGTCTGCCCAGCGAGCAAGTTCGATATGGCCCATGCCAGCTTCGGCTTCTGGGTCGAGAAGATCGGCGTGTACTGGATATCCAGAGAGAGCCTGCAATGTTAGTGGACGGATAAATTCTTCAGCAGAGGGGGTCATTACAACCTGCACTTCGGCACCACGGTCTTGCAGGCGTCTGACAATCTCGGCACTTTTATAGGCGGCGATGCCACCAGTGATACCAACAATTATGCGTTTGTTTGAAAGGGTGCTCATTAATCGTCCAGACACAGCAAATAAAGACTGTAAGATACCATTATGAGCGGGACATCTGTAGCAATAAATAAGGACTTACTATGGCTATAACCCAATGGCCGGAGAACGAAAGGCCGCGAGAGAAGCTAATTCTTCGGGGGGCATCGGCACTTTCTGATGCTGAGTTACTGGCGATATTTCTGCGCACTGGATTGCCGGGAATCACGGCCATTGATCTGGCACGCAGCCTCTTAACTGAGTTTGGTGGGCTGGGGGCGCTGTTGGGCGCAGACCATAAAGCGTTTTGTTCAGCTAAGGGGGTGGGTACAGCAAAGTTTGTTCAGATCAAGGCATCGCTGGAATTGACCCGCCGTTATTTACAGGAGCAGCTTGAAGACCAGCCGGTGTTTACCAGCCCGGAAAAAGTCAGCGATTATCTGTCGGTACAGATGCGCGATTACAAGCGTGAAGTCTTTATGATGCTGCTGTTGGACAGTAAACATCAGTTGCTAGATACCTATGAACTGTTTCAGGGCACGCTAAATGCGGCCAGTGTTCACCCCCGCGAGGTTGTTGCTCGGGCGTTGAGGATGAATGCCGCTGCGGTGATTGTTGCTCATAACCACCCCTCGGGTCTCGCCGAGCCTAGTCAGGCCGATATTGATATAACCAGACGCTTGAAGCTGGCTTTGGATCTGGTGGATATCCGTTTGCTAGACCATTTTGTGATTGGCCGTGGGCAGGTCGTATCTCTGGCTCAGAGAGGAAAATTGTGAGCTTATTGAATTTATATAAGCTAATACTGCGGAATAAGGTAATTTCGTTTGATTCAGTTTGGCCTTTCTGGTATAAATTGCGCCCCTTTGCGGGAGGGTCCCGCGGCTGGGGTTAGATATCCAGAATTCACGTGTCGGGCGGATGCAAATCCGGTCAGCACAATTGCAAGCAGAGGCAGTAGAAATGTCCAGAGTATGTCAGGTCACAGGCAAGCGCCCAATGGCTGGAAACAATGTATCTCACGCGAAAAACAGAACACGTCGTCGCTTTGAGCCAAACCTTCACACCCATCGTTTTTGGGTTGAAGCAGAAAAACGCTTTGTTAAGCTTCGTGTATCTACTAAAGGTATGCGCATCATCGACAAAAAAGGTATTGAACAAGTATTGTCCGAGCTACTGGCTCGTGGCGAAAAAGTCTAAGGAGACCACTGATGGCTAAGTCAGCGAGAGAAAAGATTCGTTTAGTGTCCAGTGCAGGTACCGGACATTTTTATACTACAGACAAGAATAAGCGCAATATGCCTGAGAAAATGGAGATCAAGAAGTACGATCCCACTATTCGCAAGCATGTGATCTACAAAGAAGCCAAAATTAAGTAATTTTCTTCTTGGTTAGACGCGTAAAAAAATCCTGCCGGTTGGCGGGATTTTTTTTGCCTCAGATTTTGTCAGCGAGAAAGCGCATATAAAAAGCCAGACATAAAAAAACCCGATAATTTCTTATCGGGTTTTTCGTAATTTGCTGATTTACCCTAGGGCAGATTCACAAATTAGTCGGCAACTACGTTCTCAGCTTGAGCGCCTTTCTGACCTTGAGTAACTTCCATAGTTACTGCTTGGCCTTCTTTCAAAGATTTGAAACCATCAGCTTGGATTGCGCTGTGGTGTACAAATACGTCACCGCCGCCTTCCTGCTCGATAAAACCAAAACCTTTACTGTCGTTGAACCACTTTACAGTGCCAGAAACTCTCTCCGACATAACTAACCTCACTTATAAATAATGTATACCGTTTAAGGTGTTTAAAATATCCAGCCTCGTAACGGGGCTAGCCTCACCTCTGTAATATTCATTGATTATCGAGATAATCGGAACCTTACAAAGGCATTACTGCATCAACTAAACAATAAAGTTTATTTTGCGTTGAATTAGAACCGCGAAGTGTATGCGCTTTTTTATGATTTGGCTAATTATTGCGCGATTTTAGGGCAAATAAAACGAAATTCTGTTTATTTTTTGATCAATTTCCCCAAATTAGGGAAAATTGGATGGAGAAAATTGGATTTCGAGGATTTTTGCACCCTAATAGGCCGAGCGTTTTAACGTTTCTCTATGGTAGCATGGACAGCATTAAGCAGGCTTTTGATCTGCAGTGAATTTTGAAATCGGGGAAGATATTTGATCTGAATCTCTATGAATAATAATACAACTGACAAAGATTTTGACCAGCCGCTGGAAGCCGATCAACGCAATCTGGCGCTGCTGGTTTATATATTACAGGGTCTGGGTTTTGTGACTGGTGGGCTGACCTGGATTGCGGCAATGATGATCAACTATATAAAACTAGATTCGGTTAGGGATACCTGGCTAGAGAGTCATTTCCGCTGGCAGCTCAATACCTTTTGGTATGGATTGCTGTGGTGGATTGTTGGTCTGGTGCTGTGGCTGCTTTTACTCGGCTGGTTAGTTTGGGGGCTATTGTCGCTCTGGGCTCTCTATCGCATTGTTAGAGGCGCACTTTTACTTAATGACAATAAGCCTATTCTCTTCTAGTTATTGCTTGCTGAGTTACTTCAATTGCTGGATCGGTGTTGCCCGACGCTAAGGAAACCCATGACGAATTATTCACATACTCTGGACGCTCAGCCGCAAACATTACCGGTTGGAAAGGTGGTCTGCGTGGGCAGGAATTACGCGGAACACGCCCAAGAGTTAAATAACCCGGTTCCCTCCGAGCCAGTGCTGTTTATCAAGCCGAGTACTTCGCTGGTAAAACTTGAGCAGCCGATTGCGATCCCCTCGCAGTTTGGAGTCTGTCATTTCGAAGCTGAGATGGCGGTGCTGATTGGTGAGCGATTGACCACCTGCAATGAGCAGCAAGCGGCAAGTGCTATTGCAGGTGTGGGAGTGGCGCTGGATTTAACCCTGCGAGAATTGCAGTCGACACTCAAGGAGAAAAGCCTACCCTGGGAAAAGGCTAAGGCGTTTGATGGCGCCTGCCCAATGTCGGCATTTGTCAGTCTGCAGAATATTGAGGATTTGCAGAGCCAGCAGATTAAGCTGCGTCAAAACGGTGAACTGCAGCAGAATAGTAATAGCGCAGATATGTTGACGCCGGTATTGCCGTTGTTGGCGTATATCAGCCAGTATTTCACGCTCTCGCCGGGTGATATTGTATTGACTGGAACGCCAGCGGGAGTCGGGCCATTGGCTGCGGGGGATAGTTTGGAGATTTCTCTGAGCGATCAAATTAAGGTTAAGACTAATGTTGTAATAAAGGGCTTTTAAAGAGATTGATATGATATTGGAAAAAGGTATTTACAAACATTACAAAGGCAACCTTTATGAGGTTCTTGAGGTCGCTCAACACAGTGAGACATTAGAGCATTTGGTTGTCTATAAAACACTCTACGGTGATTTCAGCACCTGGGCGCGACCACTGGATATGTTTCAGGAGAGGGTGGAGAGAGATGGCGAGCAGGTTGCTCGTTTTGAGTTTGTTGAATCAAGCAGTAAGAACTAAGGGATTAACAGTAGCAATTAATTATGTTGTTTATTACCTCCGGAGTGGCTATTCCCGACAGCGAGATTGAGTTGACCGCGGTTCGCTCGCAGGGGCCGGGTGGGCAAAATGTCAATAAGGTCTCGTCGGCGATTCATCTGCGTTTCGATATTAATCAGTCCTCTCTACCGGATATTTTCAAGCAACGGTTGCTGAAAATCAGTGATCAGCGTATTTCCAAAGATGGCATTATTGTGATCAAGGCGCAGACCACGCGCAGTCAGGAAAAAAATCGTGGCGAGGCATTGGAGCGCTTGCAGCAACTGCTTATGCAGGTAACGTATACGCCTAAAGTTCGCCGTCCCACGCGACCTACAAAAGGCTCGCAAAAGCGCCGTGTGGATAAGAAAACCCGACACGGAAAGCAGAAAGCACTGCGTTCAAAGATCTCGCCAGACTCATAACGTCGCTAGGTATCCCGCTGTTCCAAGTGTAAACTGCGCCGATTAAAGTCAATGGCCAACCCCATGTCAGAATCCCAGAGTCACCCATTCGATAGCCTAGGTCCCGATCTGTTAATAGATTCGGTTGAGAGTCTCGGCTTTGTCAGCGATGGTCGTTTTCTGGCGCTTAACAGTTATGAAAATCGCGTCTATCAAATTGGCATCGAAGACGAGAAGCCGATGATCGCCAAGTTCTACCGTCCCGGGCGCTGGTCTCGCGAGCAGATTCTTGAAGAGCACCAGTTCTGCTATGAATTGATCGAGCAGGAGCTGCCGGTGGTTGTGCCCTGGAGAAATTCTCAGGGCGGCAGTCTTAACAGCTATGGCGATTTCACCTTTGCTCTCTATGAGCGCAAAGGTGGCCGCGCTCCGGAATTGGATAATCTCGATAATCTTTTTATTCTCGGGCGGTTGATGGGGCGCATTCATGGTATCGGCGCGACTAAGCCATTCAAATACCGTCCGCAGCTGGATGTTCAGGGCTTTGGCTGGGATTCTTATAAGCTGATCAGCGAGCAATTTATTCCCGAAGGACTGCGTCCGGCCTACGATAGTCTGGCGCTGGATATCTTAAAAAAGATCGAGCAAATTCTTGAGGATTATGGCGAGATCAAACGTATTCGGGTGCACGGTGATTGTCACTCGGGGAATATTTTGTGGCGCGATGACAATCCTCATTTTGTCGACTTTGACGATGCGCGAATGGCGCCGGCAATACAGGATTTATGGATGCTGCTATCCGGCGACCGCCATGAGCAGACAATCCAGATGGCTGAGATTGTCGAGGGCTACAATGAGTTTTATGAGTTCGATGTTCGAGAATTAAAGCTGATTGAAGTGATGCGCACGCTGCGGATTATGCACCACAGTGCCTGGATCGCCAGACGCTGGTCCGATCCGGCTTTCCCTATGGCATTTTCCTGGTTTAATTCGCCGCGCTACTGGAGCGAGCATATTCTTCAGCTTCGAGAGCAGTTGGCGGCTCTCAATGAACCGCCTATAGAATTGATGGGTTAGTATTGTTTATCAGCAAAGGTTACGAACTCTTTTTGCCCGCGCTCTCTTACCGACTCTTCTTACCAACTATAGTTAACCCCAATGGTCAGCTGGCTGTCAGATTTCTCTGTGTCCGCCGCCGGCTGATTGTCATAAATCCATTCAAGTTTTAGTTCGGTAAACAGGTTTTCTACCACCGGGACCTTAAAGCCCAGATCAGCTCTTATGTCGGAGTCACTTAAATCGGTCAGGGCGATAAATATCTTATGGCTGTGGAACAACTCAATATTGTTCAGCACCCGAGTGCGGTAGTCGGCGGACCAGCTCCAGGTCAGGCGGCGGTCTGAGGTTTGATCTTCAAGGTCTTCACTGATCCACAGTAAACCAGTCTCTGCCGATAGTGCGGTGGATTCGGATTCCCAGAACTGTCGACCGATGGCGCTACCTATATAGTAGTATTGGTCGATGGCGCGCTCTTCGTTGGCGCCAAATGAGACGCTGTTGCTCCAGAACCATTGATCCTGAAAGAACCAGTCTATTCCGTAGCCCAGAGCATACTCAGTATTCGGAGATGAACCATTGAGGCTATGGGTTTCATAATTAAGATTCGAGCGATGACGAAAGTCAGCCTCTCGCCACTCTACGCTGCTATCAAGATCCCAGTCTTCACGTTCCTGGTTGCCGCTGGCATAAGCGCCGGTAAAGGACAGGCTACCGTTATAAGTGTTGCTGAAGACCTCCGTCGGTTGTTCACCAAAGGGCTCTCCATTAATTGAGGCGACCTGTTCCTGTGCAATAGTCAGCGTGCCAAAACTCTCTGAATTCCAAATTACATGAGTTTCGGTCTTTTGGTTGAGCAGGCCCTGAATAATATCGCCATTGGTCAGGGTGATTTGATCGGCTGAGCTGATGGTTGCCAGTGTCAGAGATGCAAAAAGAGTTGCCATCCAAATTAGACTATTCTTCGTAGAACCTCCATATCGCATTGTTGCCTCCTGAGGGATAAAAGACGAGTGGTGGTGTTTGATTGAGATCGGCTATTTTACAGATTTTGCCAAGATGGTCATTACTAGTCGAAAATTACTTTATCTTTCTAGTGGTTAATCAGTAGAATGCCGTTGCATGGACATTGGCCAATTGCCGACCAACAATATTTGACGTTATTAGAGAGTTTGAGGAGAAAAAAATGAGCGAATTTCCGACAGAATTGAAATATGCCAGCAGTCACGAATGGGCTAGATTGGAAAGTGATGGTAGTGTGGTTATTGGCATTACAGATCACGCGCAGGACGCTCTGGGCGATGTGGTTTACATTGAGCTACCTGAGATGGGTGCCAGTGTTGATGCCGGGTCTGAAGTTGCGGTTATTGAGTCGGTTAAAGCGGCCTCTGATATTTATTCTCCAGTGACCGGTGAAGTGGTTGAGATTAACCCAGCACTCGAAGATGAGCCGGAAACAGTTAACAGCTCGCCGTACGCCGATGGTTGGTTGTTCCGTGTAATGCCATCGGATATGGCAAGTATGGATGACCTGATGGATGCTGATGGCTATGCGGCTTCTGTCGAAGAGTAATATTTTCTGTTAGGTCTTTGAATTGGGCCTGAGTAAAAAGCCTCGATATTTGTCGGGGCTTTTTTGTGCCCCGCCGAATTATTTATAGCTTAGTCACGCAGTGAAATAATCGACCACTGTTTATTTTCAGCGGTTTCTCGCAACCGATCGCAGGGGTCAACGGCTACCGGGTTGTCAACTTCGAGAAGCAGCGACAAATCGTTGGCGGAGTCACTGTAAAACCAGCTGCCCTCAAGGGTTTCAGATTGCTCTGCCAGCCATGCCTTAAGCCGGATGACTTTACCTTCCTGAAAGGTCGGGGTGCCGACAACTCTACCGGTGTAGCGGCCATCGGCAATTTCAGGCTCCGCCGCCAAAAATTCTGTAACCCCCAAACTGTGGCAGATGGGTTCGACCACAAAGCGGTTGGTTGCGGTGATAATTAGCAGTCGGTCACCGGCCTCACGGTGCTTTTTAAGCAGAGCCTGAGCCTTGGACAATTGCATAGGTGCAATCACCTGTTGCATAAACTTTGTGTGCAGTTCGTGCAGCTCGGTCATGGGTATTTCGGTGAGCGGGCGCAGAGAAAATTCTAAATAAGCGAAAATATCCAAACTACCGGCAACGTAATCAGCGTAGAATTGGTCGTTAGCTTTTTGGAACTGCTGCGCGTCAACGCGCTGTTCGGCAACTAGAAATTCCCCCCAGCTGTGGTCACTGTCCCCAGCTATCAGGGTGTTGTCTAAGTCGAATATGGCGAGAGCCATGAAATTTAGTCCGGTTAGGTTTCTGTGCTTGGCAGGATAACCATGCAACTCTGTTGTCTCAAGAGAAAATTGCCGCGACCCCGATACTGTGGAACAATAAGATTAAAATAAAAGGGTGATGTACTTTGGTTGATAAGGATGGTTTCCGCTCAAATGTCGCTATTGTTATAGGTGATGGCAATGGCAGATTGTTTTGGGCAAAAAGGCTCGGGCAGACTGCTTGGCAATTCCCTCAGGGCGGAATTGATCGTGGGGAAAGCGTTGAGGATGCCCTCTATCGCGAGCTCTATGAAGAGGTCGGTCTTGAGTCTGGCGACGTCAGTGTTATTCAGCGCTCGAAAAAATGGCTGAGATACCATATCCCCCAACAGATGCAGCGCAAGCACTCCAAGCCGCTGTGTATCGGTCAAAAGCAGCGCTGGTTCTACTTACAGATGAACTGTAATCCGGACAAGATTCGTTTCGATACTAGCGGAAGCCCAGAGTTTGATGATTGGCAGTGGGTCAATTATTGGTATCCAGTCAATTCGGTTATTTCATTTAAGCGAACAGTCTATCGCAACGCCTTGCAGGAGTTCTCTGCGGCGAATGCCCACCTTCAAACCCAACAGGCGGTTTAACTATGTTGGCGTCATTGCGCAATATAGTTCAGGAGGTCAACAGTGCTCGAAATCTCGGGCAGGTTCTGAGTATTATCGTCAAGGAAGTAAGCACGGCCATGCAGGCCGGTGTTTGCTCGGTCTATCTGTTTGATGAGTCTGATCAGCGCTATGTGCTGATGGCCAGTAAAGGCTTGCGCGGTGAATCGATTGGCAAGGTGCGGTTGGCGATGCGCGAAGGTCTGGTCGGACTGGTTGCCGCTCGAGAAGAGCTTCTCAATCTTGAGAATGCCGATAAACATCCCAATTTTGCCTATTTTGAAGAGACTGGCGAAAGTCCCTTTCACTCGTTTCTCGGTGTTCCGATTATCCATCATCGCAAGGTGTTGGGTGTCCTGGTTCTGCAAGAGGAAAGCCAGAGAAAATTTGGCGATGAGGAAGAGGCTTTTGTGGTCACCGTCTGCGCCCAGCTATCTGGTGCCATCGCCCATGCCGAGGCGACCGGTGCTCTGCGACAATTGGCTTCAGCGGGGCGCGGTAAAAGTCGCGAGGCGCTGTTTCGCGGTATTCCCAGTTCTCCGGGGGTGGGTATTGGCCGTGTGGTACTGGTTTCAGACACTGCAGATTTGGCCGCAGTTCCCGAGCGTTTTATCAAAGATAGCTCGGCTGAAATTGAGATTTTCCGCACCGCGCTTGAATCTGCCAAAAAGGATATGCGCAATCTGGGTGAGGGCTTGGAGAGCAAGCTTAGCTCGGAAGAGATGGCGCTGTTTGAAGTCTATATTCGTATGCTCGATGACCGCTCGCTGGGTGGTGAGGTAATCGCGGCGATTATTGCTGGACAGGCTGCTCAGAGTGCCTGGAGTTCTGTGATTCTTAAGCATGTGCGTACCTTCCAGAAAATGGATGACCCCTATTTGCGTGAAAGAGCTGCCGACGTTAATGATTTGGGTAAGCGCGTATTAGGCTACTTGCAGCGCAATCAGAAAAAATCTCTGCCGCTGCCGCGACGAATTATTTTAGTCGGTGAAGATCTCTCTGCTTCAGCGCTGGCAGATATTCCAGTCAGCCGTTTAGTAGGCATTGTCTCCGTTAAAGGGTCGAGCAACTCGCATATGGCGATTGTTGGGCGAGCACTGGGTGTGCCCACGGTAATGGGCGCGGTGGATCTGCCCTGGGCTGAGATGGAGGGGCATGAATTAATTATTGATGGCTTTAGTGGCGATGTAATTAGCCGCGCCAGCCGCAGTATGCGTCGCGTCTACCTCGAGCGTCAGCGAGAGGAAAAACAGCTCGCCAAAGACCTTGAAAAGCTTCGCGATATTCCCTGTGTGACGCCGGATGGTGTTCCTCTGTCGCTGTGGATGAATACCGGTTTGCGCCAAGATATTGCCATAGCGCTAAAAAGCAGTGCTCAGGGGGTTGGCCTGTACCGCACAGAAATTCCCTTTCTTATGCGCTCCAGTTTCCCGACAGAAGATGAACAGACGGTTATCTATCGAGAGCAGCTGCAGGGCTTTGCGCCCCAGCCGGTGACCATGCGAACATTGGATATTGGCGGCGATAAAGATCTACCTTACTTTCCTATCGAAGAGGAAAATCCATTTTTGGGTTGGCGTGGTATTCGTATTTCTCTCGATCACCCGGAAATTTTCCTCGCCCAGATTCGCGCCATGTTGCGAGCCAGCGAAGGGCTGAATAATTTGCGCATTATGCTGCCGATGATCAGCAGTGTCCCAGAACTGGATCGTGCTCTTGAGTTGATTGATCGCGCCTACAATGAGTTGCTGCAGGAAGAGGGTTACAATATTCAGCGTCCACAGGTCGGCGCCATGATTGAGGTTCCGGCGGCGGTCTATCAGGTTAAAGAGTTAGGCCGGCGGGTGGATTTTCTCTCTGTAGGCACCAATGATTTGACTCAGTATTTACTTGCGGTGGATCGTAACAATCCCCGCGTGGCGAACCTCTATCACGCGCTGCACCCATCGGTATTGCGCGCACTAAAAATAATTCATGAACAGGCGACTGCAGTGAACTGCCAGATCAGTGTCTGCGGTGAAGTCGCCGGTGATCCCATTGGCGCAGTGGTTCTGCTCGGTTTGGGTTATGAGAATTTGTCGATGAGCGCCAATAGCCTGTTAAAAGTTAAGTCGATGTTAAATCAGGTCTCGAAGAGTGAAGCGCGCATTCTCGCCAAGCGTGCGCTGCGTATGTCAGATGCCAGTTCGGTATCGGTATTCCTCTCCGATGCTCTCAATCGCCCAGAGCTCTCAAAACTCTATCGCCCAGTGTTGGTCGACAAGTCCTAGTCTATAGAAGCCTTAGCTTAGATAGGCCTTAGCTTTTCAGGCTAGAGTGCAGTTTAGGCTTGAGGGCTAATTTATATTGATAATATTCGCTCGTCTGCGTAGCCGATAGATGCATAAAAAGCTATGATCTGCGGAGAATAAATTCTCAGGAATAGAGATGTTAAATTATCCAACTATTGATCCTGTCGCACTCTCCGTGGGGCCTTTTAGTCTAGGCGATACTGTCCTTGGGCCTCTACAGGTTCACTGGTATGGCATTATGTATCTGCTCGGCTTTGGTTTGGCGTGGATGTTGGCAGTGCGCAACAGTCAGCGGCCCTGGTCGCCAATCAAAAAGGCTCAGGTGGAAGACGTGATTGTCTACGGCGCCTGGGGGGTGATTCTCGGCGGTCGATTTGGCTATATGTTTTTCTATAGCGCCGATAAGTGGCTCGCCGATCCCGGGATGATCCTGCGTATCTGGGAGGGCGGTATGTCTTTCCATGGCGGCCTGATCGGTGTCGCCATCGCCATGATGATTTTTGCGCGCAAGCATCATGTGTCTTTTTTAGGGCTTGCGGATTTTGTCGTTCCTCTGGTTCCCGGCGGTCTGTTCTTTGGTCGTCTGGGTAACTTTATTGGTCAAGAACTCTGGGGCCGTCCCACTGAGATGTCATGGGGAATGATTTTTCCTGCCGACCCGGAACAGCTTGCTCGTCATCCGTCACAGCTTTACGAGGCCTTTTTAGAGGGGCTGGTGTTATTTTTTGTGATTAACTGGTTTGCCAGAAAGCCACGGCTGTTTGGTGAAATCTCTGGGTTATTTTTAATTTTCTACGGTCTGTTCCGCTTTGCGGTGGAATTTGTTCGTCAGCCAGATTCTCAGTTCACTGATCAATCCGCGCTGTTTGAATGGTTGGGTTGGATGACTCGTGGTCAAACTCTGTGCATTCCAATGATCCTGTTAGGGCTGTGGATGATGCGCAACAGTTTGAAGCTACTTTTTACTCGCAAGACTATAGTTTAGCCGCAAGGCATAGAAGGCCTGTTAAATGAAGCAGTATTTGGATTTAGTCAGACATATTCGCGATCACGGCGTAAAGAAAGAAGATCGCACCGGTACTGGTACCACCAGTATCTTTGGGTATCAGATGCGCTTTGATCTAGGCGAGGGATTCCCGCTGGTGACCAGCAAGAAAGTTCACCTCAAATCGATTCTTCACGAATTGCTGTGGTTTATCCGTGGTGATACCAATATCCGCTATCTGGTTGAAAACGGTGTTGGCATCTGGAATGACTGGCCCTATCAAAGCTGGCTGCGTAAAACCGGGGAAGAGGGTCTTTATCCGATGTATTCGCCGGAGTGGAAAGAGAAGAAGAAAGAATTTATCCAACGTATTAAAGACGATGCTGCCTTTGCTGAAGAGCACGGCGATCTGGGGCCGGTCTACGGTCGCCAGTGGCGGAATTTTGAAGGCGTGGATCAGCTTGCCCAGCTGGTTGAAGATATTAAATCCAATCCCGACTCAAGACGTCTAATCGTCTCGGCATGGAATCCAAAGGATATTCCGGTGATGGTTAAATCCGGACTACCGCCTTGCCACAGCCTATTTCAGTTTTATGTCACAGAGGGCCGCCTCTCCTGTCAGCTCTATCAGCGCAGTGCCGATGTTTTTCTCGGCGTGCCGTTCAATATCGCCTCCTACGCAATACTGACGCTGATGATTGCACAGGTGACCGGCTTAAAGCCCGGTGACTTTGTCCACACCTTTGGCGATGCCCATTTATATAGTAATCATATGGATCAGGTTGAAGAGCAGCTCTCGCGAACGACTTTTCCACTGCCGACTCTGGCCATAAACCCAGAGGTCGATAACCTGTTTGATTTTGTCTTTGAGGATTTTGAGCTGCTCGATTACCAGTCTCATGGTCCGATCTCTGCACCGGTGGCTGTCTAATGAAAATTTCCTTAATTGTCGCAGTTAGTCGCAATGGCGTTATTGGTGTTGATAACCAGCTGCCCTGGCATCTGCCTGAAGACCTTAAATATTTTAAATCGGTCACCATGGGTAAGCCAATTATTATGGGCCGCAAGACCTATGATTCGATTGGTCGGCCACTACCCGGGCGCACCAATATAGTGATCACCCGCGACAGCAGCTGGCAGGCCGAGGGCGTCGAAGTGGCGCAGACTCTGGCCCAGGCCATGACGCTGGGGCGCTTAGCCTGTGCCAATGCCGGTGCCGATGAGGCTATGGTTATCGGCGGCGAACAGATTTATCGCATGACCTTACCGGCCGCCGACCGGCTCTATCTGACTGAGGTGCAAGCTGAAGTCGAGGGCGATGCATTTTTTCCTGAGTTCGAGATTAAACAGTGGCAGCAGGTCAGTGAGCAATTGCCAGAACTTACCGATACCCATCCGTATCGGTTTTTAATTCTTGAGAGAATAAAAAAGTAGTTGTTACATAAGGTAACAAAAGACATAGTACGCTTTGTCATCTATTACTTATTTAAGCCGTCAAATTGATTCTTGAACGGCAGACTGTTACAAAGGTGTCCGAAAATAAATTGTCAGGATTTGGAGGGGTACTTAAGTTCCAACTCTGACATTGAAAAGATCATCAATCCGATAGACCCAAGTTGAGGGAACTATGAAAAACCAACCACTAAAGGCACTGGCATTAATTGCCGTACTTGCCAGTGGCACAACTGCTTTTGCAGTTCAGGCCGCAGAAGTAAGTGATGTGTTAAAAGCCGGCGCCAGTAAAGTTCAGGCGGCAAAAAATGCACAGTCAACTGTCGACGGCATCGCCGATAAGACTGATGGCCTGCTGCAGGAGTTCAAGCAAGTAAATAAGCAGATCGAAAGTCTGCGCGTTTATAACTCACAGCTTGAGCGTCAAATTGCAAGCCAAAAGCAAATGATGTCTGAGCTCGAAGAGTCTATTGAGAACGCAACTATAATTGAGCGAGGCATCTCGCCACTTATGGAGACTATGCTCAAAGGGCTTAAAGAGTTTATTGCACTGGACGTTCCTTTCAAGAAAGCTCAGCGTCAAGAGGCAATCGAAGTTCTGTTCGATAACCTTGATAGCGCCAAGTTCTCTGCGGCTGAAAAATTCCGCCAGATTCTTGAGGTTTACGATATTGAGTCTGAGTACAGCCTGTCACTTGAGACCTATCGTGATCTGGTAGATATCAACAGCGATGGTTCTGAAGTTGAAGTGGATCTGTTGCGTATCGGCCGTGTTGCATTGATGTATCAAACTAAAGATAAATCACAGACCGGTGCCTGGAACAAAGCGACCAACTCTTGGGAAACGCTGGGTTCTGACTACCGTCGTCCTGTAGATCAGGGCATTCGTATCGCTAAGAAGTTAGCGCCGCAAGATGTTCTGGAAATGCCAATTACTGCCCCGGAGACAGCACAATGAACATGAAATTCGTTAAAGTTTGTGCCGCTTTCATCGCTGCTGCTGCTATCAGCATGCCAGCCTTGGCACAGGAAGCAAAAACCCTTGATGAACTACTGCAAATGATTCAGAGCTCGAAGATTTCTGAATCTGCAGAGTCTCGCCAGCGCGAAGCTGATTTTAAGCGCGATCAACGCAAGCAGGCTGCACAGCTGACTCAGGCAAAGAAAACTAAAACTGCCGAAGAGCGTCGTTCAGATCGTCTTGAGCAAAATATTCGCGACAACGATATCAAACTTGCCGCACTGCGCGAACAGCGTGATAAGCGTCTTGGCTCACTGAAAGAGCTGTTTGGCCATCTGACGGGTGCTGCCGGTGATATCCGTGCCAACTTGACTCAGTCCATTGTCAGTGCGCAGATTTCTGGCCGTACAGAGTTCCTCGATGAGTTGATTGAGAAGATGAGTAGCGACACGCGCTTACCTTCAATCCTCGATATCGAAAAACTTTGGTACGAGCAGCAGCGTGAGATGATCGAAAGTGGTCGCGTGGTTAAATTTAACCGCACGGTTCTGCGAGCTGACGGCTCACAGGAAGAAATGGAAGTTGTCCGTGTTGGTACTTACAACCTGATGGCCAATGGCATGTACCTCGAGTACAGTCCGGAAAATGGTCTGGTATCTGAGCTGGCTCGTCAGCCTTCAGGACACCAGGGCAGCGCTGCTGATCTTCAGGAAGCTGTTGAAGGTTTCACTAAGGTTGGTCTAGATCCTACGGGTCCTCTAGGTGGCGGTCTGTTGCGTGCACTTATCAATACTCCAACTCTGGTTGAGCGCTGGCACTTCGGTGGCATCGTTGGTTATGTCATCACCGGTGTATTTGTAGTCGCTATCTTCTTGGCCATATGGCGCTTTATCTTCTTGCAGGGTGTTTCCAGCAAGGTATCTGCTCAGCTTAGAGCTCCGGGCACTGCTAATATCGATAACCCATTGGGTCGTGTACTGGCAGTTTCTCAAGCCAACCCAGGTCTGGATGCAGAGTCATTGGAACTCAAGCTTCACGAGGCCGTGCTTAAAGAGCGCCCCTCGATTGAGTCTGGTTTAAGCCTGCTTAAGATTATTGCCATGGTTGCCCCACTGCTCGGTCTGCTGGGTACGGTAACTGGTATGATTATTACCTTCCAGATGATCACACTGTTCGGTGCTGGCGATCCTAAAGCGATGGCTGGTGGTATTTCTCAGGCATTGATTACTACGGTTCTGGGTCTGGTTGTTGCGATTCCAACTGTATTGATGCACACACTGGTCAACGGAAAAGCACAGCGTATTCTTCATGTACTTGAAGAGCAGAGTGCTGGAATTGTGGCTGGTTCAGTAGAGGGTCGCTAAGATGTTTTTTGTTGATACTCTGGCAGAAGTTGGAAAGTTTATGGATTCAGGCGGGATGGTCCTTTGGGCCATCGTCGTGTTGTTGTTCGTTATGTGGACTCTCCTCTTTGAGCGTATGTGGTATCTCAAATCCGACGTTAGCCAGGATGTACAGGGTGCTCTTGATGTTTGGGAAGCGCGCGACGAGCGAAAATCCAAGCGCGCTCATCAAATCAGAGAGCAATTGATCTCTGAAGTGAGCGTTAAGATCGACGAAAACCTCATGATGATTAAAACACTGGTTGCCTTGGCACCACTGTTTGGTCTGCTGGGAACGGTGACCGGAATGATCGTGGTATTTGACGTTATGGCATTCACTGGCGGCGGCGACGCCAAGGCGATGGCTGGCGGTGTTTCCCAGGCAACTGTACCGACAATGTCGGGGATGGTCGCGGCGTTATCAGGTGTGTTTGGCATGACCTATGTCGAGCGCTCTGCAGAGCGAGAGAAGCATCTGTTGGAAGATCATCTGACCATGGATCACTAACTGAAGCCTGTCAGAGACAAGGTTTCTGTGAGAGAAAACTATGCGCAATAGAACAAATAGATCACAACCTCAGGGTGAAGCAATTGATTTGACCCCAATGCTGGATGTGGTTTTTATCATGCTGATCTTTTTTATTGTTACAGCATCTTTTATCAAACTGCCCGGTGTCGAAGTTAATAAGGTCGACGCCGATACGGCACAGTCCTACAAAAAAGTAGGCATCTTGGTAGCGATTAGCGATAACAATGAAATTTGGATTGATAAAAAGCGCGTTGAAACTACCGCGTTAAAAATTAATCTGAGCAGATTGTATAACGAAAATCCTATGGGCGGCATGGTTATCCAGGCCGACAATGAATCAAATATTGAAGTAGTCGCCAAGGTGGCCGATGTCGCAACAGATATCGGTATCCGCCCAGTGGCAATTTCAGTAGAAAAAGACTGAGTTAATAAGTATGGCTGTTATCAGAGTTGGTATTTCTGCTGCACTTGGAGTTCTGGTTACCTTTGCATTGATTATTTTGATGTACAAGCTGATCGACTCGGGCAACAAAGATTTGGATGAAAAGGAAACGATTAAAATCGCTGACTTTCTTCATGTCGATAGACAGTTGACCGAGAATGCAAAACAGACTCAAGTTGAAAAACCCGAAGATCCGGAAACACCACCACCGGAAATTCCCGAAGACAATATAGAGTTTGAAGTCCCCGATAATGCTATTAGCATGGCGGCCCCTTCAGCCAATGCCAATCTCAAGATTGGCGGCGCTGGCGGCTTTGCCCGAGACTCCGACTATATTCCTGTGTATGTTCCTCAGCCGCAATATCCGCGCCGGGCACAGACACGAGGCAAAGAGGGTTACGCGGTTATCGAAGTGATTATTACCACTACTGGTGGTACCCGTGATCCGAAAATGATTGAAGAATTTCCGGAAGGCTGGGGATTTGGTCGCGCAGCGCTTAGAGCGGCATCCAAGCTAAAGTACAATCCACGGGTTGTCGATGGCGTAGGCCAGGAAGTTCCGGGTGTGTTGTATAAATTTACTTTCCAGATGGCAAAATAAGGAGTAACTGATGTCTAGAAGTACAAAAATTCTAGCCGTATTCGGCGCTGCTTTTGTTTTGCCGCTAATGGTGGCAGTGGTCGATCCGCAGTCGTCATTAAATACCTCGGTATTTGCAGCAGAAGAAAAGAAAGAACCAAAATACAAAGATGTAAAAACCCGTAAACGTCAGTCGGTTGGTGCTAGATGTGCCAAGGCTCTGGAAAAAGTTCAGCCGGTCCTCGAAGAAGAGAACTGGGCTCTTGCTCTGGAGATGTTAAACGACGTCGAGGCGAACGCTAAAACCTGTAGCAGCGATTACGAGCAGACACAGGTGTGGAAATTTGCCGCCTATGTGCACTACTCGCTGGAAGACTATAACAGTGCTATCCGCTCCTACAAACGTGTAGTAGACGGTATTGGTACTCCACCAGAATTAAAGCTCGATACTCGCTACACTCTGGCGCAGCTCTATACAGTTCAAGAAGACTATCGCAATGCAGCCTTGCAGTTGGAAGCCTGGATGCAGGAGTCAGCGATTATTGGTGCCGATGCGAGAATGTTACTGGCGCAGATCTACTATCAGTTAGAGCGCAAGACGGAATCTCTGGAGATGGTTAATGCGGCGATTGCCGATGTTGAGTCTAAAGATATCCTGCCTAAAGAGGGTTGGTGGGGCTTGCAGCGTGTTCTCTACTATGAAAAGAACAACTACCCGAAGGTAATCAGCATCCTTGAGCAGCTGGTTAAGCACTATCCGAAGTGGACTTACTGGCGTCAGCTTGGCGGTATGTACGGTGAGCGCGAGCGTGAGATGGATCGTCTGGTTGCCACTGAAGTTGTCTACCTGAACGATGAGCTGAAAAAAGAAACTCAGGTAATGAGCATGGCTTATATGTATCTGGGTGCTGATGTTCCCTATCGTGCGGCGACTATTATCGAAAAGGGCATGATCGACGGCATTATTAAAACCACGGCCAAGAACTACGAAGTGCTAGGGACTGCATGGTATCAGTCAAAAGATCTTAACAACGCTGTAAAAGCGTTGGAGAGTGCCTCGAAAAAATCTGATACAGGTAATCTTCAAGCCCGTCTGGCTGGTATTTACCTCGACCTTGGACGTGACTCTGAAGCTTATCGTGCCGCGACACGCGCCGCTAAAAAGGGTGGCGTAAAACGCCCTGAGTCTAACTATTTGGTCATGGGTAATGCCTTGATCAACCTGCATTGTTACAAAGATGCGATCGGTTCTTTTAAGAAGTCTCTGAAAGCGGCCAAGGATGAAAAGAATAAGCGCTACCCAAGACAGTGGATTAAATACGCTGACACTGAAGGCGCTCGATTGCAGAAGCTTCGTGATGTTGGAGCAACGGTACCAAGCTGTAGAAAATAAAAAACTGCAGAAAGTAATAGAGCGGTTTTAGAAAGAAATAAAAAAGCCCGGTGCTTTCAAGAGCCCCGGGCTTTTCTTTGCCTGTCGTTCATTCAGGCCGCTAAGTGGCTAAAGCTGAGAGAGATCTCGCACCGCACCTTTATCAGCACTGGTTGCCAGTTTCGCATAAGCTTTGAGTGAGGCAGAAACCTTGCGTGGACGTTCTTCAACAGGCTTCCAGCCAAGTTTATCCTGAGTTTCACGGCGAGTGGCCAGTTCCTGGTCAGAAACCAACACATCAATACTGCGGTTGGGGATATCAATACGCACCGTATCGCCTTGCTGCACCAGACCAATATTTCCGCCAGCCCCAGCTTCAGGGGAGACGTGGCCAATGGATAAACCCGAGGTACCACCAGAAAAACGACCATCGGTAATTAACGCGCAGGCCTTACCGAGATTTTTCGATTTGATATAGCTAGTTGGGTAGAGCATCTCTTGCATACCGGGACCACCGCGTGGGCCCTCATAGCGAACGATAACCACATCTCCGGCCTTTACTTCATCGTTTAGGATACAGGCTACAGCCTCATCCTGGCTTTCAGTAATAAACGCCGGGCCTTCAAATACATGGATAGACTCATCTACGCCGGAGGTTTTAACCACACAGCCATCGGGTGCCAGATTACCGGTTAAAACAGCCAAACCGCCTTCAAGACTAAAGGCATTTTCCAGATTGCGAATACAGCCATTGGCACGATCGGCATCCAGGGATGGCCATCTGGTGCTTTGGCTAAAGGCCGTTTGAGTTGGAATACCCGCTGGGCCAGCTTTATAGAAAGTCTTCACCTCTTCACTGACATTACCGCTGACAATATCCCATTTTTCCAGCGCTTCTTTCAGCGACGCGGAATGAACTGTAGGTATATCACCGTGAATAAGGCCTGCACGTTCGAGTTCTGCAAGGATACCCATAATGCCACCAGCGCGATGAACATCTTCGACATGGTATTCCGGCGTATTAGGTGCCACCTTACAGAGTTGCGGTACGACACGAGACAATCGGTCGATATCCGCCATATCAAATTCGATACCGGCTTCCTGAACAGCAGCCAAAAGATGCAGGATAGTATTGGTTGAACCACCCATGCAAATATCCAAAGTCATGGCATTTTCAAAGGCCTTAAAGTTGGCGATTGAACGGGGCAGAACAGAGTAATCATCGTCATCGTAATGTTGGCGTGCCAACTTAACGATGGTGCGACCGGCTTCCTGGAACAGTTCGCGACGATCGGAGTGAGTGGCCAGCACAGTGCCATTACCGGGCAGGGACAGGCCCAGTGCCTCAGTTAGGCAGTTCATGGAGTTGGCCGTAAACATACCAGAGCAGGAGCCACAGGTTGGGCAGGCAGAGCGCTCGTATTCAGCGACTTTCTCATCACTGGCTTCGTCATCAACGGCGATAACCATGGCATCAACCAGATCGATTTTATGCTCGGCGAGCTTGGTTTTACCCGCTTCCATAGGGCCACCTGAAACAAAAATAACCGGTATATTAAGACGCATAGCAGCCATTAACATACCTGGAGTAATCTTGTCACAGTTGGAAATACACACCAGCGCATCGGCACAGTGAGCATTGACCATATATTCCACCGAGTCGGCAATAATATCTCGCGAGGGCAGCGAGTAGAGCATACCGTCGTGACCCATGGCGATACCGTCATCCACAGCAATGGTGTGAAACTCACGGGCAATACCGCCAACTTTGGCAATCTCAGCGGCAACCAGATCGCCCATATCTTTTAGGTGAACATGACCGGGCACAAATTGCGTATAGGAGTTGGCGATAGCGATCATCGGCTTGTTAAAATCGTCGTCTTTCATGCCGGTGGCGCGCCAAAGAGCTCTGGCTCCAGCCATGTTACGACCCTGAGTCGTGGTGTGGGATCGATATTTGGGCATGTTATCTCTCAATAAAGGCTAAAAATTAATGGAAACTAATAAAAAGTTTAAGGGTGCAAGGATAGCAGAAAGCGCAGCGCAGAAAAATCTACGCTACAAGCTTTTACTAAAGATTCGTGACTGGCGCTGATAGTTATACAACGATTGTTTTTCTGCGGGCAAATCACTGAGAGCCGCTTCTGAAAAGCCCTGTTCTCTAAACCAGTGTGCGGTTTGGGTTGTCAGCACAAAGAGTTTTTTTAGACCAGTTTCAGTGGCATCTTTTTCCAGGCAGTTGAGTAGGCGCGAAGCAATTCCCTGATTGTGAAATTCAGGATGGGTTGCAACACAGGCGAGCTCACCCGCGTCACTGTTGCCAATCGGATAGAGCGCAGCGCAGCCGAGCAGAGTTCCTTCGGGATGCACAACTACCATAAACCTTGAGATCTCGGTCTCGAGTAATTCTCGAGAGCGTTTAACCAGAATGCCCTGCTGCTCCAGAGGTGAAATCAGATCGAGAATTCCACCGACATCATCAATATTGGCAGGTCTGATAACTTCCGAGTAATCTTTCATAATAAGTGTGCCACAGCCCTCGCGAGTAAATAGCTCACGCAGTAGAGTGCCATCGTTATCGCAACCAACCAGATGTACTCGATCAACACCATTGCGGCAGGCCTGATAGGCTGAAGCCATTAACCAGTACGCCGATGACTCATCGCCATCGGCCTTTTTAAGACTCGCCTTTAGGTCGGCAACCTCGTGCAGAGATAAATTGCGCAACAGATTATTCTCAGCATCCAGAATCCCCGACGCGCCAGTCACCAGAACCAGTTTTTCAGCATTGAGCGCGATAGCCGCCTGAGTAGCCACATCCTGATAAGCCAGGTTAAAAGCCTCGCCCGTCGGTGAAAATCCAATCGAAGACATCAGTACCAGAGCGCCGGCTTCAAGTTGATCTTTAATGGCCGCGGTATCAATACGACGAATCTCACCGGCACGCTGAAAGTCGACACCGTCGCGAACCCCAACTGGTTTTGCGGTAATAAAATTGCCGCCGATCACTCGAACTCGCGCACCGTGCATAGGAGAGTTGGGCAAACCCATAGAGAGCGCCGACTCAATTTGAAACCTTGTCCAGCCAACCGCTTCTTTTACACAGTTCATTGTGTCGCCATCGGTAACCCGCACCTGCTGGCAAAACGTTGTTTCTAAACCCGCCGCCTTCAAACGCTGGTCGATCTGCGGGCGCGCGCCATGGACAAGCACTATATGTGCGCCAAGGCTCTGCATCAGCGCAATATCGTGAATAATGCTGTGGAAGTTTTCGTGGCAGACGGCATCGCCACTCAGCGCGATAACAAAGGTTTTACCTCTGTGCGCATGGATATAGGGCGAAGTCTCGCGAAAAAACTGTACGTAGTTGTTTGGGGGGTTGTTTGCGTTCATTGGACGATTATAAGCAAGAGTGGCCAATAAGTTGAGATAAAAAATTTATTGTTGGCTGAACCCGATCTAACGGCAGGAATTCATTGGGCTGATGAGCCACATCTATATCGCCGGGACCGAGCACAACCACATCCATTCCCAGCTGCTGCAAGTAGGGAGCCTCGGTCGCAAAGGCCACGGATTCCCCACGATGACCGGTCAGTTTTTCACAGAGCGCAACAATCTCGGAATGTTCATCGCCACAAAATGGCGGCACGATCAGTTTTTCCAGTTTCCAGTCCATCTTGTCCGCTGCAGCGGTCTTGGAAACCTCCAGCTCAATATCCTTCTGCAGCTTTTGCAGATCCATGCCCGGCAGCGGACGAATTTCAAAGGCCAGAAAGCAGTGGCCGCAGATTCGATTGGCATTATCGCCGCCCTGTATGCAGCCCAAATTAAGTGTCGGGTGATCGATTAAAAACCCCAGATGTTTTTGCTCTTTCATGCGATCGCGCATGGCCATCAACTGACCGAGAATACGCTGCATGGATTCCATAGCATTGTTGCCTAGCGCCGGGTTACTGGAGTGGCCAGACTTGCCGGTAATCGTCAGCTTCTCAATCATAATGCCCTTGTGCATTTTCACTGGGCGATTATTGGTCGGTTCGCCAATTAATGCACTGCGGGCAATTGGCCTGCCGGCACTGACCAGAGCCTTGGCACCGGACATTGAGGACTCTTCATCGGCCGTGGCGAGAATAATCAGCGGCTGCTTTAGCTTTTTGTCCGGCAGAGATTTAAACGCCTCAATCGCTAGCGGAAAGAAGCCTTTCATATCGCAGCTGCCGAGACCGTACCAGCGATTGTCGCGCTCGGTTAACTGAAATGGGTTGCTCTGCCAGAGTGCCTCATCACAGGGTACCGTATCTGTATGGCCGGCCAGCACCAGCCCGCCGGGGCCACTGCCATAAGTGGCGATAAGATTGGCCTTATTATTGCCGAGATCCATAATTTCTATAGCAAAACCCAGCTCACCCAGCGTGTTCGCCAGTAGGTCGATTACCTCGCGGTTACCCTGATCAATCGATGGATTGATACTGCTGATAGAGTTGCTGTGAATAATGCGTGCCAGTAAGTCGGTAAGTTCCATACTTTTGCCAAGGTTGTGTTGTCAGGATTGGGCGTATGCACACTGAGTTTAGCGTATAGAGTAATTTCTGCTACCCCCAGTAATAATTCAGACTAAAATCAAATGATAGTCAGGACGAAATAACAACAGGAGTTGAGGATGAGTGGGGTAAATGAGGTATTGGCAAAGGGGCGCTGTATAGATCTTGGCGGCGTTTTAAAGGATCTGGTCAGCGACGCAATACTCAGTAGGGCAGATGCTGCAGCTATAGCCAGTGCTCGTCGCAGTCGCGATGAAGCTTTGCAGCACCCCCTTGAAATTATTGTCGCGAAACAGCTGCTGCATGCCAGTGATGGCAGGCTGTTAACCCTTGAAGTGCTCACTCAGTGGCTGGCGGAAAAAGCCGCCCTGCAGGTGGCCCATATCGACCCTCTAAAAATCAATGTGCCGGCAGTTACCGGTGTGATGTCTTTTGCCTATGCCAAGCGCTACGGTATTCTGTGTATTCAAGTCAGTCGCGAAGAGCTAGTGATTGCCACCATGGAGCCCTTTGATAATAGCTGGATCGAAAGTCTCGAGCAGACTTCAAGGCGCACTATTCGCCGAGTGCTAGCCAGCCCCACTGATATTAAAAAATATACTCTTGAGTTTTACTCACTGGCCAAATCAGTTTTTGGTGCCGGTTCTTCGACGGCAACTGGCAGCGGTATCTCTAATTTTGAGCAGTTACTAGAAGTCGGCAAGTTAAAAGACGCCGACGCTCAGGATCAGCATATAGTGAATATTGTCGACTGGCTGCTGCAATATGCCTTTGAGCAGCGCGCCAGTGATATTCATTTAGAACCACGCCGCGGCAAAGGCAAAGTGCGATTTAGAATTGATGGCATACTGCATCTGGTTTATGAGCTGCCCGACAATGTAATGACCGCCATGATCAGCCGCCTAAAAATTCTTGGGCGCATGGATGTCGCAGAAAAGCGCCGTCCTCAGGATGGCCGTATCAAAACCAAAGCGCCCAATGCCGATGAAGTGGAGTTGCGGCTCTCGACCATGCCCACCGCCTTTGGTGAAAAGCTGGTGATGCGTATCTTCGATCCGGATGTTCTGCTACGCAGTTTTACTCAGCTGGGCCTAGTGGCGGAGGACTATCAACAGTGGCAAGTCATGATCAAACGTGCCCATGGTATTGTGTTGGTGACCGGGCCCACCGGCTCGGGTAAAACCACCACACTCTATTCAACGCTTAAACAGCTAGCCACGGACAGTGTTAATGTCAGTACCATTGAAGACCCAATTGAGATGGTCGTAGATGCGTTTAATCAGAGTCAGATTCAACAGGCCATAGACTTTGATTTTGCCGCTGGTATTCGCACGCTGATGCGTCAAGACCCGGATATTATTATGGTTGGTGAGATCCGCGATCAGGCAACCGCAGAAATGGCGGTGCAGGCGGCGCTAACCGGTCATCTGGTGCTCTCGACACTGCACACCAATGATGCACCTACAGCGATTAGTCGATTGTTAGATTTAGGCATGCCGGCGCATCTGATCAAAGCGACCTTAAATGGAGTTATGGCTCAGCGATTAGTTAGAACACTGTGCCCCGACTGTCGCAGCGAAGTACAATGTGATCCTGAAGCCTGGCAGCAACTTGCTGGCGACGCCAAACTGCGATTGCCGCAAACTGTATTTCAGCCGTTGGGTTGTCTCGAATGTCGCAACACTGGATACTTAGGGCGTGAAGGCATCTATGAAATTATGCCGATAAGCGATGATTTACTCGCCCATATCAGTGCCGAGTCAGATATTCAGCAGGTTCGCGATGCCGCTATTTCGCAGGGCATGAAAACTCTGCGTATGGCTGGTGCCGAGAAAGTTGCCGCTGGCATTACCTCGATTGCCGAGGTTTTGCGCGTTACCCCAGAGCTAGGAGTCCGGCGTCAAAAAGACACCTAGGTTGTTATTATGGTTGTTAACTATTTGAGACCCTTTTATGTCGAGGACATTTCCAGCCCTGATTACAGCGAAATATCAGCGATACCTCGAAGGGTTTCAGGCCGCCCATCCTGATCCGGCATGGCTCTCTGGCCTAATTGCCAGCAACCCAAAGTACCCTCTATTTGCAGAGCATCTTCAGTTGCTGTGGGGCTGTAGTGACTTTGTTGCGCAGCAGTGCCAGCTGCATCCGCTGGAATTTCAGCAACTGCTAGAGAGCGGCGATCTGCAGCGCAGTTACTCGTTACAAGATTATCAGCAACGCATACAGCAGCGTCTAAACAGCGATTGCAGCGAAGAGCAGCTCGGTCAACAGCTTCGAACATTTCGCCGCCGCGAGTTAATGCGCATTATCTGGCGAGACTTTAGTCGTCAGGCACCGCTGCTTGAAACCACAGCTGATATGACATCCATGGCTGAGTCTGCGATTAATGTCGCGATCTCGGTACTGCATCCAATCACCTGTGAAGAGCTGGGCACAGCCTATCGCGGTGAAGGTCAAACTGATTCAGTCGAAAAACAACAGTCCGAACAGCATATGATCGTTGTGGCGATGGGGAAAATGGGTGCCCACGAGCTCAATATATCCTCCGATATAGATCTAATTTTCGCCTACCCAAGAAAGGGAATAACCCAGCGACCAGCCTCTTCTGTACAGGCTAAAACCGTTTCCAATCAGGAGTTTTTTACTCGCCTCGGTCAAAAGCTGATCGCCGCGCTAGATCGTAAAACTGCCGATGGGTTTGTTTTTAGAGTGGATATGCGGCTGCGTCCCTACGGTCAGAGTGGCCCGCTAGTAATGAGCCTTGATGCCCTTGAAGAGTACTATCAGACTCAGGGTCGCGAGTGGGAGCGCTATGCCATGGTCAAGGCTCGAGCAGTGACTGGCGAGCTAGCGGACAGAGAATATCTGGATAGTATCCTAAGCCCTTTTACCTATCGTAAATACCTCGACTTTGGCGCGATTGAAGCCCTGCGAGATTTAAAGAAAGCGATTGATCGAGAAATCCTCCGCAAAGGAATGCAGAGCGACATTAAACTCGGCCCTGGCGGTATTCGCGAAGTAGAGTTTATTGCTCAGGCATTTCAGCTGATTCGCGGTGGCCGAAATATAGACCTGCAAACCCAGTCTCTCTATCAGGCGCTGCAACAGCTTGCCGCCGATCAGATTTTAAACCGTGACGATATCGATGGCCTGTGGCGCGCCTATGAGTTTTTGCGCAATACTGAGCACGCCCTGCAGGGAATCGCCGACAAGCAGACTCAGGAGCTGCCTGTTGACGAGCTCGGGCAGCAGCGTGTCCCGACAATTTTAGGCTGTGAGAGCTGGCGGCATTTCAATCAGCAGTTGCAACAGCATCGCCAGCATGTGAAAAATATTTTTGCCGATATTTTTGCCGATCCGGATCAAGCTGAGAATGCCGGCGAGCCACATTTAATTGGCAGCGAAGACAGCGATAGTTGGCTGCATCAGATGGATGCTGCAGAGCTGGAAGCTCAATTGCAGAGCAACGGATTTGAAGACCCACAGAATGTTGCCCTACAGCTTTACAGCCTCTACCAGAGCCGGTCGGTGCTGGCCCTTGATGCAGAGCCGCGCAACCGTCTCGATCGACTGATGCCGAAACTGGTTTCTGCCTGCGCAACAGCCACTGATAACAGCATTACCCTGAGTCGGATTATTGGTCTTGTGCAGGCGGTGTTGCGGCGCAGTGCCTATCTGGCTCTGTTGGGGGAAAATCCAAAAGCTCTGCAACAATTGGTTTTGCTCTGCGAGCGCAGTCTATGGGTGGCCGACCAGCTAACCGCTTACCCGGCACTGCTCGATGAGCTGCTGGACTCACGCACCCTATATACAGCCCCCAGTAAAGATATTCTGCAGGACCATCTGCGCCAGCATATGTTGCGCATACCAGACGAGGATCTGGAGCAGCAGATGGAAACAATCCGCTATTTTGTGCGCTCCTATAATTTGCGTGTCGCCGCCTGCGAATTAACCGATGTAATGCCGCTAATGCAAGTGAGTGATTACCTCACCTGGCTTGCCGAAGTGGTGATTGAGCACAGCGTGAATATCGCCTGGAAACAGATGGCCGATCAGTACGGTCAGCCCCAGAACAATGATGGCCATGTGCCAGGCTTTATTGTGGTTGCCTACGGTAAAATGGGCGGTATTGAGCTCGGCTATAAATCGGACCTCGACCTGGTGTTTTTATATAACGGCAGTGGTCAGCAGGGTTCTAAAACCACCGGTCCAAGAGTTATAGATAACAGCACGTTTTTTGTCCGCCTCGGGCAGCGAATTATTCATCTTCTATCGACTGTGACCCCCTCAGGCGCCGCCTACGAAATTGATATGCGTCTGCGTCCTTCCGGTAACTCCGGAATGTTGGTCTCCTCACTTGCCGCCTTTGAAAAGTATCAGCGCGAGAATGCCTGGACATGGGAACATCAGGCGCTAGTGCGAGCACGAGTGGTTGCCGGTGACCGAGATCTTGGCGAAGCCTTTGATCTGGCGCGAAAAAGTATTCTTGAGCAGCAGCGCTGCGAGCAATCTTTAAGCACTCAGGTCGTAGAAATGCGTGAAAAAATGCGTAAACACCTAGGACAAACGAGAAAAGATGGCAAATTCTCCCTTAAGCAAGGTGTCGGAGGTATCGTCGATATTGAATTTATGGTTCAATTTGCAGTCTTGGCTTGGTCGCACAACCATCCCGAACTAACTCGCTGGAGTGATACCATCCGCATACTTGAGTCACTGGCTCAGAGCGGACTGATATCAGAGCAACAATCCAGCCAGCTAATTGACACCTATAAAAGATATCGCTCCGCGGGACATCGCCTGCAGCTGCAAAATCAGTTGCCGGAGGTCTCCAGTTCAGAGTTTCTTGAGTGTCGGGAAATAGTGACGGCTCAGTGGCAACAGTTATTTGATAATCAATAGTTAATAAGAGGAATAGGTCGATGTCGTTTTCGGACCGCGATGGTTTTATCTGGATGGATGGCAAAATGGTTGATTGGCGAGATGCACAGACGCATTTCCTCACTTCATCCCTACACTACGGCAACGCCGTTTTCGAAGGTATTCGTGCCTACGAAACCGAGAGCTCTGGCACCTGTATTTTCCGTTTGGAAGACCATATTAAGCGCCTGTTTAACTCATCAAAAATTCTTCATTTACAAGTGCCTTTCAGTCAGGAAGAAATTTGTGAAGCGCACCGTGAAGTTATCCGCGCCAACAACCTGGACGCCGCTTATATTCGCCCGCTAGTCTTTTTGGGCTCTGAAGGCATGGGCCTGCGCGCTGAAGGACTTAAAGTTCACGTGGGTATTGCCGGGTGGGATTGGCCCTCGTATATGTCTCCAGAAACTCTTGAGACTGGGCTCAAAGTTCGCACCTCGTCTTACACCAGACACCATGTGAATATCACCATGGTAAAAGCAAAGGCTAGCGGCAACTATATTAACTCAATGCTGGCACTCCGTGAAGCACTGGATTCAGGCTGCGACGAAGCGATTATGCTCGACCCGGAAGGCTATGTTGCCGAGGGCAGTGCAGAAAACTTCTTTATGGTTCGCGACGGCGTTATCTACACACCAGACCTAACCTCCTGTCTCGACGGCATCACCCGCGACACCGTGTTTAAACTGGCGGCAGACCATGGCATTGAAGTGCGTGAAAAGCGTATTACCCGCGATGAAGTGTATATCTGCGACGAAGCGTTCTTCACCGGCACTGCTGCCGAGATCGTCCCTATTCGTGAATACGATAGCCGAATTATTGGCGACGGCAAACGCGGCCCAATTGCCACAGCTCTGCAAGCGGCATACTTTGATCTGGTGCGTGGCAAAAATCACAAGTACCAGAACTGGTTAGCACCAGTTGCTGAATAAGCATTAGCTCGGGAATTATTGATAATCATGGCAAATGAAACTGTAAATGTTCTATGCATGAAGTGGGGCACCAAGTACTCAGGGGACTATGTAAATACCCTGTATTCCATGGTTGCCCGCAATATGAGCCGGGACTTTCGCTTTATCTGTCTGACTGAAGACGGCAGCGGATTAAACGAGCATGTCGAAGTCTTTCCGCTCCCGGAACTGTCAGTTGATCTGGGTGGCCCGGAACGCGGCTGGAACAAGCTGGCGGTTTTTGCCGAGAACCTCTACGACCTCAAGGGTAAAGTGCTCTGCTTGGATTTGGATCTAATTATTACCGGCAGCCTGGACGATCTATTTGATTACCCCGGTGAAGTGATGATTATTAAAGACTGGATTAAAAAGGATGGCACCGGCAACTCATCAGTCTATCGCTTCGAAGTCGGCGCCCATCCAGAAGTACTTGCCGAATTTGAAAAATCCTTTGAGAAAATCAAAAAGACCCATCGCAATGAACAGGAGTATCTGTCCGCTGCGCTGATGGCAAAAAATGCACTGGTCTATTGGCCTGATACTTGGTGTCGCAGCTTTAAGCGTCACTGCATCAAGCCCTTTTCACTGTTTATTGCCCGTGAAACAGAAATGCCTAAAGACACTCGTGTACTGGTATTTCACGGAAAACCTGATCCCCATGAGGCAATTGCCGGGGTAAGTGGTAAATGGTACCGACGCTTTAAGCCGGCTACTTGGGTTAGTGAGCATTGGCGCTGATCAGCTACCCTCTATGCCATTAATTTCCAGCGACTGATTTATTATGGCGACACCTCTAACACTTGTTATTAACCTAGACGAAAGCCATCAGCGCTTGGATCGTATTTCTGCGCGTCTAAATAAGCTCAACATGCCCTTTGAGCGTGTCCCCGCAGTCTATGGTGCAAGTTTAAGTGCAGCAGAGCTGAGGACATTTTACAGCCACAGATTAAATGCAAAAAGTTATCGTCGACAGCTAAGCAGTGCTGAAATAGGCTGCTATATGAGTCATCTCAAAGCATGGCAGACTATTGTAGATAGAGAGTTGCCCTGTGCCTTAGTGATTGAGGATGACCTTGTTATTGATGATGAGCTCAGTACTTTTGTGCAGAAGCTCAGTCATTCGACCGCCGATTGGGATATTGTCAAACTCTATTGCCGAAAATCTAATCCTGAAATTACTTCACGGGAGCCTATTGGCCGCAACCATGACTTATGCCGATTTAAGAAAATACCTATTGGCAATCTGGCTCAATTAGTGACCTTGGGTGGGGCAAGAAAATTGCTAGCCGCTCGGCAAAAGTTTGGCCGTCCTGCGGATGATGATATTCAGCACTGGTGGGAAGCTGATTTGAATGTGCTAGGTGTCTTTCCCTCCATTGTTCATGTGATTGAAAATGCTGAGAGCGATATTGATAAACAGGGCGCGAGAAAGAGTAAAAAACTAAAATTCAGTGGATTGCGGGGCGCCCTATTGAGAGCAAGCTATGAATATAAGCTGCGAACAACCGTGCAGAGTAAACCAATTCCCAGACTGCTGGATTAATCAAAATAATATATAAAGAACGAGGTTTTAATGAGGGGATTTAGGCGAGATATTGTCGATTTACCGGCGAATTTAAAGGCACTAAAAGAGGCGCGAAAGAGCAATAAATCTTATCAGCGTATTCGCTATTTTGATTCAGTAGCCAACTGGGGCGACCATATAAATCCTTACATTATTGAGAAAATGACCGGAAAAACCATTCTGCAAAGTACCTTTGGTTGGACTGAGCATCTGTTGGCGGTGGGCAGTATTCTCCGCAACGCAAACAGCAACAGTATTGTTTGGGGGTCAGGGTTTATTTCCAAGACCTCGAAATTTAGAGGAACACCGAAGAAAATTGCTGCAGTCAGAGGGCCGCTTACAGGTCAGCGACTGACGGAGCTTGGCTATGAAAACCCAAAGATTTATGGCGATCCGGCACTGCTTATGCCGCGCTTCTACAATCCGAAAATAGAGAAACAGCATAAAATTGGCCTAGTGGCTCATTACGCTGAAAAAAATGATGCCATAGTTGAGCACCTGGCGTCGCTGGGTATTTATCTTGTTGATATCCAACTGCCAGTGGAGGAGTTTGTTGACGAGCTCTGTAAGTGTGAAACGATCATCTCCTCATCAATGCATGGCCTGATTGCCGCTGATGCCTATGGAATTCCAAATCGTTGGTTGATGTTGTCAGACAAGCTTGTAGGTGGCGAGTTTAAATTTCACGACTACTACAACGCTATTGGCGTATTTAATGAGACGCCAATCAAAACCACAGAGCTTACTTCGATCGATAATCTGGATGCATTAATTGCTCTTACCAGTAAAAAAGAAATACAGCTTGATTTAGATAAGTTATACAACGCTTTTCCCGTTTAGCGGGAGGCTTATCTATTTTATCCGGCATGGTTTGAGTGAGCTGTTTCTGCTATGTTGATGCGTGAAATTATTACCCCCGTTATTGTTATGGCCAGATTAATTTATTCGATACTGTTTTATTTATTGTTGCCAGTTATTTTGGGGCGGCTGCTTTTCCGTGCTATTAAAGCCCCTGCATACAGGCAGCGTTGGGCCGAGAGATTTGGTTTTGTCGCTCCAGCTAAAACTGCAAAAGAGACTATCTGGCTGCACGCAGTTTCTGTGGGCGAAACCCTCGCCGCGGTGCCACTGGTCAAAGCCCTGCAAGAGAAATACCCTGATCATCACTTGATGATTACCTGTATGACCCCCACAGGATCTGAGCGCATAAGAGCTGCCTTTGGCGACTCTGTTGAACATAGCTATGCGCCCTATGATATGCCAGATGCTGTAGCGCGCTTTTTGAATCGGGTTAAGCCAAGCCTGTTGATTATTATGGAGACCGAGCTGTGGCCAAATACCATCGCCGCCTGCCATAAACGCAATATTCCGGTGTTGCTGGCCAATGGTCGCCTCTCAGAAAAGTCAGCCAATGCCTATAAGCGGATTCAGCCGTTGATTCGACCTATGTTGGAACAGGTAACCGCGGTTGCCGCGCAACACCGAGATGATGGCGCGCGTTTTAACGACCTGGGACTGGCTGAGAGTTCGCTGAACGTTACCGGCAATATCAAATTTGATTTAAGCCTTAATCAAACTATTAAGCGCAACGCCCAACAGCTTTTAAGCGATTGGCGTGGTGTTAGCGAACGGCCAATCTTACTGGCTGCCAGCACCCATCGTGGTGAAGATGAAATTATTCTCGATGCTTTCGGCCAAATAAAAGAAAAGTTAAAAGGTGAAATAGATAACCCATTACTGGTATTAGTCCCCCGTCATCCCGAGCGCTTTAATAAGGTCGCAGAGCTGTGCTCGTCGGTAGCCAATTTTAAGCTTGCAAGACGTAGCCGTGAGGATTCTGTAGAGGCTGCGGATATTTTACTTGGCGACACCATGGGTGAGCTGATGACATTCTTTGGGGCCTGCGATATCGCCTTTGTTGGTGGCAGTCTGGTCGCCAATGGAGGGCACAATATGATTGAGCCCGCCGCATGGGGAGTGCCGGTACTGACTGGCCCCCATCTGTTTAATTTCAACGAAGCGTCGCAGTTGCTTGTGGAGGGCAAGGCTATGGCAATCTGCCATAACGCGGATCAGTTAGCCGAGCGGTCTGTTGAGCTATTTCAGGATGCCCAGTTGCGAAGTCAAATGGGTGGTGCAGCGCAACGTATAGCCGAAGCTAATCGCGGTGCGCTGGATAAATTGCTGGCGTTGATAGAGCGAACGCTCTAATCCTTTTTACTTAGCGATGACCTGTTGCGGGTCAAGCCAGGCATTAAGTTGATAGACATCTTCCGGTGACAGCTGACCAGCAACCTCTTTAAGACGCATCATCGACAAAATATAGTCATAACGGGCATTCGAATAATTACGACGCGCCTGATAGACCGTACGCTGGGCTACCAGTACATCGACAATATTTCTTGTTCCCACCTCATACCCCGCCTGAGTTGCCTGCAGAGCGCTGTCTGCTGAGGTGATAGACTGTTTGCGCGCCTTTACTCGAGCTGTATTAGTCAGCACTAGCTGGTGTAGAGAGCGAGCCGCCTGAACCGTATTGCGTTTAGTGGCGATAAAGCCCTCATCGGAGGCAATGGAACGCTGCTTTGCCTGACGACGCTGGGCATCCACTGAGCCACCCATCCAGATGGGCATGCTGACCGAGACCACAAACGAGTGGCCATCTTGCTGAGACTCAAAGGGCGATGTGTATCTGGTACCGTCAGAGTCAGAGTCAAAATAGCTCACGCGCCCTGAAACCTTGGGCAAGCGCGCAGCTGCAGAAGCCTTGGCACTGTTATAGGCGGCGTCTTTGCCGAGTTCAGCGACCTTTAGCTGGAAATTATTACCAATAGCAAAATCAACCCATTCTTGATTGCTCAATGGTTCAGGATTGGTTGCAGCAAAGTTTGCCATGAGGCCAGCGAGAACTTTATGATCTTGACCGGTTAGGACTGCCAGCCCCTCAAACGCAATATTCAGCGCACCCCTTGCTTCCAGGCTATTCACCGCAGCATCATCAAATACCGCCTGGGCTTCGTGGACATCAGTTACCGGCAGCAGGCCCACTTCAAAACGTTCGCGAGTCTGTTCGAGCTGGCGCTGGATAGCGCGTTCCTCTGCATCGCGGGTCTGCAAATTATCATAGGCGCGAAGCACATTAAAGTAGGCGTCACTAACGCGAATAATCAGCGACTGCTGATCGGCGGCAAACTGTGCCCGGGCACTTTCGCTCAGCGCTTTGCCACTTTGAAAGCTGTACCAGGAGGGCATATCAAAGATAGCTTGATTTAGAGAGGCACTGTACGACGTTGTGTCGCTATCAATGAGTCCGCCCATGCCAAAGATTGGAGAGCTATCATTGAGCTCTGATTGGGTATAGTCACCCGATATTGAAAGCTGTGGCAGTAGCGCACCGCGGGCTATATTTTTATTTTCCCGGTCGGCATTAAAGTTGGCGCGGGCAGCTCGCAGCACTGGATCGTTTTGCACAGCGCTTTCGTATATACCAGTCAGAGTATCCGCTAGGCTAGTCTGTGGCACCATCAGTGACGCCATCAGTAACAGGACAAAAGCGAAAACAGAAATGAATAATCTTTTTGAAACAGTGAGCATACGGCCTCCATTTATATGAGCTTTAGTTTAGCAGATTTATTTTTGCTGACATGCTTTGAAATTGCTTTAGAACAACCTTATCGAGACCGATCAGTTTTAAACAGCCAATTGACGGGCGAAATGGTAAAATAATCGGCAAATAAACCCTTAGAGACTGGCCAGTATGGTTAAAAAACACAAATTTGGTCATTCAGATTACCGAATAAAATCAACCGAGACCGTTTTTCAGGGCTTCTTTAAAATGACCCGTACGGTATTAGAGCACCGCTTGTTTGCCGGCGGCTGGAGTCAGCCGATTCAGCGAGAGCTTTTCCTTCGCGGTGATGCAGTGGGGGTGATTCTGTACGATCCGGTCAATCACCTGGGTGGGTTGGTTGAGCAGTTTCGGCTTGGGGCGATTAATGAGCAGCAGGGCCCATGGCAGTTTGAAGTGGTGGCCGGCATGATGCGGCGAGATGAAGATCCCGAGCAGGTGGCTATTCGTGAGCTTCGGGAAGAAACCGGGGTCGAAGTGGAAAAGCTGATACCAATCTGCGACTATTTAGTTAGCGTCGGTGGTACAGATGAGAAGATGCATATGTACTGCGGCCTTCTCGACCTGACTGGCAAAGGTGGGATTTTTGGTCTTGAGGGAGAGTCAGAAGATATACTCTTTCATGTCTGGCCTTACGATGAAGTCATGCAGGCATTTTCAGCGGGACGTCTAAACAGCGCCGCCATGACTGTATCCCTGCTCTGGCTTCAGTTAAAACTGGGTGAAAAGCTCAGTGAAGAGTTCGGCCAAAAGTACAGTGAATTGAGACCTGAGTCTTGATTGCATAATCCCGGCAGAGCAACTAAAGCAAATAGTTAACTACATCACGAAGAGAGAATAGAGACTTTGTCAGTATCCGAAACCAGACGCCAACGGCTAAATTTATCCCAATTGCACGCAGAGTGTGGACTCAATTATGTGCGCCTGTTGCGATTGATACCGAACCCCGTTGAGGTCGGCACCAGCATTCGAGTCGATTTTGCCGATGGGCCAAACAGCGGAATGCTTCTGACAGTGGTAGAGGTGACAAAATACACCTATTTATTAACTATCGTTGCCGATGGTTCTAGACCCAGATGGTTGCCAGAGATCGAGGTAAAAGTGCGGGTCTATAACGACGCGAGAATGGCCGAAGTGATCGAATGGTGCAGCGACAGAACTATTCCCTGGCTGCTGTGTGAAAATTCAGGCATGCAGGCGCGGGATGAAAAGTGGCAGTGGAATAGCTTTTTAAGCGAACTTCTCGCCCATGGCCTCAGTCGCGGCATGAGTAAAATAGAAGTTTAAAATAGGCTTTAATTTAGAAGCTAGTATAGAGGGCTCTGATGAGCACAGTTCGTATTACACAGATTACCGACCTGCACCTGGGGACGGATAAAAGCGAAACGCTCGGGGGTGTTACCACCTTCGATAGTTTTCAGTCTGTGTTGCGCGCCACCGAAGCGCAGGGGCGCGGTGACAACCTACTACTGCTGACCGGCGATCTGGCCGGTCACTGCCAGCCCGAAGCCTACCAACTATTAAATCAGGCGCTTACCGCAGCAGAAAAGCAGGCCATCTGGTTGCCGGGTAATCACGATGATCTCGAGGCGATGAAAAGCAATCTCAGTGATTATCCCTACCTGCGAGTTTTTGAAACCGGCGGCTGGGGAATACTCTTACTGGATAGCTCCAAACCCAACAGCCCCGGCGGACACTTCTCCGATCAAGAGCTGCTGTTTGCACAGCAGGGGTTAGAGCAGCTGGCCGGCAAGCCAGTGCTGGTCGCCATGCATCATTCCCCGGTATTGGTTGATTCTGCGTGGATCGACAGACAACAAATTGATAACCAGCAAAAGATTTATCAAATACTTGAGGCTCATGGCTCGGTAAAGGCAGTTGTCACCGGCCATGTGCACCAGCATCACGACAGCCTCTGGGGCGAAATACCGGTTTACTCGACCCCTTCGAGCTGTGTTCAGTTTGAAAAGCACAGCGTTGATTTCGCCCTCTCCGATCATCCGCCAGGTTACCGCTGGCTAGATCTGCATAGCGACGGCAGCCTGCAAACCGGTGTTGAGTTTTTGACAGATTTCGCCCAGCGCTGCGATAAAAACTGCGTTGGTTATTAAAGCCTGATTTAGATTCTGAAACCCTATCTGTAAAGCTCTTTCAAGGGCGAGTTAATCTCTTGTAATCAATCCCCTATAGTCGCAATCCTTTGGCTATAATGTTGCCAACTTGAAAACCGAAAAATAAAAAATAGATAGTTCTCTATGCCAGCGCTGCTGTATCTACATGGGTTTAATAGCTCGCCTGAATCAAAAAAGGCGCTGCAAACTCGGCACTGGTTTGAGCAGAATGCACCTGAAGTTGAGTTTCTCTGCCCATCGCTACCACCCTATGCGGATGCAGCCATGAGCCTGTTGGAAACCTTGGTCGCTGAGCGGTTGCCGGAGTCAGTGGCAGTGATCGGCAGTTCTATGGGCGGTTTTTACGCGACCTGTTTAGTCGAGCAATACAGTCTTAAAGCGGTACTGGTCAATCCTGCGGTAAGCCCGGATAGAGGTTTGCAGGACTGGCTTGGAGAGAACGTCAATTATCACACTGGGGAGAAGTGGCTGTTTGAGCCGCAGCATATCGATGAGTACCGTCGCCGTGACCCCGTTGAGATAAAAAATAAAAATAATTACCTGCTGTTATTGCAAAGCGGTGATGAAGTACTCGATTATCGCCATGCGCAGCAGCGTTACAGCGGATGTAAAATAATTCTCGAATCCGGTGGCGATCATAGCTTTATCGACTATCATCAACACCTGAAAAATATTCACCAATTTTTGGTCTCGGCCTAAATAAACTAATTTGTGAGCGAATGAGTAACTACAACGCAAAAGATATTGAAGTCCTGACGGGACTGGATCCGGTACGCAAACGTCCGGGTATGTACACCGACACAAGTCGTCCCAATCACCTGGCCCAGGAAGTGATTGATAACAGTGTCGATGAAGCGCTGGCTGGACACGCCAGTCGGGTTGAAGTGTCACTCCACAAAGATGGCTCACTGTCAGTCTGTGATGATGGTCGCGGTATGCCCGTCGACATCCATCCTGAGCAGGGCCTTCCCGGCGTCGAAGTAATTCTCTCGACCCTGCATGCCGGTGGCAAATTCTCCAACGACAATTACCAGTTCTCCGGCGGTTTGCACGGGGTGGGTGTGTCGGTGGTCAACGCCCTGTCGACCAAGATGGATGTGGTTGTTAAGCGCGGTGGAAAAGTCCATCAGATTCTATTTGCCGATGGCAATAAAACCTCAGATCTACAGGTGATTGACACCTGTGGTCAGCGCAACACCGGTACCATTTTGCGCTTTTGGCCAAACGCCGGTTATTTCGATTCAGTGAAATTCTCGGTCAGCAGGTTGCGCCATGTACTGCGTGCCAAGGCGGTACTCTGCGGCGGATTAACGGTTAGTTTCTATAATGAAAATACCAATGAAAATGAAGAGTGGTATTACGAAGATGGCTTAAAAGATTATCTGGCCGGTGCATTGCACGGCTGGGAAGTACTGCCAGTAGAACCCTTTATTGGTGCCTTTGCCTCAACTAATGAAGCGGTTGATTGGGCCGTGCAATGGATGCCTGAAGGTGGCGAGCTGGTTCAGGAGAGCTATGTAAACCTGATTCCAACCCCACAGGGTGGCACCCATGCCAATGGACTACGCAGCGGGCTGCTCGACGCCATGCGCGAGTTCTGTGAATTTAGAAATCTGCTGCCGCGGGGCATTAAATTAACCCCCGACGATATCTGGGATCGCTGTAGCTTTGTGCTTTCATGCAAGCTAGCCGACCCGCAGTTTTCCGGTCAGACCAAAGACCGACTCTCATCGCGAGAAGTGGCCGCCTTTGTCTCCGGGGTTGTTAAAGACTCGTTTAGCCTGTGGTTAAACCAGCATACAGAAGAGGCCGAAAAGCTCGCCGAACTCTGTATCTTTGCCGCTCAGCGCCGTATGCGCGCAAGTAAAAAAGTGGTGCGCAAAAAGATTACTCAGGGTCCCGCACTGCCGGGCAAGTTGGCCGACTGTTCCAGTGGCGAACCCGAGCGCTGTGAAATTTTCCTCGTAGAGGGTGACTCAGCGGGTGGTTCTGCCAAGCAGGCGCGCAACCGTGAAAATCAGGCGATTATGCCCCTGAGAGGTAAAATTCTTAATACTTGGGAAGTGGATTCCCAAGAGATCCTCGGTTCCCAAGAAGTACATGATATCTCCGTAGCGCTGGGTGTAGACCCCGCGGTGGAAGATGTCGACTCACTGCGTTACCACAAGGTCTGTATTCTCGCCGATGCGGATTCCGATGGACTGCATATTGCGACATTGCTGTGCGCATTATTTGTTCGTCACTTCCGTCCACTAGTGGCTCAGGGCCATGTCTATGTCGCCATGCCACCACTGTTTAGAATCGATGTTGGCAAAGATGTTTATTACGCGCTGGACGATGCCGAGCGCCAGGGTATTCTCGACCGTATTCAGGCCGAGGGTAAGCGTGGCAAGGTCAATGTGCAGCGCTTTAAAGGCTTGGGTGAGATGAACCCATTGCAACTGCGCGAGACCACCATGGATCCAGATACCCGACGTCTGGTGCAGTTAACGCTGGAACCCGGTGATAACACCAACAGCATTATGGATATGTTACTGGCCAAAAAGCGCGCCTCAGATCGACGCGCCTGGTTAGAAACCAAAGGCAATTTAGCCGATTCCGCCAATCTTTAAACCGTATTTAATACAGGAAGAACGATGAACGATATCGTAACCTTTAATGATCAGGGTGTTGAGAGCAGACCTCTCAGCGACTATGCAGAGCAGGCCTATCTGGATTACTCCATGTACGTCATCCTCGACCGCGCACTGCCGCATATTGGCGATGGCCTCAAGCCTGTACAGCGCCGCATAGTCTATGCCATGAGTGAGCTTGGCCTAAAAGCCAGCGCCAAATATAAAAAATCCGCGCGAACTGTCGGCGATGTAATTGGTAAATTCCACCCCCACGGTGACAGTGCCGCCTACGAAGCCATGGTGTTAATGGCGCAGCCATTCTCCTATCGCTATCCGTTAGTCGATGGTCAGGGCAACTGGGGTTCCGCGGACGATCCAAAATCTTTCGCCGCCATGCGTTATACCGAATCTAAGCTTTCCAAGTATGCTGATGTACTGCTCTCAGAACTGGGTCAGGGCACTGCCAACTGGCGTCCCAACTTTGATGCCACCATGGAAGAGCCGGAAATACTCCCGGCCAGAGTACCGAATGTATTACTGAATGGCACTACGGGTATTGCCGTGGGTATGGCCACCGATATACCTCCGCATAATCTCAATGAAGTGGTTAGTGCCTGTCTCCATTTACTGGATAGTCCCAAGGCCACAGTGCCGGAGTTGATGGAGTTTATTAAAGCGCCTGACTTTCCCACAGAAGCCGAAATTATTACCCCTCAGTCCGACATATTGAACGTCTATGAGACCGGCCGCGGTTCAGTAAAAATGCGTGCCATCTGGAATAGAGAAGACGGCGATATTATTGTTACCGCGCTGCCGTTTCAGGCTTCGGGCTCTAAAGTTCTCGAGCAGATCGCCGCGCAGATGCGCAACAAAAAACTGCCTATGGTTGAGGATCTGCGCGATGAGTCAGATCATGAAAACCCGACCCGCTTGGTGATTACGCCGCGCTCTAATCGCGTCGATATAGAGGCGGTGATGGATCATCTGTTTGCGACCACTGATCTAGAGCGCAGTTACCGCATCAATATGAATATTATTGGTATTGAAGGCCGGCCCTCGGTAATGAATCTGCGTCAGATTCTTAAAGAATGGCTGAGCTTTCGTATCGATGTCACTCGCCGTCGTCTCGACTACAGATTACAGAAAGTTGAAAAGCGTCTGCACCTGTTGGATGGTTTGTTGATCGCGTTTTTGAATATCGACGAAGTGATACATATTATTCGCACCGAAGACGAACCCAAGCCGGCATTGATTGCCCGCTTTGGTCTCTCCGATATCCAGGCGGAATATATACTAGACACAAAGCTGCGTCAGTTAGCGCGGCTGGAAGAGTTTAAAATTCGCAGCGAGCAGGATGAATTAGCCAAAGAAAAAGCCGAGCTGGAACTGTTATTGGGCTCCGATGCACGGCTCAAGACTCTGGTTAAAAATGAGTTAAAAGCCACTGCTGAAGAATACGGCGACGATCGTCGGTCACCGCTAAAAGTGCGTGGCGAAGCCCAGGCCTTTAATGAAAAAGACCTGCTCACGGCAGAGCCAATTACCGCTGTGCTGTCTGACAAGGGGTGGTTGCGTGCCGCTAAAGGCCATGAGATTGATCCCACCAGCCTGAGCTACAAATCCGGCGATAAGTTTCTGTCCGCCACCCATGGACGCAGCAATCAAAATGTATTCTTGCAGGACACCAGCGGACGTTTCTATGCGCTGCCCGGGCATACTTTGCCATCGGCGCGGGGGCAGGGTGAACCGGCGACGGGACGACTTAATCTGCCATCGGGGGCATTATTTACCGATGTTCTGATGGGTGCAGACGAGCAGAAGTTATTATTGGGTACAGATGCGGGTTATGGCTTTGTCGGCAAGATTGGAGATCTGTACACCAAGAACAAGGCCGGTAAGGCGGTGGTGTCTATTCCCAAGGGCGGCAGAATTTTAAGTCCGAAAATGGTTAATGATGCCAATGCTCTGATTGCCGCGGTCACCAATGAAGGACGTTTGCTGGTTTTCCCGATTGCTGAGTTGCCAGAATTGGCGCGCGGTAAGGGCAATAAGATTATTAATATTCCCAGTTCGCGTTTACAGGCCCGCGAGGAGTTTGTGATTGACTACGGTGTTATTTCTCAAGGGGATGCGCTGGTGGTTCACTCGGGTAAGCGTTATCTGGTGATGAAGGCGAAAGATCTTGAGCACTATAGTGGTGAGCGGGGTCGTCGTGGTCATAAGTTGCCGCGGGGGTTCCAGAAGGTGGATAAGTTGGAGGTGGAGGGCAGCTAGCTCTCTGCTTTTTGGCTTTGTTGACCGTTCTGCTCGAGCGGAGCGGTCGCGAAGTCACCGATAACACTGTGATCGATTCCATGGTCGTTCACATTTCCTAAGCTGCGGTAACTCGCTGGCGCTCAAACAGATCCTCGCTTTTAACGGAAATGCGAACGACCATAAGCGGAATCTGACTGATCACAGTGTTATCGGCGACTTCGCTTGGAGTTATCGGAGTACATCTTCCCGTCATACTGGCGAAGGCCAGTATCTCTTGGGCTCGCAGCGTAATTCAACAGGTCCCAGCCTTCGCTGGGATGACGGGAGTTTCTTTCTCCCTCCGTTCTATCGGGAGGACAGCGGTTTCTCCCGTCATACTGGCGTAGGCCAGTATCTTTTTAATTTACAGCGTAATTCTATAGGTCCTAGCCTTGGCTGGGACGACGTTCATACACTTTTCGAAAAACCCTATTCTCTGTACTACCCTTAAATGAGGTCTATTGAATGCGCTCCATAAATGGAGGGCAACCTTTACAAAATAGGGAAATTAAAATGGAAGAGAATCTTGGGTTTATACAGGAATTAGTTGTTCTTTACGGCGTAAAAATATTAATGGCGTTGGTAATCTTTATTGTCGGTAAATGGATCGTCAAAAAGCTCTCCAATGTAGTAAAAAAGCTAATGCAGAAAAATGAAGTGGATCCGGCGATCCGAAATTTTGCTGGCAGTATTATCTATTACACGCTGCTGGTCTTTGTGTGTATAGCGGCACTTGGTCAGTTGGGTATTCAAACCGCCTCTTTTGTCGCCATAGTCGGTGCCGCTGGTCTGGCAGTGGGTTTGGCATTGCAGGGCTCGCTATCGAATTTTGCGGCGGGGGTGCTGTTGTTGATTTTCCGTCCTTTTAAAGTTGGCGACTTTGTTGAGATTGCCGGCACCTCTGGGGTTATCCAGAGTATTCAAATTTTCACTACCGAGTTAAATACTCCGGACAATAAGAAAGTTATCGTTCCCAATGGCGGTGTTATCAGTGGCAATATAGTTAATTATTCAGCCAATGATACTCGGCGTGTGGACCTGATTTTTGGGATTGGCTACAGTGACGATATAGACAGTGCTAAGAAAGTGATTGAAGGTATTTTACAAGCCGATAAACGCGTGCTGGAAATTCCTGAAGCAACGGTTGCGGTGGTTGAGTTAGCCGATAGCAGTGTTAATTTTGTCTGCCGTCCCTGGGTGAAAACCGCCGACTACTGGGGTGTTTATTTTGATCTGACAGAGGCAGTGAAAAAGGCCTTTGATAGCAATGGAATCTCCATCCCATTCCCTCAGCAAGATGTACATATGCACCAGGTAGAAAGCGCTACTTACGCATAAGCGTTCAATTTTCTTTAACGAAAAGGAGAAATGTATGGGTTTTATTTCATGGATTATATTAGGACTAATAGCCGGTATTTTGGCGAAATATATTATGCCGGGCAAAGATGGTGGCGGGTTTATGGTCACCGCTTTACTGGGTATAGCCGGTGCTTTTGTCGGCGGTTGGCTCGGTTCATTTATCGGTATTGGAACCACTGGCGAGTTTAGTTTTGCCAGTTTGCTTACCGCAGTCGTCGGTGCGCTTGTTCTGTTATTTGTTTACCGCGCAGCTAAGAAGTAATAGCGTATAAAGTAAGCTTCTAGGTTGTCGCTGATTTTGGTCAGCGACAACTTTAAGTCACAAATCTAAAGAGACCTGCCCAATAACTGAAATCCCTTGAGCACATTCAGTGCCTCGTAAAGTTGATTGTCATCGGTAACATCCTCTTCAGGCTCCACCGGGCTTTCACTGCTCTCGCTGGCTTGTTCCAGATGCCCTTCCAAATCTTCCTCACGAACTCTGTCACGCAACTGATAGCGACGAATCTCCGCTGGCTCAACAATAATATCCGGGACAATTCCCTCCGCCTGAATAGAGCGGCCATTGGGCGTAAAGTAACGCGCCGTAGTGAGCTTTACAGCGCGTCCATCGCCGAGGGGGATAACCGTTTGCACCGAGCCTTTACCGAAGCTCTGAGTACCAATAATAGCCGCACGCTGATGATCCTGAAGCGCGCCGGCAACGATCTCTGAAGCTGAAGCGCTGCCACCATTAATTAGAACCACAATAGGTATGCCTTCGAGAATATCACCGCTAGTCGCTTCATAGCGGCTATTGGAGCTCGGCAACCGACCCTCGGTATAGACAACAGTGCCGCCATCTAAAACAGCGTCAGAAATATCCACCGAGGCGGGAACCAAGCCGCCGGGGTTATTACGCAGATCAATAATTACCCCTTTTAGGGGTGTCTCTTGTTGCTTGAGGTCGAGTAATTCTTTTTTAAAGTCATCACCAGAGCTAGTTTGGAATTGAGAGATTCGCACATAGCCGTAGCCCGGCTCGATTATGCGGCTGCGTACCGAACTGAACTGAATAGTGTCTCTGACAATAGTAAATTCAATCGGCGTCTCTTGACCTTCGCGCAACACCATAAGCTCAATGCTGGTGCCTTTTTCGCCGCGCAGTTTATCAATGGCTTTTTGTAGCGCCATACCGCGAACCGGAACTCCATCCACTTCAACAATTAAATCACCAGCTTTAATGCCAGCTTTAGCGGCGGGGGTATCATCTATAGGCGAAATAATTTTTATCATCCCGCGCTCAGAGCCTACTTCGAGACCCAGGCCACTGTACTCTCCAGTTGCCGACTCCTGAAGATCATCGTAGTCAGATTTATTCAGGTAGGCCGAGTGGGGATCCAGTTCTAGCAGCAGGCCAGAGATGGCATTTTCCAGCAACTCTGTGTCCTTGACCTCTTCAACATAGCCGCGACGAATCTGTTCGAAAACCTGAGTAAAAACCCGCAGTTCTCGCAATGGTAGTCGCTCTTCGGACCGTGCTTTATTCGCCTCTGGACTGTCATTTTCAGGCTGCTGTGCTGAGACCACGAAGCTGGCCAAAAGGATGATAGAGAACGCTAAAAAGTGTTTAAACATAGAATTTTCCCGTGGCGCATTTAGATAAATTTGCCTGCCGTTGGATTATCACTGCGAGTGATTAACGTTTGCCCAACCAGATTTTAGGATCTGCCGGCTGGCCTTTTTTGCGGATTTCAAAATACAGGGAGGGCTTATCCAGACCGCCGGTATCACCAGCGCGAGCAATACTTTCACTGCTCAGCACCCAATCCCCCGTATCTTTCAGTAACTCTTTGTTATGCGCGTAAAGGGTCATATAACCATCGCCATGGTTAAGAATAATTAATAGTCCAAAACCGCGCAGGTAGTTGGAAAAAATCACCTGACCATCGTGAACAGCATTAACCGATTGACCGGATTTTGCGCCAATCATCCAGCCTTCCCAGCGAAGAGTGCCACTGCGTTTGCTGCCATAGCTATGGGCAACCCGGCCCTGGATCGGCCACTGTAAAAGACCTTTTTGCGAGGCAAAGCTCTGTTGGCTGGCCGGTGGCGCAATATTCATTTCACTGACCGCAACCTCGACTGTATTTAATAGCTCTTCCAGTTCAGCGCGCTCGGCGATTAATTTGTTGAGTTTTGCTTGATCGCTTTGCAGTGAGATATTTAATTTATTCAGGGCTTCCGAGCGACGCTTGCCAACCACTAAATATTGTTTTTGATCGCGCACTAGTTCTTTTTTAGAGCTGTCCAATAAGAGTTTTTGTTGAGTGACGTCAGTGACCAGAATCGAGAGTTTTTTAACATCTGAAATATAAGTTTCAATTTTTTTATTGCGCGCGTCGAGAAAATAACCGTAGTACTTAAACAGTCGCGAAAGCTGCTGAGGGTCTTCTTGATTGAGTAATAATTTAATCGGTTCCTGATCGCCGAGTTTATAGGCGGCGGCCAGATGCTCGCTGAGTGCGGCATTTTGGTTTTTGATATTTTGTTGCAGATCGTGCTGTTGTTTTTCGAGGCTGGATAACTTGCTGTTGCGGCGATTAATTTGGCTATTTAGCTGGCGAATGCTCTTGCCGGTATTTGCTGCTTCGAGCTCAACTTTTTTTAACTGGTTAACCAGAATATTTTTTTCCTGGTTGCGTTTATCCAGTCGTTTTTCAAGGCTGCTGATAGAGCGTTTCAGGTTGTCGAGTTTTTGCTTTTCTTTTTCTTTATCTATCTCCACGGCGAATGCTGACGTGGAAAATATCAGCAATAAAACCGAGCGCAGGGCTAACTGTTTTATTGCTGATAATTTTTTCATTATTTGCCGCTCATGCTTTTTTTATTCATAGTTTAGCTTTTATCAATAACCAGTGATCGGCCAGTCATTTCCTGCGGCTGATCCAGACCCATCAATGCCAGCATAGTCGGCGCTATATCTGCCAGAGAGCCATCACTGTCCAGAGACACCGGTCGCTCGCCAACATAGACCAGAGGCACTGGCAGCGTGGTGTGCTGAGTGTGTGGCTGATTATTGGTTTCGTCGAACATCTGTTCAACATTGCCATGATCCGCAGTGATCAAAATTTCACCGCCGGCCTGCTGAGTCGCTGCAATAACCCGCTCAAGACACCAGTCGATAGTCTCAACCGCTTTGATCGAGGCTTCGTAACTGCCAGTGTGACCCACCTGGTCACAGTTGGCATAGTTACAGATAATCGTATCAAACTTATCTGAACCTATAGCCTCGACTAGTTTTTCAGTGACCTGACGGGCACTCATTTCAGGAATCGTATCGTAGGTAGCAACATCTGGTGATGGTATCAGTATGCGCTCTTCACCTTCATAGAGAGATTCTTTACCGCCACTAAAGAAGAATGTCACATGGGCGTACTTTTCAGTCTCGGCAATACGCAGCTGCTTTTTACCCTGCATGGACAGGTAGTCACCCATTGAGTTGACCAGCGCGATCGGTGGGTAGGCGCAGGGAACATCCAGATTTGACTGATATTCGGTGGTCATCACAAAGGTCGAAAGCGCAGGAACAACGGCGCGTTCAAAACCATCAAAAACTTCGTCGGTTAATGCGTGTGCCAACTCGCGGGCGCGGTCGGGACGGAAGTTCATAAAGATAACCGCATCGCCATCTTCCATCTGTACCGGTGATTCGCCTTCGCCGCAGATGGTCGTGGCATGCACAAACTCATCGTTTTCATCGCGCTGGTAGGCATTATTAAGTGCCGAAACCGAATCGGTTGCCGTATAGGGCGCATTGCCTGCCGTAATCAAATCATAGGCTTCTGCCACGCGATTCCAGCGGTTGTCTCGATCCAGTGCATAAAAGCGTCCGCACACAGTGGCTATTTTGCCGACACCGACTTTTTCAAATACTGCTTGGGTTTTTTCCAGCGAAGGTTGAGCGCTGCGCGGAGGGCAGTCACGACCATCGAGGAAGGCATGCAAATAGATTTTCTCGGCGCCCCGCTGGGCGGCCATTTCAATCATCGCATTAATATGATCTTCGTGACTATGAACACCGCCGGAAGAGAGCAGGCCCAAAATATGCACGGCCTTACCGGCAGACTGCGCCTTATCAATCGCATCGCAATAAGCCGGATTGGTGAAAAAGTCACCATCGGCGATCGCTTTGTTAATGCGGGTAAAGTTTTGATAGACCACACGGCCGGCACCCAGCGTCATATGACCCACTTCGGAGTTGCCCATCTGACCCTCAGGCAGACCCACCGCCATACCGGAGGTGTGGATCAATGTTTTTGGGTTGTTATTCCACAGCGATTGCCAGACCGGAGCGTCTGCATTTTTAATCGCGTTGTGTTTTTCGTCATCGCTATATCCAAAGCCGTCGAGGATAAGCAGTACCAGTGGTTTTTTTTGTTCGGTCATGGGTGCCGTCTGAAGTTAGAATCGATAGGTGGATTTTAAAGACAAGTGGCGCAATACGCTACGTTCACAGGCCAATTTACGCTCATGGGAGGGGATTTAGCGATAAACATTCTATAAATGGCCTTAAAAGCTTCCGCAAAATGCAGCTGTGGCGGGGTTATTCCGCCTCCAACTGCTCCCAGCGTTCATAACAGTGATTGAGCTGTTGCTGCAGATCACCGAGGTTTTTCTCAATAGCGGCCGTTGCCGAACGCTCTGACTGATAAAAATCTGGCTGATTCATCTGCTCGGAAATCGTGCCGATCTCAGTTTCCAGACGCTCAATTTCTGCCGGCAACCTATCCAGTTCACGCTGAACTTTGTAAGAGCGCTTTTTGGCTGCGGGCTGTTTTGTGTCCTGTGGCTTTTGATCAGTGCTGGCAACCGCCTTTTCCTTTGCGGTCATCTCAACTTTGCGCTGCCGCAACCAGTCATCATAGCCGCCGATATATTGATTGATCACCGCATCGCCCTCAAAGACCAGCGTGCTGGTGACCACATTGTTCAGGAAGGCACGGTCGTGACTCACTAGCAAGATTGTTCCCTTGTAGTCGATCAGTAGTTCTTCGAGTAGGTCCAGAGTATCTATATCCAGATCGTTGGTCGGCTCATCGAGCACCAGAATATTTGACGGTCGGGTAAATAGCTTAGCCAGTAAAAGACGATTGCGTTCACCACCGGAAAGCGCACTGACCGGCTGCCGACAGCGGTCGGGGCTAAAGAGAAAATCCTGTAAATAGCTGATAACGTGCCGCGATTTGCCGCCAATTTCGAGCATATCGCGTCCGCCAGAGACATTGTCCTGAACAGTTTTAGTTTCATCCAGTGCCGAGCGATATTGATCGAAGTAGGCAATATTAAGATTAGTGCCGGTTTTGACCGTACCTGTTTGAGGCTCCAGTTGACCGAGCAGTATTTTTAGCAATGTGGTTTTACCTACACCATTGCGACCGATCAGGCCGACCTTATCGCCGCGCTGTATCAGGGTTGAAAAAGATTTAACGACTTCATTACCGGCCGCATTGCCATCGTCAAATGCGAAGTTAATATTCTCCGCTTCAGCGACAATTTTGCCGGACTTCTCCGCCTGCTGAATATCCATCTTCGCCGTGCCCTGCTGCTTGCGACGATTGGCGTATTCGCTGCGCAATGCTTCTAGGGCTCTAACGCGACCCTCATTACGGGTGCGGCGCGCTTTAATACCCTGACGAATCCACACTTCCTCTTGTGAAAGGCGTTTATCAAACAGGGCGTTATGCCTGTCTTCGATTTCAAGCATTTCTTTCTTACGCTGGATATAAGTAGCGTAATTACAGTTAAATTCGGCAATCTTGCCGCGATCTATCTCGATAAACCGAGTTGCTAGATTGTTCATAAAGCGTCGATCGTGACTGATAAACAGCAGCGCCCCCTCCCACTTAAGCAAAAACTGCTCGACCCATTTAATTGCATCTATATCCAAATGGTTGGTCGGCTCATCAAGTAGCAGCAGGTCCGGTTTGCAGACCAGAGCGCGGGCCAGTAGAACTCGACGCTTATAGCCACCGGATAGGCTGGAGATATCCACATCTGGGTTTAAATCCATTTTGGTGACAATCGCTTCAACGCGCTGATTGATATCCCAGCCATCGACACGCTCAAGCTCAGCCTGACAGTCTTCCAGTTCGCGCATAACCTTATCGGTAGGGTTGGCGGTCAGCTCAAGAATCAGATGGTGGTAGCGAGCGGCCAACTTGCCCTCTGCACCCAGACCCTCAGCAATTACATCAAAAACCGAACCGACAGCATCGTGGGGCACTGACTGTTCCAGCTGGGCAATCTTTACCCCGGCGGCGCGTTTAAGTACGCCATCGTCGGCAATAACCTGGCCGGTAAGGATTTTTAACAGGGTCGATTTCCCCGCGCCATTGCGGCCGATCAGGCAGACACGCTCGCCCGGCTCAATAACCAGATTAATATGATCGATTAGCGGCGGTTGGCCATAGCTAAGAAAAATGTCCTGCAGTGTGACAAGTGGCATAGGGTTATAGATTATCCAAAATTAAGCGGTGGTTTTAGTTTCCGGGCCGAGAGGCTTGGTAATCAAAATCAGCTTGGGTAAAAGAGTCATCGAGCCAAGCAGAGCGGCAGTCATTGCCAGACCGGTTAGCAGACCAAAATAGATCGATGGAATAAAGTTTGAAAGTGCCAGTATCGAGAAGCCGACAATAATCGTAATTGCCGTGTAAAACAGCGCCAGACCAATACTGGCGTGGGCTCTGTGCATCGAGGCAATATAGTTGCCGTCGACGGCAAATTCACGGCTAAATCTGGTGATGTAATGAATCGCGTGATCGACACCAATACCCACAGTAATGGCCGCGATAGTAATGGTCATCATATCCAGCGGAATGCCGCTGAGTCCCATGCCGCCGAGAACAATTCCCGCGGCTAAGAAGTTCGGCAAGATCGCGATAACCGAAATCTTAATCGAGCGGAACAGCACCAAAAACATCAGCATAATGCCGACAAAAACCGCACCCAGGGTGAGGATTTGCGACTTATACAGGCTTTGCAGCATATTGTTATAGAGCACCAACAAGCCGGTAAAGCGGATATCTTCCGGGGCGATACCCACCTCATTTACCGCGTATTCACGGATTTTTTCCAGCAGATCAGCGCGGCGCAACAGGCCTTCGGTTTCCATGGCGCGCAACTGAATACGTGCCTCATCAATATCCTCAAGAAGATAGGGGGCAACCATCTGCTGATAGATCTCATCGCCAAAGCTTTTGCGCATAAAGGCAATTTCAAAATCATTGAGCTTATGGCCGCTAAGGTCACTGGCGACATCGTAGATCTGTACCAGAGAGCTAACCTTGCCTACCTCTGGCTGGGCTTCGAGAAATGCCTGTAACTTGGCCAGATCGGCGAGGCCGGTTGAAGTAAACCAGTAGGTGTCTTTCAGTGCGTTGGCACTGTCTTCGTCAAAGGCGTCGGAATCGCTAGCGAAAGCATCGTCAAAGCCATCATTTCCGTCCCCATAGTCCCCGTACTCATCTTCCTCAGCGAATGCATTGTCGCCGAACGCGTCATCTCCAAAAGCATCAGCGCCATATTCGCTGTCTTCAGAGACCGTAAAATTGTTTTCAGGCTCAGCAAAAGTCGGTGCCTGCAAAATAATATCCAGAGGCGTAGTGCCGCCCAGCGAGGCATCGATAATTTCCATACCCTGATAGATTTCTGTATCGCTGCGGAAGTAATCAATAAAGCGGTTTTCCACCTCAAGGCGACTAATGCCATAGATAGAGAGCACGCTGAGCACACAGGCAGTGAGCAGCACTATATTACCGTGGCGTTCGGTAAAGTTGGAGAATACCGAGGTAAAGGAGGCAGATTTGTCCTTACCCGAGCTGTCTTTGCCCTTGCCGATCAACATCATTCCCGCCGGAATAATAATAAACGCGACTACCAGTGCCAGACTGATACCCATAGTCATCATCCAGCCAAAATCAATCACCGGGCGGATATTGCTAACCACCAGCGACATAAACGCCACGATAGTAGTCAGCACCGTATACAGACAGGGTTTGGCCATTGAGGTTACTGTGGCAGCCACCAACTGTTCCTGAGTTGCCTCTGGTTGCGTGCGGTACAGCTCTCGATAGCGGACAATCAAATGCATGGTCAGCGCCAGAGTGATAATTAACAGCAGCGAGACAAAATTAGACGAGATAACCGTTAAGCGCCAGTCGATCCAGCTGAGGAAACCAAGAATGATTACCAGACACAGGGCGCAGGTACTGAGGGGCAAAATAACCCAGCGCAACTGACGGAAAATAACCGCCAGTGTGACGATCACAAAGATCAGAATGCCGGTACCAAAGATCGCCAGATCGCTCTTGATAAAGTCGACCATATCCGCGGTAATCATATCCGGGCCGCCGAGGAAGATAGTCGCCCGATCGCGGTAGCCATCCATCAAACTGCGCACATCGGCAACTAGCTGATGACTCGCAGCCGCTTTTGCAGTGCGATAATCGAGAAATTCTTTACTTACCGCATCCAGCTCAACCTGTTGCTCTGGGCCGAGCCCATCGGTTGACTTAATCAGGCGTAGCGCATCGCGAGTCTGCACCAGATCGAGATACTTCTGGTCCAGCTCAAGGGTCACCAGCATCCCCGTGGTCTGGCCATCCTTACTCAAAATAAGGTCTTTATAGATTGGGCTATTAAGAAATTCCTGACGCGCCAGATCCCGATCAACCCCGGGTGACAGCAGCGTATTTAGCTCACCTTTTAAATCTGCAACACTAACCTTTGGGCTGTACAGCAGCGGTACATCGAGCAGCGACAGCATACTTTCAACCCCTTTGATCTCGGCCAGTTCATTGCGCAGAGAGGAAAGAGTTTGCAGGTTTTTGTCGTCAAAGAGATCGCCCTCTATTGGCGAAAATGTCACGATCAGAAAGTTATCACTGCCATAGCGCTGCACCACTTCTCGAAAGAAGTTGAGGTCATCATCATGTTCCAGGGTCAGCGAATCCGCCGAAGCGTCCAGCTTAAAGTTGGGCAGCCCAAAAGCCATGGCAACCGCCAGCGCCAGAACCATAAAAATGGCAGCTAGAGGGTGGCGAAGAACAGTTTTTTGATAGAAATTAAGCAGTGCTGCAGACATCTAAATGTGCGTCCTTGAGGTCTATTCTGATTATGGCGGCTATTATGCGATGTTGAGGGGCAAGATCATAGTCTGCAGAGGAAATGGAGCGCCCACGGGAAAGGAAATGCAATTAAAAATGCGGAAGCCATAAAAAAGAAGTAGCGGACTCAGATTATCAGCTAAAGTCTATCAAGCCCCGCTGAATCGCCCTGTAAATAGCAGTGGCCTGAGTGCGTGTACCAAGTTCCTTTTTCGCCATAGCCATATGTTTATTAATGGTATGGGTGCTAAGGCACAATTTATTCGCTGCCTGAGTAAGGGTTAAATCATTTTTAGCCATAACCCTCAACAGTCAAAGAGCCTTGGGGCTGGCTATAGGCGGTGGGATATGTGCTTTAAATTTACTTCTGTGAATACGTATAGCGGTTTCTCCGAGTAAATGTAAAACAGCGCCACGGGATTCAGTAAGCGCCATAAATTCCTCTGTAGTTGCCCCCTTTGCCATCAGCGAAAACAGCCAGCTGTGTTTATTGCCTGTCTCTTTGCTTTTTGTTTCACGGGCATCTATTTTTTTCCCATCGGCCTTGTAAGGCATCAGGTAGGCATCGTTAAATTCGAACTTTTTATAGAGAGCCAGTATTTCCCTGTTCTTATCGAAGGTTTGGGTTAGAGCGCAGGTGCTATCAATGATTTGCTGGATATCTGAATGATGAAAATGGGTGGGGTTATTTGCTTTGAGGTAATCCAAACCCATGTCGTATTTGTACAGTCGCTGATACTGATAGCTAGTCAGCAGTTCTTCGGGCAATGTGGTTAAAAAGACTTGGGGTTTATGGTCATGGGTAATACCCATAAAAGAAAAGTCAGAAAATCCCAACTGATTAAAGATACTTAGCAGACGGCTACTAAGATCATTGGGGGTTTTCGAGGCGTCTAGCTGTTTAATAAAATCATTGTGGCCGTTTAGCTCTTCCAGGCTTAGATCCTGATCAAAATCAACAATATCAAACCTTTGATTTGCTCCATCTTGGCAAATCGTTTCCCTGTTATCTGGTCGCATAATCGCTCTTTCCGTTGAGTGACAGGGTTAGAAATACCGCATATATACAGCAATTTCAAATGTTAGTTTGTTCCAACCTGATTGTGATCAAAGAAGGGCGTAATAAATTTCGATTGGGATAAAAGATCTTAGTATTGATTATGCCCACAGGGATTAAAAACTGTAAATTATGCCACTCTGGGTTAGCTGCCAAATTGAGGAAGAACAGTAATTCCGTATATATACAGTGGACTAGAGGTTTGGATTGACTGAGTCTTCTTCGCATGAAAGTTAAAGGAATAGCTTACAAGCGCGAGCTTGGAAAATATCTCAGGGAGGCTAGAAAAGATGCTGAGCTGAGCCAGGAAGCGTTTGCCGATAAAATAGGGATTAACCGAACCTATTATGGCAATCTCGAGCGCGGTGAAAATAGTATTAGCATTGATAAACTTCAGAAAATTTCCAAAGTGCTAAATATCCCTCTGTCAGAACTATTTGGGCGGGTTGAAAGGCTCTGAATATGTGTGACCGTTCTGGTATGCCTAAAATTGAATCTGGGGTCTTCGGATTTAAAGACTAAAAGTTGCACCCAATTTTTTCGCCACCAAACTATTCTTTAATTGCGCATACTCCGGAACCCCATTTTTATAAGGCGGGTAATCCTCCCCCATAATCAGTGGCTGCAAATAATCCCGAGCTTCCTGAGTAATTCCAAATCCATCCTCAGTTATAAAATTCCGTGGCATCATTTTTTCCACATTGGCCACATCAGTTAGCGGCGCTTCACCCAGCGACCAGCTATATTCACCGCCGCTATTACGCTCGATAGTGACCATAATTGCGCGTTTGCCTTCGAGGGCTTTTTCTACCGCTGCCTGACCTACCGCATAGGCCTGCTCAACATCGGTTTTGGAGGCTATATGTCTTGCCGAGCGCTGCAGATAGTCGGCGAGGGCATAGTGGTATTTATAGCCCAGGGCTTTTTTAACCATACTGGCCAGTGTTGGTGCGACTCCGCCGAGCTGTTGATGGCCAAAGGCATCTTTATGGGCTGAGCCGGAGATCAGTGCGCCATCGGCGTAGCTGGCGCCTTCGGAGGCGACGACTACGCAGTAGCCTTTATCTTTAACGATCTGTTCGACTTTGGCGATAAATTCTCCTCTGGCAAAGGGTATTTCCGGAAAGATAATAATATGCGGCGGGTCGCCGGCCTTTTCTGCGGCCAGGCCTCCGGCGGCGGCGATCCATCCGGCGTGACGGCCCATAACTTCGAGAATAAATATTTTTGTCGATGAGGCGCACATGGAGGCGATATCGAGGCTGGCTTCTTTGGTGGAGACGGCGACATATTTGGCGACTGAGCCAAAGCCGGGGCAGCAGTCGGTCAGGGGCAGGTCATTGTCGATGGTTTTGGGAATATGGATGGCTTGAATTGGGTAGCCCATCTGCTCGGAAATCTGCGAGACTTTTAGGCAGGTGTCGGCTGAGTCGCCGCCGCCGTTGTAGAAAAAGTAGCCTATATCATGGGCTTTAAACACTTCTATTAACCGCTGGTATTCTGCGTCGCTGTCGTTAATGTTTTTCATTTTGTAGCGGCATGAGCCGAAGGCGCCGCCGGGGCTGTGTTTTAGGGCGGAGATATCAGCACTGGATTCCAAGCTGGTGTCGATAAGCTCTTCATGTAGTGCACCGAGAATGCCATTTTGGCCGGCATACAGGGTTCCAATCTTATCGCTGTTGGCACGGCAGGCTTCGATCACGGCGCAGGCGGAGGCGTTGATCACTGAGGTGACGCCTCCGGACTGTGCATAAAATGCATTTCTTTTGCCCATAAAAAACTTCCCTTCTTTTTATTAAGTCAATTTTAAGTCGATTTTATACCGAAGTTAAATCCATTTAAGACCCTATGGTAACGCTTTAGGTGGTGATCGGTAAGTGGCAGTTAGCGCCCGATGGGTAATTGCAGTGAAAAGGTAATCTCTGAGTAGCTGCTGTTTTGAGCGCTGTGATTGGGTTGATGGATATATTCAGCGCGAGCGGATGCGGTAGCTCTACCCCAGGCAAATTGATAGTTCATTTCCAGTTGCTGTTCGCGGCCCTGTGGCTGTAGGTCGATGGCGACGGTCTGATAGGTAACCTGTCGGTCGAGGGTTCTGCCGCTAGCGAGTTGCAGGGTTGCCTGTCCACTGTCGACGCGCAGGGGTTGGGCTAGGTAGATACTCAGTTGGTCGTTGTGTTGCCATAGTGAGTGGACACTTAGGCCTAAAGACCATGAACTGCTGGATATAGAGTCATTTAGATTAAACAGACTGCTGTTGATTCGGCTGTCTGTTGTGCCGCTGTAGAGTGCAAATAGCCCCTGCCAGTTATCTCTGATTTGCAGATGTCCGTTGATGCCGGCAAACAGGGTTTCGCTGTTTTCTAGCTGTCCCAGTGCGCTGCCAAGTTCGGTGCCGAGGAAGCTGTCGCGCTCGTTGAGAAAGCCGCTTTGAATGCTTAGGCCGAAACCCGTTTTACTCGGTAGGCTGTATTCCATCATGGCGCCATTGCCGCGATTTTCACTGATTGGTTGATAGCGGTTCCAGCTGGCTGCGCCTTCAAATACGCCCATACGCAATTTTCCTTCGCCCAGCGCTATGGCGCCGCCGCTGCTCCAACCATTGCGGGCAAAGCGCAGCCAGGGTGCTGCAAAACTGCTGTCATCATTGGTGGTTGCGGGGGATACAAATGAGTCCGCATAGATACCGAAGAACCAACCGGGGTTGGCGTTAATGCCGGCAAAGCGTTCGCTGCCATTATTGTTTTGGGTTTGCAGGGCGAAGTAATCTGGTTGTAGCTGATCGCCGGGGCTGCCGTTGGGTACCGAATTAAAGATCGGATTAAAGCTGAACGAGGAGCCATCGCGCTGCCATGGGTCAATACTTGCACCGGTCTGAATTCTGGTGCCCTCAGCCAGTTGCTGAGCGCTATGGCGCTGCTTTGGGGCTGGAGATTGGCTAGTGGATGGATTTGTGGCATTTCCGATTAATGCGCTGGCGCTCTGTATAAATGGAAAGCCGAGTTCATCAAAAACTGCCATGGAGTGATTGTTCAGTGAGGTTTGCAGGCTATTGCCGAGCGCACCACCAAAGGTGTTGATGCTGCTATCGCTCAGTGAGACCAAACCGCTGTCGAGATTTTCACCGGAGGCTACGGCGGTGGAGCCCACCGGGCGCGTGGCTGTATCTAAATCTAATAGGCCCTGTCCGTAAATACTGCTGTCGCTATAAATACCGGTTTTATTGGCTGTTACCAGCAGGCGGTTGACCAGTTCATGGTTGCCAACGCTGGGAAACATCTGCTTTAACAGTGCCAGTGAGCCGCTGACCAAGGGCGCGGCGAAAGATGTGCCTAGGGTGCCGGCGTAATAATCACTGTTGGGTTCGCCATCTATTGGCGGGGTGCTTGGTCCCCAGATAATTTCGTCGTTATCAAAGCGACCGTCGTTATTGGCATCGCCACCACCGGGGGCGGCCAGACAGAAGTCCGCTGCGACGCCGCAGTGGTTGGAGTAAAAGGCGATTTTGCCACTGCTATCGACGGCGGCGACTGCGAGCATATGGTCTTTTAGCTCGGGAAATCGATAGGGTAAGCCGGGTAGTAGTTCCGGTGAGCTGGCATCGACGGCATTGCCAAATTCGTCGAGATCATTCCATGCATTGCCTGCGGCGATAACAAAGATTGAGCGGTTACCGCGGGATTTATTGAGCTGCCTGAGGGCATCGATGCTGAGGTCAAAGCTGGCCTCCAATTCTGCGGCGCTGTAGGAGCTAATAACGCCAGAGAAGCCAAAGCTCATATTGATGATCTCTGACTGGTTGGCCATGGTGGTAAAACGCTCGGCAAAATAGTTGTCGGTGGCAAAATTGATATCATCGACATCAAGAGGTTGGTAGGGGCCGCCGCCAGATCCGAGGGGTATTTCATAGGCGACAATATCGGCTTCGAAGGCGACGCCGTGCATCTTAAAGCCGCTGTTAAAGTTATTGTTATCTCGATTGGCGGCAATAACACCGGCGACTAATGTGCCGTGATCGAGGGCCTGGTCGGTTCTTGGCGTGCCGCTGTTGTAGTCACTGCCGGCATATTCAACTTTATCGCCATTGCCTCGAGAGAATTCAGCATGTTCTTCGTAGACACCGGAGTCAATAACGCCAACGCTGACGCCTTCGCCGGTGGCGCCGCGTGCGTAGGCGCTGGAGGCGTTGATCATATCCAGTGCGCCCATGCCGTCGTACTCTTCGGTTTCAAAGTCACTGGCCAGTGCGGCGAGGTCGCTGGGGTCTTGGGCTTGAGCGGAGAAGCTGCTCCAAGGTGGGGTGCTGTTATCCTGATTGCTGACTACAGGGGGGGTTGTGGTGCCGCTGCCAGAGCTTTTTTGTCCACCGCCGCCACCGCTACAGGCGGACAGGGCGATAATAGTTAACAGGCTGATGGTGACAGATAAGTTGTTCACGCTGTTTGCAATCCTCTAATTCCATGACAAAAATTATTAGCTCGAATAAGCTATTTAATTTTCTATATCAGTATTTTTAGACTAAAAACGCAGATATTTAGCAGTTTTTTTTAGCTGATGACATAATCCCGCTGTGGTTAGTGAAAGTCGTTCTCTATAAAAAGGAAACATATGCATATTCATATTCTTGGTATCTGCGGCACCTTTATGGGCAGTCTAGCACAGCTCGCTAAACAGCTCGGTCATCAGGTGTCGGGCTGCGATGCCACTGTCTATCCCCCTATGAGTACGCAGCTGGAGGCCGCTGGGATTAGCCTGATTGAGGGCTTTGACCCGCAGCAGCTGCAGCCAGCACCGGATTTAATTATTGTTGGCAATGCTATGTCGCGGGGTAATCCCTGTGTTGAGTATATGCTCGACAATGGCCTGCCCTACACTTCTGGCCCCCAGTGGTTAGGTGAAAATATACTGCGTGGCAAGCATGTACTGTCGGTATCCGGAACCCACGGTAAGACCACTACCAGCAGCATGTTGGCAAAGATTCTCGATTTCGCGGGCTTAAAGCCGGGTTTTTTAATTGGCGGTGTGCCCAGTGATTTTGGTCTGTCGGCACGGCTTGCTGATAGCTCTGAAGATAGTACTGAAGACGGCTCTGATGACAAGGGCTATTTTGTGGTTGAGGCGGATGAGTATGACAGTGCCTTTTTCGATAAGCGTTCAAAGTTTGTTCACTACCACAGTAATACGCTGGTGATAAATAATCTTGAGTTTGATCACGCTGATATCTTTGACAATCTGGCGGCGATTCAAAAGCAGTTCCATCATCTGGTGCGCACTATTCCAAGCACTGGCACGGTGATCTATCCAGCGGGGGTTGAGAGTATTCAGCAGGTGATCGATCAAGGCTGTTGGAGTCAGGTTCAGACTCTTGCGGAGCAATCATCCAGTGACGCTGGCGCTGATTGGCGTTATCGCCTGCTGGAGAAGGATGGTTCAAGTTTTCAGGTTATTGATGCAAAGAATAAGTTAGCTGAGGTTCGCTGGCAGCACAGTGGCCTGCACAATGTGCTAAATGGCGTTGCTGCTATTGCCGCGGCGGCCACCGTTGGCGTAAGTCTAGAAACTGCCTGTCAGGCGCTCAGTGAGTTTGTCGGGGTTAAGCGGCGTATGGAGGTTATCCATAAGGATAGCCGGGTGACGGTTTACGATGACTTTGCCCACCATCCAACGGCGATCAAAACCACCCTTGAGGGGTTGCGCGCTAAGGTGGCGGAGGAAAATATTATCGCGATTATTGAGCCGCGCTCGGCAACCATGAAGATGGGTTTGCATCAGGGTATTTTAAGTGGCGCGGTGGATACTGCTGATCAGGTACTTTGGTATAAGAGTGCGGCGGTTAATTGGGATATTCAGTCTGTTGCCGATGGCTGTACTGTTCCCGCGCAGGTCTGTGATGATATCGAGCAGTTGTTGGCGAGTGCTATCGAATCGCTCGATGGGACAGAAAAGTCACATATTGTAATTATGAGCAATGGCGGTTTTGAGGGTTTTCATTGGCGTCTGGTTGCTGCATTAGAATAATTTTCCTCGATCTGCCTTTTTTAGCTCTGAAGCGAAAATGTCACCGGCCCGTCATTACACAGAGACACCTGCATATCAGCCCCAAAGATTCCGCACTGGATGTCGTTGTGGCGGGTTTTAGCCTGTGCCGTAAAGTGATTGTATAGAGCCTCGGCATGTTCCGGTGCGGCGGCGGAGGTGAAGCTGGGGCGCAGGCCTTTTTTGGTATCGGCTGCGAGGGTGAACTGGGATACGATCAGCAGGCCGCCATTAATATCTCGCAGCGATAAATTCATCTTGCCCTGACTGTCGGCAAAAATCCGGTAGTTGAGTATTTTTTCTAAAAGCCGGTCGGCATGGTTCTGGTCATCACCGCGCTGGATTCCCAGCAATAACATAATGCCCTGATTAATTTCCCCGCAGACAGTGCTGTCGGCACTGACGCTGGCATGAGTTACCCGTTGGATAAGTCCAATCATTTTTTGCCCACATTTGGCGGTTAATTACTGAGTTCAATTTGGTAGGCAAAGTTGTTGGTTGCACGCACTAGCGCATCGGTTATGCCCGGCTCTGCGGAAGAGTGCCCTGCATTGGCAATAATTTCCAGTTTTGCAGAGGGCCATGCGGAACTTAATGCAAAAGCTTGGTTGACCGGACAGACCATATCGTAGCGACCGTGAACTATGGTGCCGGGAATATCTTTAAGTTTACCGGCCTGGTTAATAATTTGATTGGGTTCGATAAAGGCTTTGTTAATAAAGTAATGGGCTTCGATGCGTGCCATTGCCATGGCCATATGCGGGTTGGCAAAACGATCGACGACATCGCGATTGCTCTGCAGGGTGGCACAGCGCCCCTCCCAGATTGACCAGGCTTTGGCGGCGGCCATACGCTCCAGTTCATTGTCGCCTGTCAGCCGTTTGTAATAGGCGCCGAGCATATCGTTGCGCTCGGCTTTGGGGATTATCTGGCTGTACTGTTTCCAGTAGTCGGGGAAGATACGTCCGGCGCCGTCTTGATAGAACCAGTTGATATCTTCGTCGCGACATAAAAAGATACCGCGCAAGATAAGCCCGAGAACTAGTTTGGGATGACTCTGTGCGTAGAGCAGTCCCAGAGTGGAGCCCCAGGAACCGCCGAAAATAACCCAGCGTTCAATCTCGAGGGTTTTACGGATGGTTTCTATATCGTCGATCAGGGCGGCGGTGTGGTTATCTTCCAGACGTGCATGGGGTGTAGACAGTCCTGAACCGCGCTGGTCAAAAAGAATAATGCGGTATTTTTCTGGGTCGAAAAAACAGCGATCGCTGGTTGAGGTGCCGCCGCCGGGCCCACCGTGAATAAACAGCACTGGAATGCCTTCGGGGTTTCCCGACTCTTCGACATATAATTGGTGTGGGGCAGTGACTGGGATTAGCTGTTTGCTGTAGGGTCTGATGGCTGGAAACTTTTTAAACATGGATTACCCTGTAAATATTTTCTGCTAAAAGATTATCTGTACAGTTACACCACTGCTTCAAGGTATAACCCTAGGTTACAAGTTGAGGAAAGGCAAATGACAGATTTAACCCGTTGTACTGATCTTAAGCGCTGCGGTTGGTGCGGAGACGATCCACTCTATCAGCAGTATCACGATAAAGAGTGGGGGGTGCCGTGCCGTGATGATAAGAAGTTGTTTGAGTTTGTGCTGCTCGAGGGTGCGCAGGCGGGTCTGTCGTGGATCACTATATTGCGTAAGCGCGAGGCTTACCGCAGTGCCTTTGCCGATTTTGATGTGAATAAGGTTGCGGCGTTTGCGCAACAGGATATTGAGCGTTTGATGAATGATGCAGGTATTGTTCGCAATCGTTTAAAGATTACCAGTGCGATTTCCAATGCAAGTTTGTTTATCGATATTCAAAAGGAGTTTGGCAGCTTTAGCGATTATTTCTGGAGCTATGTAGATAATCAACCCGTCGTAAATCGCTGGGCGAGTCTAAGCGAAATTCCCGCGACCACCGAGCTCTCCGATCAAATTGCCAAGGATATGAAAAAGCGCGGCTTTAAGTTCTTTGGCTCGACGATTTGCTATGCGCATATGCAGGCGATGGGGTTGGTTAATGACCACATGCTAGACTGTTTTCGTTATCCGCAACGTTAATCGCGGATAAACACGGCCTCTACGCTAGTGTTGCTGGTTTTATTCAGTACTAGGCTGTCTGCTTGCTGATCAATATCTCCCTGCCAGTGCGAAAATACATAGCCTTCATTGGGCACAGCAGTGATTGATACTGGAATATTGTCAAAATATTCCCCCTGCCAGTTGGCGCTGGTGAGTTGAAGTGAATTCAACGCTACCGATCCTGCCGCGGGATTGTTGATCGCAATATTCAGCTGATACATTCCGCTGATGCCAAAGTAATTGCGGATATGCCCTTTTAGGGGGGATAGTCGATTGTTGCTAAAGTATCTCAGGTCAGCGACTGCCGACCGCCATACGTCAGCGGTTTTTTCCTCACCCCAGCGCTGAAAATGCCGCTCCATTTCAGGTTCCATAGTATTTGCAATGGCGTTAATGTGTTGGGTGACGCTGGCGGCTCTAAAGCGGCCATTAAACTCATCGGCAAATTGATTGATAAACTGATGTCGAAACTGGCTATTTTCCATTAGTTTGCGGAACAGGAGATTTGACCATGGTGGGTTTGGCCAGCCGGGGCCATTTTCTTCCAGTGCAAATGACAGGGTATCTTTGTTGTAGGCAACATCGTTCCAGGCGCCAAAGGCAAAATCAGTATCGTATAAAATCCACCGCCATTTGGTTGATGGCGAGTTCCAGAATTTCATATTGTTACCAGGCCAATCCCAGTTATCAAAATAAATTTGTGCGACCAGATAGGTAATTAAATTATCGATATCAATTTGGTTGGCCACATAATCGAAGTTACTCTGAACCATCAGGCTATTGTTCCTGACGAAATCAACAAGCTCATTGTAGGAATCGTTGCTACCTTCAGAGACTTCTCCATTCGCGACGAGTAAATTTATTTCACTCTTATCAACATCAATTTTATCATCGAGAAAGTGCTCGTTTACTTTTTCTCGAATATTGTAAAAGCCCCAATACTCGCCGTTCAGGTAAACCACAGCGGGACGATAAGCCTGAGTCTCCAGGTCACTTCCATCCATTAGACTTGTCGCCATAACATCCCGCATATTACTTGCCATCCAGTCATTGCCTGCATTGCGCAACACAATGGATTCAAAGCTGTCGTAGTCGAGTTCGGGGAAAAGCGGGTATTCTAATTTGCCAAAGCCATAGCGGCTGCGAGCAAAAATGGAGAGTGAGCGCTGATTGTTGGCGCGGCTCCAGGCGCCGAATATTTTAATTCCTGCGTCCATGGCAATGCCCAGCTCTCCGCTTGGCTCATAAAAACTAAAGTGGATATCTCGTTCCCAATCCTGCCAAAAGTTTGCACCGAAAAATGGCAGGGCATCCTCATAGTTTTCCTCGGGGCCATAGACATAAATGCCCTGCTGTTCATCGAAGAGAGTATCTGGTTCAGTGACCAGTGTGACTATGGGTAAGGAGTGAGTATTGGACGTGATAAAAGTGCGGCTTGCCGTGCGGGATGGAATATAGTCGTCCTGAAAAACCTTGGCGCGCACAACTGTATTGCCATCAATGCTTATAGCAGAAGAATAAAGCGGCGATTGAGAGTTTGGAACAGTTGCATTAAGGGTGTAGCGAATCTGTTCGCCTTGGCTGGCACCACTTAAGCTGATGCTCTGGCCATTAAATTCGCCGCCGTTGTGAGAAAAAACAATCTCGCTCAATGTGATGCCAGTGAATTCCTCGCTACTGTTTTCAGTGCCTGGTGAAGGCGTTTGGAAATAAACCAGACTGCCATCTTGCACGGATCGCCCAATGCTTTTGTCTGTGGTGAGACCCACAACATTCAGTTGGTCAACCTGATTGCCGCTGCTATCAAAGAGAGTAAGCGATTCGCCTATGGAGGAAATTTTAAAATTGGTGTGCAGGCTAGAATTTTCAAAGGCAAGTATATCCGGTGGTGAGATACCGTCGGTTGTTTCGCCGGAATAAAATGCTGACAAAAAGGGAATAAGGCTGAGATCAGATGAGGTGCTAGAAATATTATGCACCTGAATACTGAGAACATTTTCTCCATCGTTTAACAGTGCGCGAAATTCATCTATGCCAAATCTGAGCGGTTTTCCGCTCTGGTAGATTGTCGCTTCGCGATCAACTATCGCTGTGGAGTTAAAGGACGGCGTTGCTTCCAGCATATTGGAGCGGGCAACTTCAACGCCGTTGATATGGGCAATAAAACCATCATCAAAATCCATATCCAACCAAAGATTTTCCATCAATTCCAGATCGTTGATGGTAAAAAGAATTCTGACATAAATTGATGCCGTGCCAGCGGGAACCAGTGTGGCATCGTCACCATCATTATAGCCAAATCCGCTGATGCCCTGTTGCCAGGAGCTGTCGTCAAACGCTAAGCTAGTCCAGTCGCTGCCGGGGGTTGCTTCAGGGAGCAGGTAGCGAAAGCTATCGCCGTGGTTAACCAGGGTTTTATATATTCCTGCAGCCGCTTTGTCTTTATCCGATGCCCATACTCGAAGGTGGGCCCCGGCGGACAGTTCTATTTGCGGGAAAACCCATTTTGCCGGCTCAAGAATATCGTCTGTGATGCTCCAGCCGGTCAGGTCAACGGCTGTGGATTCACTGTTGTGCAGCTCAAACCAATCGGGGCTGTCGCCATCTTCATCTTCAAAAGCGGAGTTAGAGGAAGAGGCTTCGTTAATAAATACTGCTCGGACTGAACCGCCAGTATTGCCACCATCGGTATTGCCACCATCGGTATTCCCACCATCGGTATTGCCGCCGCCAATATTACTGTCACTATTTGAGCTGCTGTTATCCGATCCACCGCCACCGCCACCGCCACCGCCACCACAGCCGACCATCAGGCTAACAAGCAGCAAAATAGCGAAGCTGCTCAGACTGTATTTTTTGGATAAGGGTCGGTGAAGATCTGATTTATTCATAATGAAAGCCGATACTGAAAATAGTGAAGATTCGCTATTAGGCGAAGTTTGTCGTCCATTCAAAAATTCACAGTGTCGTTAAGATCAAGGCGAACGCCTGCTTCAGTGCCGGCTAAAGATTTACTTTATGCGATTTTAGCGGCTATATAAACTGTTTTTACAGAAAAGTGCTAAAAGCATCAGGTTAAATCAGTGGGGTGTTTAGTATTTGTATCTAAGGTTATTTGTGGCTTTTTCCTGCGACAACAGAGGGGTTGGGTACTTAACCGACTGTTTAGCCCACTACCACCATATCTCGGCCCATATGCTTGGCCTGATAGAGTCCATTTTCTGCGGTAGAGATTAAATCATCTATGCCAGTGCATTTATCGATGGATGCAACGCCGACACTCAGGGAAATCCGCAGTTTGTCTCCCTGGGCTTCCATGGATAATTTACCTGCCTGGGAACGCAGTCTTTCGGCAATATTAACCGCTGCTTCGGCATTGGCTGTGGGCAACAGAATCATAAATTCATTGCCGCCCCAGCGTGCGACCACATCTTCTCCTCGCAGTGGTTCGCCGAGCAGAATGCCGATGGCATGGAGTACATCGTCGCCGACATCGTGACCGTAGCGGTCATTGATAAATTTAAAGTTATCGAGATCGGCAAGCAGCACTGAAAACGGTTGGTTGATCAAGCGGTACTGCTGATATTTTTTCTCTAGTCGCCGTTCCATATCGTGGCGGTTTGGCAGTTGGGTGAGCTGATCTTGATGGGCGATTTGATCGACTCTCAGGGACAGGTCTTTATATTTATTTAGACTGCGGGAGTGGGAGATATCCATAGCCACGGCAAACAGGGATAAGACTATATAGGCAGATAGAAAGCGCACTATATTGACATCGCTGTAGCTGGGTAGGGGGATTATCTCCGGGGTTCCGTAAAGCAGCCAGACGGAGACAGCAAAGATGCTGCTGAGAATTAAAATACTGTAGCGGTAGCCAAAGGTTCCGACTAAGACAGGAATAATGGTCAGGCACCACATTAGTGCTGAGCTGTCTTGGCTGGTTGATAAGGGGCTGGTAGGTAGGCTGTTGTCTGAATTTGCCGTCAGCAGATAAAAGAAGCTGCCGATTAGCAGCAATGCCAGAAGTGCTCGCGCCAGATGCGGGCGATCAAAAATACTGTGGATGCCGAGGCCAACTAAGAGTAATCCGGCCACTGCCAGATAAAAGGTGGCTGTGGACATGTCGCCCTGTTGATATGAATAAAAAGCGAAGAGGACGGCGATAATTTCTTGAGCAACCAGCGAGAAGGAGAGAAACCCGCTGGGTATTGAGTCTTTGCTATCCGTTTCGGTCATAAACATCCCACCATCCATTGGTAGTAAATGTAGCATAGAATTTGGCGGGCCGTGACAGCCCGCCAGAGTATATCTATTAAAGTACGTCTACTAGGGTGCTCTTACTTAGGTGCGCGCTTTCGATCGTTCTCGGTCAGCAGCTTTTTACGCAGACGGATGCTCTCTGGTGTTACTTCTACCAGTTCATCGTCTTCGATAAATTCCAATGCCTGCTCAAGCGTGTGCTTGATCGGTGGTACCAGCGTTAGTGCTTCATCGGTTCCCGATGCTCGTACGTTAGTCAGCTGCTTACCTTTGATCGGGTTAACTACCAGATCATTGGCGCGGGAGTGAATACCCACAACCTGACCTTCGTAAACATCGATTGCGTGACCGAGGAATAGACGGCCACGGGCTTGAATATTGAAAAGTGCGTAGGCGGCTGTCTTGCCTTTTACCATACTGATCAGGGCGCCGTTTTGACGTTTGTGGCTCTCGCCCTCTTTAACTGGACCGTACTTGTCGAAGATGCTGGTCATAATGCCTGAGCCTGAAGTCAGGGTCAGGAAGGTGCCACGGAAGCCAATCAGGCCGCGAGATGGCATGCTGAACTCAAGGCGTACACGTCCTTTTCCGTCGGGCTCCATATTGGTCAGCTCTGCTTTACGCATACCCAACTCTTCCATTACCGATCCCTGATGCTGTTCTTCAACATCGATAACAACCTGCTCATAGGGTTCCTGAACCTTGCCGTCGACAACTTTCTGAACCACTTCAGGACGTGATACGCCCATTTCGAAGCCTTCACGTCGCATGGTTTCGATCAGTACTGAAAGGTGTAATTCACCGCGACCAGAAACAATAAACTTGTCCGGAGTTTCGCCCTGAGTAACGCGCAATGCTACGTTGTGGATCAGCTCTTGGTCGAGGCGATCTTTAATATTTCTGGTAGTTACGTACTTGCCTTCCAAGCCTGCGAAAGGTGAGTCATTAACAATAAAGGTCATGCTTACAGTTGGCTCATCAACACTCAGTGCAGGCAGTGCTTCAATATTCTCTGGGTCACAGAGCGTGTCTGAGATGCTCAGGCCGTCAATACCGTTAATACAAACGATGTCACCGGCACCGGCCAACTGAGTTTCGATCTGCTCAAGACCTAGATAACCTTTAACGTTTAATACCTTGCCTCTACGTTCTATGCCGTCGGCAGATTTAACAATAACCTGCTGATTTGGCTTGAGCTGACCGCGGGTAATTCGACCTACACCAATAACACCAACGTAGCTGTCATAGGCCAGTGCTGAAACCTGCATCTGGAAAGGGCCGTCCAGATCAACCTTGGGTGCTGGAACATCGCGAACGATCATTTCGTACAGCGGGGTCATATCTTCAGCCATATCGTCAGCTTCTAAACCAGCGATGCCGTTCAGAGCTGAGGCGTAAATAACCGGGAAGTCTAACTGCTCGTCTGTGGCGCCAAGGTTATCAAACAGATCAAAGACCTGATCCAGAACCCAGTCTGGACGAGCGCCGGGGCGGTCGACTTTGTTGATAACAACAATTGGACGCAGTCCCTGCTCAAAGGCTTTTGAGGTTACAAAGCGTGTTTGTGGCATCGGGCCGTCAACGGCATCAACCAGCAGAAGTACTGAATCAACCATCGACAGCACGCGCTCTACTTCACCCCCGAAGTCGGCGTGACCGGGGGTGTCTACGATATTGATGCGATAGTCATTCCAGTTGATGGCGGTGTTCTTTGCCAGAATGGTAATGCCGCGCTCTTTCTCCTGGTCGTTGGAGTCCATTAGTCGCTCGGAACCGAGGTCTTTACGATCGAGGGTTCCTGATTGGCTCAGAAGTTTATCAACCAGAGTCGTTTTACCGTGGTCAACGTGGGCGATGATTGCAATGTTACGCAAGTTTTCAATGGACATGAGATATACCAGTAGGCGCAAAAGGTCGCGATTATAGTGGAATTCTCAGAAACTGCTACGTCTGTTTTTGTTAAGCGGGAGTTTCTTCTTTACGGCTGACGTTACGTTCGATCAACATTCGCGTAATTGAAGTCGCTGGCGAGGGCGGTGCAATTAGGTTTCCCTGCAGTAATTGACAGCCTGTATCAAGCAAAAGATGATGTATTTCGGGCTCTTCAACGCAGGGGGCAATGCATTTTAGGTCGACAGACTTGGTTAGCTCGACCAATCCTTTGACCAGATTCCACGAGCTTTCCATGTAGGTGGATTCAGACATTAATTTATGAGAAATTCTAATCGTATCGATCTCAAAGTCGCGCAATTTTTGTATCGGCAGGCTCTGGTAGCCCACATTGTCGACAATAAAGTCAATTCCCATCTCTTTTAACCGGCTCAATTGCAGACCTAGAGGCTTATGAATCTTTGGCAGAGTTTCTGCGTGCAAGCCAAAGGTCAGGGTTTGCGGCTTGATGTTAAATTTGTTCATCAGTTGTTCAAGATTGTCGATAAACGAGGAGTGCTCAAGCTCGCGAAGGCTGAGGGTAAAGTAGATTTTCTGCGTATCTCGCCATAGGTCCTGATTTCTCCACAGCTCAATCTGGCGGAATATCTGTTCAAGCAGCGACAGGGAGATATCGACAATCATCGAACCGGATTCGAGGATCTGGATAATTTCGTTGGCAGAGATCAGTTCGTTATCTGGATTTCTCCAGCGCAGATAAATCTGCAGGCCGTTGATCAGATTGGTCTCTGTATCCAGGATAGGCTGATAGTAGGGTATAAATGATTCGGTGTTGGCCTTGTCCCGCAGCTGTTCCAATAGCAGTGTTTGCGCCTGCAGTTCCGAGGGTGGCTTTTGATTGTGGAAATAAAAGTTCGATTTCCCTTCGCGCTTAATGGTGTAAAGGGCTTTGTCGGCCTGCTGCAAAATGGCATCGCCGTCGGAGCTGCCATCATTAAATAGCACAATGCCGATACTGCAGCTGATGCGAAACTTTTCATCTTTGATCACAAAGGGTTCGCGGGCGGCATCAATGATCTTTTCGGCAACCTGAGCGATTAACAGCCGTGAAGGCTCTTCCTCGCGACCGAGATTTTCTAGCAGCACGACAAACTCATCCCCGCCTAGCCGCGCAACGGCTTCTTCGGTGCGAATCACTTTGCGCAGTCGCTGGGCAAATAGCGTCAGCGCCAAATCCCCATAGTGGTGGCCACGGGTGTCATTAATTTCTTTAAAGTGATCGAGATCTATAAATAGTAGTGAGCAGTAATTCTGGTTGCGCTGCGCGAGAGCAACAACCCGGGTTAGCTCTTCCATTAAGCGGTGCCGATTTGGCAGGCCGGTCAGTGGGTCAAAGTAGGCCTGCTGTTTGATGCGGGTTTCCAGTTTAACCCTATCGGTAACATCCTCGACAAACGAGGCAGCGCCAACCACGTTCATAGCATCGTCAAAAAGAGGCGTGTCATTCCACTCGCAAATTATCACCGTGCCGTCGCTGGTTACGTTTTCGGCGGTACCGGAGAAATCTTTGCCAAACAGAAATAGGTCGTTTTCCACCTGCTGCTGCAGAAATGATTTTTTCTGCTCAAATAAAAAGTCGGTGGTGCGACCGAGAGCTTCCTGTTTTGAGTAGCCAAAAATCGTGGTTGCGGCTGGATTCCAGCTAATAATTTCTCGCTGTTGGTTCCATTCAATAAATCCCAGTGGTGTCTGTTCTATAAGGCTGGCTATTTTTTGACTGGTGGTGATAATTTGCTGGGAGCGCTCATTGGCCTTGAGCATACTGCCGGTGGCTTCAATCAGGCCGTTCCGATAATTGACCACGGCTCGGTTTATCAGTGCGTAGAGCAAAGCGACTAAGGCGAGAAGCGCCGGGTGTATCTGTGGGTAACAGAGGTACAGGCTGGCTATAAGCGGAATTAGAATGGCGCTGAGAAACAGATGGCGAACAACCGTTGAGTGAGCATAATTCAGTGGCCAACAGATACAGAGTGTGGCGATTACAATAACGGTAAGCGCAGAGGTTGCGAACTGTTGGGGGTCAATAAAGAGCGCCGCGGCAAGACCCCATGAGATGGCAAACAGGCATGACGAGATAAGAATAACCGCGCCGATCTGCTGATTTGATAAGCTGCCTGAGCGGCTGGCGTTGACCATCCACAGCCAGATAGCCAGTCCTGTCAGGAAAACGGCGCCGAGCCATGACCATTGGAAAACCGTTGCAGGCTGATTGGTGGCGAGAAGAAATAGTATGGCAGCGCTCATCACAGAAACGGCGAGTCCGAACTTTAGGTTTTCCAGCGCGTGCTTTTCTAACTCAATCTGTATCAATTTTTTGAGAGAGCGGGGATTGGACTGCTCTGCTTCCTTGGGTTCCCCGAGCAAGTTTTCAGTGCTCATCATCGGCTGCATCCTGCGGCTGATTTTATTTTTTAATGACGGAAGATAAGTGCTAAATATAGTCCCTTATCGGTGAAAATGGGTACTAATCAACGAAAATAATGTGGAATAGATCACAGTTCGCTCTCACTTTAGCGGTTAACTGGCTTTAGTTGCAGGCGTCAAAACCCCGATTTTTTGAAAACCCTGCTTGCTTAGTGTGTCGGCGTGCAGACGGCTCATAATTCCTTTGTCGCAGTAAAGTAGGTAGGACTGCTGTTTATTCAGTTCCTCGACGTATTTGCCGAGATTGAAAAAAGGCACTGTGATTATCTGGTTGTTTGGGCAGACAAGCGGTCTCTGCTCAGCCTCGTCCGGATGACGTACGTCGATAATAATGTCGTCAGGTTTGGGGGTGGTGACATTCTCAATTGTTTGCATCAGGGGCATTCCGTTGGCCGTGAGGTTGCTAAATAAGGACTTAATTGATGCCTTGAGAGAAAATAGATCAGAAAAAGTGACAGATTTTGCATGGATCGGCATTATACTAGCCGAGTCGAAGAGCGGCTACTGACAAAGTAAAGATAATTGCACCTTAACGGTGCTTTTTTATTGGTAGCGCACCATTAAGGTGCAAACGGATATGTGAGTTGGTTTTATTCGTTAGCTGTCATGCTGTGAAATGGCAGACTGAGCGCTAGAGGGAGAGTATGTGGGTTGATTGGCGCAAGCACTGACCTATTGGCACGACTATTGCACTTATATCATTCGTAAAGTCTGCTGGGAATTTTGCAGGCAAGCGGCCCTATGATAGAAATCTGCAAGGCTTCTAAAATAACGAACAACGAATTCCATATTGGAGGAACACATGTCTGAGAAGACTCTAAATCTTATTAAAGAAAGCGAAGCTCGCTGGGTTGACCTGCGGTTTACTGACACTAAGGGTAAAGAGCAGCACGTTTCTATGCCTATCGGCGAAGTTAACGATGATTTCTTCGTTGACGGAAAAATGTTTGACGGCTCATCTATTGCTGGCTGGAAAGGTATTAACGAATCAGACATGATTTTGATGCCAGACGACAGCACTGCTGTTATTGATCCATTCACTGATGAAGTGACTGTCATCATCCGTTGTAACATTGTTGAGCCTACAACCATGCAGGGCTACGAGCGCGATCCACGCTCCATCGCTAGCCGCGCTGAAGACTACCTGCAGTCTACAGGTCTGGGCGATACTGCTTACTTCGGTCCTGAGCCAGAGTTCTTTGTCTTTGATGACATTACCTGGGGTGCCGACATGAGCGGTGCTTTCTACAAGATCAATTCTGAAGAAGCTGCATGGTCTTCAGGCTCCAAATATGAAGACGGCAACATGGGCCACCGCCCTGGTGTTAAAGGCGGTTACTTCCCTGTACCTCCTGTTGATTCTCTGCATGACCTGCGTGCCGCTATGTGTACTGCAATGGAGCAGATGGGTCTGGATGTAGAAGTTCACCACCACGAAGTTGGCACTGCTGGTCAGTGTGAAATCGGTATCCGTTTCAACACTCTGGTTAAGAAAGCTGACGAAGTACAGATCCTCAAGTACTGCGTTCACAATGTAGCTCACGCCTATGGCAAGACTGCTACATTTATGCCTAAGCCTATCGTTGGTGACAACGGTTCTGGTATGCACTGTCACCAGTCTTTCTGGAAAGACGGTGAGAACGTATTTGCTGGTGACGGCTATGCTGGCCTGAGTGACACTGCCCTTTACTACATCGGCGGCATCATTAAGCACGCTAAAGCACTAAACGCTTTTGCTAACGCTTCTACTAACTCTTACAAGCGTCTGATCCCGGGCTTTGAAGCACCAGTAATGCTGGCTTACTCAGCGCGTAACCGCTCTGCTTCTATCCGTATTCCTTATGTACCTTCCCCTAAGGGCAAGCGTATTGAAGCACGTTTCGGTGATCCTACTGCTAACCCATACCTGATGTTTGCCTCTATGTTGATGGCTGGTATCGATGGTGTTAAGAACAAGATCCACCCTGGCGATGCAGCGGATAAAGATCTTTATGATCTACCTGCTGAAGAAGCTGCACTGATTCCACAGGTTGCTGGCAGCCTGCGTGAAGCACTAGAAGAGCTGGACAAGGATCGCGAGTTCCTGACAGCTGGTGGTGTATTTACTGATGACGTGATCGATGCTTATATCGAACTGAAGATGGAAGAAGTTTACCGCGTTGAGCAAACCACTCACCCGGTTGAGTTTGAGATGTACTACAGCTGCTAATCCAGTCGTAGAGTAAGATCGAACAAGCCCGTCATTCTTAGAATGGCGGGCTTTTTCTTTGTCTGAAAAAGGTCTAGTCTTTAGATAGAGTTTGAATGTTTCAAGCTCCTAATCTCTAGCGGCTCGCCGCATAGAGTTGAGATAACAAGCCCTATGCAAAAAACATTGTTCCTAAGTTTACTCTTAATCATGACCAGCTGCGCGTCTATGGCAAATGCTGAGGTCTATAAAATTGTAGATTCAACCGGCAAGGTCATCTACACAGACACTCCTCCAGCCGATGAGAGTGGCGATCAGCTGGTATTGCCGCCAATCAATCAGGTGCCCGGTTCTGAGATAGTTGAGACTGCTGCGGATATTGCCCCTGACAGTGCGGCTTTTGCCGGCTATTCAGTGGTTGAGTTAGTCGCGCCCCGAGATGACTCGCTAATTTACTACGACCAGCAAAATATTATTGTTCAGTTGGCACTAGAACCTGAACTCCAGATCGGCCATCTTGTGCAGTTTTATCTCAATGGTGCCGCCTATGCCGAGCCAGTGGCGGCAACGTCCTACGCCATAAGTAATTTACCCCGGGGTTCTCACAGTATCTCTGCCCGAGTAGTGGCGGCTAATAATGGTGAAGCTGTAGCCAGTTCCCGGTCGGTTACGGTGCATGTTCAGCGCCATTTCAAGCGCAACTAATCTTCGGCAACAGCCATTTGCACCAGTGTGGTGCACAGGCTGATTGTGCAGAGTATAATCTCCTTCAATCCGGTTTTAAAACAGTCTAAAAGAAAGCAATTTCGGTTAAATGCGGCCAATTATTGGCCTGCTTATTGCACACATAAATAAGCAATTACAAAAATAATATTTAAATAACCGTTGAGAAAGCCATTAACCTGGCCTGGCATTTATGACCTCAGATCAATTACATCGATTACTGCTCGATAACCTGAATACAGCTGTATTGCTTGTAGATCAGGATTTATTGATTGATTACATCAATCCCGCGGCAGAGGCTTTGCTGCAGGTTGGTAGTGTTCGCCTGCGGGGTCTAGCGGCCTGTGAGTTATTTAATGACAGCGAAACTGCTCGCCAAACGCTGCGTGAGTCTATTGAGTATGGAAATCCCCATACCATTCGACATGAATTTTTAAGTGGGCCTGGTGAATCCTCTCAGGTTGATTACACGGTTACGCCGATAAGTATTGATTCCGGTCAGTGGATCTTGATGGAAATGCAGCCTATTGACCGTATTCTGCGAATCAACCGTGAAGAGGCGCTACTCTCAGTTCACGATACCTCGAGAAGTCTTATTCGCGGATTGGCTCACGAGATCAAGAACCCGCTTGGGGGAATTCGCGGTGCAGCACAGCTGTTGGCCGATGAGATATCTGAAAGCAGTATGGACGATGAGACTGCAGAGCTGTGCCGAATTATTACTACTGAAACCGATCGGTTAAGGAAGCTTGTTGATCGTCTGCTCGGCCCCAGTCAGCTGCCGAGCTTTGAAGAAATTAATATTCACGAAGTGACCGAACATATTGCAGCCCTTATAGAAGCTGAGGTTCAGGGTAAGTTAGTGGTCACTCGAGACTATGATCCGAGTCTTCCTGATCTGTCCGGCGATCGCACCCAGTTAGTGCAGGCCGTTTTAAATGTTGCCCGAAATGCCATGCAGGCAATCCTTGAGGGTAACTCGGAAGAGCGTCGTTTGACCTTAAAAAGCCGTATTCAACGAAGCTTCACCATTGCCGGTGTGCATCATAAAGCGATCTGCCGACTGGATATTATTGATACGGGCCCAGGCATATCGAGCGATATTAAAGAGCGTATTTTCTTTCCCATGATAAGTGGTCGCAGCGAAGGTACTGGATTGGGGCTAACCATAGCCCAGTCGGCGATCAATCTTCATCAAGGCATTATTGAGTGTGAGTCAGAACCTGGCCGCACCTGTTTTTCAATCTATTTACCGATAAAGGCATAGCATGCAGAGCACATCAGAAATTTGGATAGCTGAAGATGACCGTTCACTGCGCTGGGTGATGGAAAAAGCCATCAAGCGCAATGGAATTGAGGTGCGAAGCTTTGAAAATGGCGATGACCTTTTGGTGGCACTGCAGCAGTCGCAGCCGGAAATTATTATCTCCGATATCCGTATGCCGGGCATCGATGGCCTCGAGCTGTTAAAGCAGATTCACTCTACAAGACCTGATATTCCGGTGATTATTACCACCGCCCACTCAGATCTTGATAGCGCTGTTGCCGCCTATCAGGGCGGTGCTTTCGAGTACTTGCCAAAGCCGTTTGATCTCGATGAGCTGGTTGAAGTGGCGCGCCGCGGTGTGACCTTTTCCCGTGAGCAGAAATCAAAATTTGAACCCGTTGAAGAGCCGCCAACTCAGGAAATTATCGGTGAGGCGCCTGCCATGCAGGAAGTCTTTCGCGCTATTGGCCGGCTGTCGAACTCCAATATCACGGTGCTTATCAATGGTGAGTCTGGAACCGGTAAAGAACTGGTCGCTCACGCTTTGCACCGACACAGCCCACGCAGAAACTCGAAGTTTATCGCTCTGAATATGGCGGCTATTCCCCATGATCTTATCGAATCTGAGTTGTTTGGCCATGAAAAGGGTGCCTTTACTGGCGCTGCTCAACGCCGAGAAGGACGCTTTGAGCAGGCCAATGGAGGAACCCTTTTTCTGGACGAGATTGGCGATATGCCTCCCGAAGCCCAGACTCGATTGTTACGGGTTCTAGCTGATGGTGAGTTTTACCGAGTAGGTGGACATATCTCAGTGAAGGTTGATGTAAGGATTATCGCTGCTACCCACCAGAATCTCGAAGAGCTGGTTCAGAGTAACCGCTTTCGTGAAGATCTCTATCACCGTATCAATGTTATTCGTGTACATCTGCCCAAGCTCGCCGATCGACGTGAGGATATTCCCCAGTTGATGAAGCATTTTTTCCATCGCTCAGCAAAAGAGTTGGAGATGGAGCCAAAGGTACTGTCTCAGGAAGCTGAAGATTTCTTCTATGGCCTGTCCTGGCCGGGCAATGTGCGGCAGTTGGAAAATATTTGTCGCTGGTTGACAGTTATGGCGGCCGGTCGTGAAGTATTACTTACCGACTTGCCCCCAGAGCTTAAAGCGGAAGAATCCGGTACTGAGCAGCGAGTTCAGGGTGACTGGCAGCAGATGTTAAGACGCTGGAGCGAGCGTGAGCTGAAGTCCGGTGGTAAGGATATCCTCTCTCAGGCACTGCCAGATTTTGAGCGTATTATGATTGAAACCGCATTGGCATTTACTGGTGGGCGGAAAAAAGATGCGGCTCAGCTTTTGGGTTGGGGTCGCAATACGCTGACCCGGAAATTGCAGGAGTATCAGATGGAGTCTCAGGCTCTTTAAGTTGTGCTCTTTAGTCGGGCTCTTTAGTCGAGCTGTTTAATTGTCCAGATTGCCAGTTACAAAAAACCCGCTGAAAAGCGGGTTTTTTGTTTTAACGGTTGCAGCTATCTCATTGGTTAGTGAGTGTTCGCTTCGTTTTTACTTTCGGCCTGTGCTTCAGCTGTCTGCTGCATTGCAGAGGCAAACAGAGACTCAAAATTGATTGGCGGTATCATCAGTGGAGGGAATGAACCCTTGATCAACGTGCTATCAATTGCTTCGCGAGCATAGGGTAACAGCATGGTTGCGCAGGTAACATTTAATACCTGTGCCAGTTGCTGGCCTTCGATGCCTTTAATGGTAAATAGACCCGCCTGCTCAACTTCAATCAGATAAATAGTTTCTTCTTCATCTTTAACCGTGACAGTAATGCGCAGTGCTACTTCATAGGTATTGTCATCGATCTTTTCCGATTTGGTGCTCAGATCCTGATTGACCTTAGGCTTCCACTGCTTTTGAAAGGCAGCTGCGCCCTGAGGTGTTTCAAAAGAGAGGTCTTTTAGATAGAGGCGCGCGACCGAAAAGTTTGGGCCTGCGGCTTTTTCCTGGTTGGCTGCTCCAGTAGCAGTATTCTTATCATCAGTCATGATTGAGCCTTAATTGTTGGACTTAAAGTCGAAAAATGGTGCGATCAAATTTAATAATTATTAAATGTTAGCTTTTTATATGGAGACAGTTTCGCCCAATTCAAGGCCGGCTTGCACCGCTGACTCCAAATTGCCCAGACGCTCCAGATCGCGCAACTCATTAAAGCCGCCGACATGGTCGGTTCCAAACCAAATTTGGGGAACTGTGTTGCGGCCGCTTTTCGCCATTACGCGGATTTTTAACTCTGGATCTTCATCGAGTGCAATATCCTGATAATCGATGCCTTTAGCACTGAGTAAGCGGCGCGCAGCGACACAAAAGGGGCAGAAACGCGTTCCGAATAGTACGATATGAGACATAGGGTTCTCTTGTGCGTGTGCAGATTGAGGTTTGAAATATAGGTTTTAAATATCAGTGTGGGCTTATTTGCCCTGAACCAGCGGCAGGCTTGAGCCCTGCCATTCGCTGACGCCACCGCTTAAGCGGCGAACATTAAATTCTTTACTGCTTAGGGCTTTACCTGCAGCGCCGGAATGTTGCCCGATCTTATCAACCACAACGATAATTTTATCGCGGTATTTTTCCAATTCGGCAATACGGCTGGCAAGTTTTAGGTGAGGGATACTGAGAGCACCGTGGATATGTCCAACTTCGAACTCAGCAGCACTTCTAACATCAACCACCACAGCTTCTTCATTGTTGATCAGGCGAACCAGTTCGCTGCTGCCCAATGACTTACCGCTTTTACTTTGCTCGGTGACAAAAAACACACCGATTAATGCGGCTAACAAGGTGATGAGTAGCCACTGCTCACTGACAAAGATAAAAATTTCCACTAAATGATTTCCATTAAAAAAATAAAAACTCTAAATTAACCCAGTCAGTCTTCTGTTGTTATACAAGCATAAAAGCCCTGCATAGAAGAATTCCGGGTTGCTTAAGGCGCGCAAGTATACACAGGAATTGAAATTGCGGCTAACTCTTCAGTGCCAGCGCCGCCAGATCGGAAAACAGCTGTCCGGTAGCGGGGCGACTTTGCCAAGAGCGGCCCAGGCCTGATTTGGTGAATGAAAATCTGAACCACAGGAAGCGTCAAAACCAATATCCTTGCACAAACGAGCCATATCCCGCGTCACTGAGGGCTCCTGTGCGCCAGATATCACTTCCATAGCTTCACCGCCAGCGTCTTTAAAGTCGCGAAGTAATTCAATCAACTTGGATCTGGTCAGCTTGTATTTGGTTGGATGGGCGAGCACGGCAACACCACCGGCATCGCGAATCCAGCTAATAACGGTTTCAGCGCTTGCCCACTGATCTTTGATATCGCCAACCTTGCCGGCGCCCAGATAGCGTTTAAACGCCTGCTGGATATTGCTGACAGCGCCGATATTGACCAGATGTCGGGCAAAATGCGGGCGCCCTATTTGGTCGGGCCCCGAGGCAAATGACAGCGCCCCAGCAAAGCAGTCGGTAAAGCCAAGCCGTTCCAATTTCTCGGCAATGATTTCCGCTCTTTCGCGACGTGCGTTTGATTGTTGCTCGACGGCTTGCAGAATTGATGGAGAATCCAGCCCAACATTGAGTCCAACAATATGGATTCCACGACGATTCCACTGACTTGAGAGCTCAATGCCCGGAATAATTTGCAGGCCGCTATTGATTTTAGTCAGCTGTTGATAGGCACCGAGAGTGTCGTGGTCTGTGATCGAGAGCATATCGATCTCTCGCTCTAGAGCGAGGTCGAGCAGCTCGGCGGGACTCAGGGAGCCATCAGAGACCGTAGTGTGGCAGTGAAAATCTATATTCATAAATTGAACGTAAGGTTATAAGCGCTTGATTAATTAATCATCAGATAACTTAAGGTAATGGTATCTGGCTATATTTAACTTTCTATAAATTTGAGTGGCCTATTGTACCAGTCTGACCCAACTATATACTGACATTATGATTGAACCGATTTCTGAAATACAAAAGCGTCAGGTAGAAGCCGCCACCGCAACCTATATTAAGGTGGCTTCAGGGCTGTATGAACGCAAATTTGACCCTATTCCTGTGCACTTTGATCTCAGGGGCAAGTGTGCCGGCATGTACGAGATTAAGGGCAAGTCCAAGCGTATCCGCTACAACCCCTGGCTGTTTGCCAAATATTACGAAGAGAGCCTCAGTAACACCGTGATTCATGAGGTTGCCCACTATCTGGTTGACTGTATTTATGGCTTGCGGCGGGTCAAGCCCCATGGTCGCGAGTGGAAATCGATTATGATTGATTTTGGCGCGCCACCAAAAGCCACTGGGGACTATGATTTAACCGGTATCCCAATGCGTCAGTATGAACGCTTTGCCTACAAGTGCGGTTGCCGAACCCATCAGCTAACCAGTGTGCGCCATAAAAGAATTGTTCAGCGTGGCTATCAGTACCGCTGTCAGTACTGCCACAGTTTTATTGAATCAGATCGTACGGCCAACGGATGAGTGACTGGTTTGTCTATATGATTCGTGCCACCGACCAGTCTCTGTATACCGGAATAACCACCGATGTAGAGAGGCGCTTTGCCGAGCATCAAAGTGGTCGCGCCGGTGCCAAATACTTTCGAGGTCGCAGCCCGGAGCAGGTGGTGTTGGTTGAGTCCGGTTATGATCGCAGCAGTGCCAGCATTCGCGAGGCGCAAATCAAAAAGCTCTCCCGTGAGCAAAAGCTTGAGTTATTGGCTAGTTAGAGTCGATTTTTTCTCGCTTGTCTAGCAGTTGTCTATACAAGATAGTCTTTACTCCGATCAAGTATTCCTGTAATTTCCTCTGTTAAGTTCCCTATTTAACCAGTAATTTAAATAGAAAATTGTTTGTGGTGTTTTATTGAAATATTGTATATACAGGTATAGTGTATATACCAATAAGGAGTTTGGTTGATGACACAGGTTATTTATTCTCTGCCACGCTATGCGCAGATAAAAACCTATATAAAAAATCAGCTGGAATCTGGTCAGTGGCAGGCCGGCGATCGTATTCCCTCGGAAAATAAGCTCGCCGAGGACTTTGCGGTTAGCCGAATGACGGCGCGTCGTGCGGTTCAGGAGTTGGCCGATGATCATCTTCTTATCCGTACAGCGGGTTTAGGCACCTTTGTTGCCGAGCCGCAGGCAGTCACAGCAGCTGTGGAAATAGACGATTTTACTCAGCAGTTCAATCACAGCAATCCGCAATACAGTAACCGCATCATTACTCTGGAAGAGGTAAACGCGGAGAAAGATACGGCCTCAATGCTGGGCCTTAGTGAAGGTGATGCGCTGTTCCACTCGGTAGTGGTTCATTATCGAGACTCCGCCGCAGTGCAGTGGGAAGAGTGCTTTGTAAATCCGGGGATAGTAGGCGCCTATCTCAAACAGAACTATTCCAAGGTCACCCCTCAGGCTTATCTTAACTGGGTGGCTGCCGCGACTCGAGTTGAACATCAGGTGCAGGCGGTCATGCCAGAGGTTGAGATCACTGGAGCACTAGGTTTGGCATCGATCAGCTCCTGCTTAAAAGTCAGTCGTCGCAGTTGGCATGCGGACAGGGTAGTCAGCGTCTGCAAGCTGGTTTATCCCGGCAGCTACTCCCTTGGTGCAGAATTGATTATCTGATGGAACCTTCCCCAATGAAAAAAATTGCCGTATTTGTCGATGTGCAAAATATCTATTACACCGTTAGGGAGCAGTTTTCCTGCCACTTTAACTACAGTGAGCTGTGGCGTCGGGTTAGTCAGAAGGGTGAGATTGTGCTGGCAAATGCCTATGCGATTGAGCGCAATGACTCGGGGCAGAGAGGCTTTCAGCAGCGCTTACGGGAGATAGGTTTTGAGGTGAAATTAAAGCCCTATATTCAGCGCAGCGATGGATCGGCAAAAGGTGATTGGGATGTGGGTCTGGCTATTGATGTGATGGACGCGGCGGCCAATCATGATCAGACCGTAGACGATAAAATAGACCATATAGTACTGCTCTCAGGGGATGGTGATTTTGATTTGCTTATTGAGAGAGTGAAGACCGGTTATGGGATTGATACAACGGTCTTTGGTGTTAACGCATTAACGGCAGCATCGCTAATCAATGCCGCCGCTGTATTTGAGCCTATTCAGGGGTCACTGCTTTTAAAGTGAAGTGCGAAAAGTAAGCACTTACAAACAAAGTTTTCTGCCTGTAGCTATCAAGTAATAATTCCACCACCGCCCATGCCGCCGCCCATACCACCATTGCCACCGCCCTGACCGGGCACCACAATCTGCGAGGCCTGTTCGCGGCGCATCTTTTCCAGTTCTCTGCTGGCTTCATCTACGGCGATTTGGGCTTTACCGGCAAAGTCACTGGCCGCTTCACCAATAGTGTTGCCGTCGAGCTGGAAGTTCAGTGGAAGCGCGCCCATTGGGGTCATTATTTGCGCGGCACCAAAAAAGGTTGTATCGCGATCAGGGTCGTCGCTACCATCGGCTTTAATAGGGACCAATTTGCGGATTGTGCCCAATTTTTGGTCGGTAAAGTTTTCTTCGCGAAACAGGCCATTGGGATCCATTTCGGTATCGTTTGCTGTAGTCATAGAATTATCTTTCTTAATGTGAAAAGTGTATTTGATAGTGTATTTAATAGTACCTGTATATGTAGCGCACCCTAGCAGACATGGGGTATCAGTAAAAGGCTCTTGGTAAAAGGCTCTAGAGATTCTAGCGGGGTAGTTTCCACGAGATAGCCGCGGCTGTAATTAACAATATAGAAGAGCCAATTAAGCAGGCAGCCAGACCGTAATGCTGGTAAATCAATCCGGATAGCAGGGTGCAGACCAATCGACCTGCAGCGTTAGCCATATAGTAAAACCCCACATCCGCAGAGGCGCCATCTTCACGGGCATAGGAGACAATCAGGTAGGAGTGAACCGATGAGTTGATGGCAAACAGTGCGCCAAATATTAGCAGCCCAGCGATTATGAGTAGTTCAGTGTTCCACTCTAGATAGAGGCCTATAGCTATAAGCGCTGGAAGTAAGCAGATTGCCGCTACCCACTCAAAGGCAGTCTTTCCCGATGCCTCGGTGACCTTGGGTGCCAGAGCTTGCATAGCGCCATAGCCAATAATCCAGACGGCTAATAGGCTGCCGACCTGGGTATAGCTCCAGCTCAATTCACTCTGCAAAAACACCGGCAGAGCAACGACAAACCAGATATCTCTGGAGCCAAACAGAAAAAATCGTGCGGCACTTAGGCGATTAATAGCCGCGCTTTTGGAGAATAACTGGGTAAATTTACTGCGCTGTTTAGCTATCCCAGTGCTGCGGTTTAAGAGTATTAGGCTGAACAAAAATACCGCGGATAAGAGTGCCGCCATAGTGCCCACAGCGCCTTGAAAGCCAACAGCGGCCAGCAGCCAACCACCGAGGAAAAAGCCAAGGCCTTTGAGGGCATTTTTTGAGCCGGTCAGCATTGCCACCCAGCGGTAAAGTCGGTTTTGACTGTCGTCGGGAACCAGAGATTTAATACTGGTTTTGGCACTCATTTTATTCAGGTCTTTGGCTATACCCGAGAGTGCTTGAGCAATCATGACATAGGCTACGCTGAGCATTGAGCTGTCGACCAACAGCATACACAGGGCGACGATCTGCAGTGCCAGTCCCAGTTGCATGGTGATGGTTAGCCCAATCGCCGTCGCCAGCCAGCCGCCGAGTAGGTTGGTGACCATGCCGAAGAATTCATACAGTAAAAATAGACCGGCGATCTCAAGGGGGCTAAAGCCCAGCCCATGAAAAAACAGCACCACGAGCATTCGCAATGCGCCATCGGTAAGCGTAAAGGCCCAATAATTGAGAGTGACAATCATGTATTGGGTGGTTGCCAATTTAAGCTCAAGCATAGTGGTGGGCTGTTATGCGTTTAATCTTTGATAGAGGCGGCAACCTTCGCAGCCAGCTCCATCATACGATTGACGTAACCCACTTCGTTGTCATACCAGATAAGTACTTTGACCTGTGAATTGTTGATAACCATGGTCGATAGGCCATCGACAATTCCCGAGCGTTTATCATTGGTGTAATCCACCGATACCAACGGAATTTCATCAAAACCCAGAATGCCTTTTAGTCGCCCTTCTGCAGCTGTTTTTAGCGCACTGTTCACTTCTTCAACGGTGACATGTTGCTCAAGCTCAAAAACGCAGTCAGTTAGGGAAGCATTGGCTAGAGGAACACGAACCGCCAGACCATTTAAACGACCCTTTAGCTCAGGGAAGATCTCGGTGATAGCAGTGGCAGAGCCTGTGCTGGTCGGAATAAGCGACATACTGCTGGCGCGGGATCGGCGTAAATCGCTGTGGTACTCATCGAGAATACTCTGGGTGTTAGTAATATCGTGAATGGTGGTTATAGCGCCATGTTTAATACCAAAGGTTTTCTGCAGTACATCGATAACCGGCGCCAGACAGTTGGTGGTACAGGAGGCGGCGGTAACTATGGCTTGATCCTGATACTGGTCATCGTTAACGCCCATGACGATATTTAAGGTGCCATCCTTTACCGGCGCGGAGACCACAACTTTTTTAACGCCTTGATCAAAATAGGGTGCCAGAAGTTGCTGAGATTTAAATTTACCGCTGCACTCAATCACCATATCCACACCGGACCAGTCGGTATCTTCGATATTTTTATTTTGCGAGTAGCTAATGCTGCGATCGCCAATCTGAATTGATGAGCTGCCCTCAGTTGAGCTGATCTCTTCGTCCCAGGTGCCGTGTACCGAGTCGTATTTTAAAAGGTGTGCTGCACTCTTGGCATCGCCGGCGACTTCGTTGATATGGACAATTTCAAAGTTGTCCCAGTGCCACGCAGCGCGGAGGGATAATCTGCCCATGCGGCCAAAGCCGTTAATTCCGATTCTGATAGTCATGGTTTTTTAAATCTCTGTTGGTTGATCACTTATTAAGAGCTTTTTATTACAAGCTTTTCTTTTACTACAGTTTTATTACAGCAGTATGACGGGGAACGTTTTTGTCGACACAGCTCACAATATTCTGTCACGCAGGGCTATTTGAGAACCGGCGAACATTAAAACTGCGAACAGCTCGTGAGAAATCACCGAATAAAACGATTTCAATGAACTTTCTATTTAGAGCTATCGATACAGAGCTCTTAATAAAGAGCTTTCCATCAAGAGCTTTAAGTAAATAGCAAAGAGGAATCATCAATGAATGTTTTAGGTATTGCCAGTTTGTTTTTAATTGCCTGTGGCGCGTTATTTGGCGCTTCGATTGGCATTTTCGCCTACGGCGCAGATTTTTGGACCAGCATAGGCATTGGCTGTGGACTTGGCGCCTGTGTTGCGGTCAGCGAATTTTCTCCCATGTTTGACTAAAGGGTTCAACTAAAAAGCTTGACTAAAGGGTTCAACTAAAAAGCTTGATTAGAGAGCTCGACTAAATAGCCCGACTAAAAAGTTTTATTAAAGGTATTCAACACCTAAAGTTTAAATCGTACTTCTCCTCCCATTTTAGGCCACCGAAAGGTGGCCTTTTTTTTGGCAGGCTTTTTATTAGAGCAGTTTTTTACTAGAGAGCTTTTTACTAGACAGCTTAGTGCTGGTGTCCGCCAACGCCGTGAACATGGCCGTGCTCAAGTTCTTCTGCCGTTGCTTCGCGCACATCTGCGATAGTGACATCAAAGTTAAGGGCCTTACCTGCCAGAGGGTGGTTGCCATCGACAGTAACAGTCTCATCAGTAACCGCGGTAACGGTTACAGGAACGGCTCCGCCCTGACCAGTTTGCGCTTCAAACTGCATGCCAATCTCAATGCTCTCAACACCTTGGAAAGCAGTGCGTGGCACGTCCTGAATCAGCTCTTCCTGAACTGGGCCGTAGCCTTCTTCAGCAGTAACGGCAACGTTTAGCTGGTCGCCAGCTGATTTACCTTCAAGTGCATTTTCCAATCCGGGAATAATATTGCCTGCTCCATGCAGATAAGCCAATGGGTCTTTACCTGCAGAGCTGTCGATTTCCTGGCCTGCATCATCAGTCAATAAGTAATGAAAACTTACGGCGCTATTTTCTTTAATGGTCATTGTTCGTTCCTGGTAGCTTGTAAAAAGGTTGTTTTAAAAAAGTAGTTTTAGTCAGTGTTACTTTAAAGGGCGCCATTATGCGCGAATGAGTCCTAAATATCGACTCTCTGCTGTACAGCGGGAAAATCCGGTTGTAAAAACAAAAGATCGCCTTACACTCTTTACGGATAATGTTAGCTGTCATATTTATGTCATACATTCGCCATTAAATGAGTGGTCTATAAATGAATGATAAGGTTATTACCATGCCGAAGCATACGGTTTTAATTGTCGATGACGAAGCGGCGATTCGAGATATGTTGTGTATAGCACTGGAAGCGGCAGATTTTAATATATTGGATGCAGAGAATGCGCAACAGGCTCACGCCGCGATAATTGATAAACAACCTGATCTGGTCTTGCTGGATTGGATGATGCCTGGCACCACCGGGCTGGAATTATTGCGACGGCTTAAGCGTGATGATCTGACCGCCAGAATTCCGGTGATTATGCTTACCGCCAAAGCTGAGGAAGATAGCAAAATTTCCGGTCTTGATGCCGGCGCCGATGACTTTATTCCCAAACCCTTTTCTCCGCGCGAGTTGATATCTCGCGTCAAGGCAGTTCTTCGACGCGTTGGCCGTGAAGAGCTTCAGGAGCCTATCTCTATAGGCCAGCTGGTATTTGACCCGATCGGACACCGGGTGAGTATTGCTGATCAGGCGATCAATCTGGGTCCCACCGAATACCGACTTTTGCAATTCTTTCTCACCCACCAAGAGCGAGTTTACTCCCGCGACCAGATTCTCGATTATGTCTGGGGAGGCAATGTCTACCTCGATGAGCGAACTGTGGATGTTCATATTCGTCGTCTGCGCAAAGCAATTTCGGTTGCAGGACATGAAAACTATGTGCAGACTGTGCGCGGAGCAGGCTACCGTTTTTCAGCCCAGCTAAAAAATGCTTAATAGAGGGTGTAAATTCGTTGCGACCGGGAATGCATACAGAGATATGGCGTGTGGTATTGGTATGCCTGTTCTCCCTGTTATTTGGTCTGAGCCTCGGCGCTCCCTTTGAATTATTTCTCGCCGGAGTCGTTATCTACGTACTCTGGACCTTCCGCATAATCAATCTGATATTCAGCTGGATCGATAAAGGTATGCGCGGCACTCCTCCGGACACCGACGGTGTCTGGGGCGAAATTAGCGATACGTTAAATCGCCAGCGCCGCCGCCATCGCCGCACCCAGGAAAAAATGCGCCGCACCATTAATCGAGTCACTCGGCTAACTGAAGCCCTGGGCGAAGGTATTTTGGTCTTGCGCAGTGATCTGACCATAGACTGGTGGAATAGCTCTGCGGCAAAGTTGTTGGGTTTACGCTCTGTTGATCGCGGCAGCGCAGTGACAAATTTAATTCGCGACCCGGCTTTTGTCAGTTATATCACCCAGAAAGAATTTGTTGGCGCTCTCAAACTGAACACTTCAAGTCCCACCGGCACTATGCAGCAATTTGCCGCCTCATACTTTGGTGCCGATGAAATTGTTCTGGTGGTTACTGATATAAGCCGCCTCGACGGCCTTGAGCAGTTGCGCAAAGAATTTGTTGGCAATGTTTCCCATGAGTTGCGCACACCACTGACGGTGATGCGCGGTTATCTGGAAACCCTGCAGCTTATGCCTTCGGACAATCCGATTTCCGGCAAGGCGTATGCCCAGATGTCTGAGCAGGTCGATCGTATGCAGTCTTTGGCTGACGACCTAATTATGATTTCCAGACTGGAAGCTGATGACCAGAAGCCGGCTTTTGAAAAGGTAGGTCTGACGGATCTACTTAAAGAGATTGTCGCTGAAGCTGAGTTGCTCAGTAATGGTAAGCATAAAATAACCCTCAACTGCCCCGGGGCGGTTAGCGTTGAGGCTGACCCTAAAGATATCCGCAGTGTGTTGGGCAATCTGGTCTTTAATGCGGTGCGCCACAATCCGGATGGGGCATCTGTTGCGGTCACTGTGACCAGCTATGGGGGCTTTATCAATATTTCGGTCAAGGACAGCGGCAAGGGTATAGACCCGATGGAGATTCCCCGACTCACCGAACGTTTTTATCGCGGCGATAGCAGTCGTAACTCCGATACCGGTGGCACAGGTTTGGGTCTGGCAATTGTGAAGCACGCGTTGGGACGCTGCGGTGGGCAGCTGACCATCAACAGCAGGTTGGGGCAGGGTGCGGAATTTATTTGCCGGCTGCCGGTGTCTCAATAAGCTAAAATAATAGACTAGACTTACAAGCTAGCAACAATTTTCAGATATAAAAAAAGGGTGCCGAGGCACCCTTTTTTACGCTTGCACTATTAATGCATTGTCAGCGCATTGAGCTTAGAACTTGTGTTCCATGCCCAGACCAAATGCGCTGTTTTCTGAGTCCGCAGAACCCACTGATGAGTCTGTGTTATCAGTGTAGAAAACATACAGCTTAGTGCTTTTAGCCAGCTTGTAGTCAGCACCCAGAGAGAAAGTTTCCTCTTCATCGCCGTCGGCATCATCTTCAATAGAGCCAAACTGTGCTTTCAAGGTAATACCGCTGTCCAGCTTGTAAGCTGCGCTAATAAAGTAACCTGACTCATCTTTTGTGCCGGCATCATTTTCATTTTGCTGGTACATAAAGCCTAGCTTCAGAGCGTCTACATTGTACTGAGCAACAGCGCGCATCAGGTCTTGGCCGTCAACATCCTGATCGCCAGCAAGGGCGAGGTAGAGGTCGTCTTGATTGTAGCTTACAGAGTAGGATACGCCATCAGCTAGACCGCCGTTATCGTTTTCCGCATCTTCGCCGGGAATCATAGCAACAGTAGAAGAGAAACCGTTGATTTCTGGTGAGCTGTAGGCAACGATATTGGAAACGCGGTTCTCGCCTTCAAAGGT
>CAWUVN010000002.1:0-6082 GCA_963925995.1 uncultured Pseudomonadales bacterium | reverse complement strand
TCGAACCGCTGACCTCAACACTGCCAGTGTTGCGCTCTCCCAGCTGAGCTAAGGCCCCAAATCAGGAGGCGCCATAATAGGGACGCCCCACATTCAAGTCAAGCCTGATTAGGCAAGCTTTTGGTAGTCTTTCTCAAGTTTCTTGAGTTTCTTTTTGCCAATCCCGCCCAGCAGGTTAATTGCATGTCGTAAACGGGCTCTCGACATGTCGGCACCAAGTAGGTTCATTGAGTCCATTACTGAAATTGAAGCGCTGCTTCCGGCAACCGCGATAAACAGCGGGGCCAAAAATGGTTTTAACTTAATCTCCATACCATCAGCTACGGATTTCAGTGCATTAAAGATATTATCTCGATTCCACGTCTGCACTGATTCAAGTCGCCACAGAGCAAATTGCAGGACTTCGAGTAATTGGTCCTCTTCCATACCTGCAGATTTAAGATCATCCGCGCTAATCGGCAACATTCCGGAAACCAAATAGCCACCAAGAGGTGCTATATCCGAAAGGGTTTCCATCCGCTGTTTTGCAAAGGGTAGGAACGCCATCAATGTATCGCGGTTAAGCGCCCATTCCTGCAGTCGGTCGGCTAACTGTTCATCGCTGAGCTCTTCGCGAATCCACATGCCGTTTAACCAGCTGAGTTTTTCCACATCAAAAACTGGGCCGCCGAGGGAAACACGCTGAATATCAAAGGCTTCAAGCATTTCATCGAGGGTGAACTTCTCGCGCTCATCGGGCATTGACCAACCCATACGTCCCAGATAGTTAAGCAGCGCTTCAGGCAGGTAGCCCATGCGTTGATAAAACAGAATGCTGGTAGGGTTTTTGCGCTTGGAGAGTTTGCTCTTATCGGTGTTGCGAAGTAGTGGTAGATGACAAAAAACAGGCGTTTCCCAGCCAAAGTATTGATAGAGCAAAATATGCTTGGGTGCAGAGTTAATCCACTCTTCACCGCGGATTACATGGCTGATTTCCATCAGGTGATCATCGACCACATTGGCCAGATGATAGGTTGGCATGCCATCTGCTTTTAACAGTACCTGCAGATCAATTTGCGACCATTCAATGCTGATCTCGCCACGCAGCATATCGTTAAAGACACACTGGCCCTCGCGGGGCACATTCATGCGCACCACATGAGGTTCATTGTTGGCAAGACGCTGAGCAACCTCATCCTGATGCAAGTGCAAACAGTGGCCGTCATAACCCAGCGGTTGTTTCTCAGCCATCTGCGTTTTACGCAACTCATCGAGTCGCTCGGAACTGCAGAAGCAGCGGAATGCATGGCCGCTATCTAAAAGCTGGTCAGCGTGTTGGCGATAAATATCTGAACGCTCACTCTGACGGTAGGGGCCGTGGGGGCCACCATTGTCTGGGCCTTCATCCCAGTCCAGTCCCAGCCAGTGCAGGGCATCCAGAATAGCCTGTTCGGACTCAGGAGTTGAGCGGGTCTGGTCTGTATCTTCGATACGTAGCAGGAACTGGCCGCCCTGGCTGCGGGCAAAGGCCATATTAAACAGTGCAACATAGGCGGTGCCTACATGGGGGTCGCCGGTGGGCGAGGGTGCTATACGAGTGCGTACGGTCATCAGAAAATCCAGTCTATATATGCGGGCTACAAAAAACGCATTATACGTTTTTCACCGGCTATCTATAGACCTAGAGACTTAAATATAAAATTAACGTTTGGATTTAGGCCGCTGGGCAGCCCGTAAGCGCAGTCTGATAATCACAGTGATAAGCAGAATTGCCATCAGCGACATCGACAGACTCCAGATCGCCTTTTGTAGGGTTGCCTGCCAGAGCTGCTCATAGCTTTGGCGCAAATTGACAACCACTACAACATCGCCAATTCTTGACCAACCCGATGAGACTGCTGCTCGGGCCTCTATGGGGGGCAGTGCTATAGCTCTGATAAAAAAGTCGGGAACCTGAGGCGTTTCTAGTGAGAAAGCACGTTCAATAAGACGGCTGTTGTCGAGGTCGACAAAATAGATCTTTTGGTAGTCGCCGAGATCAGCGACAGCATTAAATAAAACTGCCAGTCGAGAGCGGTCATTTTTCTTCAGGACTTCAGTCATTGAGATAGCTAGCGAGGTTGCACCGCTTTGAGCCTGAATCTGCATTTGCCTGATCAGTGTCGATCTGTCGCTATGAATATTGATCATTATCCACAGTGAAGCCAGCAGTAAAATAACTACGCTGATCACACAAGTTAATTGTCGATACAGACTCATAGCGTCCTCCTGACGGCTGACCAGTTCCCTTTTGGTCGAATATCTGTGATGGCTTCAACATAGTTTATAAAAATGGCTATGCCAAGCCTGCTTATAGGAATAGCTTTTACTGGCACTCATTGTAGAAGGATATTTGTTATCAATACCTATATTTCACAACAGATATCAGCAGCCACAAAAAACATCGCCTTAGTAGGGCTTATTGCCAGTCTGCACGGCCATGTGGCGGCCATTGACGTTTCAGAGAAGCTCCTTGAGAAGGTTAGGCAACAGCATGGTGCTGTTGCCGAGACCCGTCTGCGCGATTGGAAGAAGATGGTTGTGCACTCCGATGCCAGAATGGATATTGAAAAGCTGACGCTGGTTAATGAGTTTATTAATCGCGCCCATCGGGTCAGGGATACGGGCAGCTCGCATAAAACTGATGTGCGTGCAGATCCTCTGGAGTTTTTGGTCAATCATTCAGGTGACGGTCAGGATTTCACTGTAGCCAAGCTGTTTACGCTTCATAAAATGGGTGTGGATCTTGCCAAGCTGCGCATTAGCTACGTTAAGTCAAATGGCCTGAATCGACCGCATACAGTATTGGCGTACTTCCCGTCGCCAACCTCGGAACCATTGATACTGGATAATATAGATCGGCTGATCAAGCCCTCATCGGCGCGAGAAGACCTTGAGCCTGTCTATTTGTTTGATCCCCGCGATGTGCTTCTGGTTGATGGAGGTTCACGACAACTGCCCAAAGAGAAATCTAATCATATTGTTAAGTGGCAGAACCTGTTACCCCATTATGAAACGGTGCATTATTAATTTTTAAGGGGTTCTGGTTGGGATCAAAAGCGGATGGGGTGAACAGGGCGTTAATTTTGTTCAGCTTTTAATCCGCGATTACATTCCTCCATCCACCAATCAATCGCCGTGGTTTTGCGGCGGTTTTTTGGCAGGGCAAAATAAAAGGTTCGTTTCATATCCCTTTTGGGGAGTTTTAAGGGCACTAGGTCACCGGTTTTAAAATTATTCTGTAACACTATCTCTGAGAGACAGCCAATTCCCAGGCCGGCTTCTACGGCTTTTTTAATCGCTTCGTTATGTTTAAATTCCAGATAGACATCCAGGTCGGGCATTAGTCCCGCCAGGGCGCGGTTAAAGGTTTGTCGTGCACCGGATTCCGGTTCACGAAGTATCCAGCGCGCCTGTTTAATGTCGTTGTCGGTAAGGCTGGCTCTTTTCGCCAGGGGATGTTCCGGGCTGCAAAACACTACCAGATTGTCTTCTCTCCAGGGAATTAACTCTAATTCCCGATGCTTGATTTCCCCTTCGATCATGCCGATATCCACTTCAAAATTAAGCACCTGTGCGACAACATCAGAACTGTTGGCGACGTTGATGTCGACTTGCGCTTCTGGATGGTCGGCGAGGTAGCCGGCAAGATAGGTGACGGCGAGGTGGTTGCCTATCGTAAAGCTGGCACCTAAGGTTAGATGGCCGATTTCATTGTGTCCCTGAAGCGCTTCATCGAATTCATGGGCGTGAGAAACCAAAAGCTCTGCTTTGCTTCGCAACGTGTTACCCACTTCGTTGAGTTCGAGCTTTTTACCGATACGATCGAACAGGCTGATGTTATAACCCTGTTCGAGATTCTGCAGGGCGGCGCTGGCGGCTGACTGCGACATATGTAGGCTCTCAGCTGCCCGAGATATATTCTGGTAGCGGGCGATAGCGAGAAATATCTCTAGTTGTCTAAGGCTATATTTCATCTTTGGCTCAAGCTGTATTTTATGATTCACCCGCAAATAGGCGCTTGTTATCGATAAAATCGATTATTGAAACCATAATATCCTGTTTTACTTGTTAATGGAAAGTCTCTACTATCGCGGCATTAATTTACCGAATCAGGAAACAAGCATGGCAGAGCAAAAAGCAACAAATGTGCATTGGCACGATGGTGATATTTCAACTGAAGATCGTGGTGCACTTTTAGGGCAACGCGGCGCTACCCTTTGGTTTACCGGTTTATCTGGCAGTGGTAAAAGCACTGTGGCTGTTGCACTAGAGCAGGCCTTATTTAATCGCGGCAAACTCAGCTACCGTTTAGATGGCGACAATGTTCGTCTCGGTATCAACAAAAATCTGGGTTTTTCTGCGGAAGACCGCACCGAGAATATCCGTCGCATTGGTGAGATCGCTAAACTATTTGTTGATTCTGGCGTTCTGGCACTTTCTAGCTTTATCAGCCCATACCGTGCTGACCGCGATCAAGTTCGTGCACTGCACGACGATTCTGGTTTTGCCTTTATTGAAGTATTTATCGATTGCTCACTGGCTGCGGCTGAAGAGCGTGATCCTAAAGGTTTATATAAAAAAGCCCGCGCTGGTGAGATCAAGAATTTCACGGGTATTGATGATCCTTACGAGGAACCCTTAAAGCCAGAGATTCACCTGCACACAGATAAGATGACTCTCGAAGAAGAAGTAGAGATTATTATCTCTTACCTCGAAGAGAACGGTTTTATTGCTTAAGTCTGTTTTTTTTCTTTCCCGCTTTTATTTCGGGCAAACAGGACTAAACTAATTTAAAAATTTACTGATATATTGATGGAGATACACCTTTGATTAAGCCCCATGGCTCTGAAGTTTTAAACCCACTTTTAGTGGAAGACGCGCAATTACACCAGCAACTGTTAACGGAAGCAGAGACTCTGCCTTCACTGCTGCTCAACTCGGCGGCTGCGGCCAATGCTGTTATGTTGGGTGCCGGATACTTTAACCCTTTGAGCGGTTATATGAATCTTGCTGATGCGCTGAGCGGATCTGAAAATTTGCACACGGCAGAAGGTCTGTTCTGGCCTGTTCCAGTATTGAACCTGGTTGAAGATGTGACGGCTATTGCCGGCGCTTCGCGTATTGCACTGCGCGACCCTAACACCGAGGGCAACCCGGTTATGGCGATTATGGACGTGGCGGCTATTGAGCCGGTTAGCGACGAGCAAGTTCAGTCTATGGCGCAAGAGATTTTTGGCACTGTTGACCCTGAGCATCCCGGTGTTGCTACTTTTACCAGCTTAGGTCGCAATGTAGTTTCTGGTGATATTCAGGTATTGAGCCTGAGCTATTTCCAAGCTGATTTCCCGGATACTTTCCGCACGGCTACTGAAATTCGTAATGAGATCGCCCAGCGCGGTTGGAATAAAGTTGTCGCTTTCCAAACGCGTAACCCTATGCACCGTGCGCACGAAGAACTGTGTCATATGGCTATGGAGCGTTTGGACGCTGACGGTATCGTGGTTCACATGTTGTTAGGCAAGCTTAAGAAGGGTGATATTCCTGCTTCTGTTCGCGATGACTGCATTCGTAAGATGGTTGAGTTGTACTTCCCAGAGAACACTGTGATGGTTACCGGTTACGGTTTCGATATGTTGTATGCTGGCCCACGCGAAGCTGTTCTGCACGCGGTGTTCCGTCAAAATATGGGTTGTACTCACCTGATCGTTGGTCGTGACCACGCTGGTGTTGGCGACTATTATGGTGCTTTCGATGCCCAGACTATCTTTGCTGACAAGGTGCCTGCAGGTTCGTTGGATATCGAAATCTTTAATGCTGACCACACGGCTTATTCTAAGAAGCTTGATCGCGTTGTGATGATGAACGAAGCTGAAGGACACACTAAAGAAGACTTCATTCTGCTGTCTGGTACTAAGGTTCGTCAGATGTTGGGTGAAGGTATTGCGCCACCACCTGAGTTTTCACGCCCTGAAGTGGCACAGATTTTGATGGATTTTTATCAGCTAGAAAACGCTTAATTTTATTTGGCGTTAAAAGAAAACCCCGCTATTTATAGCGGGGT
>CAWUVN010000001.1:0-37012 GCA_963925995.1 uncultured Pseudomonadales bacterium | reverse complement strand
GGTAGTTAATTTCGATCTGCCGAATGTTGCGGAAGATTATGTCCACCGTATCGGCCGTACTGGCCGCGCCGGTTCCACTGGCAAGGCAATCTCGCTGGTCAGTGCTGACGAAGTGGATCTGCTCTCTGATATTGAGCGTTTAACCCAGAAGTTGTTGCCGCGCGACGTTTTGGATGGTTTTGAGCCTGTGCACGATGTGCCAGAAACCACCTTAAGTCGTCCGGTACGGGCGAAAAAGCCTAGAAAAGCTCTTAATAGTGAGACTGACGGCAGAGGTAACAGCAGACATAACCCTCAAGCCAAGCGCACAAATACCTATTCTCATGGGCCTAAGGCGGGTGCTAAGAAAAAGAATGGTGGTCGTGATGGTTCTTCTGAAGGCTCTCGAGACGGCAACAGAGCGGCCAGTTCAGAAGGCCGTTCGGAGAGTCGTTCAGAGGGGAGCCGATCCAATAGCCCCTACGGCAGAAGTGCCACTGGTAACCGCAATGCCAAGCCCGGTGGTCAGGCTCGCAGAAACCCCAGTGGCAATTCCAGACCTCAGGCAAGAAATTCCCGAGGCTAGTTAATTCTGAACAGCGGTGAGCTTTCACCGCTGTTCCCTTATGGGCGATCCCAGTTTTTTAAATTAGCAGCACAGTCATTTGGCATTCATTGAGTAGCCCTAAAGAGTTTGGTTGTGGATCTATTAATTTTAGTAATTTGAGAGTTTTTAAATGTTTGAGCTTCGCGCCAGTCGAGTTATATCTTACAAAAATGATTTATTGTCCGGTTTAACCGTAGCCTTGGCACTGGTACCAGAGGCAGTCGCCTTTGCTTTTGTCGCAGGTGTGGAGCCATTGGTAGGTCTCTACGCGGCATTTATGGTCGGTTTGATCACTGCCTGTATCGGCGGTCGCCCGGGCATGATCTCTGGTGCTACTGGTGCACTGGCAGTAGTTATGGTGTCACTGGTTGCGCAGCATGGTGTTGAGTACCTGTTTATCACGGTAGTGTTGATGGGCATCCTGCAGATCACGGCTGGTGTACTGAAGCTCGGTAAGTTTATTCGTATGGTTCCCCATCCGGTCATGCTAGGTTTTGTAAATGGTCTTGCGATTGTGATTTTCCTCGCTCAGTTAAGCCAATTTGGGGTTGCTGGAGAGCCTGGCTGGTTGGCAGGAACATCAATGCAGGGTTCAATTATTGATGTAGCCTGGCTGCAGGGCGAACAGCTTTATATGCTGCTCGGCCTAGTTTTGCTCACCATGGCAATTATTCATTACTTACCGCGTTTCACGAGGGTTATCCCATCGTCACTGGCGGCAATTGTCTGTGTCACACTGATTGTGATGGGCTTTAATCTGGATACCCGTGTGGTGGGTGATGTTGCTTCTATTGCTGGTGGCCTGCCGAGTTTCCATATTCCAGTAGTGCCATTTACCTTTGAGACGCTGGTGATTATTCTTCCTTACGCGATTATTCTCGCGGCAATTGGTCTGATTGAATCACTGCTTACACTGCGCCTGATTGATGAGATTACTGAAACTCGCGGTCGAGGCAATCGCGAATGTATTGGTCAGGGTGTGGCTAACACGGTAACTGGATTCTTTGGCGGTATGGGCGGTTGTGCGATGATCGGTTAGAGCATGATCAATGTGAACTCCGGCGGTCGTGGTCGTATGTCTGGTATTGCTGCAGCCCTGTGTCTGCTGCTGTTTATTCTGGTCGGCTCCTCACTGATTGAGAAGATTCCTCTGGCGGCGTTAATCGGCGTTATGTTTATTGTTGTCATTGGTACCTTTGAGTTGAGTAGTTTTCGCATTATGGGCAAGGTTCCGCGCAGTGATGCATTGATTCTAGTGATGGTATCCGGCGTGACTGTGTTGACTGATCTGGCTGTGGCTGTAGTGGTCGGCGTGATTGTCTCTGCTCTAGTGTTTGCCTGGGAACATGCCAAATTTATTCGTATTGAAGCTCGTGAAGATCACAAGGGTTCAACCGTTTATGCGGTAACAGGGCCGCTGTTCTTTGGCTCGGTAACTTCATTTATGGAGTATTTTGATCCGCAGTCTGATAACGATGACGTGGTGATTGATTTTGCTCGCTCAAGAGTGGCTGATCACTCTGGTTTGGAGGCGATTGACACCCTTGCGGAGCGCTACTTGAATGCAGGTAAAACACTGCACCTTGTGCACCTGAGCGATGAGTGTCGCACACTTTTGACCAAAGCTGGTAGTCTGGTTGAAGTCAATGTGATCGAAGATCCGAAATACTTTGTAGCTGAAGATAGCTTGGCTTAAGAGTTCTGGCTTAATAGTCTGGCTTAAAAGTCTGGCTTATTAATAGTTCGCTAATACTGGCTAGTCACCACCAGATAGCAAACCAGTTCCTGATCACCGCAGTTTTCAATACAGTGGATAAGGTCTCCGCGATAGTGAGCGGAGTCCCCGCTATCCAATTCGCAGCTAGTATCGCCAGATATCACCTTTGCTCTGCCACTGGTAATGGTCAGTAATTCCTTTGTGCCCTCAAAATGGGGGGCACTGGACAAGCTTGCCCCAGGGGCGATTCGCAACTCATAAAACTCAATATTCTTTTCCATATGCAGAGGCGAAAGCGTGCGTATCTGACACTCTTTGTCGGCGCGAAAAAGATTACTTTTATCTTCGCCGTGAACAACCTCAATAGTCGATGTCTGCCAAGGCTGATCAACCAGTTCGCCAATACTCATCCCAAATGCCTGAGCTATTCTAAAGGTAACCGTCAGTGTCGGATTGGCCTGACCACGCTCAATCTGACTCAGCATAGAGCGACTGACCCCTGATGCCGAGGCTAGTTGATCGAGGGTGAGCTTATGTTTTTTACGCAGCTCGGTGACTCGATTGCAGAGTACGTGACTAGCTGGATCGTTGTCGGTGATGCTCATTGTTAGCCTACTTTATGTTCAATATAAAAGAATAAAATCTTGCATAAGGGAATATTCACTTCTACGATAAGAGAATAATTTCCCTTATAGTAAACAATCTCTAGGAAAATAGCATCATGAAAGCATTGGTAAAAAGGAATTCCACTGTCGGGCTATGGTTAGAAGATGTTCCAGAGCCTCAAACTGGTATCAACGATGTGCTGATAAAAGTTAAGCGCACGGCTATCTGCGGTACGGATATGCATATTTATAACTGGGATAAATGGGCCCAGGAGACAATTCCCGTGCCGATGATTGTAGGCCACGAGTTTGTCGGCGAGATCGTTGAGGTTGGCTCTAATGTTAATGATTTTACTGCCGGTCAGTTGGTTTCTGGTGAGGGCCATGTGGTCTGTGGACGCTGTCGCAACTGTCTTGCAGGGCGTCGTCATCTCTGCGCGCATACCAGTGGTATCGGCGTTGATCGTCCCGGTGCCTTTGCTGAGTATCTGGCTCTGCCAATGTCAAACGTCTGGGAGCACCGTCCAGAAATCGACCTCGATGTAGCCGCGTTATTTGATCCACTTGGCAATGCGGTGCACACCGCACTGCAATATGACCTACTTGGTGAAGATGTGCTGATTACCGGCGCTGGGCCGATTGGCGCAATGGCGGCGGCGGTGTGTAAACATGCAGGTGCCCGCCATGTAGTGATCACTGATATCAACCCTCAGAGACTTGAACTGGCAAAGCGCCTAGGTGCCACCTGTACTGTCGATGTTCGCACAGAGAAACTTGAGGACGTACAGCATGTGCTCGGTATGTCTGAAGGCTTTGATGTGGGTTTAGAGATGTCTGGCAACCCAGATGCATTCCGCGATCTGTTAAAAAGCATGTGCCACGGCGGCAAGGTTGCCATCCTCGGTATTCCCTCCGAGGAGATGGCTATCGACTGGAGTCTGGTGATTTTTAATATGCTGACCCTTAAAGGTATTTACGGTCGTGAGATGTATGAAACCTGGTACAAGATGTCGGTGATGATTGAGAGCGGTCTGGATATCTCACCGGTGATTACCCATCGACTTCACTATACGGATTTTCAGCAGGGCTTTGATGCGATGAATTCGGGTGATGCGAGCAAGGTTATTTTAAATTGGGACTAATCTTGTAAATACAGGTTTTAAATAAAGGTTGTAAAAACAAGCTGTAAGCACAGGGATATTGATATGTACGGAAAATTTCAGGACCACTTAAACACTGAGCTTAAAACTATTCAGGACGCTGGCCTGTATAAATCGGAGCGAGAAATTACCACCGCGCAGGGTGCTCATGTAGCCGTTAGCGGTGGTGCAGAGGTACTGAATCTCTGTGCCAATAACTATCTGGGTTTGGCGCAGCATCCCCAGATACAGGCGGCTGCTCAGCAGGGGTTGCAGGACTGGGGCTATGGTCTGGCGTCGGTGCGTTTTATTTGTGGTACCCAGAGTATTCACAAGCAGCTTGAGAGAAAGCTCAGTGAATTTTTAGGCTGTGAGGAGACGATTCTCTACCCCTCCTGTTTTGATGCCAATGCAGGGCTTTTTGAAACCCTGTTAAGCGCTGAGGATGCAGTGATCTCGGATGAGCTCAATCACGCCAGTATTATCGATGGTGTGCGTCTCTGCAAAGCGCAGCGCTACCGTTATCGCAACTGTGATATGGCTGATCTGGAAGCCCAGTTACAGGCAGCTGAGGCTGCAGGTGCACGTTTTAAACTGATTACTACCGATGGTGTGTTCTCTATGGATGGGACCATTGCTCGACTGGATGAAATCTGTGATCTGGCGGATAGATACAACGCCTTGGTACATTTCGATGACTGTCATGCCACCGGTTTTGTCGGTGCTCAGGGGCGTGGTACCCACGAGTATCGCAACTGTATGGATCGGGTGGATATTATTACCGGTACTCTCGGTAAAGCACTAGGTGGTGCCAGTGGGGGTTATACCAGTGCCCGCCGAGAGGTGGTTGATCTACTGCGCCAGCGCTCGCGACCCTATCTGTTTTCCAATACGGTTGCGCCAGTGGGAGTCGCCGGCGCCATTAAGGCCCTTGAACTGGTCAGTGAATCGAATCAATTGCAGGAGCAATTGATGGAAAATACCGCTTTCTTTCGCGAGGGGTTGCAGCAGCAGGGGTTTAAGTTATTGCCCGGTGAGCATCCGATTGTACCGGTGATGTTGGATGATGCTGTTCTCGCTGCGAAATTTGCCGCGAAAATGCTTGAACAGGGGGTCTATGTGGTCGCTTTTTCATTTCCGGTGGTGGCAAAAGGCAAGGCGCGTATTCGCACGCAGATGTCGGCAGCTCATAGTAGGGACGATTTAGAGTTTGCTCTTACGGCGTTTGCCCGAGTTAAAAGAGAGTTGGCCATTTAGGTAAAAGATTTTGCGAAAAAAAGACGAAAAAAAAGGGCAACTCAATGAGTTGCCCTTTTTAGTACTTCTTTTTACATGCTACTTTATATCCTAGGTTTTAACTGCTTAGAAATTCTTGCGCAGTGTTAAACCGTAGGTACGAGGTGCATTTGGGTAAGCGCTAAAGCTGCCCGGTGCTGCTGTGGTTGGGAATGCAGAAATCAGCGTCTCGTGATCAGTGATATTACGTGCCCAGAACATTGCTTCTACACCGCTAGCATCGTGATTCAGACCAAGGCTCAGATTAACATTCTTGGTGCCACGGCTGGCTAGTGATACAGGTACGTTATCGACTAATGGAACTTCAGTTTCGTAGATATATTCAGCACGCAAGAAACCAGAGATAGAATCATTGAGATCGAAGGAGTAAACCGCATTAGCGTTTATGCTCCAGTCGTGAACACCAGCAGGGATAGTTCCGCTGAGGTCTCTAGTTGATTTTCCTTCGTCACATTCCAGACCTTCAAAGTCACCACATGAACCGTTCATGAATGAAACATATTCAGCATCAACTTTGATACCAGATACATTGACAACCAATGCTTCAGACAGAGCTACCATGGCGTTAAATTCAAAGCCTTTGTGGTTCTGTTCACCGGCATTAACCAGAGCAAAACCGTTGCCGACAAAGGTATTTGACTGGAAGCCATCGATAGACTGATCGAAGTAGGCAATGTTTAGGTAGCCATTACCAAATACATGCTTAACACCCAGCTCGAAGTTTTCAGACTCTTCTGGATCTGCTGCTCGTCCGATCTGTGCATTGTTGGCATTCACTGACAGGTTTACCGACGTAGGCTTAAATCCTGTTGAGTGGGCCATATACACTTTAGTGTCTTCCGAGAAGTCATAGGCAAGACGCAGTGTATGGGTCAGATCATCTGAGTTAAAGATTCCATCTTCATCAGCATTTGGATAGTTGACGAAAGGAGGGAAGAACTGCACGCTCGCCAGTGAAGCTGGGAGTGGCAGAGTCGAGAAGAAGTCAACAACAGTAACATCGCTAACTACAGTCTTTTCGTCTTCTGTGTAGTTAAAGCCAAGAGTTGCTGTCAGGTCTTCAGTTAGTTGGTAATCAACATTGGCAAACAGAGATAGAGTCTTTGCATTCATCTCGAAACCTTCGCCCACTGAACCGCTGTTTGGAACAAAGAACTGAGCTTCCATCTGTGTGCTAGTCAATACTGGAGCACCAGCAGCCTGAGCATCAGCCAATGCAGCATCAACCATTGCTGGTGTCATTCCTGCTACTACTGATGGGTCTCCACCCTGTGCACCAATAACCTGAGCCAGAGCGCCTGCAGCTACTAGTTCAGAAATACCCAGTAAAGTAGTACCTGCACCTTGCAGCAAGAAGTTTACATAGGGCTTGATATCGTCACCGTAACGAACCGTGCGGTTAGTTTTAGTATCTTCTTCAGCATAAAAAGCACCAACCATCCACTGAGTTGAGGAATCACCATTAGAGGTCAGGCGAATTTCCTGAGTGAAGGTTTCAAATTCATATTGAACCAGATTTTCATTGATCAGTCTTGCAGCAGAGAAGTCGGCATCAAAGTTTGAGTCCAGTTCAGTCTTTCTTTGCGAAGTGATAGAGGTCAGGTCAGCAAAATCCATCTCGTAATCAATCTGGATAGAGACACCGTCATTATCAACCACATTGTTGGCAGGGTAGTTCATATAAATTGCACGTGACCAAGGATCACCGTCGGTAGTACCAAAACCTTGCATTGCTGCTATACCGTCGCTAACACCAGTTGCTGGGCCTTTAAGCAGAGCTCCAGCTACACAGCACTCTTCATCAATGCTGTCCTGGTCGATAATAAAGCGAACGCTTAAGTCTTCAGAGGGTTCCCAAAGCAACTGGCCACGCAGTGCATTTCGATCTCGGTTGTTAACACCAGTGTCGTCTTCCGGGCCGGGAGATGTTCCCAGATTTGTTGCCGTGCCGTCAGATTGGTTGGTGCTGCCAGATAAACGATAAGAGAGAGTATCTGAAATTCCACCCGTTACTGTGCCCTTAACGATTTGAGTGCCGTAGTTGCCCGCAGTTGCTTCAACCATACCGCCGAACTCTTGCTCAGGTAGCATAGTTGTAACGCTGATAACACCAGCGGATGCGTTCTTGCCAAAGAGAGTTGATTGAGGGCCACTGAGAACCTCTACACGTTCAATGGTTGGCAAATCAGAAAGTGATGATGCGGAACGTGATCGTGAGACACCGTCAATAACTACGGATACCGCAGGTTCAATACCTGGGTTGTTTGCGCCGTTACCAAAGCCACGAATAGTGAAGTTGGTCTGGGCAGAACTCTGTAGCTGGTTAACTCGTAGTGACGGAACAGCTGACTGTAGATCAATTAGATCGACAATGCTTGATTGCTGAATAGTTTCGCCACTGGTAACACTGACTGTCAGTGGAATATCCTGCAGTGACTGCTCTCGTTTATTGGCTGTAACAATAATTTCGTCAATGGCTGCGTGTGCTAAACCAGAAGACATTACTCCTGCTATAGCAACAGACAGGCACAGCTTTTTGGTATGAAAATGATTCATGATAGCCCCTCAGATTTTTATAGTTTTGATCACATTTTTTTGTGATTCTTTATATTGTGTTTCGTTTCTAGTTCGGTACTTAATTAGTATCTTGCTTTTATTCTAGCTTCAAACCACATCAGCTTCCGTAAAACACAAGTGGATATAACTCTGACTCCCCTAGCTTAAAAGGCCTTTACGCTTATATCAACTGCTATTTACCGGATATTGTTAATGAGATTGGACAGCGATTTGGCGGTTTTACTCAAATAAAATTTTCCTATTCGACGAACGGTAGAAATTCAACAGTATAAAGAGGACGATTTGAACTGTAATATCCGTTTACTTTAATAGTGACTGTAAGTTAAATACTAATAAACAGAGGCTTGTTGACGTTAATGGGAATTGTAAAAAATAATCGAGCAATAATTGCTGTAAACCGTTTCGGTCTTGGGGCTTCCGGCACAGAGCTGTCTGTTGCGCAGCATGATCCTGAGCAGTGGCTATTGCAGCAATTGGTAAGTCCGGTGTTTGATAAAACGCTCGGCGATACTGAGTCGGCTTTTACTATGATCGCTGATATAAAAGCACTTAAACAACAGTCTCGGCAGACAAAAATGAAACTGCCGGATATTGGCCGGACGCTGATAAGGCCTTATCGACAGGGTCTGATATTGGATAGTCTGGAACAGTCTGTGCAGACAACTATTCCGTTTGCTATGCGTTTATTGGACTTCTTTTCCAATCACTTTAGTGTCTCTGTTTCGACTCAATCAATGACTCTTTTAGCCCCCACTTTAGAACGGGAAGCAATTGCGCCAAATCTATTTGGGAATTTTACCGATCTGTTAATAGCCGTTGAACAGCATCCAGCAATGCTGGTTTATCTCAATAACGAGAACTCGGTGGGTCCAAATTCAAAGGCCGGCAAGAGAGCGCGAGGTTTAAATGAGAATCTTGCTAGAGAAATTCTTGAGCTCCACACTCTAGGTGTAGATGGCGGCTATACACTGGATGATATTAGACAGCTGGCGATGGCGATCAGCGGTTGGAGTATTACCGACGAAGGTGATACTGGGCGCAGCGGATTTAAATTTCGCGACAACTATCATCAGCCGGGAGCCAGAATTATTCTCGGTAAATCCTATGGGGATAATGGCGAGGCTCAGGGGCGGTCGGTACTTCACGATTTAGCCCGCCACAGAAAGACTGCAGAATTTATTTCTTATAAGCTTGTTCAGCATTTGATTGCTGATCAACCCCCTAAACAGTTGGTCTCAGCCATGGTAGATACATGGGTTAAAACTGAGGGTAATATTAAAGCGGTAGTCACCACAATGATCAAACATCCCCAGAGCTGGGATAGGCAGTCGAATAAATTTAAAACCCCTAGAGAATTTGTAGTGTCCGCCTATCGAGCAGTTAATCATCCTGAAGCTGTTGATCAGGGTTTATTAAATATATTGATGCGCGGCCTTAATTTTATGGGTCACAAGCCTTTTGCTTCCGGCTCTCCTGCTGGCTATAGTCAGCTGAATATAGCTTGGTCGGGTTCTGATGCCTTAATGAAACGCATTGATTGGGTGAGCTTACTGAGTCAAAAAACTAACGAAACACCCAAGAGTGTTGCAGCGCGTATATTTGATTCACAGCTTTCCCCATTAACAGTGAAATTATTAGCGGGTGCAGAGAGTCGCGCGCAGGGATTAGCAATGCTTTTATTAAGCCCCGAATTTCAGCGCCGCTAGGATTGATAATGAACAATAAGAAAATAGATCGCCGCGACTTACTCAAAGCCGTTGCCGGTAGTTTTATCGCATGGCATAGCCCTGCGGCGCTGTCGCTTACTGATATACCGGCTAATAATTTAAAACCCAAGTTGGTCTGGGTGATATTGCGCGGCGCTATGGATTCATTGCACGCAATTTTGCCACTCTCCGATCCAGGCTTGATGGAGCACCGCAAACACCTTGTGACTCCGGTTAAAGACAGGGCTTTTGACTTGGGTGGCGGGTTTGCACTGCACCCAGCATTTAAAGAGTTGAATCGCCTTTATAAAAAGAAGCAGTTAATTCCTGTGGTAGCAACAGAGTCAGGCGCAAATTCACGTTCGCACTTTCAGGCTCAAGATATGCTCGAGTCAGGCTTACCTGAGGTGGATACCGAGAGCGGTTGGTTAAATCGTGCCGTAGAGGTTTATAGGGGTGCTTCGGTAGCGGTGGCACATACAGTACCGATTGGCTTGCGAGGCAAACATCTGGCAAAGACCTGGTATCCGGATTTACTTCGACCTGCCAGTGATGACCTTTTTCAACGATTAAAGGTTTTATATAAAGACGACGAGTTACTCTCAGAGCGATTAGATGAGGGGCTGGAAAATCGTCAGCTATTATCGGGTATGGAGCAAGTTGAAAATAAGTATGAGTACAACTTTTCTTCTTTGGCAGCTTCCTGTGCAGTGATGCTTGCAGATAAGAATGGGCCCGATTGTGCGATGTTAGAAATGACCGGCTGGGATACCCATCAAAATCAGTTGGGCCGTCTGGATCGCAAGTTTTCACAGCTCGACGAGGGCATTGCCATCATTCGAGAAAACCTTGCCGAGCAGTGGGATAATACCGTAGTCGTGGTAACCACTGAATTTGGTCGAACCGTTGCTGAGAATGGCACCAGAGGCACAGATCATGGTACTGCCAGCGCCATGTTTATTACCGGGGGTGCAGTTGCTGGAGGTAAGATTCAGGGTCGCTGGCCGGGGCTTTCTATGGCCAATTTATATCAGGGTCGCGATTTGATGCCGACCAGCGATACACGTCAGTGGATCAGGGCGATTCTAAGCCAGCACTGGAAGCTCAATGGCGCTCAGCTCGACTATGTCTTCCCAACCATAAAAACCATGAATAGCCAGTTAATCCGACCAGCTTCCAAGTCAGACACTGCTATTTAGCTGTTCGAACTAACTGCTCGAAAAGGTTTTTTAATGCAGCGGACGCCACAGCTTAAAATCCGGTCTATAGTTATGATTTAGCTACTTTTAAATCTAAGGTTTTGGTTACTTATGGCAATCAGCACGTTTGATTTGTTTTCCGTGGGTATAGGTCCCTCAAGTTCCCATACGGTTGGGCCAATGCGCGCAGCGCGAAAGTTTGTCGAGGCTCTTCGCCAAACACAACAGTTGACAGATGTGTCGCGCATTAAAGCCGAGATGTATGGCTCTCTGGGGGCTACCGGAAAGGGCCATGGAACGCCCAAAGCGGTTCTATTGGGCCTTGAGGGTGAGCAGCCGGAGACTGTAGATGTGACCTCGATTGAAGCGCGGATTTCGCGAATCTGTGATGGGCAATCACTCAATCTCGCCGGTATCCACAGCATTGAATATAACCACAAAACCGATATCGTCCTCGACGGGAAAAAGGTTTTGCCGTTCCACTCCAACGGTATGCTCTTTACCGCCTTCGATAAAGATCGCCAGATTCTCAGTAGCCAGACCTACTATTCAGTTGGCGGTGGCTTTGTTATTGATGAGACTGATGAGGGCAGTGATCAGTTGGTTGAAGATCCCCGCACTGTAGCCTATCCCTTTGAATCAGCGCATCAACTACTGGAACTCTGCGCAGAGCATAACCTGAGTATTTCCGAGTTAATGCTTGAGAATGAAAAATCCTGGCGCAGTGAAGAGCAGATTCGCGAGGGACTGCTAAATCTCTGGTCAGTTATGCAAGCCTGCGTGGCAAATGGCATGGCCAACGGAGGAACGCTGCCCGGTGGCCTAAATGTTCGAAGACGCGCCAAAGAGTTACATCAGCAATTATTGAGCCGCCCTGAAGCCGCTATGGCCGATCCGCTATCAGTACTCGATTGGGTAACGCTCTACGCGCTGGCAGTCAATGAAGAGAATGCTGCCGGTGGTCGTATAGTAACAGCACCAACCAATGGTGCGGCAGGCATAATTCCCGCAGTATTACTCTATTATATGCGCTTTGTTCCCAACGCAAACAACGAAGGAGTCATCAAATTTCTGCTGACCGCAGCAGCAATTGGTATTTTATACAAAAAAAATGCCTCGATAAGTGGTGCCGAAGTTGGCTGTCAGGGTGAGGTGGGATCCGCCTGTTCGATGGCTGCCGGTGCGCTGACCGAAGTACTTGGTGGCACCGCATCACAGGTTGAAAACGCCGCCGAAATTGGTATGGAGCACAATCTTGGCCTAACCTGCGATCCAGTGGGTGGGCTGGTTCAAGTTCCCTGTATTGAGCGCAATGCAATGGGATCAGTAAAGGCGATTCATGCGGCACGCATGGCTTTGCGCGGCGATGGTTCGCACTTTGTATCTCTGGATAAGGTCATACAAACCATGCGTAAAACCGGCGAAGATATGCACGAGCGCTACAAGGAGACCTCCCGCGGTGGATTGGCCACCAACGTGCTAGAGGTACCTGTTAATATTATTGAATGCTAAGGAATAGCTGATAATAATCGACGGATAGACGAACAATAAATTTTACACGGAACGTAAAGGCGAAAAGCTAATGTACAGCACGGATGGACAACAGCTAAGAAAAACAGCTCTCTATGATATGCACATTGCAGAAAAGGCAAAAATGGTTACCTTTGCTGGCTACAATATGCCTCTGCACTTCAGCACCGGGATAATGCGCGAGCACAACCACACCCGAGGTTCTGCAAGTTTATTTGATGTCTCCCATTTGGGGCAGATTATTCTCAGTGGTTCAGGTATTGGTGCTGCCCTGGAAAAGCTGATGCCGATTGATCTTCAGTCGATGCCCATCTACCAACAATTATACGGTGTGATGACCAATGTCGAAGGGGGCATTGTAGATGATCTTGTAGTAACTCGTTGGGCTGAAGACACCTATTTCCTGGTCGTCAATGCGGTTCGCAAGGAAGAAGATTTAAACCATTTGCTCAATCATTTGCCTGGCTTTACCGTTGAGTACATGAGCGATCAGGCGCTTATAGCCCTTCAGGGTCCAAAGGCAGTGCAGGTGATGGAAGAAATCTCTCCAACAGCGTCTAACCTAACCTTTATGGATAGCTGCCATCTCTCTATTGGCGGTGTCGATTGCTTTGTCTCCCGCTCCGGCTATACCGGAGAAGACGGTTTTCAAATCTCCGTTTATCAGACCCATGCCAAGTCTTTATCTGAGCAGTTTTTAGCCAGTGGCATTGTGAAATGGGCGGGATTAGGTGCCCGTGACTCACTGCGCCTTGAGGCTGGATTATGTCTTTATGGCAACGAGCTGAATGAAACCATATCTCCAATTCAGGCAGGGCTTTTAAGGACGATTAGTAAATCCCGCCGTCCTGGAGGCATAAAAGAAGGGGGTTTTTTAGGGGATAAGGCTATTTTTGACGAAATGGCGAGAACCCCAAAAAGGTGCCGTGTCGCCTTTGTTGTTGAGCATCGCACCCCAGTTCGGCGCGGTGCAAAGATTATTGATAACCTGGGTGATGTGATCGGCGTAGTCACCAGCGGCGGTTTTTCACCGACTCTGGGTTTGCCTATTGCCATGGGCTATGTGCAGCGCGAATACTCGGTGCCCGGCAGCGGCCTGAATGCAATAATTCGAGGTAAACCCAGAGGCATAGTGGTTACCAAAATGCCCCTGGTTCCAACCCGTTACTACCGCTCTGCAGAGCCGCTAACCACGCAGCTCTGATCTTTGCGGGTAGAAATTTACTGATCGATAAGGTCGTATTGCTCGGCAAGCGTGGCAATAATTTCCGCCTTAGGATCATCAGAGAGACTGAGTTTCTCACCAGTAATCTTTTCCGCTATACCCAGATAGGTATCTGATACAGCCATCATCACAGACTCTGGCAACGCATTGTCACGAGCCAGATCATTGCGCTCAGGCATACGGTTTTTATTTAACAGGATATCCGGATCCGGGAAGTGGTTGAGCAATAGCTGACGGAAACCCTCTTTAGAATTCTCGACAATGTTGCCCTGCTTATACTGTTCTTCATCCCAGATGCGCGAGGAATCCGGTGTTCCCACCTCATCCATATAGATCAGTTTTTCGACACCCTGTTTATCATTGACATAGCCAAACTCAAACTTGGTATCAATAAACACCTGGCCAATTTTTGCCAGTTCATTGCTGATCACCTCAAAGCCTTCACCGAGCAGTTTTTCGTAGACATCAATGTCTTCAGGGTTGCGGAACTTAAAGTCAGCGTAGTTATTTTCAATATCGGCGCGCGACACATTGACATCATCAACTTCTGGAACGCCCGGGATGCCCTCGAGAATGCCTTTAGTAGATGGCGTGATTAACAATTCGGGTAGACGCTGGTCTTTTTTCAGACCATCTGGAATCTCAATACCGCAGAAATTGCGCTCGCCTTTCTCATAGGCTCGCCACATAGATCCAGTGATATATTGACGACAGATCGCCTCAATCATAACTGGTCGAGCTTTCTGAACAATCCATACCAGCGGGTGTGGAACATCCAGAATATGACTGTCCGCAAGGCCCTGCTCACGAAACAGCTTAAACCAGTGATTGGATATCGCATTCAGTGCCGCGCCCTTGCCGGGAACGCCTTTCATGCCGCCCTCACCATGCCAGATGCACTCAAAGGCAGAGATTCGATCGCTGATAACCATAATCGCCAGCGGTGCATCAGCGGCAACATCATAGCCTTTATCGGCGATCAGGCGACGACTGTCAGCCTCAGTCAGCCAGTAGACAGAGCGCACTTTGCCGCTGTGAACAGGTTGATCAGTGCGAATTGGAAGATCGTTATTAGATGCTAAAACTTTGCTAGCAAGACTCATAGGAATGCCTTGAAAAATGGTTTGAGAATGATTGATCGAAAAAAAGCCGTTAACTGAACGGACAGTATCAGTAAGGTAGTGGATTCTAGCAACACAAGCCGCCCTGATCAAAGGAAAGATTGCAGCTGCACAAGCTATTTTGTAATGTAGTCATTCATATACAGTTACTCACACATATTTATTCATAAACAGCTACTTAGGAAAATCATGACCTCAATATTAGTCACAGGCGGCAGCGGGTTTATCGGTCGTCATTTCTGCGAAGCCACAACACAACTAGGCTTTCAGCTCTGCGTCTTGACCCGCAATTCAAAGACGGCAGCGCGAAAACTGCCCAATTCAGTTCAGCTTATCAGTCGCCTCAGTGAGCTTAGTGCAGATTACATCCCAGACGTTGTTCTTAATCTGGCCGGTGAACCTCTGGCGAATGGCCGCTGGACACACCGAAGAAAACAAAAATTCTACGATAGTCGTATTAATACCACTGACAGCCTGTTTGAATTTTTCAGCAAACGAGAGTCAGCTCCGAAGCTTATTATCAGTGGTTCAGCCATTGGCTATTATGGCCCCGGCGACCAAGCTGTCGATGAAACTGCCGAGGCTACTGATGGGTTTTCTCATCAGCTGTGTCGCACATGGGAGAATAGCGCCAGACGCTTTGAGTCCCTTGGCTGCCGTATCTGTTATCTACGCACTGGAATAGTATTGGGAGAAGAGGGCGCGCTGGCGCGAATGTTGCCGGCCTTTAAGTTGGGTCTCGGCGGTCCAATTGGCAGCGGTCAACAATGGATGTCGTGGATTCATATCGACGATATGGTGGCCATTATCCTCCACTGTATTAACCATCCGCAGATTCAGGGCGCGGTCAATGCCACCGCACCCCATCCGGTTATCAATGCCGACTTTGGCTCAGCGCTGGCGGCAACCTTGCAGCGTCCGGACTTTTTAACCATGCCTGCAATAATGGTAAAAATCCTCTTTGGCGAGATGGGAGAAGAGCTACTTTTGCAGGGGCAAAAAGTAGTCCCCAAAAAAATACTCGATGCTGGATTTGAATTTAAGTATGGCAATCTAAAATTGGCTTTGGAAAATATACTTAACCAAGACTGATATATTTATGCAAAATTGCCTATTCACACTTGTTACGTGGTCTATATTTATATTTCTAGAAAAAGGAAATATACATAAAATAGGGACGTATTTTGCAGATAACAATCTTTGGAAGCGGTTATGTTGGGCTTGTCACCGGGGCCTGTTTTGCCAATGTTGGCAATCAAGTGGTTTGCGTCGATATTGATCAGAATAAAATAGATTCACTCAATGCAGGCCATGTGCCGATTTACGAGCCCGGCCTGGAAAACTATATCAGTGAATCTCTGGCTGACGGCAATCTTAAATTTACCTGCGATGCTGCATCCGCTGTAAAACATGCAGATATGATCTTTATCGGAGTCGGCACGCCGCCCCATGAAGATGGCTCCGCCGATTTGCAGTATGTTCTCAATGTAGCCAATACCATTGGTGAACATATGCAAGGCTTTAAAGTGATCGTGAATAAATCCACGGTTCCAGTGGGCACCGCCGATAAAGTAAGCCAAACCATTAAAGCCGCTCTCGATAAACGCAATGTTGACTTTGAATACAGCGTAGCCTCAAACCCGGAGTTCCTTAAAGAGGGCGCCGCTATAAGCGATTTTACCCGCCCCGATCGGATTATTGTCGGCACCGAAAGCGCCCGTGTCGAAGAGATGATGCATGAGTTATACGCCCCCTATAACCGTCAGCGTGACAAGTTGATCTTTATGGATGTGCGTTCAGCGGAACTGACCAAATACGCCGCCAACTCCATGCTGGCAACCAAGATCAGTTTTATCAATGAAATTGCCAATATCGCAGAATGTGTAGGTGCCGATATAGAGCAGGTGCGTATTGGTATGGGTTCCGACCCGCGTATTGGTTACAGTTTTATCTATCCCGGCTGTGGTTTTGGCGGTTCCTGCTTCCCCAAAGACCTGCGCGCCATGGAAGCAACCGCCATCAATGCCGGTTATCAGCCGAAGCTATTGAGTGCAGTAACCAGTGTTAATGACCAGCAAAAAGATCGATTATTTGAAAAGGTTTCGGCCTATTTTAACAACGACCTAAAGACCGATTTAAAGGGTAAAACCATCGCTCTTTGGGGGCTGGCCTTTAAGCCCGGCACTGATGATATGCGCGAAGCGCCAAGCCGTTTCCTGATGGAAGCGCTTTGGAAACAGGGCGCGATGGTTCGAGCCTATGACCCTCACGCTATGGATGCCACGCAAGATATCTATGGCGTGCGCAACGATCTAATGCTCTGTGGCACCAAAGAAGCCGCGTTAGTGGGTGCTGATATTCTAGTGATCTGCACTGAGTGGAAACCTTTCTGGTCGCCAGACTTTGCTCATATCAAACAGACACTGAGGTATTCGGTTATTTTTGATGGGCGCAATCTCTATGATCCTAAACGACTGCAAGAGCAGGGTATCCAGTACTTTGCTATTGGGCGGAGAAATTTTGTTGACGCTGAGCAGCCCAGTGCCGCGCCATCAGTCAATAATGTTTTGGAAAACGCTTAGGTACTACGAGAACGCTACCCTGTTATCTCAAATTACCCCCCCCCTGTCATTCTGAACGTATGTGAAGAATCTCCTGATGCTCGCTGAGATCCTTCGACTTCGCTCAGGATGACGGCTAAAGTGGTCTGACGGGATGGTAACTCCATTGTCATTTCGACCGAAGGGAGAAATCTCCTAGGAAGTACTTACAACAAACAGCTAAACCCCCGAGATACAAGCCTGCGCCAGTATGACGAAAGAAACCATCGTCATCCCAGCGAAGGACCTCCATCAGCCCACTCATCACTACGCATTATCGGAACAAACCCCTGCCAAAAACCCCTAAGCACGCCCATATAAATCCTCAAAGCGCACAATATCGTCCTCACCCAAATAGCTACCAGACTGTATCTCAATCAACTCAATAGGTATCTTGCCGGGGTTCTCCAACGCATGAACTGCGCCAATCGGAATATACACAGATTCATTCTCAGAGATCAGTTTTTCCACATTATCAATAGTCACCTTTGCCGTGCCACTGACCACCACCCAGTGCTCGGCGCGGTGGTGATGCATCTGTACAGAAAGCTTAGCCTTGGGTTTAACTGTAATCCGTTTAACCTGAAAGCGTTGGCCCTGATCCATAGAGTCGTATTTACCCCAAGGGCGGTAGACCTCTCGATGGTGAATATACTCCGAACGCTGTTGTTTTTTCAGTATCTCGACTAGCTGTTTTACGTCTTCCACATCATCCTTATGGGCAACTAATAGCGCGTCCTTGGTATCGACAATCACCAGATCCTTAACCCCCAATGTGCTGACCAGCTTGTGCTCGGCATGAATATAATTATTGGTGCTATTTAAGCCAATAACATCACCCACCTGAACATTGCCATCACCATTTTTAGGCAGCAGATCGAGCAGGGCAGACCAGCTACCAAGATCATTCCACTGAGGATCCATAGGCATAACCATGGCATTGTTAGTTTTTTCCATTACCGCATAATCAATTGACTCTGCAGGGCAAGCTTCAAACGCCTGCGGGTCGGGGCGAAGAAAATCCATATCGGAGGTTTTACCCTTCCAGGACTTTTCACAAGCGCTGTGGATATCCGGTCTCAGGGACTGCAGTTCATTTAAAAAGCTGGTTGCTTGAAACATAAAGATACCGCTATTCCAGACGTACTCGCCGCTATCTAGATATTCTTGGGCAACCTCTGCACAGGGTTTTTCAACAAACTGGCTAACCTTTTGCGGTGTTGCGGTGCCCTCGTTAAGTTGCGCCTTGATATAGCCATAACCAGTGGCAGGTTGATTTGGGGTGATGCCAAAGGTAACCAGTGACCCATCTAATGCAGCGCGAGAGGCATTTTTAATCGCTTTCACAAAGACCTCAGGTCGCCCCATATGATGATCCGCCGGAAGAACTAACAGTGTCGACTCAGGGTCGATATCTCTTGCCAGAAGCGCTGCCAAACATATGGCCGGAGCAGTATTTCGCCCGCAGGGCTCGAGAATAATGCCATTGTGCGCAATATTGGAAAGCCGCAACTGCTCAGCCGCAATAAATCTATGTTCCTCGTTACAGACAATAATCGGAGGCGCGCAATTGAGACCTGCAAGTCGATCTACAGTCAATTCCAGCATTGTCCTATCACCGGTAAGGGATAAAAACTGCTTTGGGTAGAGTTGTCTTGAAAGAGGCCAGAGTCGGGTACCGGAACCGCCGGCAAGAATAACGGGTTGAAGCATTTAAGAATCCTTTCAGGGTAAGCTGGAAATCCCATTTTTTACGCTGCATGGAGATTGATCATCACACCGCTATAACTGTAGTATGAATTGTCTTGATTTTCCTGCGCATTTATTGAAGCTTAAAAGACTTTGAAGGATTGATTAGGACGCTTCGGGACTTGAAGCGAAAACATGGAGAGAGCGACACGAAAGGTCTTCAAAAAGCTTTCAACGCAAGTCACTGCAAAAGGTTAATTCTGGTTGAGAAGAAAGAGCTTGCTGTGTAGAATGCCCGTCTTCGGAGAGTTTGCTCGCTTAGCTCAGTTGGTAGAGCGCCGTCATGACATGGCAGATGTCGTTGGTTCAAGCCCAACAGTGAGCACCACTTCCTAGAATGACTTTTTGTCTCTCCAAAGAATACCTGATCGACCCTTCTTTCACCCAATGTCTCTTAACCTCTATTTAGTCCGCTAATAGTCCGTTAATAGTCCTCCGATAGCCTCATTCTCCCAAGCGCTGCCGACAGATTATTTACTTTCCGTTGAATGCACAAGATGAATGGTCGATACTCATTTCGATGGTCAGTTTTAATCCATTACCAAACAATGGTCTCTGGAGGCTCAAAAATGGTTTTGTTGGCAACATATATTGCTCTGGCTCTGGGGTTTTCATTTTTGTGCTCCCTGTTGGAAGCAACTCTGTTATCGATGACACCCACCTATCTGGCAAGCCTTGAATCCAAGCGACCAAAACTAGGTGCTTTGTGGCGAGAATTTAAAGCTGATATAGATAAGCCCTTAGCGGCTATTCTCTCCCTGAACACTATCGCTCATACCCTCGGAGCCGCCGGTGCTGGCGCCCAAGCTATCCAGTTATTTGGCGAGCTTTACTTTGGGGTAATCTCCGCCGTTCTCACCCTAATGATCCTTATCTTTTCCGAGATTATTCCGAAAACCTTGGGAGCGCGATACTGGCAGCAGCTAGCGCCTTTTTGTGGTCATATGTTGCGCTGGGTTCAGTGGTCAATGTACCCGCTGGTGATAGCCGCCAAGAGCTTAACCGGTTGGCTGGCGCCGCCCAATGAGGGTCCTACCTTATCGAGAGATGATTTCCATGTATTAGCCAGTATGGGTCATCAGGAGGGTATTATTGATGCTGACGAAGCGCGCGCTATAAAAGCGCTTCTGGCATTTCGTGGCCTAGTTGCCAGAGATGTTATGACACCGCGAACGGTGATGGCGACATTGTCTGCTGATATGACGGTTACCGATGTGTCGCCAACCGACCCGGCACTTAGATTTTCCCGAATTCCCATCTTTCAGAACGGCAGTGATGACCTTATTGGTTTTGTGCGCAAGGATGAGATGTATGTGGAGGCCGCAGTAGGGCGAGGGGAGACCAAACTCATCGAGCTTAGGCATGACTTTTTAAGTGTATTAGAGAACAAGCCCCTGCCAGATTTAATGCAAAAAATGGTCAGTGAGCGCATATCAATCAGTCTGGTAATCAATGAATACGGTGACCCACTAGGCATTGCCACAATGGAAGACTTGGTAGAAACCATGCTCGGTATGGAAATTGTCGATGAGTCAGACAACCATATTGATATGCAAGAACGCGCCCGGGAGCTATGGCGACTCAGGGCAAAGGCCAGTGGCCCTGATTTAAATATCGAGGAAGATCGCCGCCAAACCTGAACGATTACCTATTCTTTTTTTGTTTTGACAGGTTTTGGTTGATACAAAAACTTCCATTTGACTCTTGTTCGTTTCTGATTTCTTTCTAATTTATTCTCTATAAGCCCCCATTTACCGCAGTTTTCTAGCTTACTGCCGTTTTTTACAACTAAAATTCTGAAATTTTGTTACGTTGCAGGATAATCTTAAGGGTCAGATTTATAAGACCATAACAGGCAGTATTTAGGGGGAAAAATGTTAGCTAATATCAAGCTTTTACCAATAATCTTATTCGCAAGTTTTTTGGGTCTGCAGGGCTGTGGTGGCGGGGGTGGTAGCGATACTTCAAATCCTTCCACCCCACCAGTTGGCAATACCGATGGTGGAGCTACCGATGGTGGAACTACCGATGGCGGAACTACCGATGGTAGCTCAGATGGTGGTTCCAGCGATGGTTCAACAGACGGTGGTGTAGCTGTGGACCGAAGCCCTGCAGAAATTCTCGGCAACCCCCAGTTCCAGGCCATCTCCTATGGTGGCTACAGATCAACCAGCCGCTCAAATGGCCCGAGCATTGCTGATATCAAAGAAGACCTGCAAATTATGTCGGCCATGGGTATTAGAGTTCTACGAACCTACAACACCTCCGGCTATCCTTTCGCAGCTAACACTCTGCAAGCTATCAGCGAAATCAAGCAGGCCGACCCAAGCTTTGAAATGTATGTGATGTTGGGCATCTGGATTAGCTGTAAGGATGCATGGACAAGCTCCCCGGACCATACTCAGGAAGATCTGGTCAATAACACCAGAGAAATAGATACCGCGATTGATCTGGTCAATGACTATCCGGATATTGTTAAGTTTCTTGCGGTAGGTAATGAGGCGATGGTTCAGTGGGCGACCAGTTATTATGTTGTACCGAAAATCATTCTCAATCATGTTAACTCTCTGCAGGACCTTAAGGCCAATGGTGGTATCCCGGCTGATACCTGGATCACCAGTTCAGATAACTTCGCCTCATGGGGCGGCGGCGGTGGTGAATACCACAATGTCGATCTCAATGCGCTGATCAATGCTGTGGACTTTGTCTCACTGCATACCTACCCATTCCACGACACTCATTACAATCCGGTTTTCTGGCATGTACCTGCCGATGAAGAAAATCTCAGTGATCAGGCAAAAACTGAAGCTGCAATGCTGCGCGCTAAGAACTATGCGATTTCCCAGTACCAGGCCACGAAGAACTATATCGATAGCAAATCGTTGGATAGCAAGCCTATTCATATCGGCGAAACTGGCTGGTCTACTATAGCCAACTGGCAGTATGGCAATCCTGGATCTAACGCAGCGGACGAATACAAAGAGAAACTCTACTTCGACCATATGCGCGAGTGGACCAATCAAAATGGCGTCTCCATGTTCTATTTTGAAGCCTTTAATGAACCCTGGAAAGATTCATCCAATAGCCAGGGCTCGGAAAACCACTTTGGTCTCTTCACTGTTGATGGTGAGGCGAAATACGCTCTCTGGGATATGGTTGATAACGGTGTGTTTGACGGCTTGACCCGTGGCGGTTCTGCAATTACCAAAACCTACAGTGGTGATGAGCAGGCGCTTCTCAATGCTGTCTATGCTCCGCCGATGGACACTTCCGGTGGCAACGGTTCTACTTCAAATGTGAATGACAACCGCACAGCCGGTGAATTGGTCACCGAATCAATCTATGTGGTTGACGATAGCTCTCTGGTTCCCAGTGGTTCCAATAGCATTACCTACCCCAGCAGCACATTGCTAGTTAACCCCTGGGAAGGCACTTCCGAGTTGAATTTTGCCGACGGCGTTGTAACCGTTACCACAGGAACTGGTGAATGGTGGGGCGCTGCGTTGGAAATCGAAGCCTCTAGCGGAGAAAACCTTTCAGGTTTTGCCGATGGAATAATAGTCTTTGATATCAAAGGTGATACAACTTCAACCTTCGATATAGGATTTCAGTCAGGTCTCTGGGGTAATAGTTCAAGACCACAGGTTAATAATTTTGTGAAGTTTGGGCCAACCCAAAGCCGCTCAATTACATCGTCCTGGGTAACCCATGAGATTCCGGTATCTGCCTTTAATAAAGGTGCCGATCTCACCGATATGACATCGCTGATCTATTTTATGGGCGCCTCTGCTTTTGATGGAAAAACCATCGAAGTTAGAAATATCTCCTATAGAAAATAATCTTTAGAACTCATCTATCTCCGCAGCGCTGAAATCATCAGCGTTGCGGAGATAGTTCTCAAGTTACAAGTTAATTTAGATACCGCGTTACCCTAAAAAATAGATTCTGTTTTTTAAGTGCTATGCTTATAAAAGCACTTAAAAAAACGACAGGAGTCCAGGGATGAACCGGTATGCCAACACGCGTGCGTTTACGCTTTTAGAATTAATTATCACCCTTGCCATAGCGGCAATCCTGCTAACGATTGCCACCCCCTCATTTACTAATTTCACTCAAAAGCGCGCTGTCAGTCAAAAGACAGTACAGGTTCGCAGTGCCCTTGAATTGGCACGAGGTCTCGCTGTATCACAGCATCAGATATGGAAGGTTTGTACGGTGAATGCACTGGATGCCTGTGTTAAAGAAGATGGTGTGCGCCTATTAGTTTTTCGTGATGACAATCTGGATAACAGTTTTAGTGCCGGTGAATCCCTACAGCGAGATATTGATATCAACGCTGTTGAGATTGAGTTATCGGCTTCTTTTGGGGTTAACTATATTAGATTTTCAGGCAGCGGTGAGGCAATGGAATTGGGTAACTATGAAGTTTGCTCTCAAAATGAAAGCTTTGACTACGGTCGAAGAGTGATTATTTTTCGCAGCGGTCGCATTCGTCTATCCAGTGACACAGATGCTGATGGTTATGACGACGATGGCGGTGCGAAAATTGAATGTCATAGCAGCTAAAAATAACGTTAATCTGAATTTTCATAACGTTAGTCGGCTGATCGTTTATTTTTCGGCTCAGTTGGTTAGAGTAGCTTTATAAATGGCTTAAAAGCCAAAAATGGATTTCAAAGAGCGAGGCCATGATGAGCCACAAGCAAGCCGCAGGATTTTCACTACTGGAATTAATGATTGTTATTGTAATCGTCGCCATTCTGGCCGCGGTTGCCTATCCCAGTTACCAGCAACATGTAGTGCGTACCAACCGCGCCGCCGCGCAACAATACCTGCTCGAAGTCACCAGCCTGCAGCATCAATTTATACTCGACAACCGCAGTTATTCAACAACCCTCGCAGCATTGGGCACTAGCCCCGAAACGGCGATTAGCGATAACTATACAGTCACTATTACCGGCGTCGATAACACCGCCTCACCACCGACCTTTACCCTTCAGGCGGCACCCAGAGCGGGAACCATACAGCAAGGTAGCGACACACTCACGGTCAATCATCTGGGGCAAAAAAATGCGACCTGGTATGACTAATCTCCGCTCAAGAGCTAAAACGAGAGCTAAAACGAGAGGCTTTAGCATTATTGAAGTGCTGATCACCCTGCTAGTTTTTTCGGTCGGCCTGCTCGGTTATGCCTCATTGCAAAACCGCGCGCAAAAAGCCCAGCTAGAAGTTTACCAGCGTGTCTATGCTCTCAATCTTATCGACTATATGACTGACCAGATTAGAGCTAATCCAGCTGCTCAGGGTTGCTATGGTCTCGCCGGAGTTGAAGTTGGCAGCGGCTATTCCGGTTCCTACAGCTGTTCAAGTTACGGCACCACAGGCACCCAAGCGCAGGTGGTTGCAGCGGTCAATGAATGGAGCGATTTACTTAAAGGCAGCGGCGAAGTCGTTGCAGGCAACAATGTCGGTGGGCTGTTAAACGCCCGTGGCTGCATTGTTTACGACAATGTTAATGAAACCTATACAGTTTCAGTGGTCTGGCAGGGCTTGGTAGAGACGGTCGCGCCGACCAGCACAAACTGTGGCAGCACAAGTTATGGCGGTTCTACCAGTAAATTGCGTCGTGCCGTGACCTATCAATTGCAAACCCCAACACTGGGAAGCTAATTATGCGTACTTATCCCCTGCACAAAAAATACCAGTCGGGCTTTTCAATGGTCGAACTTTTAATCGCCGTCGCGCTGGGTATTCTCCTCTCCTGGGCGATCCTCGATGTCACATTGACCTCCACACGCACGGCTCGAGAAGTTGAGTTGACCAGTGAAACGGTTGAAAACGGACGCTATCTCAGCCAACTATTAAAGAACGAAATCCGCCTAGCAGGGTTTTATGGACGCCTGGAAAACTACAGCAGCGGCGCTGTCGCCCAGCCTGATGAATGCGTCGACCTTGCATCCGCAGATTTGATCAATGGTATGAGCTTCCCACTGTCTGGTCTGGATGGTGTAGCAGCCGGTGCCACAACCTGTAATGGCGATACTTTATTAACCGGCTCCGATGCCCTGTTAATTCGTCGCGCAAATACAGACTTTGTCACCAGCACTACTGGTCTGGATGCCAATCAACACTATTTTCAGGCAACCATAAACGCCATGGTGCTGGATACCGGAACTAACAATTCAAATTTTACTCTATTGGAAAAAGATGGCCTTACGCTCGCCCCGATTCGCGAGTACCACCAGGATATTTATTATGTTGACGACGCCAATGTTTTTAAACGCCTAAGGCTGGTTAACGGTGCCTATACCCCTGAACCAATGGTCGAAGGTGTCGATGATTTTCAGCTGGTCTATGGCATTGACCGTTCAGGTGATGGTATCCCCAATGCTGATGGCGGTAATGCTGCCTTTGTTGAGCTCCCTGCCAGCGCTGAGGAATGGGAGGACGTGGTTTCAGTAAAAATATTCCTCGTCTTAAGCAGCACCAACCCAGCCCCGGGCTTAAACGATGCCAAAACCTACAGCTATGCAGATAAAGCCGGAGTCACCTTTGCCGACAGTAAAAAGCGCCGTTTGTTTAGTTCGGTGGCAAGGCTGACCAATGTCAGTATCAAGAGGGCAGGGCTATGAATAAGAAGCTTATGAATAGAGCCACTAGAGAACCGCGATCGCAGAGGGGCGCAGTATTAGTTGTAGCACTATTGATGCTGTTGGTGCTTACCACGCTCGGTGTTGCCACAATCAGCTCTACCAATATTAATTTGCAGCTGGTGCAGAGTCAGCAGCGCCAACAGGAAACCGAGCAGGTGGCAGAAAATGCCATTAACTATCTGCTCAGTGATATTGATTACTTTGCTAATAACAGCGCCTATCTGGATGGCAATGGTGATTTTACGCTTTCATTTCCAACCGATGTCAGCAATGGCATGACGATTGCGGTAAACAGCCTGCAATGTTTGTTGCAGGCGACACCGAGCGGTTGTTCGCTGGTCGAGGGCAGCTCTGCACCCTGTCATCCGGATTATTACTGGGAGGCAAATGTCAGTGTGACTGATAGTACCTCCGGCGCATCATCGACCTTTGTCGAAGGATTTAAGTTTAGATATTTAGCAGGTTACTGCCCGCTCTAATCTGCCAGGAGGCTAGCTATGAAATTATCAGGGTTACAACCATTAACGGTGCTGGTCGCTGCTGTGCTGGCCGTCTTATCACCCAGTTTAAACTCAGCGGATATAGATATTTTTCGCACCAATTCTGAGAATGTTGAGGCACCCAATGTGCTGTTTGTGCTGGATAATTCCGCCAACTGGAACAGCAACTCCAGCGGGGTTACCAAACAGCAGATTATGCATGAAGCACTGTTTAAATTTCTCGATGGCATGAAGCAACGATTTGTTGATAACCCCGACTTTGTCGGCATTAATATTGGCATATTGGTTTACTCAAGTGGCAACTCCCCTAAAGGGGGTAAAGCCATTCAGGCATTCCTTAAAATTGAGTCGGCAAGTTCCAGTGCTATAGATACGATCAAGGCGCGACTCTACTGTAATGAAGATGCTTTTAAGGGTAGTGGTGCCGATGCGAGAGAGGCTGCCTGTAATGCACAACTAAGCTCCGAATGGGGTTCTTCGGGCTTTGATGAAACGCTTTTTTATGGCTCGGAAAATCTGCCCAAAACCAATAACGCCCCTATGGCGCTGGCCTTTAATGAAGCCTATCTGTGGTTTGCCGGCAAGCCCTATCAGGCGGGTCAGCAGGATGGTTCTCAGAATGATGTTGTTGATGGCTACGACCCGGCAGCCTTTAATGGCGATAGCTATATAAGCCCAATTGATGAGTTGGCCTGTGCCAACAATTACATTTTATTTATTTCCAACGGCGGCCCGGATAGCGGCGAAAATAATGTTGCAGAATCCAAACTCAATGCCCTTGGTGGAGTTTTTTCCGGTGATCCATTGTCCACAGGATTTCACACCGGTGAAGAGGCGAGCTGGCTGGATGAATACGCCCGTTATCTGAATACCAATGATATCAATGATCAAGAAGACGGCAAACAAAATGTCTCGGTTTACGCCATTGATGTATTTGAAGCACTTAATAGTGCGGGTGAGCAATACGACCCTCTGACCGATGCTGAAGACTATAAAAAAGAATTTGGACTAACCAAACCAGATGCTTCAAAGCATGCACTAATGTACAACGCATCCGCTGGTGTGGGTGGTGGAGACTACCTAATTGCTTCGGATGCCGATGCATTAGCCGCCGCCCTAAGCGATGTGATTGACGATATTTTAGAAAAGAACAGTGTTTTTGCCGCGGTGAGTTTACCGGTATCAGTCAATATAAAAGGCACCAATGAAAACCAGATTTATATGGGGATCTTTAGACCCTCACAGAAACCTCGCTGGGCCGGCAATCTTAAACTCTATCAAATTGGTTTAGATTCTATTACCGGGAAGCCAATATTGGTGGATGGCGACGGTGCCCCCGCCGAGGACACAGGCACTGGCTTTATTGAAACCGATGCGCGCAGTTTTTGGACTGCTACTAGTACCTACTGGGAAAATATTCCCACCCTGTCGGTAAAACGAGGCTCGGTGGCAGCCAGCCCCAGTGATAATCCCGACGGTAAAGAAGTTGAGCGTGGTGGTGTAGCTCAGGGGCTGCGAGAATATGTTGGCACTGGCCGTACTGTTCATACCTGTACAGGAGCCTGTAGCAGCTTGGAGAATTTTGCTACCTCCAATTCCAATCTCAGTCCGGGTGCATTTGATGCCGCCGATGCCACCGAGATGAACAAAATCATCAACTGGTCAAAGGGTATCGACTTGGAAGATGCAGATAATGATGACCCTACTGATACCACGGATATTCGCCCCAATGTGCATGGTGATGTTATTCATTCACAGCCAGTGGTAATTAATTATGGTGGCAATGTGGGACCCTATGTTTTTTATGGCTCCAATGACGGTATGTTTCACGCGGTAAAAGGTGATGTCATCGAGAAGACTGAAAACAGCGGCTCAAAAGACGGTGAAGAGGTCTGGGCATTTACCGCCCCGGAACAGTTTAAACAGCTTAAAGTACTCTACGACAACACAACCCTGACCGGCAGTTTTGATAACAAGCCTTACTTCTTTGATGGCGCTGTGGGTAGCTATGTTGTCTACGACAGTAGTAACGAGGTAAGCAAGGCGATTATTTATCTAACCGCGCGCCGCGGTGGTGACTTAATTTATGCGCTGGATGTTAGCAATCCGCTAGTCCCGACTGTTAAGTGGAGGAAAAGCTCCACAGACAACGGCTTTAGCGAAATGGGCCAGACCTGGTCGAAACCGACTATTACCAAGGTAAAAGTGGGTACGACTGATAAAGTCGTTCTTATGATGGGTTTGGGTTATGACCCGGATGTTGATGATGGGGGCGTTGCATCGCGAAGCCAGGGTCGTGGGGTTATGGTTATCGACGCTGAGACCGGGGCAGATATCTGGCAGGTGACCTCCGCAACAGTTTCCAGCCCCTCGGGCACAGTGCTTACAGAATCAGCAATGAGCTACAGTGTGCCATCGGATTTAGCGGTAGTAGACCGAGATGGCAATGGCTATTCAGATCGGGTTTATTTTGGTGATACGGGCGGGCAACTATGGCGGCTCGATATTGGTAGCTCGACTCTTGTTGACTGGAAAGCGACTCGGCTATTTAAATTCTCTTCCACTGCAACTCAGCGATTCCTCAATGCGCCAGATGTGGTTGAAAGCCCTGATGGTAGCTATGACATGGTTATTATTGGTTCCGGTGACCGTGAAAAACCTGTAGATATCTCCGTTCAGAATTATATGCTGTTTTATCGCGACTACGATCAAGCTGGTGTTTCGACGGCGACAGGAACTTTACAGCTCAGCGATCTGGCTGCAGCCGATACTCTGGCTGGAGGCACTCTAGAGTTTGATCCCGATCAGGATATAGTGGCTAACAGTAAATTTTTAAAAGGCTGGTATCTGACTTTTGAGAGCGGAGAGAAAGTTGTTACATCGGCGTTAACCGCTAATGAAACTACAACATTTGCCACCAATGTTCCTGGCATTAATAGTGCCTGTAGTGACCTTGGCGAAGCGCGAATCTATAAAATTAATCCGTTTACAGTAGCAGGCACTGCAGAAGGTGATAAAAACTATGTAGAGGTTGAGGGCGGCGGGTTTCTTCCACCACCGGTAGGTTTCACGGTAATCATAGAAGCTGAAAGCTGTGATAGCGACGGAAATTGCATCATAGAAGAGAAAGCAGTCAGTGGAATAATGTTTGGCTTTCACGCCGAAGATACTCAAGGTGATCCATTGGGTGTACGCCGTAAAGTCTGGTGGTATAACGAACGAGACTAGCTCGTAATAAATAGCCTTTAAATCGACACTAACGGTTACTCGTCATTAAGCCCAAGCTTTTCCAGACGGTAGCGAATTGAGCGGAAGCTTATGCCAAGCTTTTTTGCCGCTTCGGTTTTATTCCAGCGCGCCTGTTCAAGAGTCTCGATAAGAATTTCTTTTTCAATTTCCTCAAGATGATCATCCAACGAGCTGATCGGAATGCGAGTATCTGATCGCTCCGTTTGGTTTGATCGATGGGCTTTTTCGGCGTGCAGGGTATGGGGGATAGAACCATCTGGATATAACTTTAAATCCTCCAGCTCAATGCGGTTTTTTTCACAAAGTGTGCAGGCCCGCTCAAGAATATTTTCCAGTTCCCTGACATTTCCAGGGAAGCGGTAATTGAGCAGCGCATTCAAAGCGCCAGGCTTGAGACTGATCGGTGTATTTTTTGCGTTGAACTGGCCGAGTATATGCTCTGCCAATGGCTGAATATCTTCCGGCCGTTGGCGAAGACTGGGCATATGGATATCAATCACATTGAGTCGGTAAAACAGATCGCTACGAAAGGCGCCGCGATTCACTTCCTCTTGAAGATTCTTGTGGGTGGCACTTATCAGCCGCACATCAACATCAACTTCACTCTCTGAGCCGACCGGCCGAATACGTTTTTCCTGAATGGCGCGAAGTAATTTAACCTGCATATCCAGGGGAAGATCGGCCACTTCATCGAGAAATAGCGTTCCGCCATTGGCCGCCTGAAACAGTCCTTTCTTGTCTTCAAAAGCACCGGTAAAACTGCCTTTGCGATGACCAAAAAATTCTGATTCCATAAGGTTGCCGGGGATAGCGCCACAGTTAACCGGTACAAAAGGCTTTGCTGCTCTTGAGCTCTGTCGGTGAATAGATCGTGCCGCTAGCTCTTTACCCGTACCTGATTCACCACTGATAAACATTGGCGCTTGGCTGCGAGCCACCTTACTGATCTGTTGACGAATATCGCTTATCAGTTTGGAATCGCCGAGCAGAAGAGGTGTATCAACAGTGGCTGTTGCCTGGGTTTGAGGGGATAGGCTTAAGGCGTTAGTAATCAGTGCACGTAGCCGTGAAAGTTCGACCGGTTTAGAGAGGAAATCAAAAGCCCCAAGCTTTAGGGCATCCACCGCCAGATCCACATTGCCGTAGGCAGTCAGTACCGCGATAGGCAGCTGCGGGTAGTTTTTCTGTGTGTAGTCTACCAGCTCGAGGCCATTGCCGTCGGGCAGCCGCATATCGGTTAAGCAGAGATCAAAGTGGTGTTCTTGCAATGCTGTTTTAGCTTCTTTTACGGTTTCTACAGCCGTCGAATCTATACCCATCTTCGCAAGTGTCAGCTTAAGTAATTCGCGCAAATCCAGTTCGTCATCAATGATCAGAACGGTTTTTTTCATTAGCTGCATTCCTTGGCAGTTGCTTGGCCGGGTCGGAAAATACTATTTGAAAATAGTGCTCCGACGGGCCCCTGTATACATAGCTTAGTGTAGCGAAGTTGATTTCACAAAGTTCCCGGGCAATGTACAGGCCGAGACCAGTGCCCTGATTTTCAGTGGTAAAAAAAGGCTCGAAAATTTTATTTCTATTCTCACTGCTAACCCCCGACCCGCGGTCGTAAATTTTCAGCATCGCCAGATCCATATCCTGCTGGTAATCAAATTTAATCGCCGCCCATGGCGCGCCGGTCTGCAACTCCGAATGGCGCAGAGCATTTTCAAGCAAGTTGGTCAGTACCTGTTGCAGCTGACTGCTATCAAAGGGCGCAGAGACAGACTGTGCAGAATGGTCGATCTCAATACAGGGATTGTCGAACTGTTTGCTCTCCTCGAGATGAGTTTTACTCAGCAGGCAATTTTCATAGATATTGCTGATCTCAATCTGCGGGGTCTTCTGGCGCGACAGCTGCAATATATCCCGCACTAGTTTGTCGACCCTGGTGCTATGCCTTAGCACCACATCGACCAGCTTTTGATCCTGTTCTTGTAGCTGGGATTCATTGAGCAGTTGCGCAGCGTGACTGATAGCACCCAAAGGATTGCGCACCTCGTGGGCAATGCTCGACGTCAGCTGTCCCAGTGAACTGTTCTTTAACTGTTGGGCATGTTGCGACAGGGTGCGGGCATCCTCGATAAACATAATGGTATCCCGAATGTTGTCGCCAATGTTGTCGTCAATGTTGTCGCCAATAATTTCACTAAAGCTGATCTGCAATGGAATATCGGAGCTGGGTGCCTGGTAGGTGGGTAGCTGTCTATGGGGATTGGCCACCCAGTTTCGGTAGTAGTTGATCAGGGTCGGTAGTTGGGTCAGTGAGTCATCGCGGGCGAGTAACTTCTGGCCATCGACTGAGCCAAGCAAAAGAGAGGCGCGCTCATTGAGCTGTTCGATACGAAATGCGCGATCAAAAACAACAATACCGGTAAGCATCTTATTGATCACTAGATCATTCAGTTGCTGAAGCCTTGTCGCAGCCTGAGCCTCGGTTTTCGCCAGTTCCTGGACGGTGGTGAGGCGCTTAGTGAGAAAGATAAAAATAAGTGCGGTAGCAAATAGTAAAATGCCGAAAATACCACTGCGAACAACCCCGGACTCATCGCCACTGCTGAGTAAAAATTCCGAGAGACTGACCGAGACCGGAATAAAGCTGGCGATAGCCACCATAGACAGGGCCAGCAGGGTACGCAAAAACGTCGCAGATGCAGCCACAGTTACCATCAGCAGATAACCCACAGAGCCGGCCAAGCCACCGGAAGCATGGGTCATTAGATTGATAGCGATAATATCGATCAGCACCATGGCAAACAGTGCTGTCTCACTCGGTTGCCAGCGCTTTAGATAAAACAGCGGTAGACTGATCAGGTTTATGCCTATATAAGCAGAGGCGGTCAGCGAGAAGAGCGAGGGGTTATCACTGCCTAGATAGGTGGGGGCAAAGTCAAACTGCACTAGCCATAAGAGCAGGCAGGATAGAAATAGCCGGTAACTGGCATAGAGTCGCAACAGTCTTGGGGGTGATGGTGATGATAAGGGGAAGTGGTCGTCGAGGTTGGCCAGCTGCATGCTAAAATCTCCATTCAAAGTCTTCTCCATCCAAATTGGAGTTTAGCTCTTAACAGGGCGTTAGCGGTTAGCCAGACCCTAGTTAGGCCCTAGTCGTAAATAGTCGCTATCGGCAAACGCTTGTGTTGAGTCTTTGTGTAGATCGCAATCAGCCGTTCTTCAGCCGTCTTGCTCACCGGTTTATTCTCAAGAAAATCATCAATATCATCGTAACTGAGGCCGAGTACAGACTCATCAGTCTTTTGCGGCATCAGGCACTCAAGATCCGCAGTGGGTGTTTTTTCTACCAGCGTTTCCGGAGCACCCATGGTCTTAGCCAGTAATCGAACCTGACGCTTGCTTAAACCAAACAGCGGTGCCAGGTCACAGGCACCGTCACCAAACTTAGTATAGAAGCCTGTGATGTTTTCTGCCGAATGATCTGTACCCAAAACCAAACCGCCCAAAATGCCGGCAATTTCATATTGAGAGACCATTCGTGCACGGGCCTTAACATTGCCCTTGGCGAAATCTGTCGCTTCGTCGTGGAGCGTATGCAGTTTATTTTCCGCCAGGGTTGCGCAGACATTTGCGTGAATGGCATCGGCACCGGGTTTGATATTGACGGTCAGGCTGCGGCTCGGCTGAATAAATGCCAGGGCAACCTGTGCATCCTCCTCATCCATCTGCACACCATAGGGAAGGCGGACGGCAACAAACTGATAGTCACTACAACCCTGTTCGGCGTTCAATTGCTCTACGGAAAGCTGCGCAAGGCGGCCACAGGCTGAGGAGTCAACACCACCGCTAATGCCCAGCACCAGAGTTTTACAGCCGGAGGCGAGCAGTTGGTTTTTGATAAAAGTGGTGCGGCGGTCGATCTCAAAATGCGCGTCTATTTCACTGAGCACGCGCATCTCTTTAATAATTTCTGCTTTATTCATGGAGGTTGTAACCAGTCTCTATTGGATTAGTCTAGTCGATTAGTCCCTTAGTCCCTTAGTCCCTTAGTTCTTTAGTCCATCAGCCCAAAGCTAAGCCAGCTCCAAATAGAGCGAGATTCCTTTGCTTCTTCGCTATCATCGGCAATCAGCTCTGCATCGCGAATGGATTTATTGAAAATCGCTCGGGTATCAAATGCTGGTGGTTGAACCCGATCAACCAAGCCGAGGGTAATCTTACCCATAAACGAGTTTTCATGGCCTAACAGGCGCTTATCAAAATCAAACACGCCGTCCTTATCGAGCGAGGGGTGCTCAGGATAGTTTGCTGCCAGTACCTGTACCGCATTGTCAGAGAGTTCCTGCATGCCGAGCATTTTGTAACCCTGGGCCATAACCGCCAGACCATCTGGCACAGCCGGAGTTTGCTGGAAATTCTCTACGACAAAACGACCGCGGTTAGCTGCCGCCAAATAAGCTTTGCGCGAGAAGTAGTAATTGGCCACATGAACTTCAGCGCGCGCCAGTTGGTTGCGCAGGTTGATCAGGCGCTTTTTTGAATCTGCCGCGTAGGGGCTTTTCGGGAAGCGGGTCAAGAATTCAGAGAGTGTTGCAAAGGCGTTGCGTGCCGAGCCAATATCGCGCTGTGAATTATCGGTGGGTAAAAAGCTATCAAAAAACCCTGAGGCCTGAGATATTTCAGACAGGCCTTTCATATAAAAGGCGTAGTCAACATTGGGATGCTGGGGGTGCAGGCGGATAAAACGATCTGCAGAGGCAATACTCGATTCGTAATCAGCCGATCTGTAATGAGCATAGATAAGTTCTAATTGAGCCTGCTCGGCATATTTGCCAAACGGGAACTGTGACTCGAGCAGTTGCAGATTACTGATTGCCAGTGTCCAGTTGCCGGAGTTAAGGCTGCCCTGAATTTTCTCGAAGAAATCCCTCTCGGTAAAATCTTCGGTGGCTTCTTCAGTTGGCTCCTCATCACTCGATCCCAACCATGAGCAACCAGTAGTAAGAGATAAACTCAATAACAGCAAAATAATTGACGCGTTTTTCATGTAGTATTCCCAGCTTGAGATGCGGTCGACTCAATAGTCGATTTAATCGTGCATTTAACCACACAGCCTGCTTTAAACCAATCTGTGCGGTTAATTTCAACACTCATGTAAAGTGGCTTATTAGCTCGACTTAACAGAGCGACATTATAATGTTGGCATTTATGACAGCATTTTTTTGCCTATAACGGCATTCAGATTAAAAATATTTTAGTTTAGGAACAGCAAGTTTGACTGATTTTATTGACCTTATTGAAAAAACCGCCACCGTCGCGGCTGAAGATTGTGGGCGCAGGCTCGATCAAATCGCCGCCGAACAGTTCCCGGAATTCTCTCGCTCAAGGCTCCAGCAGTGGATCAAGTCCGGTGAGTTGCGGGTGAATGGTCAGCAGCTGCCGCCCAAGAGGAAATTGCTCGGTGGTGAAGCCCTATCCATTTCAGCGCAATTAAAAGCCGAGGGTGATTGGCAGCCTGAAGATATCCCCCTCGACATAGTCTTCGAAGATGAGCATATTATTGTTATCAATAAACCGACCAACTTTGTTGTCCACCCGGCGGCCGGCAATCGCGATGGCACATTGCTCAATGCCCTGCTGTTTCACTTTCCGCAGCTTGCATCGGTACCGCGAGCCGGCATAGTTCACCGTCTGGATAAAGACACCACTGGCCTAATGGTTGTGGCTAAAACCCTGATCGCCCACACAGATCTGGTTGGCCAGCTGCAGGCGCGAACCGTTAGCCGCGAGTACGAAGCTGTTGTTAGCGGTGTGATGACCGGCGGCGGCTGTGTCGACCAACCGATTGGCCGACATCCGAAGCAGCGAGTAAAGATGGCCGTTGTCAGAGATGGCAAAGAAGCGCGCACCCACTATAAGGTTCTCGAACGCTTTGAAGGGCATACCTATATTCGCCTTAAGTTGGAAACTGGCCGCACTCATCAAATCCGCGTGCATATGGCCAGTATCAAATATCCGATTGTTGGCGACGACGTCTATGGCGGTCGCTTCCGTATCCATAAAGGTGTCTCCGATCAGCTTCGAGAGACCCTTCACAGCTTTGGCCGTCAGGCACTCCACGCTCGGGAGTTGGGGTTGGTGCATCCGCATACCGGTGAGTTTGTCAGTTGGAGCGCAGAGCTGCCCGACGATATGCAGAATTTATTGATGGCTCTTAGAGAAGAGTAGAGGGACACTAAAGGTGGCAATCCAAATGGCCGATCATTTTCTTATCCCCGATTGGCCCGTGCCAGCAGGGGTTAAATCTGCCATCACCCTGCGCAGCGGTGGCTGTAGCAGTGCGCCATTTGATTCGAATAATCTCGCTATGCACGTTGAAGACTGCCAAGCCGATGTGCAGAGCAACCGCAATAATTTAGTTGAAACACTCGCGCTGCCAACTCAGCCGCTGTGGCTGGATCAATGTCACGGCACTGATTTGGTTTATATTCCTTATTCAAAGCAGGCAATCACAGCCGATGGCAGTTACAGCGATAAACCAGGCACAGTCTGTGCCATTCTAACCGCTGATTGCCTGCCAGTACTCTTCTGCAATCAATCTGCAACCCAGGTTGCCGCCGCCCATGCCGGTTGGCGCGGGCTCTGTGCCGGCATACTGAGAAAAACCGTCGCCACCTTTAAAGGTTCTCCAGAGCAACTCATGGCCTATCTGGGGCCAGCCATTGGTCCGCAGGTTTTTGAAGTGGGCGCTGAGGTGCTGCAGGCATTTTTACAAACCGTGCAAAATAAAGACCATAAGCAGGCGGTGAACAAAGCCTTTACCCCAGTTACTGGCATTGCCGGTAAATACCGTGCAGATTTATATGCTCTGGCACGGGCGGAATTGATCGCCTGTGGAGTGACTCATATCTACGGCGGAAACTACTGCACATACACAGATCAGCAGCGCTTTTACTCTTACCGGCGCGAATCAAAAACCGGTCGCAACGCCTCGCTGATTTGGCTTTAGGGGCAAGCTTAACTGGCGCTTTAACATTCCTTGTATTTTCCCTGTTTAAACACTTGATAACAGGGGGGTGTTCCATTAGAATTGCCGCCCTCTCGCAGGGGCTATTGGCTCCAGAATAAGAAGCGACGGAATTTGGCCTCTACGTACCGTGTGGCCACCATAAATTGGAGCAGAACATGTACGCAGTAATCAAAAGTGGCGGAAAGCAGCATCGAGTTGTTGAGGGTGAGACCTTACTACTGGAGAAGCTTGATATAGCGACTGGTGATAATATCGATTTTGAAGAAGTCTTGATGGTTGGCGAAGGTGCTGAAGTCAAGATTGGTGCACCTCATGTAGAGGGCAGTAAAGTGACTGCTGAGATTATTTCTCACGGTCGTGGCGACAAAGTGAATATCATTAAATTCCGTCGTCGTAAGCACTCGCGCACCCAACAGGGCCACAGACAGTGGTATACAGAAGTTAAGATTACTAGCATCAACGCTGGATAATTCTAAGAGGATATAGCAATGGCTCACAAGAAAGCTGGTGGTAGTACTAAGAACGGTCGCGATTCG